>OZ245887.1:875000-1583096 GCA_965229545.1 Candidatus Megaera sp.
AAATTAGTTACAAAATACGAGACAATAGTAGATTCTAATGTTATTTCTTCTCTAAAACAAGCAGGTCTGTCCAGTAATACTATAATTAACCTTATAAACACCTATAGCCACCAAATTGACTTTCAAAGGCAAATTCAACGCGGAGACAAAATAACAGTAATCACCGAAAAATTCGTGACTCCAGATAGTAAATTATCTCATCATGGAGACATTATATATGCTTCCATTGAAACTCAAGGTAACGAGTATAAAATCTATAAATATTCTCCAACTGGTCAAAAAGAGAATTATGAATTTTTTTCTGAAAAAGGACAAAGCACAAAAGGGACATTGCTTAAAACACCAATAAAAGTAGTGCGAATATCCTCAAAATTCGGTTATAGACATTCCCATCCCGTACACGGGTATGGAGCTATGCATAAAGGCGTAGATTTCGCAGCTCCTGTAGGGACTCCAATATATGCTGCCGGTCATGGTACGGTAGAGTACATAGGATGGATCTCCGGATATGGCCGGATAATAGTGCTTAAGCATAATAATAACCTTTCTACCGCATATGCTCACGCTTCAAGGTTTGCCACCGGCTTAAAAAAAGGCTCAAAAGTTAAACAAGGAGATACGATTGCTTTTGTAGGAACTAGTGGTAAGGTTACTGGCGCTCACTTGCACTATGAAGTAAGAGAAAATGGTAAACAAATCAATCCGGCAAATTTCAAATCTACTCCTAGCATACAGTTAACAGGTATGGAACTTGCTAAATTTAAAAACCAAATATTACGCCTGGAATCGAAACTTGATGGTAGTACTGAAATTGCAGCCAATGATATAAAAGAAGTTAGATTATTTTAGCTGCTAAAATATAACACTAAAAATGAAAAAATTTATAAGCTATTCATTGACCGTGTTAATACTAATTACGCTGGACCAGATAAGCAAAACTTACCTAATTTCTTACTTAAAAACACAACCACGGTTTATTCTTGAAGTACTACCGTTTCTAGACCTAGTCTATGCCTGGAATTATGGAATCAGTTTCGGACTCTTTAAGCAATATTACCAGTATAGTAACTATGCACTACTCATCTCAAATAGTTTTATTGTAATATATTTACTCAGCTTATTACTTAAAGCTGAAGCTAAATTAGCTCTTTATGGATTAATTTTTATTATTGGTGGCGCCCTCGGCAACTTGATTGACCGAATAATCCGGGGAGCTATTTTTGATTTTATTTATTTTAATTATCAAGAATTTAGCTTTCCTGCATTCAACTTGGCTGATAGCTTTATTACTATAGGGGCTGCTATGTTCCTATACGATTATTTATTCAATAAAAAACAAAAATCGTAAATACTAAGTGAGTTAAATTTTATCAGCTCTTTGTTAATTGGTGAAGTGTTAAAGCATTACCTTCTGAATCTAAGATAACGGCCATTTTGCATACAGGAATTACTATATTATTTAATTTAGTCCCTACATTTTTTTGTTTGAGTTCACTAACCAGTCTGTCAAACTTATCTACTTCAAAAGCAATTGAATCTCCTGATGAAGAAGATGGGGTAATATTTTTTATCATATCTGTTATTGCAAAACAGCCCCCTTGTGGTAGGTCATATTCAATCCATGGTTTACCAGTTTTTTGTGGGTATATCGCCGTAACTTTTAAGTTTAATATTTGTTCGTAAAAGTCCCTTGCTCTCTCGAGATCATTAACTGGGTACATAGTAAAGGCTACTTTTTAACATCCTAACCCTTTTTATTAAATAGTGTTATACCTCATGAATAATCTTGCATTGTAATCTAAAGTTTAATTTTCACGAAGGATTTAGAAAATAAAGGTGCCTATAAATGTTAAAAGCAAGGAAATTTAAACTCGATGAGTAATTAAAGTACAGAAAATTGAAATGGTTTCTGTAATTCTCTGGATATAAATTTTCTTATAGACACTCCTATTATAAAATGGATTAAGCTATAATATATACCCAAAAATTCACCAATTTAAAATTTTTAACTGTAGAAAAAATTTAGTAGGTTAAATCCTAAAATAGCGCTTAGTAATTTAAATTAGTAGAAATTTATAACAATTGTCAGATTTGCAGAAAACATGGACTTTAACTAACAAGAAATCTTAAGCTTTGACTCAAAAAAGTCAAAGCTTAATGGCATAATTATAACTAATTCTTTTTTACGCCAAAAGATAAGCCTGCGAATTTTTTGTTAAAGTCGCTGACATTTTTATTGGACTGATTTACCACATTAAGAGTCGACTTATTCCAAGCTGGGTGTTTACGAAAGTCTACGTCCATCAGAATTTCACCGCTTGTTAGAGTAGAAGAAGTCAAAAACTCATCTTTACCGATTTTGATTTTTAAAGGCTGATATTTTGGATGAATATCTTTTCTCATACTTCTACCTTATCTTTTATTTTTTTAATTTCTTTTCTAATAGATTTGGCGTTATCAGACATCTTACAAACCTTTGCATTCAGTATATACGAATCAAATCCCCCTGCTTTTTCAATGCTACGTAAACACCGTGCAACTACTTTCAGCTTATATTCTTGACCCGTTAATTCACTGCGGCACTTAACAATTTTAATGTTAGGCTCAAAACGCCTTCTAGTTTTTCTTTGCGAGTGAGATACATTATTACCGAATTGCACCCCAACGCCTGTTAATTCGCACCTACGAGACATGTTTAATCCCTATTCTTATTTGATAAAATACAACTTAATTCTTCGGAAAAAGATACATAGTTATCTCCCTACTGTCAAGAAAAGAAATGTATTATTACTCCGGCCTTTAAATATTGAACTAACATTAGAGAAATGATATAATGATATTGTATCAAGAGTAATAACAAAATGTCTAATAAAAAATTATCACCAAGCGATCTCAAGATATTAAGAAAGAAAGCAGTGGAAGCAATAGTTATACATGGAATAAGCAAGAAACAAGCATCTATTACCTTTGGGTTTTCTAGGAGTTCTATATGGAAATATCTTAAAGAGTACAAAATTTATAAGGAAGAAAGCTTTCGCTATAAGAAGCGAGGAGTAAAGGTAGGAACAGGATCTAAAATCAGTAAAAATCAAGAAGAGGAATTAAAATCTAAAATTTTATCACATACACCTGATGAATTGGGAATGGATTATACGTTATGGAATAGTAAAGTGGTACAAGAATATATAGAATCCAATTACCTTTATCAGTATAACAGGCGTTCTATAAGAAAAATTATGAATAGATTGGGTTTTACGTCTCAAAAACCAATTAAATCAGCCTATCAACGTAATCCAGAGAAGATAAAAGAATGGTTAACAGTCATATATCCAGAAATCAAGTTTCGTGCAATGAAAGAAAGTGCTAGAATTTATTGGGGAGATGAAATGGGGATACAATCAACAGATAATCGAGGTAAAACATATGGTCTTAAAGGCAAGACCCCAGCAATCAAGAGAAGTGGCTCAAGATTTAAATGTAATATGCTAGCTGCTATTAGTCCGCAAGGGTTTATGAACTGGATGGTATTTGAAGATAATTTTACCAGCAAAAAGTGTATTGAATTTTTAGGTAGACTGATCAGACAAATTAAGCAGAAAATATTTTTGATATTAGATAATCATAGAGTGCATCACAGTAAAAAGGTAAAAGCTTATGTAGAAAGACATAAGGACAAGCTAGAATTGTTTTATTTACCATCATATTGTCCTGATATGAATCCACAAGAACTTGTAAACCAAGATGTCAAAGCTAACTCCAATAATTTTCGAGTACTAAAATCAGTAAAAGATTTAACAATTAATGTACGGTCCTATTTAACACAAATTCAGTTTAATGGTATAAAAATTCAAAATTATTTTAAAAAGAAAGAAATAGCTTATGCTACTATATAATGTTCAATATTTAAAGGCCAGAGTAATAGTATACTAATATATATATAAAAATAAAGTGTATATTTTAGTATTCATTACTTAACCACCACACCTTACCCAGCTATAACCTGTTCCTGCTTCCCTTTTTTACCCTAAACCTCTCCTCAATATATACTAAATATTCTCGTTTTCCGACTAAATCACAATTTTTTGACTGATTCCAGCACTGTTTCTAAAATTAGGCTAGCAGCAGCCATATCATCTCTTTCATTCCTTTGTCTTCTATTAAACCCCATATCTTTTAACATATTATCTGCAGCCTTGGAAGTGAGCCGTTCATCCTGTAAATATATCGGTAAATTAGTTTCATTAGCTAATTTATTAACAAAACTAGTAACTATTTTTGCCTGACTGCCACTAGTACCATCCATATTTACCGGTAAACCAACAACTATTGCACATATGTTGTTTTTTACAATAAAATCAATAATATGATTACTCTTTTCCCTATCTTCTCTTACTGCTATTATTGAATGAGGCATAGCTATTTTATGATCCGGACTAGAAATAGCAAGGCCAATTTTTTTATTACCATAATCAATTCCCAGTAAAGGTTTGGACACTTCAAAAAAACTATAAAACTCTTGCAGAGAGGTTATGATCATGGTACTAAACCTTATAAAAAATAGCTTAGAAAGATTAATATGATTAAGTTTATTCAAAAACAACTAGACTTACCTCTAATTAGCACCGCCCTTATCTTTGCACTTATATACTGTTTAATGTTTAATACAAGTATGGTATTACATAAATATGAATATTATCAAGTATCATTTGTTAGTGCTATATTTGAATTATTAAAGCAATTTATTTACACTTATATTACGGTTTTTATTTTCTTTTTTGGTTTTGCAATTCACCGTCTAATATTCATTATAGGATCTATTTTTCTTTTTTTTACCGGTGCACTTGCCAGTTACTACTTATTCTACCTTGGGGTAGCACCAACAGAAAAAATGATGCCTGCTATTTATGGAACCGAGATCTCCGAGGTATCTGAGTTAATTAGCATGAAAATCGTTACATGGATAGTATTTAGTTTATTAATTTGTATATTTGGAATAAAGCATTTTAACCCACAATCCCCTAAAGGTTTTTTATCAAAAGTCTTAACTGCTTTGTGTTTATTTTTAGTAGTTAATAATATTATTTCTCCTAGCTTTAAGATTCTAAAAAGTTATTTCCCGATACAATACCTTCACAACAGTTATGTTTATTTTTTTGCCAATAAAGTCCATGTACGTCAAGACATTAGCCAAAAATTCAATTTTCAAATTACAAATAATGAAGAAAATATAACTGGTATTTTGGTAATAGGGGAATCCGCACGATACAAGAATTTTGGTATTAATGGTTATGGAAGAGACACTACTCCCAATCTAAAAAAAAATAAATAATTTATATTCTTTTGAAGGTCGTTCGTGTGATAACACTACTCATCTTTCCATAGCATGTCTATTATCAAGGCATAGTGAACAAAATATCGATAAAGTAAAATCAGAAACAGGTTTTCTTTCAGTTTTAACAGCTCTTGGCTACGATACAACGTGGATAAGCACCCAATCTATAAGTGGGTACTATGAAAGCACAACCACCTTATACGATGAGGTAAAATTTTCTATAATTCCCAGAGGATTCTTAGTTTACAGTATGAACTCACATGACGAGTTGATGCTCCCATATATTGAAAAATTTCTTGAAAAACAAGGGAGACAATTTATTACTGTTCAGCTCTCAGGTAGCCACTGGAATTATGCTTCAAGATATCCTGAGGAGTTTGCTAAATTTAAACCAATGCAAAAAAAAATGCTAAGATAGACCAGGCAAGTTGCACTAAAGAAGAATTAATCAATAGTTACGATAACTCAATTTTGTACACTGATTTTTTTTTGGCTAATTTAATCCATCTATTAAAAGATAAAAATGCCTTTTTAATTTTTGCTTCCGATCATGCGGAGTCACTGGGAGAAAATGGCCGATTAGGTCATGGTGCTGACTTTGCCCCGGAACAAAAAGAAATACCTTTTATGGTATGGTTTTCAGATAGTTTCAAACAAAACTACCCTGAATTGGTAAATGCAGTAAGTAGCCATCAGGGGCAAATAATTTCGCATGATTATATATTCCATAGTGTTTTTAATTGCCTTGGTATAGAATCGGAAATACTAGATCTAAATTACAGTTTATGCAGCCCTAAAAAAAATAAAAACTGATAATATATGAAATTCTATTTTATAGCTGGAGAAAATTCCGGCGATTTTATTGGTGCAAAAATCATTAAATCGATCAAAGAAATTAATTCTGATAGAATTAACGAGATTTCTTTTTACGGTATTGGCGGGCCACAAATGAAATTAGCTGGAATCAAATCACTTTTTTATTTTGAACAGATAAATTTAATGGGATTTTTTGAAGTATTACCCCATATTTTCCGTATCAATAAACTAATTAATAAGACTGTAAATGACATCATAAATAGCGGCATTAAAATATTAATAACAATTGATTCTCCTGGTTTTACTTTCAGGGTAGCTGCTAAAGTTAGAAAACTCGCACCGGAAATAAAATTAGTACATGTGGTTGCCCCATCTGTGTGGGCGTATAAAGAAGGAAGAGCCAAAAAATACTCCAAAGTCTACGATAAACTCCTGACCTTGCTCCCCTTTGAACCCCCTTACTTTACTAAATATGGACTAAGCTCTGAATTTATTGGTTACCCTGCCCTAGAACAAGATTTTTATGATAAAACTCAGGATTTGCGACAGGATTTTAATATTTCCAATAACCAAAAAATAATAGCGATTACCCCTGGAAGTAGAAAAACTGAAATATCAAGGCATATGCCGATAATTAGAGAAGCATTAGATCTCTTATCTTCGACAACTAGATTAACTGCGATATTTGTTCAACCTAACGAATTGCATGTAGATCTTATTAACAAATATTTGGTCGGTGCAAAATTTGATTTTATATTTAGCGCGGAAAGGCTTAAAAGCTTTGCAGCAAGTGATTTAGCTTTAGCTAAATCCGGTACTAATACGATGGAAATTGCCGCATCCGGTACACCGATGATAGTAGGATATAAATTAAACTATTTAACTTACCTAATTATCAAAACATGTATAAAAATTAAGTATGTTAATATTATTAATATTATTTCCAATAAAGAAGTAATTCCAGAATATATACAATCAGATTTTACAGCAACCAATATTGTTAATGCTTTAAACACCTTAATATCTGACCCGATTAAAACAAATTCACAAACAGCTAATGCTAAAGAAATTCTAAAAATTATTGGCCTTGATAATGAACAGTCTCCTTCTACTAAAGCAGCACAGATTATTTCTTCAATGGTTTTGAAATTGGAAAATTAAATTACTTAAATCCTCTAAGTAAGGGAAAAATCTAATACGCCTTACGGATCTTACTCCTGAGGAAAAAGTTTTATTCCTCTAGCGCCTCTACAGCTTGAACTTCTGGAATATAATGCTGGAGCATTGATTCAATACCGTTCTTAAGGGTAGCAGTAGAACTAGGACAACCAGAACAGGCACCTTGTAATTGAAGGTAAACTACTCCTTCTTTAAAACCCTTATATATTATATCCCCACCATCCATAGCCACAGAAGGTCGAACTCTAGTCTCTATAATTTCAATAATTTGCTTTTCGATTTCTGAAAGACCCTCGGTATTAATTTGAGTGAATATATTTTCGTTGTCGTTAAAAATAGGCAAACCTGAAACTAAATGATCCATAATAACCATTAATATTTCTGGCTTTAACAATTTCCATTCACTTTTAGAATTTTTGGTAACAGTAATGAAATCCGCTCCAAAAAAAACTGCTTCTATATTATCAACACCATATAATTTGGCGGCTAATGAGCTCTGAGCCCTAGCTTCGTCAAAGTTATTAAAAAATACCGGACCTTTAGGGCTAATATCAACTCCAGGCAGAAACTTTAAAGCGTTCGGATTGGGGGTTTCCTCAGTTTGAATAAACATATAAAAACAATTTATGAAAAAAGATTACACAAATAACTCTACTTAGCATCATATCATATTTTTATTAGATTTAGCAATTTTCCAAAATAACCAAGCAGAAATAACAAAAACAATAATACCTATTAGGTCTTGGCTAAAACTGCTAAAACCAGTAGGAATTGCTAAGATATTTGTATCTTTATATAAAGCAAAAGGTATACTAAGTAATGCTCCCATTATAGCCTCCCCTGCAATAAATCCAGAAGCTATCATTACACCATTTTCTTGCGTGTCCTTAGAATTTTTATCTTTAGAAACTAAATAACGAAGCAACCCGCCAAAAAAGAACGCTACCGAAATCCCCATAGGCAAGTAAAATCCAGCTGCAAAAGTCATAATAGGTAACCTTAAATTGGCAAAAGATTTAGAGAGCAGTAAATCAATAATAATTATCACTATACCTATACCAAAATTAACCATAGGCCAAGGAAGCTGACCTACAAGTAACCCCCCTTAGTTACAGATGAAATAAGCATAGCTTGCGGAGCAGAGGACTTTTGCAGGGTCCATATCAGGACGCGGCAGAATGTCACCAATTCCATAAGCCTCAAACATGGTTTGGAGGACAAAAGGTGTAGTAACAACTGATACTATAACACCTATGAGTAATACAAGCTGTTGTTTCCAAGGAGTAGACCCGATTAAATATCCGGTTTTTAAATCTTGCATATTATCTCCGCTCAAAATTAGCACGGACCCAATGACAGAAGTAAACATTAGGGTCATACCAATAATAGTTGCATCAATTATAGGGCTACTACCTTCAGCAGCTAAAACAGGTGAAATAACAGAAACAAACAATATAATAGTTGTCAGGCATAAACCCGAAGCCGGTAAGGAAGTAGTCCCTAGAATCCCTACTAACTGAGATACAACAGAGGACATAACAAAACCAATTATAATAACCGCTAAAGTAAAAAACCCAGAAATGATAAATTTATAACCAAAGCTAAAATTAGTATTGGATAAATTACAATAAAAGAATATCCAAATTAAGATTGATACCAAAAATATACCGGTTACAACCCAAAAAACAGGCATGTCTTTCTCTATTCTAAGACGCGGTGATGATACCATATGGGTTGAACTAATACCCAGAATAACAGCCTTTTTGATTGTTGGCAGTATTGTTATCACTGACCACAAAGACCCTATCATCATTACCCCTACGGCTACATATCTAAGATATTGCTTCTGGAGCGTTATTAACAACGGCACTACTTCTGTAGAGACAATTTCGTTACTATTTAGGCCTAAATATGGTAAAACTATAAAATTAGCTACCACAGCACCAATTAGCATTATTGAACCACTACTTACACCTATGATATACCCCGCACCTAACGATAAAGGAGAAAGCGCAACACTTACACCGAAAACAGAACCAAATGATCTAAATCCGTACATCACAAAATCAGAACCTATTTTAAATCCACTTTGGGCTAAAGTAATTAACGCAGATATAAAAGAGCCTTGAAGTAATAATTTTGTTGCATACCCTTTACTTCCACCAGAAATAAGGATTTCTGCTACTGCAACACCTTCTGGATATGGCATTTTTTCCTTGACAATCATAATATTGCGCAAGGGTATAGACATAAAGACCCCGGAGTATACCACCAAGACCTAATATCAGCATTGTTTCTAAATATTTAAACTCTTGCCAATAACCCGATAATACAATTGCTGTAACACAAAAAGCTGCCATTGCTGCAACATTTTCTCCTGCAGAAGCAATAGTTTGGACTACCACATTCTCGAGTATATTAGTTTTTTTGAATGCTTTAAATATCATCAAGGATAATAATGCAGCAGGAATAGAGGCAGCCACAGTACGAGCAAATTTTAAACCTATATACAGGCTCGACATCGTAAATATTATTGCTAGAATTATACCTATTACCACCGCTTTTACCGTCACTTCTGGTAAGGATATTCTTCCTTTTATGTATGGAAGATTTTCTTCTGACGCTAAATTTGCCATAATCTCCAACTACCCTTTCATTTAAAAATCGAAACTTCAAGTTCTACAATCTCTGCTCTATATGTATCAATAAATAATTACAAAACTAAGCCTTTTTTGACATTCTCTTCCTCTGATTAGAATCAAGATACATCTTCCGCAACCTTATTGATTTGGGGGTAACTTCAACTCGTTCATCATCCTGAATATAAGCAATAGCCTGCTCGAGCGTCATTAAACGTGGCGGTGTCAAGCGTACGGCTTCATCTTTGCTAGTTGTTCTAATATTAGTTAGTTGTTTTGATCGAAGCGGGTTAACTTCTAAGTCGTTATCACGTGTATGTTCGCCAATGATCATACCTTTATATACTGGAGTTCCCGGAGTAATAAACATCTGCCCCCTATCTTCAAGTTGCCATAAACCATAAGCAACTGCTTCACCGTCTTCAGTTGAAATTAATACTCCATTTCTTCTTCCTTCAATTTTACCACAATAAGGAGCATAGGAATGATATATTCTACTCATAATGCCTGTCCCTCTGGTTTCTGTTAGAAATGGACCGTGATAGCCTATTAACCCCCTCGATGGAGCAATAAATAATAATCTTGTTTTACCAGCACCGGTAGAGCGCATATCAACCATTTGGCCCTTACGTAGATTCATTGATTCCACTACAGACCCTACATATTCAGAATCTACATCAATCTGCACTTCTTCCATAGGCTCTAACCTTTCGCCCGTAATTTCATCAGTTTTATAGAGTACGGTTGGTCTGCTAATTGAAAGTTCAAACCCCTCTCTTCTCATAGTTTCAATCAACACCCCCATTTGCAGTTCACCACGACCGGCTACTTCGAAAGAATCAGTTTGCGCAGTTTCTGAAATAGTAATAGCTACATTCCCTTCTGCTTCCCTCATTAATCGCGCCCTTAAAACCCTGGAAGTTAACTTATCGCCTTCCCTTCCAGCTAAAGGGGAATCATTAATGGAAAATATCATGGAAAGAGTTGGTGGATCTATAGGCTGTGCTTCTAATGGAAGTTCGACTTCCGGAGAACAAATCGTATCTGTAACACTCGCGCTCTCAAGCCCAGCAATTGCTATAATATCACCCGCAAAAGCCGTTTGAATAGGTATCCTATCTAATCCCTTAAAACTTAGCATTTTAGTGATTCTGCCATTCTCGATTACCTTACCATCCATGTTCATAACCTTGATAGGAGCATTAATTTTCGCAGTACCGGTCTTAATTCTACCTGTTAAAATCCGTCCTAAATAAGAATCATATTCTCTCGTCGTGACAATTATTGAAAAAGGAGCATCAGGCTCTGATTCCGGAGGTCGAACATGTTCTGTTATGGTATTAAATAAATCAGATACATCCTGGCGTAAACCACTAAGGTCACGCACTGCCCACCCGTTCCTGCCAGAAGCATAAATAATAGGAAAATCGAGCTGCTCATTAGTTGCATCCAATGACATGAACAACTCAAAAATTTTATCTAAAACTTCAGTTTCCCTTGCATCTGTGCGGTCAATTTTATTAATTACTACAATAGGTTTTAGTCCGATCTTTAAAGCTTTCCCAAGAACAAATTTTGTTTGCGGCATTGGACCCTCTGCTGCATCAACGAGTAATACCACTCCATCTACCATAGATAAAATCCGCTCGACTTCACCACCAAAATCCGCATGGCCCGGTGTATCTATAATATTAATTTTTGTACCGTTCCAATTAACGGACGTACATTTAGCTAAAATTGTTATTCCCCGTTCCCTCTCCAAATCATTTGAATCCATAGCTCTTTCTGCTACTTCCTGATTATCCCGAAATAGGCCACTCTGCCTGAGCATTGTATCTATAAGTGTAGTTTTGCCGTGATCAACGTGAGCAATAATTGCTACGTTTCTGATATTAGAAGACATGTTTATTTATTATTGATTTACAAAGGTTACTATAATTTAAACATTTTATTGATAAAAGTCTACAATTTCTTTAGTTTAAACCACATCGCTAAATAGTTAGCAACAATAAACTTTTATTAAAAAGTAAAAACGAAAGGTATCATAATTCGTCCGAAGGTTTGCTACTGAGAAATTTTATTTTTTATTAAATCTACTAAACTAATATAACTAATAACAAATTTTTGCTTTCTACAAAGCCAACTTTACTTTTAAAATACCATGTCTTTAATATATTCCATCTCTTATATAGGTCCTCACACGATTTGAATGTTAATATATAGAACTTTTATCCATTAAAAAACTATAGAATAATTTTATAACTGTAAGCTACTCCTCCTTGTTTCTGGTATTAAATGAGATTTGGTAAGCCACATCTAACCAATTACCAAGTAAATCTTTATCCTCTATAATGTCCAACGGTACTTGCCAATATGACATGGTAATTAATTTATTCCTAGCCTCATAAGTAAAAGGTTTTGACCCTTTAGACCTATAATCGTAAACAGATTAGTCATTAACTTTAAAGTACAACTCATCCTCTACGATTATTCCAACAATTACGCCATCTCTATAAACAGAATGTCCACCGAACATAGATCTTACCCTTATGTAACCATAGGGCGAAAGCAGATCAATTATGTAATTTACGAATTCACTTTTGACCATGATATAGGCTTTTTAATGTAGAATGAGGAGATAACTAAAAGTCATCTCCTCATTCCTTGAATCTTTAAAATGGTTCTTTATATAGTATACTAGCTTTTTTTCATTTCAAGCTCGCTATAAAGCCTCTGCCATGAAGCTTCGATTTTCTTTACTTCCTTATTTATAATATTCACAATATTTTCGGAAGGGTTTTCAAAATTCTTTAACTGCTGATTTAATTGCTGAGCAATACTAGTCAAATTATCCTGCATTTTAACTAAAGAATTAACAAACTTCTTTCCTAAATTACTTTTTTCTATTTCGCTAAGTCTGTTTTGAATACTTAAAGCAAGTTCAGTTATTTTATTATTCATTGACTCAAGTTGTGCTTTTCGTAAATTTATATACTGCTGCATAGTCTGGGAAGCTTTTGCTTCGACTCTAACTTTTGCAGTCCTTTTTAAATCCCACGCTAAACCGAACATACTCATCAGATATATTATCCATTTGTGTACATCAAACTGATACCACTTAGCCCCATTTCTGTAATCTGAAGGAAAAGCATGATGGTAATTATGCCAATTTTCTCCTAATAAAAGCAGGGCAAGCCACCATATATCACCTGCAGTACCTTGAACATATTTTTGTGTTCCGGCAAAGTGACAAAGGGAGTTGACAAAAAACGTTACTTGTTGTTGCACAGCACGTCCAAGACAAATAAATATGAAACCTGCATATGCAGCCAGTATAGTATGACCACAAATAAATCCAACCAAAGCTGGAACAAGTGTGTTCATGAGTAAAGCTATCATCCAATAATGCTTTAACTGCCACCTAAGTAGTTTATTTCTACCCAGCTTTACCATAGTAATTTTGTCAATAGACTTGTAACTTCCCTCTCCTTCAAGCATCCAGCCCATATGTGACCACCAGAAAGATTTTATCCTGCTTTTGTATTTTACACTAGAATGAGGATCAAGCTCAGTATCAGTATGGGTATGATGTTTAAAATGATTAGAAGCCCAAGATAGTGCCGGTCCCTGCAATGTACCAGCTGACAAGAGAATAAGAATAAATTCTACGTATTTATTTATTTTGTAGGAATCATGCGACCATAACCTATGCAACCCAACACCGACAGTAATGCTACATATATAGTAGCCCCCAAGAAACAGCAACCCTTCAAACCACCCTACTTGATAATCAAGTGTATAATTTACAACAAGTGTAATAATAAAAATTGGATAAATAATAAGAGCAAAAACTGCAGGCAGATTATACTTCGACATGATAAAAACCTCTTAAAGTTTTAACAAATAATAAAGAGCCAGTGGAGCGGGTGAAGGGATTCGAACCCTCGACTTCGACCTTGGCAAGGTAGCGCTCTACCCCTGAGCTACACCCGCTCATTATACACCTTAATAACCCATAAAAACAATCTAAAAATACAAAACTTGCCTAGATTGTTATATTTTTCTGTATTAGTTGCTAAATGTATAAATAGTAAAATACAAAATAGGTAAGAAATATCAAGCACAAAATGACTAATTACGAAATTATTTTGTTTTTACATTTCTTATCCAATTAGCCCGCCGTAAAAGTGGAAAATAAAGATCTTCTTCCATAGGGATTACTACTCTCTGCTCTTCTTCTAAAGTTGGGACTCTATTAAGGAAAGAAATTTTTGGGGCGGCTTTAATAATAGCTAAAGGCGTCTGTTCATTACCTTCTCCCATAACAAAAACTGCGGAAGTAGCTAGAGAATCAAGAATATTAACCTGCGTAACTCGGAGCGGTTGCCCGCATAAATCAGGTTTATTTATATAAGAATAAAGAGGCTCAAACCCACACCACCCAAGCGCAATACTGGTTACACCACGCCTCATTATAGTGGTATGGCTATCAGTAATTACAACACCAAGCCTTTGTATATCATGTTGCTTTTTCAAATATTTCCAAATCCAGGCAGCCGTACCCTGTATATCTTCATGGTATAAAACATAATATCCATCAACATTAGATTCGTCTATACCGGCAGAAGGGATAAGCACTCCTTCTTTAATAGTTAAATATAAATCATAAGGATTTCTCTCCGTTTCTAATATTAGATCGGCCTCTTGCTGCACAAGCAAACGCTTAGCTATGAATTCTTTCGAAACCAGCCGCCTTTGAATGATACTAATAATTTTTGAAGTAATAACTATTATATCTTCATCGCGTACGGTTTTTATATACCGATCTAAAATCCCCGCCAGAGAATCACTTATTACTCCGGCCTTTAAATATTGAACTAACATTAGAGAAATGATATAATGATATTGTATCAAGAGTAATAACAAAATGTCTAATAAAAAATTATCACCAAGCGATCTCAAGATATTAAGAAAGAAAGCAGTGGAAGCAATAGTTATACATGGAATAAGCAAGAAACAAGCATCTATTACCTTTGGGTTTTCTAGGAGTTCTATATGGAAATATCTTAAAGAGTACAAAATTTATAAGGAAGAAAGCTTTCGCTATAAGAAGCGAGGAGTAAAGGTAGGAACAGGATCTAAAATCAGTAAAAATCAAGAAGAGGAATTAAAATCTAAAATTTTATCACATACACCTGATGAATTGGGAATGGGTTATACGTTATGGAATAGTAAAGTGGTACAAGAATATATAGAATCCAATTACCTTTATCAGTATAACAGGCGTTCTATAAGAAAAATTATGAATAGATTGGGTTTTACGTCTCAAAAACCAATTAAATCAGGCTATCAACGTAATCCAGAGAAGATAAAAGAATGGTTAACAGTCACATATCCAGAAATCAAGTCTCGTGCAATGAAAGAAAGTGCTAGAATTTATTGGGGAGATGAAATGGGGATACAATCAACAGATAATCGAGGTAAAACATATGGTCTTAAAGGCAAGACCCCAGCAATCAAGAGAAGTGGCTCAAGATTTAAATGTAATATGCTAACTGCTATTAGTCCGCAAGGGTTTATGAACTGGATGGTATTTGAAGATAATTTTACCAGCAAAAAGTGTATTGAATTTTTAGGTAGACTGATCAGACAAATTAAGCAGCAAATATTTTTGATATTAGATAATCATAGAGTGCATCACAGTAAAAAGGTAAAAGCTTATGTAGAAAAACATAAGGACAAGCTAGAATTGTTTTATTTACCATCATATTGTCCTGATATGAATCCACAAGAACTTGTAAACCAAGATGTCAAAGCTAACTCCAATAATTTTCGAGTACTAAAATCAGTAAAAGATTTAACAATTAATGTACGGTCCTATTTAACACAAATTCAGTTTAATGGTATAAAAATTCAAAATTATTTTAAAAAGAAAGAAATAGCTTATGCTACTATATAATGTTCAATATTTAAAGGCCAGAGTAATATATAAAAAATAATTTTTTAGGATCTAAAGGTTATTGTAACTGAATTTCTACGGTTTTTTCTACTCCCCGATCGCCATTAATGTAAAAATGCTTTTAACACTAGCTGATGGCGGTCATCCTTTATGGTAGTTTTTATTTAAGGAATATAAAATGGGTTTAGAAAGTAGTGCTATAAAGGATTTAGAGCAAAGGGTTAGAGAAGAAGAATTGCTTACCAAATTATTTGCTTTTTGCTGCAAAGAGGTAGGAGAAGCAAATATAGCCGCAAAAAAATTCCTGCACAGATTTGGAGATTTAAGAGAGATATTTTATACCGACAAATATAAATTATCAATTATGCCTCCTGAGGAAAAAGAAGTACTAGAGATTTTAGAACTATTAAAACAATTGATTAGTGATATCTTACGCTCTCGAATAAAAAATACAAATGTAATTAGTAATCGAAGGGAGCTTTTAGATTATTTGAAGTTTACAATGGGTAGTTTAGATGTGGAGCAATGTAGAATGTTGCTGTTGAATACAAAAAACGTTGTTTTGGCAGATGAAGTTATTTCTGAAGGTAATTTAGATGTTGCTCCGTTATATTTACGGGAAATAGTTAAAAAAGTTTTATTTTACGGGGCAGACGCTATTATTGTGGTACACAATCACCCTAGTGGTAGCCCCGTGCCGTCAGAGAATGATTGGATAATTACTGATAAAATAATTAAGGCATGTAAGGTTTTTGATATATCAGTGCATGACCATATAATAGTAACTAAAGACAGCCATTTCAGTATTTTAGCTTGATGTTTGCTTTATCACAAGATATTTTAGTCTTCAGATAGTTCAGTTCTGATAGTTACCGAAGTAGATTTTATACCCTACTAAAATAGTGCCAGACTGCAGATTGGATAAATTCTTAACTTAGGAAAAAAATTTACTCAGGCATGACCGTAATTACAAGATTTGCGCCTTCTCCCACAGGGTTTCTACACATTGGATCAGCTAGAACTGCTTTGTTTAATTATCTATTTGCCAGAAAAAATAATGGCAAATTCCTGCTTAGAATTGAAGATACAGATAAAGAAAGGTCAACACAAGAAGCAACCCGTGCTATTCTTGATTCTCTGAAATGGTTAGGTTTAGATTATGATGATGAGGTAGTATACCAATCAGCAAGAGAGGCAAGGCATCAGGAAGTAGCTTACAGTTTAGTTAAAGCTGGAAAAGCTTATTTTTGTTTCTCATCTCAGGAAGAAATAGCAGCTTTGCGGGCAGAAGCTATGGCTAAAAAACAACATTTCATTTTTAATAGCCCATGGAGGGATGCGGATAGTAATAAATACCCAACAGATATAAAACCTGTAGTGCGGTTAAAAGCTCCCAGGGAAGGTATGACCATAGCTAAGGATCTTCTGCAAGGTGAAGTAATAGTCCAGAATTGCCAGCTAGATGATATGGTAATGCTGCGTAACGACGGTAGTCCGACCTATGTGTTAGCAGTGGTAGTTGACGATCATGACATGGGTATTACTCATATTATTAGAGGTGATGATCACCTGAGCAATGCTCATCGGCAGCAAATTTTATATGAAGCTCTTGGATATAAAGTACCGCCTATGGTTCATATTCCTTTGATTCATGGACCAGACGGTACAAAATTATCGAAAAGGCATGGAGCCCTCGGTACGGAAAGTTATAAGGAAATGGGTTATTTACCAGAGGCTTTATGTAATTATTTGTTGAGGCTTGGCTGGAGTCATGGGGATGATGAAATAATTTCAAGAGATCAGGCAATAAAGTGGTTTAGTATTGATGGGCTAGGCAAATCAGCTGCTAGGCTTGATTTTAATAAAATGAAAAGTTTAAATGCTCATTACCTAAGGCAAAAAAACGATTTAGAACTTGCTGAAATAATAATAAATATGATTGAAGAAGATCATGTAATATCAAATGTTTCAAAAGGTAATATTTTAAAAGCTATGGCTAGTTTAAAACCGAGAGCTGAACTTCTGATTGATCTTAAGCAAATGGCTCTGATATATGTAGTAGATTTTCCGCTTTATATTACTGAGGAAGCAAAACAAATAATTCTAAATACTGATGATAACCTTTTGAAGCAAGTTAGGAAAACCCTGACCGATCTTGAAAAATTTTCTAAAGAGGTGATTCAACAAAAATTAAAAGAGCTTGCAGAATTATCTAATATGAAGCTTGGGGAATTAATGTATTTTATCCGAGCTTTTATAGCTGGAGACGTTAAATCACCGAGTGTATTCGAAATAATTGAAATTTTAGGATTAGAACATTCGCTTAATAGGTTAAAAAAATAACCACACATAATTTATAAGTATGATCAAGGAATATCTGACTCAAGCTCTAGACCTTAATAAGCTATATAATGTTTACCTCGTAGGTGTAGATGATGTGGAAGCTGCAAGGAAGGAAATTATAGAATTTATTGGTAAAGCTTTTTATCAGCAGCAGAATGCTTTAAGCCATCCCGACTTTATGCTTGTGGAAAAATCTGGGAATAATGTAAAAAACATTGCGATGCAGCAAATTAGGGAATTACAGAATTTTCTGAATAAAACTTCAATTATTTTTGGTTACAAAACTGCTATTATCTGCAGTGCAGATCAAATGAATCTAAATGCAGCGAATTCCTGTTTAAAGTTACTTGAAGATACTCCTAAGAACACTTATATTTTCCTTATAACAACTAATGCCGCTGCGATTTTACCGACTATTCGTTCAAGATGTAGAAAAATTACTTATAATTATAATTCTGCTATCCTTAGTAGTTGTGTAAGTAAACAAGTGGATGATTATTTTGTAAGACCGTTTCTTAAAACGACTAAAATTGACGAGCATTTATCTTATATTAAAGATTTTAGTACAAAAGATAGGGAATTATGGGTAGACTTTGCAAGTAATGCTCAAAATTTAATTGCAAGGGTTTGTAAAAAACTATCCGGCTATGATGTTGTCTTCTCCCCTTTAGAAAAGAAATTTTTAGATCAAATAATGCCTGTATCGATTAATTATCTTACTAGACGATATGATAAACTGGTAAAATTAACTGACGATACGATTAATTTTGATCTGGAGCTAAGGGCAAGTTATATTTTACTAATAAATATAGTAAAATGAAATCAATCGGTTTTATATAAAATTAATTGCAATATAAAATAGTGTTTTGTAAATTATATGGTGCATGGGTTATATAATTGCAATTCGTGGTAAGCAAAAGCTTTTCTAAAAATTAAATTTTTTGAGGAAAATATGGCAGAATTAAGGTTACCACCCAATTCCAGAATCTCTAAAGGGAAAGTCTATAGAGCTCAAGAAAGCGTGGAATCTCCTAAAAAAATAATGGTATACCGTTATAACCCTGATTCTGAAGAAAATCCAAGGATAGATAGATTTTACATAGATTTAAATAAATGTGGGCCCATGGTCCTGGATGCTTTAATTAAAATTAAAAACGATCTTGATTCTACACTTACTTTTAGGAGATCTTGTCGTGAGGGAATTTGCGGTAGCTGTGCGATGAATATAGATGGCACTAATACTCTTGCTTGTACTAAGGCTATAGACGAAATTTCAGGGGACATTAAAATATATCCTCTCCCCCATATGAGTGTAATTAAAGATTTGGTCCCTGATTTGACCCATTTTTATGCTCAGTATGCTTCTGGAGAACCATGGCTTAAAAGTGATACCCCAGTAGAACAAGGCCGTGAACGTTTGCAATCTGTAGAAGATCGAGAAAAATTGGATGGATTATACGAGTGTATATTATGTGCTTGTTGTTCTACCTCTTGCCCAAGTTATTGGTGGAACGGTGAGAAATACCTTGGCCCTGCCATATTGCTCCAGGCTTATAGATGGCTAGCTGATTCAAGGGATGAAGCAAGCGGTGAAAGGCTTGATGCTTTAGAAGATCCTTTCAAGCTTTATAGATGCCATACAATCATGAATTGTACAAAAACCTGTCCAAAAGGTTTAAATCCTGCTAAGGCTATTGCTGAAATTAAGAAAAAGATGCTTGAAAGGCAAGGTTTATAATTTTACTACTGGAATCTGTATGAGTTTTAAAAAGAATTTTACATATACTTTTTTAATTATTTTATATCAGTTACCTGTATATAGTGCTTTTGCTTATACTACTGATCGTAGTTTAATTAGTTATTTTAGTAATAATATCCTTTGGCGGCTGTTATTACATGGTGGTTATTATAGCTTAGGTGCTATAACAGTATGTGCTTTATTAGCTTTATTCTTTAAATCTTTTAGGGTGTATATTGCTAGTTTATGCATGGCTATTTTTGCAATATACTTATTGATATTAATATACGAAGTAGCCGAAGACCTTTCCTGGTTACCTGAGTAAGTGAGAGTGACCAGAACTTTCACCCCCGTTGTTTTACAAAAAAAATTTACCTTAAATATGAATAATATTTTAGGGGTAAATAGGATTAGCAGTTTAGCAGTTGCAGTTTCCGGAGGGGCTGATTCAACTGCTTTGTTGTATTTAATAGTAGAATGTTTAGAAATGAGGAATAGTAGTGTTACCGTGTTTACTGTTGACCATAATTTGCGGCCAGAATCAAAACTAGAAATTGCCTATATTGAAAAATTAGCAAACAGATTTAAATTTGATTTTGTACCTTTATCGTGGAATCCAGATGATAAAATAACGGCGATACAAGAGAGAGCAAGGAAAGCACGTTACGATTTAATGACCGAAAATTGTAAAAAGCTTGGAATTCCTTTATTGCTTACGGCCCATCATTTTGATGATATGCTAGAGACTTATTTAATAAGAAAATCCAAAAAAGCTAGTCTTCTTACTCATTTACCTAATATTACTTATTTTTGGGATAATATATGGATAGTTCGCCCTTTATTTGATATAGAAAAGAAAGAGCTTATAGAGTATTTAATTAAAAATAACATTACCTGGTTTGAAGATCAATCCAATCAGTCTGATAAATACGAAAGAAATAGAATAAGAAAGAAACTTTTAACTCTTGCTAAAGCAGAAAAGGCAAGCTTGTTATCTGACTATAATTCCTCTATTAAAAAAGCTAAATTCCTAAATCAAACATTAATACGATCTCTTGCGGAAGTAGTATCAATATATAATTACGGCTTTGCAAAGATTAATATTGTTAAGTTTAATCACTTAGAAGCTGAAATAAAAATCCATATAATTAATTATGTTTTAACAATAATTAGCGGTAAAACTATTATCCCTCGATATAGAAACGTAATTAATATATTATCTTTGTTGTCATTTGAAAAGTTTGTAACTTCTACTTTGAATCATTGTAAATTAATTGTCAAAAATGAGGAAATGATAATTTATAAAGAAAAAGCATTTGTTGGAAATAGCTACTGCAAGGTGCGAGATTATAGGGTTAAATTTCCTTATTATGTATATTATTGGGATAATAGATTTGAAATTATTATTGATAAACCAGGTTATACTATTTCAAATCTAAAAATGGAAGAGTATATAACGCTAAAGGATCATTTAAATTTGGAAAATTTAGCTAAAGATAGTGATAATAACCATAAATCTATATTATTTACCCTGCCAGTAATTAAAAATCTTGAAAAAGTGGTGGCTATTCCCCATGTATCCTATTATGATAGTGAGGTATTAAGTGGTGCTATAAAAGTGATTTTTAAACCTAACTTTACTTCACGTTTTACTCATTTTTTCTAGGGATTTTTAATGAACAATCAGAACAGAAATATTTTTATTTGGATCTTTATTTTTATATTAATGATCTTAACCTTTAACGCTCTTCAGGGAGAAGGTTTTGGCTCTAGCAAGGAGAAAGTAGCATTCTCTGATTTTTTGAATAAAGTTGATGCAAAGCAAGTTTCCTCAGTAAAAATCCAAGGAAGGACATTAGACGGTACTTTCACCGATGGTAGCGGCTTTACTACTTATGCAGCTGACTATCCAGGATTGATTGATAAGCTTACTATGCACGGAGTATATGTAGATGTTATTCCGCCTGATACTAAAATGAATTCCATATTTAGTATTTTTGTTTCCTGGTTTCCAATGCTCCTTTTAATAGGAGTATGGGTTTTCTTTATGCGTCAAATGCAAGGCGGTAGCAAAGGAATGGGTTTTGGCAAATCCAAAGCAAAACTCTTATCTGATAAAGGACCGAAGATAACTTTTGCCGATGTAGCCGGTATTGATGAAGCAAAAGAAGAGTTATCTGAAATAGTAGATTTTCTGAGGAATCCTAGTAAATTCCAGAAATTAGGTGGTCAAATACCAAAAGGATGTTTATTGATAGGCCCTCCTGGAACTGGTAAAACCTTGCTTGCAAAAGCTATAGCAGGTGAAGCAAATGTCCCATTTTTTAGCATATCCGGTTCTGATTTTGTTGAAATGTTTGTTGGTGTTGGTGCTAGCAGGGTAAGAGACATGTTTGAACAGGGGAAAAGAAACGCTCCGTGTATTATATTTATTGATGAAATAGATGCAGTAGGTCGTCATAGAGGAATAGGACTTGGAGGTGGTAATGACGAAAGGGAACAAACTCTTAATCAAATGCTTGTGGAAATGGATGGTTTTGAAGCAAATGAAGGAGTGGTAATTATTGCCGCAACCAATAGGCCAGACGTACTTGATCCTGCGCTTCTTCGTCCTGGTAGGTTTGACAGACAAATTACGGTTTCAAATCCTGATATTAATGGTAGGGAGCAGATTTTAAAGGTGCATTTAAAGAAAATCAAATATTCCGATAAAGTAGACCCACGAATTATTGCTCGGGGGACTCCAGGTTTTTCTGGGGCTGAGCTGCAAAATCTTGTCAACGAAGCTGCGCTGCTCGCAGCAAGGGCTGGTAAGAAAATTGTGGAAATGGAAGACCTTGAAAATGCTAAAGATAAAGTGTTAATGGGGGTAGAAAGGAAATCGCTTGCTATGTCGGATGCAGAGAAAAAGCTGACTGCTTATCACGAAGGTGGTCATGCTTTAGTTGGCCTTTATTGTAGTGCTTCCGATCCGATTCATAAGGCAACTATTATACCAAGAGGTAGAGCTCTTGGTATGGTTATGCGCCTTCCTGAAGGTGATAGACTTTCAATGACTTTGGAAAAAATGAAAGCAGATATTGCTGTTGCCATGGCTGGAAGGGTTGCAGAAGAAATAATTTTTGGTGCTGAGAAGGTTACATCCGGTGCATCTTCCGATATAAAAATGGCTACCAACATGGCTCAAGCGATGGTAACAGAATGGGGACTTAGTGAAAAGTTAGGACCAATTTTTCATGGTAGAACTAACGAAGATATTTATGCTCCAGGTGGCGGAGGTGACAAGGGGAGATCAGAAAAAACTTCAGAAATTATTGATGATGAAGTAAAAAGAATAATAAAAGAAGGGTATGATTTTGCTAAAAATATCCTTACAACCCATTTAGATCAATTACATATTCTAGCTAAAGCTTTAATAGAGCGTGAAACTATGTCAGGTAAAGAGATTAAGAACCTTCTTTCAGGGCGTGAGATAGAGAGCGAAGAAGAAAATGATTTTCCTTTTGGTAAGGACCAAATAAGCCTTTCTAAGGCTTCCAAGAAAACAGAAACGAAAGGAAGGAGTACCAAAACGACAGCGATTAAAAAAGTTAAGGAACCTAAATCATCTACCTAAGGACAATTTCTAAAGTATTTATAAAGTATGATAAAAACAAAAGTTCTAATTATTGGTTCTGGCCCTGCCGGATTTACTGCTGCTATATATGCAGCTCGGGCAGCTTTGGAGCCGATATTAATCTGCGGTATGCAGCCGGGTGGACAGCTAACTATTACTACTGACGTTGAAAATTACCCAGGTTTTGCTAAACCTATACAAGGTCCGCAATTGATGCAAGCAATGGAAGCCCAGGCAATACATGTGGGAGTAAACCTCGTGTATGATTATGTTGAAAGGGTTGAGTTAGTTAATAAGCCTTTTAGAGCTTTTACTTCGTCAGGTGATGTATACGAAGCGGATACGGTTATTATTTGCACCGGTGCGGAAGCAAAATGGCTTGGGCTAAAATCTGAGCAGGAATTTCAAGGGTTCGGGGTATCAGGTTGTGCTACCTGTGATGGTTTTTTCTTTAAAAACAAAGAGGTTCTAGTAGTGGGGGGCGGTAATACGGCAGTAGCAGAAGCGCTCTTCTTAACAAATCATGCAAGTAAAGTTTACTTGATTCATAGAAGGGGTGAACTCCGAGCAGAGAAGATTTTACAGGAGAGGTTATTTTCTAATAAAAAGGTGATTCCTATATGGAATCACGTCTTAAATGAAGTTGTAGGTACTAAAGAACCAAAATCAGTGACTGGGGTTCATCTTAAAGATGTAAATTCTGGCCAGATCAAAGAAATTGCTTGTGAAGGTGTATTTATAGCAATAGGCCATAAACCTAATACTGATATTTTTAAAGGTATTGTTGATATGGATAGCGAAGGTTATATAATAACAGCGCCAGATTCTACAAAAACTAGTGTTGAAGGGGTGTTTGCAGCTGGCGATGTTCAGGATAAGATATATCGTCAGGCGATAACTGCCGCCGGCACGGGCTGTATGGCTACACTGGAAGCTAATAAATATTTAAGAGGTTTATAGTTAGTAGGGATGATGGACATAACCATAGAGAGGGTACTGCCTGCCAATATTAAAGCAGAGCAGATGCTGCTTGGAGCTGTTTTAATTAATCCTATCTTAATTGAACAAGTAAATGAATTCCTAAGAACTGAGCATTTTTTTGAACCTTTGCATCAAAAAATTTATACTTCGATTGAGATTATTTCGGATAAGGGCCTTACACCTTCAGTAATAGCCTTAAAATCAATGCTCGATAAAGAGCCATTATTCATCGAGTTAAAAGGAGAGGAATATCTGATAAAATTAACAACCATGGCTATGGTTGTTATTAATCCTCATGATTACGGCAAAATAATATTTGATCTTGCAATTAAGCGCAATCTAATCCAAATAGGCGAAGGTATTGTAAATACAGCTTATGATTCCACTTTAGAAAATACTGGGGCGGAGCAGCTTGAAATGGCTGAAAGTAAGTTATACCATCTTGCTAGCGAGGGGATTAATGAAAAGAGCTTTATATCAATCAAGGATCATGTAGCTTCCTCCCTCGATAGCATTAATAGAGCGATGAAGAATTCTGATCATGTTACCGGAATTTCTACAGGCCTTATCGATCTTGATACAAAACTTTCAGGATTCCATAATTCGGATCTGGTAATCATTGCAGGACGTCCAGGTATGGGTAAAACTGCTTTTGCCATTAATTTTGCTTTCAATGCGTGTAGGTCTTTGCTTAAAAAAATTGAGCTAGATTTACCAAAACCTTCAGTTGGCTTTTTTTCTTTGGAAATGTCTTCCGAGCAGCTTTCTACCAGATTACTATCGATGTTAACTAAAGTTGATTCTTCGCTACTGAGAAGTGGGAAAGTTAATGAGGAGCATTATAACGATTTAAGAAGAGCAGCAACAGAGCTTGCTCAAATGCCATTCTTTATTGATGATACTCCGGCACTAACCATATCAGCAGTTAGAACAAGGGCCCGTAAGCTAAAAAGAAAACATAATCTAGGAATTCTGTTTATAGACTATCTGCAGCTACTCCGTGGTTCAAATAAATCTGAAAATAGAGTTATTGAAGTTTCGGAGATTACTCAAGGGTTAAAAGCACTTGCTAAAGAATTGAATATACCGGTTATAGCTTTAGCGCAACTTTCAAGAGCAGTAGAGCAAAGAGAAGATAAAAGGCCGATGTTATCTGATTTGCGCGAATCCGGATCGATAGAACAGGATGCTGATGTGGTGATGTTTTTGTACAGGGAAGAGTATTACTTAAGGAGACAAGAACCAAAACAAGATGATGTAAAATATTCTGAATGGGTAGATAAACTAAGTAAAGTTCATAATTTTGCTGAAATTTTAGTTGCTAAACATCGTAATGGGGCTATTGGTAACGTGCCAGTGTACTATGAAGATAGATATTCGACCGTTAGCAATCTAGAAAAAATTCATTAAGTTAATAAATTATTTTATGAAAACTCAAATCAGTAATATTATTTTTGGGCTAGCAGGAACTAAACTTGGAGATCACGAAAGGGAGTTTTTTTTGAAAGCTAAACCATTAGGATTCATTTTATTTTCTAGAAATGTTGAATCACGCGAACAGCTAATAGCTCTGACAAAATCGCTAAGAGAGTTGTTTCCTGAAAGAAAAACTTTTATTTTTGTTGATCAGGGGGGGGGAAGAGTCGCAAGAATCAAACCACCTATTGCAGAAAAATTATATCCAGCTGCTAAAGTTTTTGCCGATATGTATTTGGATGACCAAATTAAGGCTAAAAACGCAGTTAAGAAAAACCACTTGCAAATTATGGCAGAGCTTAAAAGTCTAGGTATTGATTCTCCATGTGCTCCGGTTTGTGATATTTACCACCAAGAAGCTGATCCTATTATTGGCGATCGCAGTTTTGGTTCTACTCCAGAGCAAGTTATTGATTTATGCAAGGAAGCTATAGCGGGCATTAACGAACAAGGAGGAATAGCATTTGTTAAACATGTTCCCGGGCATGGGAGAGCAGAAGTTGATAGCCATCTTGCTTTACCGATAATTAATACGGGCTTAAAAACTCTCGAAGAAACAGATTTTAAAGTATTCAAAGAACTTTCAGGAGAAGAAGTATGGGGGATGAGCGCCCATATAGTGTATAGCGCTCTTGATGCCGAAAAGCCTGCAACTTTATCTGATAAAGTTATTGACTATATAAGAAATATAATCGGCTTTAAAGGTATTCTAGTAACGGATGATATTTGTATGTATGCTTTGCACGGTAAAGTGGGACAACAAAAATCCTTGCTTACAACGATTTCTCTTGCGTTGCAGAATAAGGAATGGAAAAATGAATATCAGAAAGATTTTAAAAAATTATTTGCAATTGATATAACTGTTAAAGATAGACAAGAAATAATAGACATTTGCCAAAAGCAGCTGGAGCTTATAAAGCCATTATTTTGTAAGAGCCTTGCTACTGTTACCAAAGAAGCTATTGGTGCCGAGTGTGATATAGTTTTGCATTGTAGTGCTGATTTACAAGAAATGGAAGCTGTTTATGAAGCTACAGAAAATATATCAACTCATTAATAATATGGAGAATAGAAATGACTTACTGTAACCATTCAAATCAAAAAAAATATCCTTTTGTTTTACCAGAATTGCCATATAGTAAAGATGAATTTAAACCTCATTTTACTGCTGAAACTTTTGATTATCATTATAACAAGCATCATAATGCTTATGTTACTAATTTAAATAATTTACTCCAATATAACAAAGAAATGATGGAGATGGATCTAGAATCCATAATTTTAGCTTCTAAGAATTCAAATGCAGCTATTTTTAATAACGCGGCCCAAGTATGGAATCATAGTTTTTTTTGGCATTCTATTAAACCAAACGGCGGAGGGAAGCCTACAGGAGAAATTCTTAGTCAGATTGAAAAAGATTTTGGTTCTTATGAAAAATTTGTGGCTGATTTTAAACAAGCAGCAGTAAGCCAATTTGGTAGCGGGTGGGCTTGGCTTGCCTATAAAAATGATAAGCTCCATATTATAAAAACTGGTAATGCTGAAACTCCTATTACACAAGGTTATGAACCTATAATTGCTTGTGATGTTTGGGAACATGCCTATTACATAGATTACCGTAATAGAAGACCTGATTACGTCAGTAGTTTTATTGATCATATGATTAACTGGGAATTTGCTGGTTTACACTTAAAAAAGGCCAAAAAGCAAATCTAAAAGGGATGTTAGATAGAAAGTAAGGAGCAAGAATGTACTAATTAATTATAACAACAAAAAATTAAGCATATAATTATGTAAAATTTATACCAAATTGCCTTAACAGCTTTTTTTCTGGGTTATAATAAAGTGGGTGGAAATTAAGCAACGTCTATATCAGCTTGGATTGGTACTCCTGTCTATAATGAGATAAGTTTTTTCCTGCGATACTAAATTATTCCAAGGGGCATTGAACTGAAATAAGTTTATTGAAAAAATTCTTAGAAAAATTTAACAATAAAATATTTATGGCACTGAATATAACTTATATTTTACTTGCATTTACAGTATCAACCTCTTTATTTGTCCGAAGTAAAAAGCTAATATTGTCGGCAACTATTATAACAATAACCAGTGCTTTATTACAAGGAATTATTAATTTAGAAAGTTTATTGGCAATTTTATTGCTCTTTTGCCTACCCTACACCTACTTTTCATATAGTAATTTAAATAGGTTATTACTCCGGCCTTTAAATATTGAACTAACATTAGAGAAATGATATAATGATATTGTATCGAGAGTAATAACAAAATGTCTAATAAAAAATTATCACCAAGCGATCTCAAGATATTAAGAAAGAAAGCAGTGGAAGCAATAGTTATACATGGAATAAGCAAGAAACAAGCATCTATTACCTTTGGGTTTTCTAGGAGTTCTATATGGAAATATCTTAAAGAGTACAAAATTTCTAAGGAAGAAAGCTTTCGCTATAAGAAGCGAGGAGTAAAGGTAGGAACAGGATCTAAAATCAGTAAAAATCAAGAAGAGGAATTAAAATCTAAAATTTTATCACATACACCTGATGAATTGGGAATGGATTATACGTTATGGAATAGTAAAGTGGTACAAGAATATATAGAATCCAATTACCTTTATCAGTATAACAGGCGTTCTATAAGAAAAATTATGAATAGATTGGGTTTTACGTCTCAAAAACCAATTAAATCAGCCTATCAACGTAATCCAGAGAAGATAAAAGAATGGTTAACAGTCACATATCCAGAAATCAAGTCTCGTGCAATGAAAGAAAGTGCTAGAATTTATTGGGGAGATGAAATGGGGATACAATCAACAGATAATCGAGGTAAAACATATGGTCTTAAAGGCAAGACCCCAGCAATCAAGAGAAGTGGCTCAAGATTTAAATGTAATATGCTAACTGCTATTAGTCCGCAAGGGTTTATGAACTGGATGGTATTTGAAGATAATTTTACCAGCAAAAAGTGTATTGAATTTTTAGGTAGACTGATCAGACAAATTAAGCAGAAAATATTTTTGATACTAGATAATCATAGAGTGCATCACAGTAAAAAGGTAAAAGCTTATGTAGAAAGACATAAGGACAAGCTAGAATTGTTTTATTTACCATCATATTGTCCTGATATGAATCCACAAGAACTTGTAAACCAAGATGTCAAAGCTAACTCCAATAATTTTCGAGTACTAAAATCAGTAAAAGATTTAACAATTAATGTACGGTCCTATTTAACACAAATTCAGTTTAATGGTATAAAAATTCAAAATTATTTTAAAAAGAAAGAAATAGCTTATGCTACTATATAATGTTCAATATTTAAAGGCCAGAGTAATATATGTGGGTGGTTTTATGGTTATACTTATAAAAGAACTAATAGGATATTATGCGCTATGCTTGTCCATTTTGGGTTAAATTTAGTCCATTTGACTCTATTTACTTATCCAGTGTTATGCGCATAAAAACTTATAACTAAATGGATGGTTAATAATTGCTTCAAAGCAATACTGATTTAACCTATTTTTTTGATATTTCTACTTTTTCAATAATTGGGAGTTAAAGTAATATATACATGAATTGGTTTACCAATTATAAACTTTAAATTACTAAGTTATAAAGAGTTTAGCAATTTTGGCTCCTATAAAAAAACAGCAAATACTTATTCCAAAGCTAAGTATAGCGTATAAAATAGCTAGGCCGTATTCATTCTTCTCTATAAGATAACCAAAATCTAAGGCAAATCCTGAAAAAGTAATTAGGCCTCCTAATATACCTGGCATTAAGAAATATTTTATATTATCTGATGTAATCCAATATGAAACAGATAATTGAGCGAGTAGGCCCATGGCAAGGCATCCTAGACTATTAATAATTAAAAGCTGAAATGGTATTCCGATTATTGTTGAGGGTAGAATTTTAGAAAGGGCTATGCGTATTATGGCACCGATAGCTCCTCCTAAACCAACTACTATATAATGTACTACCATATTCTTCCTAGCTTTAATTAATAATTAATAGAAAGTTATTGAGTTTTACCACTTTACGGAAATAAAATTTTAGCAGAGCTCTTTGCTATTATTTCTTCTATAGTTACATCATCAGCTTTTTTTATTAAATATGTTTTAGAATTTTTAACATCAAAAACTCCAAGATCTGTAATTACTCTATCAACTACATTTACTCCTGTTAAAGGTAAGCTACATTTGTTTACTAATTTTGGACTACCATCTCTTGAATTATGAGCCATTAGCACTACTACCCTTTTGATATTAGCAACTAAATCCATAGCGCCTCCCATACCTTTGATCATTTTACCTGGTATCGCCCAATTGGCTAAATCACCAGTTTCTGATACTTCCAAAGCACCAAGAATAGTTAGATCAACGTGTCCTCCCCGAATCATCTCAAAAGACGCAGCACTATCAAAATAACTACTTTCTGGCAGAGCGGTAATGGCTTGCTTGCCGGCATTAATTAAGTCAGCATTTTCTTCCCCAGGATAAGGAAAAGGGCCCATGCCAAGCATACCGTTTTCGCTTTGAAAACATACATTCATATATTTTGGTATGTAATTCGGTATATTTGTTGGCATGCCAATACCGAGATTAACAAATAAGCCATCTCTGATCTCCATTTCGGCAGCTATTCTGCACATTTCATCATTTGTCCAAGCCATCAGCTAGCCTCTCTGTTTCTGGTAGTTACTTTTTCTATTCTTTTTTCATACTTATTCCCTTGTATTAGTCTATCAATAAAAATACCAGGTGTATGGATGTTGTCGCTGTTAAGCTTGCCTATTTCAACGATTTCTTCAACTTCGCAAATAGTTACTTCGGCTGCGGTGGCCATTATAGGGTTAAAATTTCGGGCGGTTTTGTGGTAAATAACATTGCCGAATTTATCAGCTTTATATCCTTTAATGATAGCAACGTCAGCAAATATTGCATGTTCCATTAGGTATTTTTTCCCATCGAACTCACGTACTTCTTTTCCTTCGGCAACAATTGTTCCAACTCCCGTTCTAGTATAGAATGCCGGAATACCTGCACCGCCCGCTCTTATTCTCTCAGCAAGTGTGCCTTGCGGATTAAGTTCTAGTTCAAGTGAACCATCTAGATATTTTTGCTCAAATAGCTTATTTTCTCCAACATACGAGGAAACCATTTTTCTGATTTGACCGTTTTTCAATAATAATCCAAGGCCGAAATCATCTACTCCGCAATTATTACTGACAATTGTTAGATTTTTTACTCCCGATTCGGCAATGGCGGCGATGATATTTTCTGGAATACCGCAAAGGCCAAAACACCTGCCAGAATTGTCATTCCATCTTTAATGATGTCTTTTATTGCTTTACTTGCTGTATTATATACTTTTACCATTGCTAGTTGTATTATATAGTTTATAAACCATTAATCTATTACTAAATCCTTGTTTCTTGCAAGTTATTAGTTGGTTTTTAACAGAAATTATATTAAGAATTCTAATAAGTAGCTAAAATTATACTATATCAGAATAACTTTGCCTAAAAATGAGGTATTGATAAAGACCGGATGCGAATTGATAAAAACATACCGAATTATTTGACAATTCTTAGGATAGTGGCAATTCCCCTTATTGTAATGTCGTTTTATTTTGAGGATTCAAAATTTGCTCATAGATTTGGAGGAATAATCTTTGCGGCAGCAAGCCTAACTGATTTTTTTGACGGTTATCTAGCAAGGAGATACGATATAGTTTCGAATTTCGGTAAGATGCTTGATCCCATAGCAGATAAAGTATTAGTCGGGTGTGTTCTTGTAATGCTTGTTAAGGCAGGGAGAGCGGATGAGATTCCTTCTCTTTTAATTTTAGCTAGGGAATTCGTTGTAGCAGGCTTGCGAGAGTTTCTAGCGCAGGTAAGTGTTAGCGTGCCGGTAACAAGGTTGGCTAAGACTAAAACGGCTATACAAATGATTTCCATGACGATGCTTATCATTGGCTCAGTCGGTTCGGGTATCTCGTGGCTTGACCTGGTAGGTCATATTTTTCTATGGATTTCAGCCTTTCTTACTCTTATAACAGGATATTCTTATCTGCAAGCCTGTAGTAAGTATTTCTAATTAATAAGTATTTTTTTGAACTAAAAGCCTAATAATAATTAAGGGAAGAATAAATGATTAATCCTGATGATAAAGTTCTATGGAACTTTCTTCTCCTGATAACGGACTAATGCTAATGTAGCTTTCTGAGGAGGAACTGCTACAGGAGAAGGAGGAAGAGGAAGATAAGGAAGAAGTGAAAGAGTAAGAGCTTCCCGAAGAACAAGAAGAAGAGGAGGAAATAGAAGAGTTATTTTCTTTCTCAGTTTCAAAAATCGGCAAATAATCTATTATAAGAGTCTGTCATATAGTTTGTGTAAGTTGCAAAAGGATATAGTAGAAGATACTATAAAAAAGCAACTTAAATACAGAGGAAAAAATGGCTAAAAAATTAGCAGAAAAAGAAATAGATATAAATACTAAATTAGTCGAAGAATTACTATCAAAAGCAGATCCATCTGAATTATTTGGTCGCGGGTGGATTATTTAATAAACTTTAAAAGCAAATAGTAGAGAGAATTCTTGAAAGTGAATTAGAACACGATCTAGGTTATTCTAAACATAGTAAGATAATCAAGAGCGATAATAATCGTCGCAACGGCAGTTATGAAAAAACGATTATAGATGACGACGGTCATCAGATTACCGTAGATGTTTCAAGGGGACAAGGAAGGAGAATTTGAACCTCAATTGATTCCTGAAGGAGTTAGGAGATTTAGTGGTTTTGATGATAAAGTGATTTCACTATATGCAAGAGGGATGACTGTCAGTGAGATACAGGGCCATTTAGAGGAGATATACCAGACCAATATTTCCAAGGACCTTATATCAACTGTCACTGACGGAGTAATAGAAGAAGTTACTACATGGCAAAACAGGTCCCTAGACGATGTATATCCAATATTATATTTGGATTGCATACACGTTAAAGCAAGGGATAATCATATAGTAATTAACAAAGCGGTATATCTTGCAATAGGTGTTAACATGGAAGGGAAAAAGGAATTACTGGGGATCTGGGTCGGTAAAAATGAAGGTTCCAAGTTTTGGATGCAGGTTGTAACTGAGCTAAAGAACAGAGGGATAAAACAGATATATGTAGCATGCGTTGATGGATTAAAAGGCTTTTCTGAAGCCATAAATAGCATTTATCCTAATACGATTGTACAACTCTGTATAGTACATATGGCGAGGAATTCTGTAAAATATGTTTCTTATAAGGATTTAAAAGCGGTCACAGCGGATCTTAAAAGGATTTACACTGCAAACAGCGAGGAAATAGGATATCTGGAGCTAAAATCGTTTGCTGCTAAATGGGATAATAAATATCATGTGATCTCTGATATTTGGCAAAGGAATTGGAGCGGGATTATTCCTCTTTTTGCTTTTCCTGATGAGATTAGGCGGGTAATTTATACTACCAATGCGATAGAATCGATAAATCGTCAAATCAGAAAAATCATCAACAATAAAGGGGTTTTTCCAGATGATAAGTCTATTTTAAAAATCGTATTTTTGGCTCTAAAAAATGCTGCCAAAAAATGGACCATGCCGATTAAAAATTGGTCTTTGGCATTGAATCAATTTGAAATTTTATGCGGGGATTTTAGGCATGATTTACTGGAATTAAAAAATACAACTTACACAAAATAAATGATTGACTTCAGAGTGGCTATATTTGTAAGCTCTATACTGAGAAAACGGCTATTACCGCCGCTGATCACCTTAATGATAGGGTTATACCATTTTTTGCAAGCCATAATATCCCTTTGCTTTGCATCTTAACTGATAGAGGCACTGAATATTGCGGCAAGCCTGAAAATCATGCTTACCAACTATACCTAGGCATTGAGGATGTAGACCATTCTAGAACTAAGGCTTACAGCCCCCAAACTAATGGCATTTGTGAGCGTTTCCATAAAACCATGCAAGAAGAGTGTTATCACCTTCTATTCCGTAAAAAGTTTTATAATACTTTGGATGAGTTACAAGACGATGTAGATACCTAGCTTATTAGCTATAATAACGAAAGATCTCATTCAGGTAAGCATTGTTTTGGGAAAACTCCAATGCAAACTTTTATAGATTCAATTTATATTGCCAAAGAAAAAAACATTGGTAATATAGAGAGAATATCAGACAACTTGCTATTAACTTGTCAAGCTGCCTGATTTTTTACCACTGTCAGATCAAGTCGTAACTAGTACAAGATATATGAGTCAATCATTTATTTTGTGTAAGTTGTATTTTTTAATTCCAGTAAATCATGCCTAAAATCCCCGCATAAAATTTCAAATTGATTCAATGCCAAAGACCAATTTTTAATCGGCATGGTCCATTTTTTGGCAGCATTTTTTAGAGCCAAAAATACGATTTTTAAAATAGACTTATCATCTGGAAAAACCCCTTTATTGTTGATGATTTTTCTGATTTGACGATTTATCGATTCTATCGCATTGGTAGTATAAATTACCCGCCTAATCTCATCAGGAAAAGCAAAAAGAGGAATAATCCCGCTCCAATTCCTTTGCCAAATATCAGAGATCACATGATATTTATTATCCCATTTAGCAGCAAACGATTTTAGCTCCAGATATCCTATTTCCTCGCTGTTTGCAGTGTAAATCCTTTTAAGATCCGCTGTGACCGCTTTTAAATCCTTATAAGAAACATATTTTACAGAATTCCTCGCCATATGTACTATACAGAGTTGTACAATCGTATTAGGATAAATGCTATTTATGGCTTCAGAAAAGCCTTTTAATCCATCAACGCATGCTACATATATCTGTTTTATCCCTCTGTTCTTTAGCTCAGTTACAACCTGCATCCAAAACTTGGAACCTTCATTTTTACCGACCCAGATCCCCAGTAATTCCTTTTTCCCTTCCATGTTAACACCTATTGCAAGATATACCGCTTTGTTAATTACTATATGATTATCCCTTGCTTTAACGTGTATGCAATCCAAATATAATATTGGATATACATCGTCTAGGGACCTGTTTTGCCATGTAGTAACTTCTTCTATTACTCCGTCAGTGACAGTTGATATAAGGTCCTTGGAAATATTGGTCTGGTATATCTCCTCTAAATGGCCCTGTATCTCACTGACAGTCATCCCTCTTGCATATAGTGAAATCACTTTATCATCAAAACCACTAAATCTCCTAACTCCTTCAGGAATCAATTGAGGTTCAAATTCTCCTTCCTTGTCCCCTTGAAACATCTACGGTAATCTGATGACCGTCGTCATCTATAATCGTTTTTTCATAACTGCCGTTGCGACGATTATTATCGCTCTTGATTATCTTACTATGTTTAGAATAACCTAGATCGTGTTCTAATTCACTTTCAAGAATTCTCTCTACTATTTGCTTTTAAAGTTTATTAAATAATCCACCCGCGACCAAATAATTCAGATGGATCTGCTTTTGATAGTAATTCTTCGACTAATTTAGTATTTATATCTATTTCTTTTTCTGCTAATTTTTTAGCCATTTTTTCCTCTGTATTTAAGTTGCTTTTTTATAGTATCTTCTACTATATCCTTTTGCAACTTACACAAACTATATGACAGACTCAAAATTTATCACAGTTTTATAGCACAGATTTTTTCACCTTGCCTTAATTACGGAGACCACGATTCCTATTATTATCAAGGCTATAGTTATTAAAAGCGGAATTAATTTCGGTATCGGCACAAAATGCGCAATAAATATCTTAATCCCTATTAAGATTAAAATAATAGCAAGAGAATATTTAATGTATTTAAATCTTTCTACAATATCCTCCAAGCAAAAAAACAAAGCTCTAAGTCCTAGAATAGCAAAAATATTGGAGCTATATACTATAAAGCTATTTTGGGTAACTGCAAAAATAGCAGGTATACTAAGTCCATTGATTCAATAGTGATTAAAGCCATAAATAAGGGAGTAAAAAATAGCTTCCCTTTCTTTCGAATAGTAAATTTATTACCGACTAATTCCGGATGAAGATTTAAATGACTACTAAGCCATTTAAATATAAACATATCACTTATCTTGGTAGCAGGTTTATCAAGCATATATAAAGTTTTAATACCAGTAACGATAAGAATCGTAGCTAAAATAAACAATATCCAGGAAAATTGTTCAAGCAAAGCTCCTCCGATATAAATCATTATAGCCCTTAAAAAGATTACTCCTAATATTCCCCAAAATAAAACTCTATGTTGGTATTGTTGAGGAATTTTAAAAAATCTGAAAATCATTGATATCATGAAAATATTATCAAGTGACATGGTTTTCTCGAGAAGAAATCCTGTATAATATTCACTTGCACTCTCTGGACCGAATTCTTTAAAAACAAATAGCCCAAATAAGCACGATATAGCTATATAAAAAAGGCTCAGGTATAAGCTTTTTTTGAAAGTAATGACTTCATCCTTTCTATTTAGTATCCCGAGATCAAAAATTAATAGAGCCTATTAATAGGTAATCATATAATTTATTTTATAAATCGCAAAAAATAATCAAAGTATAAACCAATTCTTAAATTAAATACTGGTTCTAGCTGTGCTTTTAACACTAAATATAATCAAATTAAATATATAATATGACCTAATCAGCTAAATCATCATTTGCATATTATTTGTTCTAGTTATAAAATGGTCTAAGTTATTTTACAGGTGGATTTTGTAATGTCAGGTCAAATTTTGGAACTTATAATTTTTGCAGCTATTGCTTTTTTTATAATAAATAAGCTTATATCTGTTTTAGGAAAAACATCAGGGGACGATCCGGCTAAAAACAACAGTTTTTTTGGCGAGAATATAGCTAATAATTTAAGAGATGTAACATATAGTGCGGGCAGTGCAAACATATTAAAGCCTAAATTTTTAAAAGCAAGCAGACCCAATTTAAAAGGCTTGGTTTTAGAAGAGAATAGAACAGCAGTGGAAAAGGGATTACAAGAAGTGTTGAATAAAGTGTCCACTTTCGATATTCAGCGCTTTACTAATGGAGCAAAATTAGCTTTTCAAATGATAGTTGAAGCTGCTTTACGAAATGGTGAGAAACAACTAGAAGAATTAGTAGATAAAAGATATATCGACAGTTTTAAAACAATAGCTTCGAGCTATGGCAATTTCAATTCAAATAACAATAAGCTTGTGGCTTGCATATCTGACATATACTTATTTGGTAATAATATCTTTATTAAGGTATTCTTTAGCGGTAATAATATTACTGATAAAATTAAAGACCTGCAAGAAGAATGGACTTTTTCCAAAAGTACTCTAAGCAATGATCCTACTTGGTATTTAACTAATGTTGACAGGCCACAATAGGAAGTAATTGCTATAATTAGAAGGTTTCTGGGATAATGTCAGTTAATTCCGCTATCTTCTCCTAAATACTACTTAAGCTTAGTATATCCATATTATAAAATTCAGACAAGAAGCAAAGAGCAGCCATAGCAAATATGTTAACATAACATATGCTATAATAGGATAGTTAGCCCAGCTTTTAATTGTTATATATATGGTGATTGCAATAATAGTAAGGATATCTAACAAAGCTAAGCCAGTTAAGTGCCATCCGAAAAAAATCGGAGTCCATAGCCAATGCAGCACTAACTGTATTATAAAAAATACTAATATGTGATTTGCTTTTTGCTCTTGCCTATTTTGCCATAAAAAATGTCCTACTAAGGCAAGCAAAGTGTATAATATGCTCCATACTATCGGAAACACAAAATTGGGAGGCGTTAGCGACGACTTTATAATAGTGTGGTACCATTCCATGTTTGAACTGGTAATACTGCCAAGAGCAAATCCTATAAATTGGAAAAACAAAATCCAGATAAGAGCATAGAAAGGCTTATTGGCAATCTTCATGATAAATAGTTTTTTATTTCCTTTTATTTTTTATGAGGAGGTCACTTTTTACAAATGAATAAATTATTTGAATAGTTTATCTGCAAAAAGTTGTTGCATTAAATCATTTGTATCTATATAAAGGATCTTGCTGATGCAATCTACTACTAGTAAATATTGAAAATCTGTGGTTATGCTCAGTAGGTTGTTTTATGGCCCCTTCGTCTAGCGGTTAGGACGTTACCCTTTCACGGTGAAAACACGGGTTCGATTCCCGTAGGGGTCACCATGTAGATTCCCCAAGTTTATATTATTGGTCTTGTATACCTTAGCCGTTTTAATTTCTTAAAATTATTCTAAAAAGAGGCTGATATTTTTGTAGATAAAATAAGTAATATTAGTTATTATCGCAAAACAAGATAAAAGTGTAGTTCTAATTTAGATAAAATTTATGAGCATTGGTGCTGGTCAATTGCTAATTATTTTAGTGATTATTCTAGTGTTATTTGGGGCAGGAAAATTACCTCAGGTAATGTCTGATTTAGGTAAGGGTCTTAAGTCTTTTCGGGATGGAATGAAAGACAGTAAAGACGAAAATAGTGATAAATAATCTTTGATAAATTGAACCTATGGAAAATAAAAAATTTATTTTGCCTTTGTTTGGTGTATTGGTTTTTTCTCTTATATCGTGTAAAAGCAAATTGAAAGATGAAGAAATAATTCCGCCGCAGCAAAGCTATGATGCTGGTATAGTGCAGCTTGAAAAAGGTGAATATAAGAAGGCAGCAGAGCATTTTGAGAAAGTATTTTTTCAGCATCCAGGAAACGCAATAACCCCTCAAGCTGAGTTAATGCAAGCTTATTCTTTATATCTTGCCAGTGAATATGATGAAGCGATTGATGTACTTGATATATTCATTAAATTACATCCACGGCATGAAGATATGGCTTATGCTTATTACTTGAAAGCTCTTTCTAATTACGTTCAGATTTCAAGTGTTTTATTGGATCAGTCTAGGACCAGATATGCAAAGGAAAGCTTGGAGGAATTGATGAGGCGCTTCCCTGGCACAAAGTATGCTATTGATGCTGCTCTTAAATTAGATTTAGTAAATGACCATTTGGCAGGTAAAGAAATGTCCGTAGGGAGATACTACTTGAAAAGAAAAAACCCAATAGCAGCTATCAAAAGATTCCAAAATGTTATTGATGAATATCAAACTACTTCACATGCGGAAGAAGCGCTGTATAGGCTAGTTGAAAGCAATATGATGTTGGGTTTAAAAGACGAGGCAGAAAAATATGCTGCCGTACTTGGTCATAATTATCCGAGTGGAAGCTGGTTTAATAATGCACGTAATTTATTAAAATAATGCTACTTCATGCTGCAAAACCTATCAATTCAGGATTTTCTGCTAATTGAAAAATTAGATCTGGACTTTGAAGATGGGTTTTGCGTTATTACCGGACAAACCGGTGCCGGTAAGTCAATCTTACTTGATGCTATTCTATTTGCATTAGGTTCCAAATTCGGTGGGGAAGTTGTACGTACTAATCAAGAAAAAGCTATAGTTGTTCTTACTTTTTCTAGAGTACAGCAAGCTGCGGAATATTTATCCGAGTATGATATCAACCTACATGCAGATGACGATATAATAATAAAGAGAATTCAGTACGCTCACGGCCGTAGAAAATTTCTTATTAATGATAATCTAGTAACTCAAAAGATAGTATCTGATTTATTTGATTATCTTTTAGAAATTCATGGTCAATACAACCATACCTTGCTTTTAAAGGTATCTTCTCACTTAGAAATACTTGATCAATCTGCTAGTAATATTCAACTGAAAAAAGAGGTAAGGGATCTATATAAATTATGGCAAGAATTACATTCTGAAATATTAACAGCGAGTGCAGAAAAAGAAGCTATTATTAAAGAAATAGACTATCTAACTCATATATGCCATGAACTAAAAGTTTTGGATATTAAGGATGGTGAAGAAGAAGAGTTAACTGAAATTAAAAAATGTCTCCAAACCAGGGAGAAAGAGATTAAGTTAATAGAAACTATTTTAAACGATGTAGAAGCGAGTAACATAACACAAATTATAGCTAAAGCTCAAAGGAATATAAATAAATCCGACAACATTGAAATATATAATAACGTAAATATTTCCTTGGAGGAAATATTCAATAAAGTAGAAGAGGCAAAATCAGCTTTAACTAATATTCTGCACAGTTTTGATTTACCAGATCATTCATTATTAGAAATAGAAGATAGATTATATACGATCAGATCCATTTCTAGAAAACATGGATGTGCGGTAAGTGAATTAGGCAACTTGAGGCATCGTAGCGAACAAAAGCTTATAGCACTTGAGCAGAAGATTAAAAATAACTTAGAGCTAAGCGAGAAGGTGTGCAGTGTTAAACAAGAATACTTACATAAAGCAAAATTACTATCCGAAAATAAGCAAATAGCTGCCCGAGAGCTTGAGAAAAAAACTATGGGCGAATTATTCGATGCTCGATATGAAAAAAGCGCTATTTGCTATTGAAATTAACTCAGAAGAAGAAAACGCCGGTATTAACGGTATAGATGAAGTAAGATTTCTTGCTTCAGCAAATCCTGGTATGCCCAGAGCTCCTATTGATAAAATAGCTTCTGGAGGTGAATTATCAAGATTCATGCTTACATTTAGAACTGCATTATTTGATAAAACTACCAAGAGGACTATTGTTTTTGACGAAGTGGACGTAGGAATTAGCGGTAGTGTTGCTGATTCTGTTGGTCAGAGACTAAAAATTTTAAGTACAGTTGCACAAGTGATAGTAATTACTCATCAGCCGCAAGTTGCTGGTAAAGCAAATCAGCATATTTTAGTGGAAAAAACTCAAACGACTGCAAGTACCTCAGTTACTGCTTACTCTCTTGATCTTGAAGAAAGAACACGAGAATTAGCTAGAATGATTTCCGGTAAAGAAATAACTGCTAATTCACTTGCTGCTGCAAAAGAGCTAATGTAAAATTAATTAACAAAATGTATAGAGGTAACCGGATGAGTTGTAATTTTAACTATTATAGTTTTTGCTATAACAAATTTTATTTTCTCATTTAAACAAGATTCGTTTACAAGTTCTCTAATAAAGATTGAATTGAGTCTGTCATATAGTTTGTGTAAGTTGCAAAAGGATATAGTAGAAGATACTATAAAAAAGCAACTTAAATACAGAGGAAAAAATGGCTAAAAAATTAGCAGAAAAAGAAGTAGATATAAATACTAAATTAGTCGAAGAATTACTATCAAAAGCAGATCCATCTGAATTATTTGGTCGCGGGTGGATTATTTAATAAACTTAAAAAGCAAATAGTAGAGAGAATTCTTGAAAGTGAATTAGAACACGATCTAGGTTATTCTAAACATAGTAAGATAATCAAGAGCGATAATAATCGTCGCAACGGCAGTTATGAAAAAACGATTATAGATGACGACGGTCATCAGATTACCGTAGATGTTTCAAGGGGACAGGGAAGGAGAATTTGAACCTCAATTGATTCCTGAAGGAGTTAGGAGATTTAGTGGTTTTGATGATAAAGTGATTTCACTATATGCAAGAGGGATGACTGTCAGTGAGATACAGGGCCATTTAGAGGAGATATACCAGACCAATATTTCCAAGGACCTTATATCAACTGTCACTGACGGAGTAATAGAAGAAGTTACTACATGGCAAAACAGGTCCCTAGACGATGTATATCCAATATTATATTTGGATTGCATACACGTTAAAGCAAGGGATAATCATACAGTAATTAACAAAGCGGTATATCTTGCAATAGGTGTTAACATGGAAGGGAAAAAGGAATTACTGGGGATCTGGGTCGGTAAAAATGAAGATTCCAAGTTTTGGATGCAGGTTGTAACTGAGCTAAAGAACAGAGGGATAAAACAGATATATGTAGCATGCGTTGATGGATTAAAAGGCTTTCCTGAAGCCATAAATAGCATTTATCCTAATACGATTGTACAACTCTGTATAGTACATATGACGAGGAATTCTGTAAAATATGTTTCTTATAAGGATTTAAAAGCGGTCACAGCGGATCTTAAAAGGATTTACACTGCAAACAGCGAGGAAATAGGATATCTGGAGCTAAAATCATTTGCTGCTAAATGGGATAATAAATATCCTGTGATCTCTGATATTTGGCAAAGGAATTGGAGCGGGATTATTCCTCTTTTTGCTTTTCCTGATGAGATTAGGCGGGTAATTTATACTACCAATGCGATAGAATCGATAAATCGTCAAATCAGAAAAATCATCAACAATAAAGGGGTTTTTCCAGATGATAAGTCTATTTTAAAAATCGTATTTTTGGCTCTAAAAAATGCTGCCAAAAAATGGACCATGCCGATTAAAAATTGGTCTTTGGCATTGAATCAATTTGAAATTTTATGCGGGGATCTTAGGCATGATTTACTGGAATTAAAAAATACAACAACTTACACAAAATAAATGATTGACTCATTGAATTCATTTTCTATTTTATTCTGCATCTCCGTTAGTAAATTTTGAGCCAAATCGACATTTTGGCTTTCAACCATTAATCTTATTATTGGTTCTGTTCCAGATTGGCGTATTACAACTCTTACGCTTTTTTCGTAACGTTCTTGGTAAAACTTGCTAATTTCCTCAATTTTTTTGCCTCGTAAGGTTGTAAATTTGTGGTAATATTTATGATCGTAGCGAATATTACGAGTAAATTGTGGTACTGGTACAAATTTATTGAGTACCTTACTTATGGGATTTTGTGCTTGCCTATACATAGCAAGGACCCCTAAAGCGGCTTTAATACCATCTCCTGTGGCTTGATTTGACCCAATAATAATATGTCCGGATTGCTCTCCACCTAGGTTACAGCTGAGCGTAGCCATTTTTTCTGCTACATATTTATCCCCAACATTTGTTCGGATAAGGTCTATTCCGATTGTTTTTAAATATAACTCTAATCCCATATTTGACATGATAGTAGTAGTTACTAGGTTATTCTGTAATAAATTATTTTTTAATAAATATTGTGCTAAAGCGGCAATTAGCTGATCTCCATCTACTATTTGTCCATTTTCATCTATTATTAGAACTCTATCGGCATCCCCATCTAACGCAATTCCGAGGTCCGCTTTATGTTCTAATACTTTCTGAGCTAGTAACTGTGGATCCATGACACCGCACTTATCATTAATATTAAACCCTGTAGGATTGGTTCCGCATGTAATAATCTCTGCTCCTAATTCATGAAACACTTTAGGTGCAATATCGTAAGCTGCTCCATTAGCGCAATCGATCACTAATTTTATTCCGTCTAATTTTAAATTAGGCGGGAAGGAGTATTTTACATGTTCGATATAACGTCCACGTGCGTCTTGTAGCTTTAACACTTTTCCTAAATCGTTATATTTTGCTACATATCCTGATAATTCAGTATGCATTAATTCTTCTATTTTCTTTTCTAATTCAGAAGAAATTTTATGGCCGGATGGTTGAAAGAATTTAATTCCATTATCGTAATATGGATTATGTGAAGCTGAAATCATCATTCCAAGATCTGCTCGCAAACTTCTGACCAGCATAGATATTGCTGGGGTAGGCATTGGTCCTATTAATACTACATTCACGCCCATTGAAATAAAACCCGACGTTAATGCAGATTCTAGCATATAGCCGGATAATCTGGTATCCTTTCCTATCACTATAGTTGCTTTCTTTCCAAGAAAATCACAAGCTATAGAGGTTGCCCTTGCCAATTTTATCATGGTTTCCGGGGTGATAACACCAGTATTACTTCTCCCTCTTATTCCATCTGTACCAAAATACTTTTTTAGCATGATTATTTCCTTTGCGTTTTATATAAATTTCGTTTAAACTGCAACAGTTTACACTATTTATAATAGAGAGTACAACTGTTTTCATGGATAACAAAGTTTTTTTCATAGATTCAGAATATAGTACCAGTGTGGTAGCAGCTAAAATGATAAAGCAATTTGCTGGAGATACAATTAGCTATGATGAACTAAAAACCTTTTTGCCCCACGATAGTGTGCTAGTTGTTAAAACTAATCTTATAGGTCTTACTGATCAAATTATTGAATCATTTGTTAAAAAGAAGGAAGGTTATAAGGTAATAATTGGTCGGGTTGATTCTGAGCCTTGTGTAGCCTTGGTTGATATTAATTTTTTAAACGATTTCTTTTCTGATATTAATTTATTTTATGATAATATCGATCCAAAATGGTCATATTGTAATCTAGATTCATTTGAGCTCAAGCTATTAAATAGTAATTCTAAAGTGGTTTCTTTTGGACAGGCAATACAAAATAGGTTAAGAAAAGAGGCCATTGACAGGGGAGTATATTTACAAGATCCAGATACCACATATTTATCCTATGATACTACCTTTGGAAAGGGTGTATTGGTTGAACCTAACGTCTATTTTGGTTCCAAAGTTAAAATAGGTAGTAATGTTCACATTAGAGCTTTTTCTTATTTGGAAGGGGTAGAAATAGAGGAAGAGTCAAAAATAGGGCCTTTTGTCAGGATAAGAGGTGAGACTAAAATAGAAAGTAATGTAAAAATAGGAAATTTTGTTGAAATAAAAAATTCTACCTTCGGTACTGGTACAAAAGCATCTCATTTATCGTATATAGGAGATGCTGTAATTGGCAGTAATGTAAACATAGGTGCAGGAGTAGTCACTTGTAATTATGATGGTTTGAAAAAGCATAAAACAATAATTAAAAATAACACTTTTATTGGTTCCAATAGCTCTTTAATATCACCTATTACAATTGGTTGTAATTCACTTATAGGAGCTAGTTCCTTTATCAATAAAGATGTTCCTGACAATACTTTTGCTATTGGTAGGAGCCAACAACTTATGAAACCTAATAGGAGAAAATAAACATGTGCGGTATCATAGCTGGTGTTACTAGTAATAATATATTACCTGTGTTAGTAAATGGCCTTGAGAAATTGGAATATAGGGGATATGATAGTGCAGGACTTGCTGTAATACAGAATAATCAAATACATTTAGTTAAGACTGTTGGCAAAGTTGTAGAGCTAAAAAAACTTTTATCTCAGAAAAAATTAAATAGCAATATAGGAATTGGTCATACAAGGTGGGCAACGCATGGTGTTCCAAGTGTAGTCAACGCTCATCCACATACAACTGATCGGATAGCAGTAGTTCATAATGGGATTATTGAAAATTATAAAGAAATAAAGCAAGAATTACAGAATTTAGGATATGTATTTAAATCCGAAACTGATACAGAAGTTGTTGCTAATCTACTTGATCACTATTTTTCCTTAAATAATAACCATACAGAAGCTTCTAGGAAGACTATTGCAAGATTGGAAGGATCATTTTCTTTAGTATTTATGTTTCATGATGTTGAGTTGTTATTTGCAACTTGTAAAAAAACTCCTTTAATTTTAGGTTTAGCAGAAGATGCTACTTACATTGCTTCAGATATAGTGGCTTTTGGCAATAATGTAGGTGAGGTAGTGTATTTTGAGGATGAGGATGCAGTTTTAATTAGCCTAAATTCATATCAGATTTTTGATAAAAATGCTAATCTAGTTAAGCGTACTGTTAAAAAATCTTCATTAATAGAAGAAGTATCTAAAAAAGATTTTCCACATTTCATGCTTAAAGAAATATACGAACAACCAATAGTACTTGAAAAGGCTATAGATAAATATCTAAGAACAGATGAATTAAGCAAAATTAAGATAGATTGGCAAAATATTCAGCATATAAAAATTTTAGCTTGTGGTACTGCTTATTATTCAGGTCTAGTTGCTAAATATTGGTTAGAAGAATTAACTAACATAGCAGTAGATTTGGAAATTGCATCTGAGTTTAGATATCGTACTGTTGCTAAGAAAAAAAACGAGGTTACAATTGTAATTTCTCAATCAGGAGAAACTTTAGATACTTTAGAGGCTTTAAAATATGCAAAAGCTAACGGCCAAGGTATTATTTCAATTGTTAATACAGAAAATAGTTCAATTGGCCGCGCATCTGATTATGTATTACCGATAATGGTTGGTCCTGAAATAGGGGTTGCTTCTACTAAAGCATTTTTGGGACAATTAATGGTTATTGGTGCTTTAGGATTAAATATAGGTCTGAAGAACCATAATATTTCTGATAATAAGTTTGAAGAGCTAAAAACTTTATTATTAACTGTACCTAGTATGATTACAAAAATTTTGGCACAAAGTGACAAAATAAGAACTGCCGCTATGCAGATTAAAGATTTTTCGAGTGTGTTATTTATTGGAAGGGGCAATTTATATCCTCTTGCCCTTGAAGGTTCGCTAAAGCTAAAAGAGTTATCATATATACATGCTGAAGGTTACGCTGGTGGTGAACTAAAACATGGTCCTATTTCTTTAATTGATAGTAACATGCCGATAGTTGCGCTAATGCCAAATGGCAGTTTATTCGAAAAAATGTTTTCAAATTTGCAGGAGTTAGGTGCTAGAGGAGGCAAATTGTTAACTATTGTAGGGTCAAGTAATGTAGGTCAAGTAATAGATTCATCAACCTGGGTTTTAGAAATACCTGATTGTGAAGAATTTATTGCTCCGATGGTTTATGCTATACCTATGCAGCTACTTGCATATTATACTGCTGATTTAAAAGGAAATGATATAGATCAGCCACGTAATTTGGCTAAAAGCGTTACTGTAGAATAGGTATATTTTTAGTGATTGTAGGCCTAAAGAGCAGAGGAAACACCAGCCGCTACAAGTTAAAAAAGCCTCTTTGATAAACCTCAATTTACCCTCAGGGGGGGGTTGTATCTTCTGGAGTATAATCAGATATAAGAATACAAATATCAGTAGCTATACCTAGGTGGTTATTATTGTAAAAAGGTTAAAATTTTAATAGGCACGTTAAATATTAAAAGTTATAATATCTTATTGTATGTTTCCTTATAAAAATACATTATGAACATAGCCAGAACAGCTAGAAAAGTTAAGTAATAAGACATTACTAGCCTGTCTCCCATGATTTGATATAACCATGTACCAATCATAGGTGCTGTACCTCCAAATATAGCGGCGCTTAGGTTACATGATAATGCTACTCCGGTAAAACGAATTCTAGTTGGAAAAAGCTCTACTAGAATTGTCGGAATTGCTCCCATATGGAATGCCACTATAATAGCAAATAAGATTTGGGCGGTTATTGCAAGGTAATAAGATTCGTTTATCATGAGAAAAATCGGATAAGTAAGAATTATAAGTGCAAGACAGCTATAAACAATTACAGGTTTGCGTCCAATTTTATCTGAGATCAACGCTGCCACTGGAAAGGTAAACATCATGATTATTAGAGTCAGTCCGGCTGAAATTGAACTTTCGCTCTGGCTGTAACCAAGGTTTATCATATAATTTTGAATAAAGATTGTTGCAGCATAAAAAGGAGCTGTAACATTAATATAAAGACCAATTGCTAGAAAAATCTTCTTTTTATGATTTAGCAGTATTTCTTTTAAAGGAGATGCTGTAGTTAATCCCCGATTCCTTATTTTAGTGTATAATGGAGTTTCCGATAGGCTATTTCTTATGTACAACCCTATCATACCTATGAAAAAACTACTAATAAAAGGCAAGCGCCACCCAAATGACCATAAATCTTCTTTTGATAAAAGGAAACTAAGTAGATATGCGATTATTAACCCAAACAACATTCCTAGACATTGGCTAGTATATACAATACTGCAGGCTAAACCTCTTTTACTTGCGGAGGAATGTTCTGTGAGGTAAATTACACAACCGCTGAATTCTCCACCTAATAAAAATCCCTGTGCCAATCGTGCTATGGTTAAAATTATAGGAGCAGCCAGACCGATGGAATCGTAACTTGGTAATAACCCGATTACCGTAGTGGGTACTACCATTGTTAGTATGCCGATAGCTAAAGAAATACGTCTACCGAATCGGTCGCCGATATTTCCAAAAATAATTCCTCCAATCGGTCTAACAATAAATCCAGCGGCAAATATTGCAAAAGTTAGGATTTCATTAATATAACTATCCGGAAAAAACTTTTCTTTAAGTATGTAAGCAAATTGAGCATATAAAATAAAATCATCCCATTTTGAGCGGGCTGTTAAGTCGCTCAGATACAAGTAGGTGAAAGTCCTACCTCGGCAATTAGTGGTTTGGCCGAGTAGCTATGGCGTACGTATGGATAGTGATTGAAATGCGGAAGCAACGCTGACTAACGTGTCCCCAGACCCAAACCGTGGGAACGAGCAAATATACAGACCGTAACGAGAGTGAACCTTAGTAAGTCTCGTAAATGTTAGTCACACAAATATGTTGGGAGAGTGTGATGTAGGGTGATTCCGCTGAGCCTTTAGAATGGGGGCGAAAGCCAGTGTTTACTAATGGATTAACCATTAACTGAAGTTAGTATAGGAATTCGGGATATAGAGGATGGTATGTATAGAAAGTATTTGAGGGAAATAGTCGAGACCTCACCATGTCGCAGATAACTCACTGCGTAACGGAAAGTATAAGGCCGCCCGCTGAAATCTGGAAGAAAGCAGGAATGAGGAGTCGGAGGAGTTCATAGTACCAGCAATGTATAAGACAACAAAACTTATACTAGGGAAGGGGCTCTACTTTAACTATGTTTATAATGAAAGAGGTATTAAGTGATTGCGAAAGCTATAAACACTCAAGAAAATATACACGGGTACTTCAGCGTAAACTTTACCAAGCTGCCAAAGTTAATCCAAGACGCAAATTTGGTGTGCTTTATGACAAGATGTATAGGCAAGATATTCTTATGCAATCTTGGAAGAAAGTAAAAGCGAATAAGGGAACACCAGGTGTAGATGAACAATCCATATCTTATATAGAAGAAGATATTGGAGTGGACGTCTTTCTAAACGAAATTAAGGATAGCTTAATAAGTAAAACTTATAAGCCTGCCCCAGTAAAAAGGGTATATATCCTTAAATCTAATGGGAAACAAAGACCCATAGGTATACCCACAATTGCAGACCGTATAGTGCAAACATGTATGAAACTAGTTATTGAACCAATATTCGAAGCGGATTTTAAAGACTTCTCATATGGGTTTAGACCTAAGCGAAGTGCACATATGGCTCATAGAGAGATATATAAATATCTCAACTATGGATGCAGATATGTCATTGATGCAGATGTAAGTAACTATTTCGACACTATAACTCATGACATACTTTTGAAGGCAATCAACAATAGAATTACTGATAACTCTATTGTTAGATTGATAAAACTCTGGTTGAAGGCGGGTGTAATGGAAGATATGCAAATTAGAAAGCAAATAACGGGTACGCCGCAAGGTGGAGTTATTTCTCCGCTACTTGCAAACCTTTATTTACACTATCTGGATACAGCTTGGGAAGAAAAGGGGTTTAATAAGAAAGGGCATGACGCACATATTGTTCGCTATGCAGATGATTTTGTGGTGCTGTGAAGCCCCGATAAATACTTAAAGGAAGTAAATAATGTTATGGAAAATCTAAAACTTGAACTGAATGTAGATAAAACGAAAGTGATTGATACAAGACATGAGAGCTTTGATTTTCTTGGATTCCGCTTTGTGAGACAAGCCTCAAAAAGAACAGGAAAACTCAAAACATATTACTATCCGACAAACCAAGCTGTGAAAACTGTCAAAGAGAAAGTTCGAGAAACAGTAAGGACAAGGCAACATTGGTTATTGCCTGAACTTATAGAAAAGAAACTAAACCCAATAATTAGGGGGTGGGCGAACTACTTCAAAGGTGGAAACTCTAGAGAACACTTTAGGAGAATAGATAGGTACATTACAATGACACTATGTATAATGTTGAGGAAGAAACATAAGAAACGAGCAAAAGGATGGAGAGACCATCCTCCTTCATGGTTTTATAATAATCATGGTCTATACAAGTTGGCAGACCAAGTAATTGTAGGAAATGAGGCGTCAAGATATGCAAGATAATTATGTGACTATAATGCAGTGGGTGAAAGTTATCGGAAAGCCGTGTAAGGGAAAACTTTACGCACGGTTGAGTCTGTCATATAGTTTGTGTAAGTTGCAAAAGGATATAGTAGGAGATACTATAAAAAAGCAACTTAAATACAGAGGAAAAAATGGCAAAAAAATTAGCAGAAAAAGAAGTAGATATAAATACTAAATTAGTCGAAGAATTACTATCAAAAGCAGATCCATCTGAATTATTTGGTCGCGGGTGGATTATTTAATAAACTTAAAAAGCAAATTAGTAGAGAGAATTCTTGAAAGTGAATTAGAACACGATCTAGGTTATTCTAAACATAGTAAGATAATCAAGAGCGATAATAATCGTCGCAACGGCAGTTATGAAAAAACGATTATAGATGACGACGGTCATCAGATTACCGTAGATGTTTCAAGGGGACAGGGAAGGAGAATTTGAACCTCAATTGATTCCTGAAGGAGTTAGGAGATTTAGTGGTTTTGATGATAAAGTGATTTTACTATATGCAAGATGGATGACTGTCAGTGAGATACATAGCCATTTAGAGGAGATATACCAGACCAATATTTCCAAGGACCTTATATCAACTGTCACTGACGGAGTAATAGAAGAAGTTACTACATGGCAAAACAGGTCCCTAGACGATGTATATCCAATATTATATTTGGATTGCATACACGTTAAAGCAAGGGATAATCATACAGTAATTAACAAAGCGGTATATCTTGCAATAGGTGTTAACATGGAAGGGAAAAAGGAATTACTGGGGATCTGGGTCGGTAAAAATGAAGGTTCCAAGTTTTGGATGCAGGTTGTAACTGAGCTAAAGAACAGAGGGATAAAACAGATATATGTAGCATGCGTTGATGCATTAAAAGGCTTTCCTGAAGCCATAAATAGCATTTATCCTAATACGATTGTACAACTCTGTATAGTACATATGGCGAGGAATTCTGTAAAATATGTTTCTTATAAGGATTTAAAAGCGGTCACAGCGGATCTTAAAGCGGTCACAGCGGATCTTAAAAGGATTTACACTGCAAACAGCGAAGAAATAGGATATCTGGAGCTAAAATCGTTTGCTGCTAAATGGGATAATAAATATCCTGTGATCTCTGATATTTGGCAAAGGAATTGGAAGCGGGATTATTCCTCTTTTTGCTTTTCCTGATGAGATTAGGCGGGTAATTTATACTACCAATGCGATAGAATCGATAAATCGTCAAATCAGAAAAATCATCAACAATAAAGGGGTTTTTCCAGATGATAAGTCTATTTTTAAAATCGTATTTTTGGCTCTAAAAAATGCTGCCAAAAAATGGACCATGCCGATTAAAAATTGGTCTTTGGCATTGAATCAATTTGAAATTTTATGCGGGGATTTTAGGCATGATTTACTGGAATTAAAAAATACAACTTACACAAAATAAATGATTGACTCTAAAAATTCCAAGCTTAATATATGAACTAACTATACTCTTGCAATTGTTACAAGTTTTACGTTCCCTGCTTGTTCTTTTTTTTAAATTTTGGTACATTCAGCACTTGTTGCACCTGTAGTTATTACGTCATCAACCAGCAAAATAACTTTATCTTGAACATTAAAGTTCTTATTAAGCTCAAAACTGCCAAGAATGTTTTTTTTCTTTCTTTTTTAGTTAGTCCTACTTGATTTTTTGTAATTTTTTTTAATTAACAGATTCGGAATAAATAGCTTATCAAATTTCTTGGATAGTTCCCAAGCTAGGATTTGAGGAGGGTTATACCCCCCCGGAGAAATCCGCTTAAGTTTGTGCATCGGTACGGGGTTATGATATTACTCTGGCCTTTAAATATTGAACATTATATAGTAGCATAAGCTATTTCTTTCTTTTTAAAATAATTTTGAATTTTTATACCATTAAACTGAATTTGTGTTAAATAGGACCGTACATTAATTGTTAAATCTTTTACTGATTTTAGTACTCGAAAATTATTGGAGTTAGCTTTGACATCTTGGTTTACAAGTTCTTGTGGATTCATATCAGGACAATATGATGGTAAATAAAACAATTCTAGCTTGTCCTTATGTCTTTCTACATAAGCTTTTACCTTTTTACTGTGATGCACTCTATGATTATCTAATATCAAAAATATTTGCTGCTTAATTTGTCTGATCAGTCTACCTAAAAATTCAATACACTTTTTGCTGGTAAAATTATCTTCAAATACCATCCAGTTCATAAACCCTTGCGGACTAATAGCAGCTAGCATATTACATTTAAATCTTGAGCCACTTCTCTTGATTGCTGGGGTCTTGCCTTTAAGACCATATGTTTTACCTCGATTATCTGTTGATTGTATCCCCATTTCATCTCCCCAATAAATTCTAGCACTTTCTTTCATTGCACGAGACTTGATTTCTGGATATGTGACTGTTAACCATTCTTTTATCTTCTCTGGATTACGTTGATAGGCTGATTTAATTGGTTTTTGGGACGTAAAACCCAATCTATTCATAATTTTTCTTATAGAACGCCTGTTATACTGATAAAGGTAATTGGATTCTATATATTCTTGTACCACTTTACTATTCCATAACGTATAATCCATTCCCAATTCATCAGGTGTATATGATAAAATTTTAGATTTTAATTCCTCTTCTTGATTTTTACTGATTTTAGATCCTGTTCCTACCTTTACTCCTCGCTTCTTATAGCGAAAGCTTTCTTCCTTATAAATTTTGTACTCTTTAAGATATTTCCATATAGAACTCCTAGAAAACCCAAAGGTAATAGATGCTTGTTTCTTGCTTATTCCATGTATAACTATTGCTTCCACTGCTTTCTTTCTTAATATCTTGAGATCGCTTGGTGATAATTTTTTATTAGACATTTTGTTATTACTCTTGATACAATATCATTGTATCATTTCTCTAATATTAGTTCAATATTTGAAGGCCGGAGTAATATCAATATCTTTAAAATCTTCTGAAAATCGATTATTTATCAGCTTAGCAAATAATTTTGCTAAACTTGTTTTATCATGATATTTAAAATTGTGAACAAGTTTCTTGGTTTCTGGTGAGAACTCCAGTAAAGTCCGTATCATATCAATTTTGGGCTTAGCAATGACACAGGCAGCACAAATATTAACTTCACTCAAATCCACTTCGAATTTTTCACAACAAATAAAACAGTAAGGTTTATTTATAAAGTTAAATTTTGGCCAACAAGAACTGCAGATTCCATCACCGGTATCGGTAAGGACATTACAGGTAGAATACCTAAAAGGGAAAATAAAATTAATTACTTTATTAAATAAACCTAAGATATCTAAAAACTCAAATATCACTTAAAAATTGCTCCATTTTAGCAACTGTCGAAATGTTAGTAACCTTAAAGTTATGCGGTGTTTTCTTAGCAAGTCCTGATAATACCTTACCGGAACCTATTTCTACCAGCTCATTTACTCCAAGGCGATTTAATTCATCCATAGTTTCACGCCACCAGACGGTACCACAAATTTGAGAAACTAGATTAGTGCGAATTTCATCTGGAGAAACTGTTTGTTTAGCTGTTACATTTGCTATCACCGTAACAGCCGGAATTTTAATATTTGTCTGCATTAGAGCAGATGACATAGGTTCTTCTGCCGGTTTCATAAGAGCAGAATGAAATGGCGCACTTACTTTAAGTTTAATAGCTTTATAACCTAAATCTTTTAAGACTGATAGCATGTAGTTAATATTTTCATCATGGCCGCTGATAACAATTTGTCCTTCTACATTATCATTGGCGATTTAACATATTCCACCAACGCTAGAGAAATCTAATAATTCTTGTAACTCTTTCAAGCTTATTCCTATACATGCAGCCATTGCACCCTGCCCTTGTGGAGATGCTTGTTGCATGGAAGTACCTCTTATATGTAGTAATTTTGCTGTATCCTCAAGCGATAAACTTTGAGCTCCGCATAGAGCACTATATTCCCCCAGTGAATGTTCTGCTACAAATGATGAAAGTTCGTTTATTTTTTTGCCGGATTGTTTTATAATGACCTTGAGAATCGCTATAGAGGCTGCCATTAGGGCGGGTTGGGTGTTTTCGGTAAGGGTGAGTTCCTCGATTGGGCCGTTAAAAATAATGTTACTAAGAGGATAATTTAGAACTTCATCGACAGTTTTGAAAGCAGATTTTGCTTCATCGAAATTATTATAAAAATCCTTTCCCATACCGACAATTTGAGAACCCTGTCCAGGAAAAATGAACGCTCTATTCATAAAAATAAAATATATTAAAGTTGTTTTAAGACATTATGAGAAATATCCGTAAACTGTCAATTATTTTAGTAATTATAACAAATTTCTGGGGAAGTATTTATTCATTTGCCAACGGAAACACTTCCACACATAACGATTCTTATAAACAAGTTTTTGATTACATACAAACTAGTAACTGGGTAGATGCTCAAAACCTAGCAAATAAGTTGGGCGATAAAGCTTTAGTTAAGATAGTCTTATCGCAAGCATTTTTAGACACCACCTATACCAAAACCACTTTTCATGAAATAGTAAAATTTTTAAAAGAAAACCCTAAATGGCCACAAAATAATTTATTGAAAAGTAGAGCCGAGAACCTACTAGACGATAAGGTAAGTGATGCAGAAATATATAATTGGTTTAAAATTCATCAGCCGATTACCGGCTGCGGCTATAAATATTATGCTTTTGCCGCTGCCCAGATTTTAACTGATCCAAATAAGCTCGCTCCTGTAATTAAAAAGGGGTGGGTGTACGGTTCTTTTAGCCAAGAGCAACAGGTTGATTTTTACAAGAAATTTAAAAAATTTCTTAATAAGAATGATAATATCAAAAGAATAGATAATTTAATCTCGAAAGGATCAACTACATTAGCTAAAAATTCCCTAAATTTAGTAGAAGCAGGGTATAAAAAAGCTTTTGAAGCGCATATGGCTTTTACTGGCATAAAAAAAGAAGCAAAACAGCTTTTTAGAAAAGTTCCAAAAGAATATTACACACCAGGTTTAGTATATCAATACGTCAGTTCTAGAAAGAATGAATTGCCTAAAAGTACCGAAATTGCAAGTTTAATAAATGCTGTAAAACATTACGGAATGCATGGAGATGATTTTTGGAAAGTCCAATGCTATCTAGCAAGAGAATATATTGAAAATAAACGTTTCAATGATGCTTATATTATTTCTAGTATACATTTTGCCGAAAGCTCAGCAAATATTAGTGATACGGAATTTTTGTCCGGATGGTTGGCCCTTCGTTTTCTAAATAAACCAGAACTAGCTATAAAGCATTTTAAGAAATTCGCTCAGGTAGTAAAAACTCCAATTAGTATATCAAGAGGGATGTATTGGTTAGGGAGAGCTTACGCAAAAAATGGCCAGAAAGAAGAAGCAAGAAAATTATATGAAAGAGCAGCTCACCAATTCGGCTACACATTTTATGGCCAAGTAGCAACTTTAGAAACTGGAGCAAATAAATTAAGGTTGCCGCCGAAAGTAACTACTGCTCATAAAAAAGATTATAACATAAAAAATAAGGATATATTAAGAGCAGCAAATCTGGTTAGTCAGTATGGTAGCGGTAGCCTTGCTAAGGTTTATTTAGATGATTTAATTAATTCTGCCGAGGAAGAACAAGAGATATTAACAATTGCCCTTGCAACTAAGACTCCTAATGTCCATCATAAAGTTTGGCTATCAAGAACTGCTATGCAGAAGCATGTGTTTTTAGATCATTATTCATTTCCTGATCCTTATAAAATTGATCATTTACCAACAGAGAAAGCCCTTACTTACAGCATCATTAGGCAAGAATCTAGTTTTGAAAAGTCTGTCATTGCTCCGGATAAAGGAATGGGTTTAATGCAGCTTATGGAACCGACAGCTTGTGATACGGCTAAAAAACTAGCCATAAAATGTAATTTAAAAAATTTAACAAACGATGCCTATTACAATTTAACTTTAGGGAGTCATTATTTAGCTGATATGCTAGAGGAACATAAAAATTATTATGTGCTTGCCATTGCCGCTTATAATGCCGGTCCTCACCGGGTAAAAAAATGGCTAGATTTGTATGGTGACCTAAGAGAATTTAAAGATTTTCATCAAGCTATTGACTGGATTGAAAGTATACCTTTTTCTGTAACTCGAAACTACGTTCAAAGAGTTTTAGAAAATTTGCAAATATATAGAGCAATTTTATACAAGGATGAAAAATTTAAATTAAAGCAAGACTTACTCGGTAAGAGATAGAGGCGAGGAAATAATTACTGGAAATATTTAAATTTTAAATATACGCTTAAAGTTAAAAATTAACTAGGGAAATAGGAGGATTAAAAATGAGTAAACTAAAAACAGGAGATAAAGCGCCTGAATTTCTAGTAGAAATATCCCAGGATAAAAAAGTCAGTTTAGAAAATCTTAAAGGAAAATATGTCGTTTTATATTTCTATCCTAAAGATGATACACCGGGCTGTACACTTGAAGCAATAGATTTTAACGAGCTGCTAAACGAATTTAATTCATTAAATACAGTTGTTTTAGGAATCTCTAGGGATGATTTAAAATCTCACGGAAAATTTAAGGATAAATATAACCTTAAATTCAATTTTGGCTCAGATATAGATGGTCAAACTTGCTCTAAATATTCTGTGTGGGTTGAAAAATCCATGTTCGGCAAAAAATATATGGGCGTTAATAGAGCTACTTTTCTAATTAATCCAGAAGGAAAGATAGCTCATATTTGGTCAAAAGTTTCAGTAGAAGGTCACGCCCGAGAAGTACTAGATAAAATCAGAAGTTTATTGGTTTAATTTTTAACGGGTATTTACTGATTTATTTTAATAGGAAATAGGTGAGAATTGGGAGGTAATTAAAATTCCTCATTTACTTTGCAGTCTGGCATTTTATTAATCTTAGGAGGAACTTGTGAAATTAACTAAACAATTTGTAGAGAAATTATTCAAAAACTTGGAAAATGGACATCAGGAGGAATTCTTTTCGCAGGTTTCACCAAATGTGTTATGGGAGGTAATGGGTACCCATCCACTAGCTGGAGTTTATCATGGAAAGCAAGAATTCCTTGATCATACCTTTGTACGCTTAAAAAAACTGTTAAAAGGGGGTCAAGTATTAAAGGTAAGTAATATTTTGATAGCTGAGGATAAGACAATAGCTATAGTAGAAATGATTCAGCTATCTTATTCTATTAACGATAAACCATTTAACAATACGTATTGCTGGATAGTAAAATTTGAAAATGAGATTATTGTCCACGTTAGAGCGTATTTAGATTCTGCACTGGTACAAGAATTAGTAAACGAAAACCCTATCAAAGCTAAATGAGTAATTAGGCGAAGGAATGTTTACATAAACAAGGAGTCAATCATTTATTTTGTGTAAGTTGTTGTATTTTTTAATTCCAGTAAATCATGCCTAAAATCCCCGCATAAAATTTCAAATTGATTCAATGCCAAAGACCAATTTTTAATCGGCATGGTCCATTTTTGGCAGCATTTTTTAGAGCCAAAAATACGATTTTTAAAATAGACTTATCATCTGGAAAAACCCCTTTATTGTTGATGATTTTTCTGATTTGACGATTTATCGATTCTATCGCATTGGTAGTATAAATTACCCGCCTAATCTCATCAGGAAAAGCAAAAAGAGGAATAATCCCGCTCCAATTCCTTTGCCAAATATCAGAGATCACAGGATATTTATTATCCCATTTAGCAGCAAACGATTTTAGCTCCAGATATCCTATTTCTTCGCTGTTTGCAGTGTAAATCCTTATAAGAAACATATTTTACAGAATTCCTCGCCATATGTACTATACAGAGTTGTACAATCGTATTAGGATAAATGCTATTTATGGCTTCAGGAAAGCCTTTTAATCCATCAACGCATGCTACATATATCTGTTTTATCCCTCTGTTCTTTAGCTCAGTTACAACCTGCATCCAAAACTTGGAACCTTCATTTTTACCGACCCAGATCCCCAGTAATTCCTTTTTCCTTTCCATGTTAACACCTATTGCAAGATATACCGCTTTGTTAATTACTGTATGATTATCCCTTGCTTTAACGTGTATGCAATCCAAATATAATATTGGATATACATCGTCTAGGGACCTGTTTTGCCATGTAGTAACTTCTTCTATTACTCCGTCAGTGACAGTTGATATAAGGTCCTTAGAAATATTGGTCTGGTATATCTCCTCTAAATGGCCCTGTATCTCACTGACAGTCATCCCTCTTGCATATAGTGAAATCACTTTATCATCAAAACCACTAAATCTCCTAACTCCTTCAGGAATCAATTGAGGTTCAAATTCTCCTTCCCTGTCCCTCGAAATATCTACGGTAATCTGATGACCGTCATCATCTATAATCGTTTTTTCATAACTGCCGTTGCGACGATTATTATCGCTCTTGATTATCTTACTATGTTTAGAATAACCTAGATCGTGTTCTAATTCACTTTCAAGAATTCTCTCTACTATTTGCTTTTTAAGTTTATTAAATAATCCACCCGCGACCAAATAATTCAGATGGATCTGCTTTTGATAGTAATTCTTCGACTAATTTAGTATTTATATCTACTTCTTTTTCTGCTAATTTTTTAGCCATTTTTTCCTCTGTATTTAAATTGCTTTTTTATAGTATCTTCTACTATATCCTTTTGCAACTTACACAAACTATATGACAGACTCGATACTTTTGTACGGGATTTAATTAATTCTCAAAGTTTGTGGTATTAGATCCTATTTTCTTTAACTCTTCTTCTTTCAGCTCTATTACTTCAGATTTACCGGTAATTAATTGATATCGTGATAAGTGTATTTGCTTTTTATCAAAATCAGATTCTATACCTAAATTAGCTATATTTTTTGCTTTTGATAGAAAATTCCTATTAAATGAAGCGGCAAATCTATCATAATTTCCGACTAAACTGGAGATGTTAGAACCTAGTTTTGCTGAATGTTCAGCTAGAGAAGAAATGGAATTAATAAGCTTTTTTACTTCTTCAATAATTTCTAAATTATTATGGAGCATTAAATTCTCTGCAATTTGGAATTTAGCAAATGATAACATGTTCATAAGACCGGCAGGACCTACTGGAAAAATATTTAAATTCCATGCTTTACTTAAAAATTCACTATCTGCTTCAACTATTTTTTCAATTGCATGTTCACTAGGCAAGAACATAAGTGTAATAACATTAGCATATTTTCTTTTGCTTGTTAGGTTGGCTTCTAGCTTTATGCCTTTAGCATAATCTTTACTGGCTAGGGATTTTAAGTGAAAGTTCATCGTTTTTACTAATCGGTTTGTATCTTCTGATTCATCTATTAAAAACTTCGAAGCTTTGGCGTCAATAATCATAATATTATCGGAAGGAAGAAAAATTACAGCATCTGGCCTTAGTGTACTATTATTTTCCGTATTGAGATTATATTGCATGGAAAAATCCAAACCGTTTTTCAAACCAGAAGCTTTCAGTATATTTTCTAAAGTAATTTCTGCTAATTTGCCGGCACCAGAGGGAGAGAGTAGAGAATTCTTAATTAGATCGACAGTATCTTGGGATTTTTCAATATCACGCTTAAGAGAACCAACCATATTAACTATTCTTTCGAATTCGCTGTTAAACTTTTCAGCGGTTATCTTGATATTTTCCTCTGATAGTTTCCGATTGCCTTCAGTTTCTGTTTTGTGGAGTTCTATAAGCTGTTTTGATAAATCATTTCCTAGTTCAAATAATGCAGCTTTTGTGAGTTCTTGAGATTTTTTAGTAATATTTTCAAAATCACTGATTAACTTTTCCTGCTGCTGAACTTTAGCGGATATTTGCTCAATATATTTGATGTTTTTGATCTTTTCATTAATAGCAACTTCGTATTTAATGGTTAAATCCCGCAGTGTTTTATTTTTCTCATCCAATAAAATTTCTAGCAAGTTTATTTTTGATTTATTAACTATGTATTTATAGAGCAGAAAAATGCTTATTAAAGCGGATATCGCTAAGATCAAAGGAATGATGGGCATAGTTTATTAATTCATATAATGTATTATGGTTTTCAATAATTTTTATTATTCCCTGTTCTTTAGAATAAAAATAAGAGAGAATTACTAGAATTAGCTTTTTTATGCTACTGGTAAAACTGTTTGACATAACCCGGTACTTTTTATTTACTATAAACAATTTTTTAGAAAAGGGTAAGTTATTGCAATAAATAATTTAATACTTACTCAGCTTTTGTTTTAAATAGAACAGGCTTTTGAGCAAAACTTTGCGTTATATATTGGATACTATTTGAAATATTCTTAAATATAATTTTAAAAGTCTTTACTTAGAAGAGATCATTTATTTTTGAAAATATGTTTTTTCTAGCCCTCTTTAACATCATAGACCGCTTTTGAACAGATTAATTTGTTTATATTGAGCATTCTAAATATAATAATCTAGGAAAAATGATTGCATGCTAATCACTTATGATTTATTTACTTTACTAGGTTTGTTTCTTCTACGGTGATATTTATCATTTGCAACTTAGATGCTTTGGTTTGGTCGTAGCTATATCAATATATGAAGCTCAAAATAACTGGCTATATAAACAACATATTTATGCGTTTATTACATTAGTTTTAGCATCGATTTTTTCTGAATTATTCGATAGTTATTTACATATAGTTAATAACCAAGTGATGGAGGCCTTGGTTAAATTATCCTTTTCGTTGGTGATTTTTATAAATTTAATGGGTGAATTATATTAATGCTGTAATTATGTTCGTATATTCTATTCTCTCTTTTAATAAAAATTGATTTTAATATATTCACCCGCAATTAATTTTTAAGCTAGTTAATATTACATTTACTAATATCATGACGTTCTGCTACTAGTTCGTTTTATCTGCAAGATGTTTTGGCAGTAATTCTCTAGGAATTGTTAAAACTCATACCCATAATATTGTAACCGCAGTCAACATATTGAATTTCACCTGTTACCCCAGAACTAAGATCGCTGAGCATGTAAAGTGCTGCTCCTGCGACGTCTTGTTGGGTTGTATTTCTTTTAAGAGGAGAGGTATCAGCGTGTATTTTTAGCATTGTTTTGAAATCGCCAATAGCACTGGAAGCAAGAGTTTTAATAGGGCCTGCGGAAATAGCATTTACCCGAATATTATTTGATCCCATATCATTGGCTAGATATTTTACACTCGTCTCGAGTGCTGCTTTTGTAACTCCCATAACATTATAGTACGGTATGACTTTTTCTGCCCCGTAGTAACTAAGTGTAATAATATTACCTCCGTCAGTCATAAGAGGTTCTACTCTTTTAGCAAGGGCAGTTAAAGAATAGCAAGAAATGTTCATTGCATTTAAGAAATTGGCTAAAGAAGTGTCAATATACCTGCCTCGTAATTCTTCTTTATCGGAAAACGCAATAGCATGTACCAGAAAATCAACCTTCCCCCATTTGTCCTTAACGGATTTAAATAGGCTATCCATCGATTTCTCATTTGTTACATCACATTCTAAAATGAATTTACAATCTATTTCTTCGGCAAGTGATACAACCCTTTTCTGTAAAATTTCGCTCGGATAGGTAAGGGCAATCTCTGCACCGTGAGCTTTGGCAAGTTGTGCTATTGCCCATGAGATTGATAGATTATTAGCCACACCTGTAATTATTCCTTTTTTACCTTTTAATAATCCAGTTTGAACTTCTTTCATTTAGAACCTCTTTTTTTATTTTCAAAATAGTAATAAGTGCTATTTTATATACTCGAATGAATAAATCTACAAATTCTTTAATGATATTATCAAATAAGCTGTCTTCTTTATTTGCTGGAATAATTTGCGGGTTGTGTTTTGCTCCGGTGTTTTTTTTACCAGGAATATTTTGTATATCATTACTAATTGCTCAAATTAAAATTTCAAAGACCAGATTTGAAGCTATAAAATTTGCCTATATATTTGGGTTTGGTTTTTATTTATCAACTTTATATTGGATAAGTTTTGCCCTTGGCGTTTATATCGACCAATTTTGGTGGGCGATTCCTTTTGCTTTATTTGGTCTTCCCGCTTTTATGGCAATTTTTACATCTCTAATTGCCTTAATTTCCTGGCAACTACGAGACAGTAAAATTTATCATTTCTTTTTTTGTTGTATTTGGGTTTTTATAGAATGGATAATTTCCTGGATATTTACAGGATTACCTTGGGCGTTAATAGGTTATGCTTTCTCCAATTGGCTTATATTAATACAATTTGCTAGTATTTTTGGGGTATTCGGTCTTAGTTTTGTTGGAGTTTATATAGCTTCGAGTCCCTATAATTTTCTTTTAACTAAAGCTAATAGTGAAAAAAAAGATTTTTACTCGATGGTAATAACTTCTGTAATTGTACTAATTTCTATTGTAATTTATGGTTATCTAAGATTAGAAGCTAATCCTACGGAATATACTAATATATCAGCAAGGCTTGTACAGCCTTCAATTCCGCAGACTGCAAAATGGGAAGCAGAAGAAATCTGGCAGAATTTAGATAAGCATATTGCACTTTCAAAAAAAGATGGAACTCCAAATCTAATAATTTGGTCAGAAGCAGCTTTAACTGTGCCTTATCATATTAAACCGGTAATGCAGGCGATTTTGTCTGTTTTTTCAAATGATGAACAAATCTTGTTAACAGGGGGAGTAAGCGATAATAACAAAGAAGGTGATAATCTTGAATTATATTCTTCCTTAATCGGCATAAATAGAGATTCTGATAAAATTTTTGAATACCATAAAGCACATTTAGTTCCTTTTGGAGAATATATACCCTTTAAAAATATTTTACCTTTAAAAAAAATTACTCCCGGTTTAATGGACTATACGCAAGGTACGAGAAAATCTGTAGTTATAAAAAAATTTGACCTTGCTATTTTGCCTTTAATATGTTACGAGGCAATTTTTCCTTATGAAGTTAGAGTATCTAATCAGTTCGTTGATCTATTTGTTAACGTTACAAACGATACGTGGTATGGTAATTCTTCAGGTCCTTACCAGCACCTTGAAATTAGTAGAATGCGTGCAGTTGAGAACGGTTTGCCGATGCTCCGCGTGGCAAATAATGGTATAAGTGCATTTATTGATCCGGTAGGTAGAATTTTATTAAAAACGGAGCTAAATCAGGTAACGGTATTAGACAGTTATGTACCAAAAAAATTGTCTAGCAAGACATTTTTTTCAAAATATAACCTCTCTTTAATGTTATTAGAGGTGTTGAGCGTGTTAATATTGCAATTATTCGTTAAATTCTGCATTTATTTCTTTACTAAAAACCATTAAACCAATTGCTGAGAATTATTGAAGATGCTTAACTTAAATTCATGGTTATTTTTTCGTAATGCGTCAAAGGGTTTGACGCACTAGTTGGTTTTAATTTTTAAGGTATTTATCAAAAAATGTCAGATAATAATAGTAATTACAAAAAAGAAAGTAAGGGAAGGGCAGATGACATAGACCGTTTAGTTAGCAAGCGTTTAAAAACGAGGAGGATAATGCTGGGTCTGAGCCAACAGGACTTGGGTGCTGCAGTTGATGTAAGTATTCAACAAGTACAGAAATACGAAAAAGCTTCAAATCGTATTTCCAGCGGTAAATTATTTACCTTTGCTAAATTCTTGAAAGTACCTGTAAGTTACTTCTTTGAACAGAATGATACTAATAACGTAGTGAGCAATGTTTTTGCTGAAGAGAATGAAAAATATACTGTTGAGGATAAGGATCCTATATCGGAAAAGGAAATTATCACCTTAATCAAAGCTTTCAGCGAAATTAAAAATTCCCAAAGCCGCAAAAAAATCACTGAGCTTGTCAGAACAATGAGCTGATAGATGTAGTAACTGGCTTAAATTGCTTGTGGTTTACTATTGTTTTAAGCCAGTTGTGTTATTTTACAGTTCTATGAGGTAAATTTGTTTATTGATTTATAGGATCTTTTTTGTTATAAAGCACTTGGAGTATTGCGGTCGTGGCGAAATGGTAGACGCGCAGCGTTGAGGTCGCTGTTCTGATAAGGAGTGGAAGTTCGAATCTTCTCGACCGCACCACTACTTAGCTTATATACGTTTTCCAATCTCCAGGTAAAATTAATATCATACTAATTAAAAAGCAGTAATTACTTCGCTAAAGGGGACAAAAAATATCTTTGCGAATATTAGAACATGCTTTTCTGGAAGAAAAACTGCTTTATTCTTATTATGAGAGTTTTTTGTTACTCTTTATCTATTTCCTGAATTACTGCTTTTTCAGCTGGTGTAAGGGTACCCTTGGATGGCTTTTGTACATCTGTTTTTACAATTTTTGATGAATTGAAATGTGGCGGTATTTCAAGAGGTTTGGCTTTTGTTACCTGAAGTTCATCTGGGATATTTTCGGTTAAACCTAGGGTTTTTTTTGTATTTTTACAAGAAGATAATAGAAAAATTGCCATGATAGCGCATAATGTTTGTTTCATATTACTACTTATTTAGTTGATCGGTTAAATGCTTATGTTCACAAATTTTGTCACATCATAATAACGATTACGTTTTTGATCAAGCGGTTTTTTATTAATAAGAGCTACAAAGATTATTATAGGTATCTACTAACACAAGCTGTTAGAACACTAGCGACATATTGACTATCTGTAGGAGAACCAGCAAGCAAATGGTCTGCTTTATCTAGAGATACAAAACTTTTTGGGTGTTTTGCATATTCATAAATTTTTTGAGCATTTACAATTCCTACTATTTTATCAATAGGGGAGTGCATAACCAGTAGTGCTTTTTTTAGATTAGATATCTTAGTTGGCATATCCTGGTTTGCGATGTCATCTAAGAATTGTTTTTTAATGTTGAATTTTCTACCACCCAAGATTACTTCTGCCTGCCCTTTTTCGTTTATTTCATCAAGGTGTTTTGCGAAATTGTTCTTAACGTGAGCTGTATTGCAAGGTGAACCGATTGTTGCTACAGCTTTGACTTCCGGAATACTAGAAGCAGCTGCTAGTGCTGCTGTTCCACCAAGACTATGTCCTACCAAAATCTGGGGAGCTTCAAAGTTTTTTCTCATAAAATCGGCTGCAGCGATTAGGTCATTTACATTTGAAGAAAAATTAGTATTAGCAAAATCACCGTCACTTGCCCCAAGGCCGGTGTAATCGAATCGGAATAGAGCGATTTCTGCCTCCTTAAGGGCTCTTACAATCCTGCTGACAGCAGTAATATCCTTATTACCGGTAAAATAATGTGCAAATAATACATAAGCTCTTGGATTTTTAGGTAATTCAAGTCTTGCAGCAAGTTTATATCCTAAGGATCCAGTAAAAGTTAATCTAATACTCACAGATGTAATGTAGGTGTTTTATGAAAAAATATTTCTAAAATTAATGGCGTGGTTTTATATAAATGGTTTAATTTTGTCAACCTTTTTAGGTTTTATTACAGGAGTGTTTATGATTTATAACAAGCTATTAGGATAAAACTAATAATTTACTTTTTGTTAATATAACAGGGATAAAATAAACTTATAACAAAGTTTTAAATCTCATTTTAAAAGTTACTTTGTTATTAAATAAGGTTAGAGATAGATTATGGAATTTATAGTAACAATTTTAGTAGTTTTATCGGTTATATTATTAATGTTTATAGATAAAATCATTGGGTATTCGTATCCTACAGGTTCTCTGTCAGCTGTAGAAAAAGATTTGGATAGTGTCCTCAATGAAAGTGACTGTATGAGGGTCCATAGCACAATTGAATAGAATTACTTAATAAAGGGAGTTAATTTTTAAACTCCCTGCTGTATAATTAAATATAGAAAATTCTAAGTGTATCTATTTTAGAATGTTGATTATTTTCGGATGTAATTAGTCTTAATATAACTGGAAAACTATAGGTCATTATAACTTAACGTTTTCCAAATAAGTAATAAACTTAATAAATTAACAAAATAACAATAGGCTTATAATTGTGTTATAGAAAAGATAAAAATACTTACCTAGCAAGTATGGGTATCTTTTTTTATGGCATCACAGTAAGTTTAATAGGTAACCATAATAAAAAATTGATACCGTATCCTGTTACTTTTTATCATTTTTTTCACCGATTGTTTCCACATTAATTAAAGATTTTCTATTTAAGGGAAGCCGTTTTTTGTAATCCTGTTCTGTTTTTAAATAATTCTGAGCTTCTTGAGATAGTTGTTTGTATAATAACCTTTTTTCTTTATTAATTTTGGCTATTTCTTTTCGATAAGTGATTATTTCCTCACGAACTTCGGCCGGAATTTTAGCTACATAACTTTTATACTCTTCCACAACTTTTTGAAATTCAGCCGGTTCCTTAATAGGGTCGGCACTTGTTTTTTGAATTTCGGCATTTGATGATTTTGAAAGTGGAGTCGGCTGTTTTTCACCTGTAGCAAAAGTGATTGTTGTTATCATTGTAATCAAGGAAATAGTGGCAATTTTAAAACTTCTCATGGAACACTCCTAAATATTTAAGTTATTGAATAATACGGTAATTATTGCTAATTATAAAATTCATAGCGTTAATTATTTTCGAATATAAATCATGGATAATCTTTTTAGTCAACTGAAAATCACATATAAAGTATACTTTAACACCTTATATAAGTATTTAGAATCTTTCGAAAAATTTTTTCCGGAAAATATCTTGGGTATTAGTCCATTTGAGGTAGAATCTAAAACAATTGACGCAGCTGATGACGATATATGGTATGTTGAGGCTTATTTTGCCAAAGAATTACACAAGCAATCCTTTGCTAAGAATCTGCAAAACTTTTCTACAACCAATAACCTAGAGATTATAGGAGATATAGGTTTTGCCACTATAGAAGATAAAGATTGGGTGGCCGAATATCAGAAACAGCTAATTCTAATTCGTATAGGTAAGTTTTTTATAACTGCCTTACACCAGCTAGATCAGTGTCCCCTTGATTGTTTACCGATTGTTCTTCAAGCATCCCGAGCTTTTGGTACTGGTGATCATCCTACAACTGCCGGCTGTCTGGAAGCTATGGAAGAATTATCAGCTTTTGATTTTAAAGAAATTTATGATATTGGTACTGGAAGTGGAATATTGAGTTTTGCTGCTGAAAAAATATGGCCACGCGCGGATGTTTTAGCGTGCGATATTAAGGAAATAGCAATAGAAGTAGCAAAAATTAATAAACAATTTAATAATTCTAAGGTTTTTTTCTATCGCAATACTGCTAAAGATTTACTAATTCCGAGTATAAAAAATAAACAATTTGATTTGATAATTAGTAATATTTTAGCGGTACCGTTAATCGATTTAGTTCCTTTAATATGTTCTTTATTAAGTAAAACTGGCAGATTAATTATTTCAGGATTTCTAGATTACCAAACTGATGAAGTAATAGACTCTTATATAAGAAATAGAATAGAGGTACAAAAAATTTTTGATAAAAAAGGTTGGTTACAATTTTAGGAAAGGTAAAAAATGATTAATATTTATCCTTGACTTTTTAAGTCAATTGTATATTATGCGGTCAAAGTTATGTCTAACTAAAAACATTAATATAGTCATGGAAAATTCACAAAAGTCTAACTTTGGTGCAGAATTAAGAAGAGTATTTTGGCCTATTGAGTGGCATGAAAACAAAAAATTTCTGCCGATGGCGGCTATGATGTTTTGTATACTTTTTAATTATTCTACACTTCGTTCTATAAAAGATGGCTTTGTTGTAACTGGTATAGGTCCGGAAGCAATAAGTTTCCTAAAAACCTATGTGGTCCTACCTTCGGCAGTTATAATGATGGTGGTTTATGCTAAGCTCTGTAATATAATGAGTCAGCAAAAAGTATTTTATACCATTGCATGGTTTTTTTCTTTATATTTAACATTTTTTGCTTTCGTTCTCTATCCGTATCCAGAATTTTTTCATCCAAATCACCAAACTATTGAAGGCTTAGTAGTAGAATATCCTAACTTAAAATGGTTTATCCGTATTTGTGGGCAGTGGAGTATAGCTTCTTTTTATGCTATATCTGAGTTATACGGTAGTATGATGCTTAGCTTGTTATTCTGGCAATTCGCAAATCAGATCACAAAAACAAGTGAAGCAAAAAGATTTTATTCAATGTTTGGATTGCTCGGTAATTTTTCCTTGCCGTTAGTTGCTGCTACTCTTGGTTATCTGCTTAGCTCGGAGATCAATATAGTTGCAGAGGAATATCGTTTTATTCCTGTAATATGTATTGTGATTTTTAGCAACATCCTTGTTATGTTTTTCTATTTTTGGATGAATAAAAATGTCCTTACTGATCCTCGTCTTTATGATTCCGGAGAAGCGGCTGGTAAACCTAAGAAGAAAAAAGCTAAGTTGTCATTAGGTGAAAGTTTTAAAATGATATTTACTTCAAAATATCTAGGGCTTCTTGTAACTTTAATTCTAGCTTATGGTATATCTATTAATTTAGTTGAAGGCGTCTGGAAAGCTAAACTTAGAGAATTATACCCTACAAAAGAAGCATATACTATGTTTATGGGTAATTTCCAAGCATACCAAGGTGTTGCGGCTATTATTTTTATGCTTGTAGGTAGTAATATTCTAAGAAGGGTATCTTGGGCAACAGCGGCTATATTTACCCCTATGATGATTCTTATTACCGGAATTGGATTTTTCTCTTTTATTATATTTGATCAAACTATAGGGTTATATTTTGCAGCCTTTTTTGGTACAGGTCCTCTCGCTCTTGCCGTGGTTATTGGCACAGCACAGAATGTGCTTAGTAAAGCAACAAAATATTCGTTATTTGATTCGACAAAAGAAATGGCATACATACCTCTTGATGACGAAATGAAAACCAAGGGTAAAGCAGCTGTTGATGTAATAGGCGGTAGGTTTGGGAAATCTGGGGGCGGTATAATCCAGTCCACTTTCTTTATTCTGCTACCTACATATACGTTTGCTGAGGCAACTCCTTATTTTGCCGGTGTATTTTTTGTCATAGTGATTTTATGGATATTTGCTGTGCAAGGATTAAGCAAAGAGTATCAAAAACTTACAACTGGTGAAAAATAATACATTTTTCAGCTAATAGGGACAATAAAAGCCGTTTTGCATATTTAGAGCGAAGCGGCTTTTTTACGTATATAAAATGTTATAGCAAAAACTATTGTGTGGCTTGCACACCATAGAACAAACCATATAATAAACCGACTCATTAACAGTTTTATTTGTAATTTACTCATAATTTACGATTTAATAATAGCTTAGAATACTAGGCTATTATTTATAAGAGGTGTTTATGGCAGGTGAGTTTGATCCAAAATACGGTATACGTAAAGGCGATAAAGAAGATGGAATACATGAAGCTGACCCTGATGGAGGCAGGTATGACCTTGTATCGCCAAAAGGGGAAGTGCTTGAAAGATTTTTAATCAAGCGCGATACTCATAACGGTAAGAATGATATCGCTGAATATTTAGCCGCATCAATATTTCAACAAACTGCTCCTGGTTATGGTGCACAGATTGAGTTAGCTAAGAATCAATCTGCAAATCCTCAAAACCCTGAAAATCAGAATGCTTTCTTAGCCTCAAGATTTTTTAAACAAGGTTACCGAGATTTTTTTAAAGATAACACCTACGTTTTTTCAACACGGACCGGAACCTTAGCTGGATTGGAATCCGCAGGGCTTAAATCTCCCAAATCGGCTTTTAAAAAGAAAATTGAAGGTGCTTATGAATATAATGGTTATGAGCAAACCATGGTTACTTCTCTTCTGCTAGGGGATTTTTCTGTCCATTCAGGAAATATTGGAGTTATAGATATTGAAGGTGAAAAGGATAAGTAACCTAAAAAGCAACTAGTGAGAATAGATTTTGGAGCAGCTTTTAGAGATTTTACAGATGATATTAATCCTTATAAGTCTATAAAAAATAGATCTGGTGGTGAAAAAAATTATTTTTTACGTGATCATCCAAAAAAGCGAACCATGAATAAAGCATTTGCTGCTGAGTTGCGCAAAGGGGGTGGCAGCAGTTGATCTTACTCCTGTTATTGAAGCAAAGTGGGCAGAAATACAGAAAAACTTTAATTCTGAAACTATACAAGAATTTGCTAAACAAATTAAAGTTCCGGGAGCTGATAAAGGAGTAGTTACGCCAGAACAAATAAAAACCTATTTTACAGAAACCATGAAGAAAAGGCAACAATCCTTAAAAGATATTGCCTGTGAAATTGATATAAAACTTGCTTTACAAGGTGAAAAAGTAGACGTAGCAAAATTGCAAGAAGCTATCGTCAGAAATCCCAAACATGTGGAACGCATTTTAGAAAACCCCCAAAATTCGCAACTTCGTATTTCTTTAGAAGAAAATCAGCTAAAGATATTACGGGAACAATTCGAGAGTAGTATCCATCTAGATATAGAAAAAACAAAGAGTTATTTTGATAAAACTCTGGAAGAAATGCAAAAAAAGAATTTGAGAGACATAGAGAAAGCCAAACAGGCAGGAAAAGAGCCACCCGCCCTTATTGATTTTTCTCAATATGCGGCTTTGCAAAAACAATGGCATGATATCTGTGATAAAGCAGCAAAAAATCTTTCAAATGAGTTCAGTATTGATCTGGTGTATAGGAAAAAAACTTTTGATGCTATAGAGGCTATGAGAACAGAAATAGATGAATTTCGTGTGCTTCAAAAACCAGAAGTTTATAAACAAGGTTTGCTAACAAACATTTCTACACTTGGTAAAAACCTTGTAGAGGCTACTAGTGAAATTGCTAGAGCTGCAAACAGTCCTATTGATTATAATAAGTTTGACCTTACAACTGCAGCTGATAGTGGCGGTGTTACAGGCAGTAAGCGTGTTAAAATGGATGGTAAAAATTACCAATTAAAACCGTCAATTATAGATAATGCCTTAAAGAGGCATGTTAAAGCTAACTGGACTGATAGGGAAAAAATTACGGTGAAGTAATTTCCTCTAAAATAGCCCGTAGTATCCTAATTACCGATTCTTTTGAAGCAGCTCCTAATGTGTCATTAGTATATGATAAGGTTAGAAAACGAACCCCGGTAGCTTCAAAATATCTAGAGGGAGATAAGGTTAAGGTTAGAACCCTTGATGTATTTATCCAAGAAAAGACAGGTATTAAACTTGAAGGCAAGAAGCATATAAAATTTGTTGATGGAAGCAGAAAAAAGGATGGCACTAATCCCAAAAACAGGGAATACGACATTAGTGGGCTAGAAAATGCGGCCTTGCGTAGAGACATAGCAAAAGGTATAGCTGGCTCTATAATAAATGGAGATCATGATATTAATCCTGGTAATTTTGTTGTGGTTACCAAAGATGGACAAGATCGTGCAGCACGAATAGATTTTGAGCATGCTTTTAATGACCTCCTTAATACATCCAAAGCATTTGGTGGTACCGTAAGGAATAAGGATAATCAAGTTTTAGATTTTTTAAATAGAGAAAAAGTTGCTGGTCTTAAGTTTGGAGCAAAATCTAAACTGTGGCGTGATTACCCTGGTATGATTCCTACTCAGGAAATGGCAGATGCTTTTAAGGAAGTGTCTCAATCCCCAGGATTAAGAGAAGGAATAGCTGCTGGAAGAGAAGAATTTACAGCACTTGAAGGCGATGGAGCGAAATAAAGATGAGAAAGGGATTGCACATTTAAAAAAATCGTTGGACGCAATAAGTAGTAATATAAGCGGTGTAGAACTTGATCCTAAATTAAGTTCAAAAGAAACAATAAATGCTGCTTTTGCTAATATAGAGCAATTTGCCAAAGACAATCAACAAAAAATGGCGGACGTAAGTAAGCTTATGCAGCTTCAGGTTGATATTGATAAAATAATAGAAGGAAAAAAGAAAGGTGATGAACCGACTAAAGAGCAAATTGATCAAATAAAAGCAGCATATGCCGAATTGGAAAAAGCTAAGGGAATAGGGCAGAAAGGTGGTGGATTAGAATGGGTAAAAACTAGTGCTAGCAAAGCTGCTTATAAAGGTGATTTAGAAAGCTATATCATGGAGCGTGGAGAACAGCTCGGGCTTAATAAGGAGTTAAGAAAAGAGTTAACTCGTACAGAAGGCGTGATAATGACCCCTTCCCCTCTTTTCTCCCGATCTGGAGATGCTATAGCATTATCAGGTCAGTCAGTAGAGCGGGGGAAGTGGAAAGAACTGGTAGAGGATTAGGGGAAACAGGTCAACCAGTTTTAGCTACTAGTAGCGGCAAACCACAAACTAGTCCTGTTATTGATCCTGTAGCCCTTGTTAGAGAAGAAATAATTAATAAACAGACTCAAATTCTAAAGAAGGCGGTTGCGATATGCTTCATCCTGATACGGCCGGCCTTTAGCATGGAGCAGTTTAAAGATTATTTGAAAAACCATCAAAAGCTAGTAACTGATGCGCTTGAAAATCCTGTAACCAAGAGAGATATAGAAGCGCAACTGCAGCAAGCTGAAGTATCGGGTTATAAAAAATTTAATCAGGAATTTGCTAAAGTTGCAAGACCAGTTGCTTGGGACGGATCTTCTACAACCGGGGAAAAGACGCAAGTAGTTAAGAACAAAGCCGGCCAGGAGGTGTGTACATTAAAAGAAAAGACGTCATCTCAGGTATTTACAGCTCCTGATGGGAGTACGAAACAGGTTAGTATACGCAGTATTGAATTTCCACCGTCACTGAAAGAAGGGAGCGGGCCAATGCACGCCTCATTTGCCTTAAAGGATGCAAGCGGACATAACATGCCGGCAAAAGATGCAGTTTATTTTACCGTACACTACGATAAATCAGGGAAGTTGATGGGAAGTTACTTCTCCTCAACCGATTAAGTTTATGGGTAAAGGAGATAATGCAATTGGTTATATTGAACGAAATGGAGAAGTATACACCTTGCGCCCGTGACGAAGAAAGCCTATACTGAAATGATGACGGAAGTAGCTAAAAACCAGGGTATGGGGATTAATTTATCTCCAAAAGAGCAGATATCGAGCGGTGCAGAGGTAAGTGCGCAAGTAAAACCAAAAGCAGAGGTAGTATCGCAAGTGCCTTTAGTGGAAGCAATGTCCAAGATACAAATTTCCGTTTCCACATCGCAGGAAAATGCAATAAAAGAAATATATAAAATACTAAAGAATAGAAAATCTGAAGAAGTAGTTGCTATGTTAAAAGATGAAATTGCTCATGGCCGTGATAAAATAGTGGATTTGGTTGCGCAAGCTACTTTATCAAGTAGAGCTGACAGACCTTCCCGATGTGCCAACTTTAAATAAATCGCATTACCTTGAGGCTTATACTGATGATATGAAACACTTAGCTTCTAAAGCTAAAAATACTATTGAACAAGGTAATATCCATAGAGCAAGTGCTAAATTATTAGATCATGTCAAAGATATACCACCGATGCTTCATAAAGGTACTGTCCAGTTCGACGTTACTCAATTAGCTAGAAACCACGGACGTAGTTATTAAGAATAGGAACGTAGCTGACGATTTTTCTACTTTAGCTGTTCTATAATTGTGACCTAAAATGCGCAAATAACATACTTTCTGTTTAAGAACGGACAGCAGGGGTTAAAATTTTACTTTAGTATCTGAAATTAAGTGTATGTTTCCACTGCAGCATGATATCCAATAGTATCTTATATTTTTATTGATAGAAGAAATAACAGCTCCTTCAGATAATTGACCGGAATCATTAGTAGTAAATTGATAGAGCTCGCCGTTGGAGGCTATAACATTTACCGTGTACCTATTTTCCTCTTTTACAACAAAAGGATCTAGAAAATTTACTGTTTTAGGTTTTTTAGATAAGCGCTCCTTTGGAGAAATAAGGTCTCCAGTCCAGCTTACTTTACCATCTGTTGTCGATAACAAGGCAATTTGCCGGGCATTATTAGTGACTATCAGGTTATTATCATGTAAAGCCATAGATTGTATATCATCAGCAGTTTTTACCCAAATCTCTTTACCATCTTTTAGATCAAGTTTTATTATTTTTCTGTTACTGGTAGCGAAATAAGCAAAATTACCGCTTATAATAGGTTTAGTTACTATAACTGATGGTTCAAAATTTGGTAATCCTAAATCTTCGGCATTAGATAGGTTATAACGCCATAATTCAGAACCATTAGTAGCGTTTAAATATACTACCTCACCGGAACTATAGCTGACCAAAGCATAACCATTGTGAAGGACAGGGTAGATATGGTTTCTTGAAGAAATAATTTCTATGCCACCTTCATGCATCCACATTAATTTAGAGCTTTTTATGTTGTAAGCTATTACCTGATTACTAATTGTTTGTACCAGTAATAATTTATCGTTTACCATAACCGGTTTGGTCCTAATTATATCAGGAAATTCTTTGCGGATGAGTTCATTACCGCTTTCTGCGTCTAACACAACTAAATTACGGGATCCATAAGTTACATATAATTTACTATCACTAAATAATATGCCTCCGGCATAAAAATATTTATCTACTTCGTTACCGGCTATATTCTTATTCCATAATAATTTTTTTTCTTTTAAAGAGAAGGCACTAACATAACCTTGCTTATCGATACTATACATTACACTTTTAGCAACTACCGGTTCTGCTATAATTGCTTTCTTTGAAGTCGTGTAAGAACGAGCTTTCTTTTCTTTAAAAGGATTGCTTTTACCAGTGAAAAATAAAGGTAATTTTGCTGATTCTACTTCAAGTTTTGGGGTTAAATCGACAAGATTTTTTACTTTTGTACTCCCTATGTTATCACAGCTTGCTAAATAAAAAATAGTTAGCAGGAATGCAAAGATTTTATTCATAATGTATACCTAATATAGATTTATTAATTTTATGCCTTAATAGAAATTCCAGCAATAATAGCTTTTGCTTGTTCCTTTATGATTGCTGAAGCTCGTGGTAGCTTCAGGGTTTCAATTGCATACTGCTTTGCTAAGTCCAATTGGTTGTTTTTTAAATAAAACAACGATTTTAACAGAGTAGCTGTTGCGTAAAAAACCTGCGAATCTTTAGTAAAATATTGTAAATATTCTCTTACTTTATTTTCCTGTTCATTATTTAAATTATCAACATCCAGCACTAAGCTAATATATAAAATTCTGGCATAAGCTTTGGTTATTTCAGAGTGACTATTATTGCTGATTATCTCGTTAAGAAGTCGTGTAGCATCTGATACATTATGCAGTTTTATTTGCTGACTAACTAGCTTTATTGATGCTAGCTCAGATAATTTACTTTTATTGTTAATTTCGATTTCTTTAAGTAAGTCATTAAGTAATTTGGTATCCTTGGATTCATCAGAAATTAATTGGACGAAAGAATCTCCTATTTCCTGGTTATGGGTAATTTTTGCTTGTAAAAACCAGTTATAGCCTGCTATTCCAAGAGCAACAATAATTGTTAAAGTTATAATAGCCGGAAAGAGTTTTCTAAAGAGCTTAAGCCTTTTTGCATCTTTTTCATCATTTAATATTTCTTCTAAGATATCAGACATTTTTTGCTAATCGTTATTATTTTTTACACTGAAAATTAGTTCGTGCTTCGGCAGCTCTTTTTAAGGAATCTGCAGATCTTTTTGGAAATTCTGCTTCTAATTTATCAAGAACAGCACAGGCTTCTTTTAATTTTTTCAGTTTACCGAGAGAAAGTGATAATTTTAGCAAAGAATCGCTAGCTTTAGAACCTTTTGTATATTTTTTATAACCCTTAAGGTAATGAATAGCCGCTTGATTGAAATTACCTTGCCGGTAAAAACTTTCCGCGTACCAAAAAACTGCATTTTCCCGAAGTTTATGATTTTTATGGTTTTGAATAAAATTGGCAAGTTTCTGTTCTGCTTTACTGAAATTACCGTCTTTTAAAGATGCAAGAGCAAGGTCGTATTCAGACTGTAGTACTTCAGTTAGCTTGGTTTCTTCAGAAGGAATATTTTTGTCATGAATAGGAGCGGGATTTGCCTCTTGTAATGGAGTTATTTGCTTTTCTAAGTTATTTTTAGGTAGTAAATTTGGCTGTTTTGCTTGCATAGCAGCAACAGTTTGTTCCAGATGATCAAGACGGCTTTGTAATGATTTTATTTGAGCTGACTGTTTTTTAATAATAGCAGCATACCCATCTTCACCGGCAAAAGCACAGTTAATAGCACATATTAATGGAATCATTATTAGTGTTAGCAAGTTTCTCAATATCATTTTAGGCAGATATAGTTTTTCTAAGTATTAACACTAGATATAATAGCTAAAATTCTTTTTTAGTCCAGTTTTATTGTGCTTTTGTCGGGCTTAATCCATAAATGTATCAGAATTTTATGCAATTTTTGCTAAGTTTAACATAAGAAGGTTATTGTATTTTATGAAAAAACATAATAGACTCCTATGTAAAAATAAATATTACATATCTAGACAATACAATGCCTGAAGTTTTTTTTAATGGACCAGCCGGACGGATAGAAGGAAGATATACAGAATCAAATGATCCCAGAGCCCCGGTAGCACTTGTACTCCATCCACACCCGTTATATGGTGGTACTATGAATAATAAAGTTGTTTACAGTATGTATAAGACTCTTGCTGATAACAACTTTACTGTTCTGAGGATTAACTTTCGTGGGGTAGGAAGGTCCGTCGGTAAGTTTGATGAGGGCATCGGTGAGATGACTGATGCAGCCACGGCTCTTGATTGGCTCCAGTTAAATAACCCTATGGCAAGTGGAAGTCTTATTGCCGGATTTTCTTTTGGCGCTTGGATTGCTATGCAATTAATCATGAGAAGACCTGAAATTACCCATTTTTTAACAGTTTCTCCCCCAGTTAACAAATATGATTTTTCATTTCTATCTCCTTGTCCAGTACCAGGGTTAATAATGCAAGGAGATTTAGATAGCGTAGTGTCTGAGGAATCAGTACATGAACTAGCCCAGAAATTATCAAAACAAAAATATATCAAGATAGATTATCGGATGATAGCAGGAGCAGATCATTTTTTTAGAGAGAAGATTGATAGGCTTAATGAAGAAATAAATGATTATTTAAAAACTGTATTTAACCATCAAACTGATTTTGCTCACAATAACTCTGAGAAAGCAAAAGCAAATTCTAAATCAACAGCTAAAAAACTCTTTTTGGAGTGATTAACTAGATTACTATTTAACGCTTGTATCGAGATTATTTAGATTTAAAATTATTATCTGACGTTAATTTTAGGTTATAAAATTCATAAAAGATTAAATAGTAGTCATTACAGGCTAGAGTAGACTAAAAGTTTTTAGAAATTGTTTTTATCGTTTTCTGAAAAATATATAACTCTTATTAAAATGTTATGACGTATAAAATTACTATAAGTGCCTTAACTTCAGAACTTAAGGATTCGATTTATAAGGATTTTTCTGACCATGCAATTTCTACTGTAGGTTTTAATGGTTTAAGTGAGTATTGTATTTGAAATAAATGATAATAGTGTAAATATGGGATTATGTGTTTGTCAGTTATTTTGGGGTAATCTCCACATAAAATATCTTATAACCAGAAAGTGATACAAGGGGCAAGGTATAGGGAGAATCTTGATCGAACATGCCTTGTGCCGTATGGCAAAGAACACGGGTACGGGTGCAGTTTTGCATTTGCAGAAGCTATGAATTTTCAAGCTCCAGAATTTTACCAAAAACTTGGTTTTCAAATTGAATTAAAGCGAGATGGTTATGCTGGTGATAGCTCTTTTTATTATTTAAGGAAGGATTTGTTATAGCTGACCACTATTATCCAAATTTCCTGAAGCACAATAAGATAAAATTACAGTAAGATTAGCTAAATATTTTAGATTACCAGATAGTAAAAAAACTTACTTTTGAGTTTTTAAAGCTTGAAGAAACCCGCAAACGTTAATATTTTTAGCTGCATTCTATATATTAAAAGCAAAAGTATGAAATTCAATAAAAGAACAAAGAGATATTTGCTAATAACTGCTGGTACACTCATTTTAATTGTTACTTACCTTTGCATTAAAAAATTGTATAACCCAAAAATTGAATTATTTCCAATATATGAACAGGAATTAATAAATCTCCAACATGAAGAAGCCTCTACTACAAATCCATTAGTAAAAAAAGTGTTTACAGAATTGAGAAATTTTGAGCGAAAGAACTTTATTTACTTTAGATATATTTAAACGAGAAGTTAAAACTGGTTATTGGTAAGAAAAATTTAGATGATCTTCAAGCAGAAATTTTAGCTGGATTTGAATCAGAAATAAATTTTTATAGAAAGTTAAATAAAATGATTAATTATATTTCCAAAACTGGAAATTTTTATATACCTTATTCTCTTAGCTATAATAAAATGATAGAAATACTTACCGGTTCAAAAAAATTAGTAGAAGATCATTTTTTTAATATAATTAGTGGTAAATACCCATTACTTGTAAATATCTCTGAAAATAATAAAAGTTATTTAATAGTAGGAAAACAGGATCAATTTTTAATCGGCATGGTCCATTTTTTGGCAGCATTTTTTAGAGCCAAAAATACGATTTTTAAAATAGACTTATCATCTGGAAAAACCCCTTTATTGTTGATGATTTTTCTGATTTGACGATTTATCGATTCTATCGCATTGGTAGTATAAATTACCCGCCTAATCTCATCAGGAAAAGCAAAAAGAGGAATAATCCCGCTCCAATTCCTTTGCCAAATATCAGAGATCACAGGATATTTATTATCCCATTTAGCAGCAAACGATTTTAGCTCCAGATATCCTATTTCTTCGCTGTTTGCAGTGTAAATCCTTTTAAGATCCGCTGTGACCGCTTTTAAATCCTTATATTACTCTGGCCTTTAAATATTGAACATTATATAGTAGCATAAGCTATTTCTTTCTTTTTAAAATAATTTTGAATTTTTATACCATTAAACTGAATTTGTGTTAAATAGGACCGTACATTAATTGTTAAATCTTTTACTGATTTTAGTACTCGAAAATTATTGGAGTTAGCTTTGACATCTTGGTTTACAAGTTCTTGTGGATTCATATCAGGACAATATGATGGTAAATAAAACAATTCTAGCTTGTCCTTATGTCTTTCTACATAAGCTTTTACCTTTTTACTGTGATGCACTCTATGATTATCTAATATCAAAAATATTTTCTGCTTAATTTGTCTGATCAGTCTACCTAAAAATTCAATACACTTTTTGCTGGTAAAATTATCTTCAAATACCATCCAGTTCATAAACCCTTGCGGACTAATAGCAGCTAGCATATTACATTTAAATCTTGAGCCACTTCTCTTGATTGCTAGGGTCTTGCCTTTAAGACCATATGTTTTACCTCGATTATCTGTTGATTGTATCCCCATTTCATCTCCCCAATAAATTCTAGCACTTTCTTTCATTGCACGAGACTTGATTTCTGGATATGTGACTGTTAACCATTCTTTTATCTTCTCTGGATTACGTTGATAGGCTGATTTAATTGGTTTTTGAGACGTAAAACCCAATCTATTCATAATTTTTCTTATAGAACGCCTGTTATACTGATAAAGGTAATTGGATTCTATATATTCTTGTACCACTTTACTATTCCATAACGTATAATCCATTCCCAATTCATCAGGTGTATGTGATAAAATTTTAGATTTTAATTCCTCTTCTTGATTTTTACTGATTTTAGATCCTGTTCCTACCTTTACTCCTCGCTTCTTATAGCGAAAGCTTTCTTCCTTAGAAATTTTGTACTCTTTAAGATATTTCCATATAGAACTCCTAGAAAACCCAAAGGTAATAGATGCTTGTTTCTTGCTTATTCCATGTATAACTATTGCTTCCACTGCTTTCTTTCTTAATATCTTGAGATCGCTTGGTGATAATTTTTTATTAGACATTTTGTTATTACTCTTGATATAATATCATTATATCATTTCTCTAATATTAGTTCAATATTTAAAGGCCGGAGTAATAAGAAACATATTTTACAGAATTCCTCGTCATATGTACTATACAGAGTTGTACAATCGTATTAGGATAAATGCTATTTATGGCTTCAGGAAAGCCTTTTAATCCATCAACGCATGCTACATATATCTGTTTTATCCCTCTGTTCTTTAGCTCAGTTACAACCTGCATCCAAAACTTGGAACCTTCATTTTTACCGACCCAGATCCCCAGTAATTCCTTTTTACCTTCCATGTTAACACCTATTGCAAGATATACCGCTTTGTTAATTACTGTATGATTATCCCTTGCTTTAACGTGTATGCAATCCAAATATAATATTGGATATACATCGTCTAGGGACCTGTTTTGCCATGTAGTAACTTCTTCTATTACTCCGTCAGTGACAGTTGATATAAGGTCCTTGGAAATATTGGTCTGGTATATCTCCTCTAAATGGCTATGTATCTCACTGACAGTCATCCATCTTGCATATAGTGAAATCACTTTATCATCAAAACCACTAAATCTCCTAACTCCTTCAGGAATCAATTGAGGTTCAAATTCTCCTTCCCTGTCCCCTTTGAAACATCTACGGTAATCTGATGACCGTCGTCATCTATAATCGTTTTTTCATAACTGCCGTTGCCGACGATTATTATCGCTCTTGATTATCTTACTATGTTTAGAATAACCTAGATCGTGTTCTAATTCACTTTCAAGAATTCTCTCTACTTTATTTGCTTTTTAAGTTTATTAAATAATCCACCCGCGACCAAATAATTCAGATGGATCTGCTTTTGATAGTAATTCTTCGACTAATTTAGTATTTATATCTACTTCTTTTTCTGCTAATTTTTTAGCCATTTTTTCCTCTGTATTTAAGTTGCTTTTTTATAGTATCTTCTACTATATTACTTTTGTAACTTACACAAACTATATGACAGACTCTTATCTGAGATTGATCGAATTTAGCAAACGAACCATTGTTATTCAAAAAATATAATTCCTCCTGCTGTAGTTTGGCAAATAATACCTTACCTCTATAAAACCCGTACATTCATCTTTTATGCGATACTCTACCTTACCTATGGAAGCTATAGCAGCAAGTATTGTTCTAACTAAATGTTGTTCCATTATTTAATCTATGAATATTTAATTTTTGTAACATTTAAAAAAATAATTTAATAAAAATTCATAATTTGCTTTATGGTTTAAGTAATAAAGAGTTATTATATAATTACAATTATTAATTAATTACTAATCATGGATTATTCAACATCCTGTAAATATTCAATAAAATTAATAGAGAAACTTAAGTTACTAGATACCCAAAATGTACTGGATTTTGAGTTAATTAACAAAGCCATTTATTAGGCAAGGAAATATCACGGTGACCAAAAAAAGAAAAGCGGCGAGCCTTATTATTTTTACCCACTAGCAGTTGCTTATATGATATCTGATTACAATTTAAAAACAGATATAATAGGCAGCTAGCATATTGCACGATCTTGTCGAAGATACCGAAGTTACTGTGGAGATGATACAGGGTACTTTTGGAGAAAGAATAGCTGAAATGGTTTATAGGCTTACCCCCGGGATAGACCAGATGGAATCTGGTTAACTGTAGAGCAGGTATTAAACAATGCTTATCATTTAAAAGATAAAGAAGTTTTGCTCATGTATGGACCTCCCCGATAATGCAAGAAAAAATAATATTAATAGCAAAAAAATCAAAATGCAGTCATGTATCCAGAGTCTGTCATATAGTTTGTGTAAGTTGCAAAAGGATATAGTAGAAGATACTATAAAAAAGCAACTTAAATACAGAGGAAAAAATGGCTAAAAAATTAGCAGAAAAAGAAGTAGATATAAATACTAAATTAGTCGAAGAATTACTATCAAAAGCAGATCCATCTGAATTATTTGGTCGCGGGTGGATTATTTAATAAACTTAAAAAGCAAATAGTAGAGAGAATTCTTGAAAGTGAATTAGAACACGATCTAGGTTATTCTAAACATAGTAAGATAATCAAGAGCGATAATAATCGTCGCAACGGCAGTTATGAAAAAACGATTATAGATGATGACGGTCATCAGATTACCGTAGATGTTTCGAGGGACAGGGAAGGAGAATTTGAACCTCAATTGATTCCTGAAGGAGTTAGGAGATTTAGTGGTTTTGATGATAAAGTGATTTCACTATATGCAAGAGGGATGACTGTCAGTGAGATACAGGGCCATTTAGAGGAGATATACCAGACCAATATTTCTAAGGACCTTATATCAACTGTCACTGACGGAGTAATAGAAGAAGTTACTACATGGCAAAACAGGTCCCTAGACGATGTATATCCAATATTATATTTGGATTGCATACACGTTAAAGCAAGGGATAATCATACAGTAATTAACAAAGCGGTATATCTTGCAATAGGTGTTAACATGGAAAGGAAAAAGGAATTACTGGGGATCTGGGTCGGTAAAAATGAAGGTTCCAAATTTTGGATGCAGGTTGTAACTGAGCTAAAGAACAGAGGAATAAAACAGATATATGTAGCATGCGTTGATGGATTAAAAGGCTTTCCTGAAGCCATAAATAGCATTTATCCTAATACGATTGTACAACTCTGTATAGTACATATGGCGAGGAATTCTGTAAAATATGTTTCTTATAAGGATTTAAAAGCGGTCACAGCGGATCTTAAAAGGATTTACACTGCAAACAGCGAAGAAATAGGATATCTGGAGCTAAAATCGTTTGCTGCTAAATGGGATAATAAATATCCTGTGATCTCTGATATTTGGCAAAGGAATTGGAGCGGGATTATTCCTCTTTTTGCTTTTCCTGATGAGATTAGGCGGGTAATTTATACTACCAATGCGATAGAATCGATAAATCGTCAAATCAGAAAAATCATCAACAATAAAGGGGTTTTTCCAGATGATAAGTCTATTTTAAAAATCGTATTTTTGGCTCTAAAAAATGCTGCCAAAAAATGGACCATGCCGATTAAAAATTGGTCTTTGGCATTGAATCAATTTGAAATTTTATGCGGGGATTTTAGGCATGATTTACTGGAATTAAAAAATACAACAACTTACACAAAATAAATGATTGACTCAAGTCTTTGGTATTTCTGGTTATCAATAAGCTATCCGTGTATTTTGCAGTAGCCCAGATTATAGCATCCGGGATTTTTATCTTATTTTCCTTTCTTATATTAACTGCAATTTCAGCAATTTCGTCATTAAGGGGAATTATATTAAAACCATTCAAAAACTCCTTTATTATTTCTTCATTATCGGTCATTCCAACTAATATTTCCATTTTTGTAATTATGCTGATTTGAGGGGACTGATACTGCTCTATCTCTTTTTTGGCTAACAGATCACCAACTAAATAGTCTATCAATATATTAGTATCAAATACAGCTTTCATGAATCCCACTCATTCCTTAATTTTTACTGATAGTCCAAACTGTCCAATTTTTTCCTTTTCCAAACACCAAATGCTAATTCATAACTCTTTTTACTATTACTGTAGCTATTTATGTATTTTGTTAGAGCTTCCCTTATAAGACTTGCTCTTGATACATTTTTCTTTTTTGATACCTGATCTAGAATTTTTACTTGTGAATCAAGTATGTCAACAATAGTTCTCATATTAATACCTATTATACTTGTTATTGTTATCTGATACAATATAATCTTAATTCTTTCAAGAAAAACCTAATTTATTGGCCATGACATTTGGAGCAATAAGGTAAATGTTAAAGTTACCTTGAAAAAAGGGGTGCTTTTCAATTAATTAACCCAATGTTAAAAACTAGAATTTGGGGATTTTAAAATACAACAAATAAACTCAAGCTAAATTTGAGTCTTAATTCTACTTTCCTCACCTCAGCTTCATTGCCTTGGCTCTTGCTAAATTTGTTTAAACTATTTTGTTAACATGCGCCATAGCATCCCAAATTAAGATATAGACAAGTAAAAAATATTTGACAATTTTTTTAATTGTCTTTGCTCCACTCAAGGGACAATACTTTAGTATGATCTGCTTATCATTTAAAAATATCGTTATGTGTACCAGTACGCTCTAGTCGCAAAACTTCATCGTCTAAATAATAAACTAGCAACCAATCAGGCTCTATATGACATTCCCGGTAGCCTTTATATTTACCTATTAATTTATGCAGACAATATTTTTCTGGTAATAACAAATGGTGTTCCATCCCTTGATTGGCATTATTCAATATCATTGCTACTATATCAAACATTTTCTGCCCATTTCGTCCTCTCTTGAGCATTAATTTTAATTCTTTTTTGTAAAAGTTAGTCTTCGTAAGCTCAAGCATTCCTCTTTACCTTAAAACCTTCTTCTTCAAGTTCTTTATATATTTCATTAAACATTTCTTCAACTGAAGAATTTTTTGTTATACCGATGCCTTTCCTTGATTCTTCAATAGCTCCTATGGTTTCCTTATTCGGGACTTTTTCTTGATCTATTTTCCTGTAGATAGCATCTCTTACAAAATCAACAACTGTCATTTTTTTTCGTGCCGTATGTAATTTAAGGTAATGGTGCAATTCGTCTGATATATCTATACTTAGTCTAGTCATTTTTGATGTTTTTAGTTTTAGTTAATTACTTACTTAAGTATATAAGTAAAATTATCAACTGTAAACAAAAAGTTTTGATTTTTATTATGATATATGCAAAATAATCTGAATATACTAAATCTTTCTTAACACTTTTTGCATATTTGAAATATTTATAATTTTTCCTTTAGCTAACCACCACGCCTTGTTAGCTTCAAATAAAAAAGCATCAAGGTCTAATTGATCAAGTTGATTTTTAGGCTTGAGTAGTCTAGCTATTAATTCACTTTCCATTTTTATAAATTTATTACATCACTTAAGAACAAAACACTTTGCACTAATATTTTGCCAAACATAGTTTCATCTTTATATAAAATATTACTCCGGCCTTTAAATATTGAACTAACATTAGAGAAATGATATAGTGATATTGTATCAAGAGTAATAACAAAATGTCTAATAAAAAATTATCACCAAGCGATCTCAAGATATTAAGAAAGAAAGCAGTGGAAGCAATAGTTATACATGGAATAAGCAAGAAACAAGCATCTATTACCTTTGGGTTTTCTAGGAGTTCTATATGGAAAGATCTTAAAGAGTACAAAATTTCTAAGGAAGAAAGCTTTCGCTATAAGAAGCGAGGAGTAAAGGTAGGAACAGGATCTAAAATCAGTAAAAATCAAGAAGAGGAATTAAAATCTAAAATTTTATCACATACACCTGATGAATTGGGAATGGATTATACGTTATGGAATAGTAAAGTGGTACAAGAATATATAGAATCCAATTACCTTTATCAGTATAACAGGCGTTCTATAAGAAAAATTATGAATAGATTGGGTTTTACGTCTCAAAAACCAATTAAATCAGCCTATCAACGTAATCCAGAGAAGATAAAAGAATGGTTAACAGTCACATATCCAGAAATCAAGTCTCGTGCAATGAAAGAAAGTGCTAGAATTTATTAGGGAGATGAAATGGGGATACAATCAACAGATAATCGAGGTAAAACATATGGTCTTAAAGGCAAGACCCCAGCAATCAAGAGAAGTGGCTCAAGATTTAAATGTAATATGCTAGCTGCTATTAGTCCGCAAGGGTTTATGAACTGGATGGTATTTGAAGATAATTTTACCAGCAAAAAGTGTATTGAATTTTTAGGTAGACTGATCAGACAAATTAAGCAGAAAATATTTTTGATATTAGATAATCATAGAGTGCATCACAGTAAAAAGGTAAAAGCTTATGTAGAAAGACATAAGGACAAGCTAGAATTGTTTTATTTACCATCATATTGTCCTGATATGAATCCACAAGAACTTGTAAACCAAGATGTCAAAGCTAACTCCAATAATTTTCGAGTACTAAAATCAGTAAAAGATTTAACAATTAATGTACGGTCCTATTTAACACAAATTCAGTTTAATGGTATAAAAATTCAAAATTATTTTAAAAAGAAAGAAATAGCTTATGCTACTATATAATGTTCAATATTTAAAGGCCAGAGTAATAATAGGCTCTTTATTTTTTATCGCAGTAACATTAGGCATGGGCAATAACATATAAAGCATCACTTTAACAAATTTTTCTTACATTATAAGTTAATTTATTTTTATTAATGGTTTTTAAACTTATTACCTTAGAACAGATTTATAAAGTTAAAATTATTATATTATATGTATGATTTATCTTTTATTACTCACCTATTTCTAGCCGAATAATTAAATTACGAAAATCATAAATTTGTCGAAAACGGTCCACTAGGGCGCGCCATTGATATCGTTATTTTTTTAATTGTATATCATATTTTTATTACAATACCCGCACTTAACAGAAATTTTTGCTATAACTCCTAAACAAAACCTGCTCTTTTATTTTCTTAAAAGTTATAGCTCATTTTTCCCAATTCTACAAAATGGAAGCATTATCCTAAAAATCAAGAATGGTGCGCTCTAATAGCTCTATGTAATTAATTATTTCATCAAGTAGCTTGCCTTAACAAAACTTTGTGCAAGAAAACAGAGCAAACTAAAAATAAACCCACTATACCTAAATTGAACAAGGTTATATCTAGGAAACCAGCCTTGTATATAGCAAGGGATTCTGTTAAATCTACTTTTCCTTCGACAGAAGGTACTGACATAAATTTTGATAAAATAATACCAGCCAAGTTAGAAAACGCCAATGACAACATTACTATGCCCATGATAAACCCCCGTAGATTTTTGGGAGCTAGCAAGGTAGCTTGGGATTGTACTAAAGGCGCTATACAAAGCTCACCTAAGCTCATAAAAGATATAGCAACAATTAAGTATAAGTATCCTACTTTGCTTTTATTATCGGCATTTGTACACCCTATATAAAGTACAATAAAACATATAACTAACGTTACTAAACCCAGGCCTAGCATTAACGTTGAGTATTTTCTATCAAATTTCATATAAGTACCAAGTAAGGAACCAATTAACACTATTGATATAGGATTTATTGCTTGAGATACTGAAGCCGGGATCATAATACCAAGTATTTCATTATCTATATTTCTTGCTGTAAACAAATTAATAAGAGACCCAAGCTGCATCTCTAAACCAAAAAAACACATTAAGAAAAATATCATGATAGCCAAAGCAATTAAATTCTGCCTCTGAATAGAAGGAGATTTCATCACAATATAGGCAAATATCCCAAAAACTACCAACCCTACGATACTAAGTATATTAGCAAAAAACTCAGCTGATTCTAACATTTTAGACACAAGGAAAGCTAAGGCAAAGCTAACTACTATTGTTATGGTAAATAAATTCATACCGAAAAATAACTTCTTATTCATAAGGTCTGGCCTCGGTGATATACCACTTGACCCTAAAATATGCTGAAATTTAGCAAATACAACAAGGCCAATAAACATACCGATACCGGCCAGACCAAAACCATAATCCCACCCATAATTACTTGCAACGAAAGCGCACAAGATAGATGAGAAAAATGAGCCTAAATTTATCCCAACATAAAATAAGGTAAAACCTCTTTCCCTATTAGGATCATTATCCTTATAACACGAACCGAGTAAATTTGTTATATTACCTTTAAATAAGCCTGTTCCTATAGCTATCAATGCCAAGCCTAAATATACCAAAAATGTATTCAATCCTATAAAGGTCATACAAATGTGGCCTATTGTTATCACAATCCCGCCAATAAAAATCATATTACGGAATCCCATCAATTTATCAGCCATGATCCCCCCAATTACAGGTCCAGTATAACCAATAGCAGCGAATAAAGAATATATGGCATAAGCTTTAACATCGCTAAAACCAAGATGTGATGTAAGGAATAATACGAGTAACGCTCTCATACCATAATAGCTAAAACGCTCCCACATCTCGATAAAAAATATAAGTTTTAAAAATTTTGGATATCTTATGATCTCCCGATCGTTTTTACCTATACTAATTAAATTAGGTAGGTTTGCAGCATTACTCATGATGAATACCTCATAATAATATAAAAATGGATTTTACTTTAATACTGGGTTTAGTCCGCAAGTACCACTAATGCTAAAAACATAACGCATAACATAGCATTTTCATAAAGCCAGGCTGTAAAGCTGCTTTACAAAAAGTAAGCATTGCAAAAACTCAAAAGCAATGGCTAATCGCTTGCTACGACTTACTGCAAAACTAAAACAAACATAAGTAAAAATTAAATAATATAAATTTTAAAAGTAACGAAGGATATTAGCACACGTGGTGATATGACCAGAGCATAATGACAGGAAAAATTGAAGGGGTAGTAAAGTTGAATGTATTATTAGCAGATTTTCTGCGATCAATTAACAATAATTTTCGTTCCAACAACAAGTTTTTTAACATAATAAACTCCTTAGTTTTAGGTTTAATTAGCGACGCAAACAAAATGCGCATCAAATTATATATAACATCATTTTTAGTACATTTGCAATATGCTATTTAAAATATTTTAGGACAAAATAAATTTGATCCTAAAATCCCTATTATTTATCTCAATAAAACAAACTTATACTAGCACTTGTTGCACTTATGATGTATCAATACCAGGATTTTATTCCTTAGTTCTTCATAAAATCTATAGCCCAAACATACTATTTCTATTACATAGTAGTTCTAGTTCAAATGGACCATCCCTAGTTTTGCTGCTTTTACTTCAATAATTCTTTAAGAATAATGTTACTCAGTAAAATTTTTAATCTTTTTTTCATATTTAGGTTGACAGTCGCTTAGTACTAATTTTGAATATATTTTTAGAGCTAGTAAAAAAACTCTTCCCTGGGAACTTTACTTAATTGGCTATTTAAGCCTTCTATCATATTAGTTGTTGTTAGATGATACCGTTGTCTAATAACCTTTAGATATTGCAAAAACTAACAGGCTCTGCCAATTATTCTAACGTGACCCAGTTATAAGAGTACTGATATCCCATACTAGTATTATTTATATAAGAAATTTCTTAAACCAACTTTTATGCACATCTCTGTAACTGCTAAAATTACAGGACTAGAAAAGCTCGTTTTCTTTAGCAGCAAAACTCCTCAAGTAAATGGGGTAATTGCCATACATAATACATTAAAAGGCCCAAGCTTTAGGTGGATGTAGGATATATGATTACAACACAGTAATAGATGGCGTAAATGATGCCATGACACTTGCTAAGGCTATGACTTATAAAAATACTATTGTTGATCTTCCATTTTGTGGGGGTAAAGCCGTAATATACAAAAATCCTCACGTTACACAAAACCTTATTTTAGAAGCTTTTGCAAGGGTGTTAAATCATTTAGCGGGCGAATATTATACTGCAGATGATGTAGGAACGTCCGTAATGGATATGAATTATTTGAGACAATACTCACCATATGCTAGAGGTATCCTATTTGAAGGCAAGCAAATATCAGCCACATCTTATGGTGTTTATCAAGCTATGAAAGCAGCTGTTTTTTATAAAGAACAAACCCAAAATTTATCTGGATTAAAAGTAGCAGTTCAAGGGCTGGGCAAAGTAGGATACTCATTATGTAAATATTTAGCCCAAGAAGGATGTAATTATATTACTCCGACCTTTAAATATTGAACTAACATTAGAGAAATGATATAATGATATTGTATCAAGAGTAATAACAAAATGTCTAATAAAAAATTATCACCAAGCGATCTCAAGATATTAAGAAAGAAAGCAGTGGAAGCAATAGTTATACATGGAATAAGCAAGAAACAAGCATCTATTACCTTTGGGTTTTCTAGGAGTTCTATATGGAAATATCTTAAAGAGTATAAAATTTCTAAGGAAGAAAGCTTTCGCTATAAGAAGCGAGGAGTAAAAGTAGGAACAGGATCTAAAATCAGTAAAAATCAAGAAGAGGAATTAAAATCTAAAATTTTATCACATACACCTGATGAATTGGGAATGGATTATACGTTATGGAATAGTAAAGTGGTACAAGAATATATAGAATCCAATTACCTTTATCAGTATAACAGGCGTTCTATAAGAAAAATTATGAATAGATTGGGTTTTACGTCTCAAAAACCAATTAAATCAGCCTATCAACGTAATCCAGAGAAGATAAAAGAATGGTTAACAGTCACATATCCAGAAATCAAGTCTCGTGCAATGAAAGAAAGTGCTAGAATTTATTAGGGAGATGAAATGGGGATACAATCAACAGATAATCGAGGTAAAACATATGGTCTTAAAGGCAAGACCCCAGCAATCAAGAGAAGTGGCTCAAGATTTAAATGTAATATGCTAACTGCTATTAGTCCGCAAGGGTTTATGAACTGGATGGTATTTGAAGATAATTTTACCAGCAAAAAGTGTATTGAATTTTTAGGTAGACTGATCAGACAAATTAAGCAGAAAATATTTTTGATATTAGATAATCATAGAGTGCATCACAGTAAAAAGGTAAAATCTTATGTAGAAAGACATAAGGACAAGCTAGCATTGTTTTATTTACCATCATATTGTCCTGATATGAATCCACAAGAACTTGTAAACCAAGATGTCAAAGCTAACTCCAATAATTTTCGAGTACTAAAATCAGTAAAAGATTTAACAATTAATGTACGGTCCTATTTAACACAAATTCAGTTTAATGGTATAAAAATTCAAAATTATTTTAAAAAGAAAGAAATAGCTTATGCTACTATATAATGTTCAATATTTAAAGGCCAGAGTAATAACATGCCTCCAAGAGCCTTAAAATCAGTATGTGTAAGTGTTGCCTGGCCTGCTTGGCTTTTATTTCTCAATCCTGGGACAAGAATAATGATTGCTAGTTATTCTTCGATTTTAAGTGTTAAGCATTCAATGGATACAAGGTTAGTGGTATCTTCCAACTGGTACAAACAACTTTTCCCAAAAACAAAACTATCAAAAAGTCATAATCAGAAGAGTAAATTTCTGACTACTAAAAACGGCTTTCGTTTCGCTACGAGTGTTGGCGGCTCAGCTACTGGTGAAGGAGGAGATTTTCTGATCATCGACGATCCGCACAACCCTACCCAAATCAATTCCGTCAAAATGCACAATAGGGTTATAGAATGGTTCGAACAGACTTTTATTACTCGGCTTAATGACAAAAAAATGGTGCAATTGTTCTTGTCATGCAAAGGTTACATCAAGAAGATTTATCCGCTCACTTACAATCTTCAAACGGTTGGGAAATTCTAAAAATTCCTGCTTTAGCTTCAAAAGATATAGAATATAACTTTGGCAAATTCCATAAAATTTACAAAGAGGGAGAGATTTTAGATGATATCCGCAACACACGAGATTTCCTCCAAAACCTTGAACGTGAAATTGGCAGTAGAAATTATGCTGCTCAGTTTTTACAAGAACCTTTACCTGCTAATTATCACTTACTTTCCCGGCAAAATATCCACTATTTTGAAAAATTACCAGATAAGTTCGATTTTTTATTCATAGCTGGGACACCGCAATCAAGACATCAGAAACGTCTGATTATACAGTTGGAACAGTTTGGGGAATCATCCAAAACAAATATTATCTAGTCCAAATGATTCGGAAAAAACTAATTTATTCAGATTTAAAAAATGAAATTTACAAGCAGATTCATAAGTATAAACCACGATTTGTCTTAATTGAAGACAAATCAAGTGGACAATCATTGATTCAAGATTTAAAAATTTCTGGTTTGAATAATATTAAGGCTATAAAACCCTCTCTTGATAAGATTACAAGATTTGCCTCAGTTATACACCTTTTTGAAAGTGGGATAGTATTATTACCGGCACAAGCAGCTGTTAGTAGAATCATCACTTCCGAGATTACTAATTTCCCTAATGGTAAGCACGACGATATAGTAGACTCTATAAGCCAGTTTCTAAATTTTATTAAGCAACAGAATGGTAATAATCTCGTACAGATAAGGAGTTTATAAAGAAAAAATGGCATCAAAAAATTGTATAGCAAAAGAAGTTTGGCAAAATTCCAAATTTTTCTTGACCTATTAACTATTATATGTCAATTAATTGAGTACATTATACAAGTGCCGCTATAGCTCAGTGGTGGAGCGCATCATTGGTAATGATGAGGTCGAGAGTCCGATTCTCTCTAGCGGCACCACTAAAACCATTAAAGAATTATTCTAAAAAATCGGTTTTGTTAAAGTCCTAAATTTCTTCTGATATCCACTCACTTAAATCATTATCATACTTTAATATTCTTGGTTTAGTATCAATGCTATCGAAGGTAATGTCTTGCATTAACTGTTCCTGGCTTGATATAAAACCACTTTCTTGGTCAAAAAACGTAAAATATGGTTGGTAATTTTTATAAGTAATATTGATAAACTTTTGTTTTATTGCCTCACTCGCAGCTTTGATTAAATCATTTAATGTGTCAACCTTCTGGTTGTTTATAGATTCTATTACTAACCTATAAACGCTTTTATAATTTTGAACGAACATTTCAGGAATACTACTAAAACTCCCTCCGGTTTGAACGTTGACAATTGCCACACACTACCGATAGGTATTCCTGACTGGGCCGCTGCATAATCATCAGCTTCAAAAAATAGTGCGCCAGCAAAATCAAACATCCTACGAATTTTGTTTTTTTCTAAATCATATAATTTAACTTCTTTATCAAATTTTTGGCCGTCTCGAAAAATTGTAAGAGTAATATTCTCATTGGCATTATTCATTGTTTGGTCAAGTATAGTAAGATCACCACCTAATTCTTTATTATTTACTGCCCAAATAATATCTCTTGGCATTATCACATTTTGAGCGGTAAAACCGGCAATAATGGTACGGACTGTAATAACCCTATTGCGGGCATCAGGAAATTTTTTAATGTATGCTTTCATTTCTGAGACGGGAAAGTTACGGTGCTTTACTGCTTTATCAAGCGAGTACAAAACCGAGATAACACCTATATGCTTTCTTTGTACTGGTTTATTGCTTTCCAAAGCATTTAATACATCCGTTACATATGACTTCTTTAAAGCAAGAGCATGGGTTTCCCCCCCCCCCACCGTATAAAATTCCAATTGCTTTACTTTTGGAATTTATAACAGGCGAACCGCTTGCTCCACCAGTGGTATTCATATTTATCACATAAGATCCTTGAGGCATTTGACCATTAATATCAAAAAGATCCGATAAATACCCACTATGGAATGAAAATCCTTGATCTTCCGTATTCCCTACAATAAAAACCTCATCACCCAAGCTTGGTTCTTTATTGCTAAATTCTATTTTTTCTACTTGTTCAGGTAATTCCTGAGGATTTATTTTTAAAATTGCAAAGTCAGCATAGTGATCATAATAAGCAACCTTCGTTTCCGCTTGCTGACCGTTATGGAAAGTAATAAAATATGTACCTACTGCAGCTCTTCCGACTACATGGTTATTTGTTACGATAAAGCCCTTTTCAAAATCGGCAATAAACCCGGTTCCCGACCAGCTGCCGGTATTCTGATAGGCGGAAACAGATACCCGGCTATTAATCGTTACTAAAAATTTTGCTTTTTTTATTTTTTCTATATCTTTAACTTTTACCGTCCCAGAAGCCTGAGTTACAACAGTGGTTGAGACTAAAAAAAATTAGGAAAATTTTTATTATTTTTAACATTTTTTACCTTACTAATCTTGTAAAAATTTTATCCTGCACTATATCAACAGATATATTTGACTAAACCAAAAAAGCAGATAAAAGCTTTCAAGTCAAACAAATTTATATTCAATGGGGATAACTATGGAAAAAATTATTGGTATCGATCTTGGTACAACAAACTCTTGCGTAGCGGTTATGGAGGGTAAAGAGCCTAAGGTGATAGAAAATGCCGAAGGGTCAAGAACTACTCCTTCCATGGTAGCATTTGCAAACGGAGAAATATTGGTAGGAGAACCGGCAAAAAGGCAAGCTGTTACAAACGCAGCTAATACTTTATTTGCTATTAAACGACTAATTGGTCGTAACATGGATGATCCAACGGTAAAAAAAGATCAGGAACTTGTACCGTATAAAATTGTTAAATCTGATAATAACGACGCTTGGGTAGAAGTAGAAGTAGACGGCAAAAAATATTCTCCAAGCCAGATTAGTGCTTATGTCCTGCAAAAAATGAAAGAAACAGCTGAAAATTACCTTGGCGAACCTGTTACCCAAGCTGTAATTACAGTTCCTGCTTATTTCAACGACGCTCAAAGGCAAGCAACAAAAGATGCCGGTAAGATCGCAGGCCTAGAAGTGCTGCGCATTATAAATGAACCGACAGCTGCAGCGCTTGCCTATGGATTTGACAAAACAGAAAATAAAACCATAGTTGTTTACGATTTAGGTGGTGGTACTTTTGACGTTTCTATTCTTGAAATTGGTGACGGCGTGTTCGAAGTTAAAGCAACTAATGGCGATACTTTCCTAGGCGGTGAAGATTTCGATATGCGAATTCTTAATTTCTTGGTTGACGAATTCAAAAAAGAGCATGGGATTGACTTAAAAAGAGATCCTCTTGCTCTCCAAAGGCTTAAAGAAGCTGCGGAGAAAGCAAAAAAAGAACTTTCTTCAACTCAACAAACTGATATAAATCTGCCTTATATTACCGCAGATAGTAGCGGTCCAAAACATATGAACCTTAAGCTTACTAGAGCAAAACTTGAGGCATTGGTTGAAGATTTGATCAATTCTACCATGGAACCTTGTAAAAAGGCCTTAAAGGATGCAGGTCTTAAAGCCAATGATATCCAGGAAGTAGTACTTGTTGGCGGTATGACAAGAATGCCGAAGGTAATCGAAAAAGTAAAAGAATTCTTTGGCCGTGAACCTCATAGGGGTGTGAACCCTGATGAAGTAGTAGCTCTCGGCGCAGCAATCCAAGGAGGAGTGTTGCAAGGTGACGTTAAAGATGTCTTGTTACTCGATGTTACTCCTTTATCACTTGGAATCGAAACTCTGGGTGGAGTATTTACAAGATTGATAGATAGAAATACTACTATTCCTACGAAGAAAAGCCAGGTTTTCTCAACTGCAGACGATAATCAACATGCAGTTACGATAAGAGTATTTCAGGGAGAGAGGGAACTTGCTGTACATAATAAGTTGCTTGGACAATTTAATCTAGAAGGAATCCCACCTGCACCAAGAGGTATGCCTCAAATTGAAGTGACATTCGACATTGACGTTAACGGTATAGTACATGTTTCCGCTAAAGATAAAGCTAGTGGTAAAGAACAAAAAGTTACTATCCAGGCTTCTGGAGGTCTTAAAGAAGAAGAAATTGAAGCAATGGTTAAAGATGCGGAGAAAAATGCTGCCGAAGACAAAAAACGTAAAGAAGCGATAGAAGTAAGAAATAGAGCTGATACGCTTATTTATTCGTCTGAAAAATCGTTAAAAGAACATGGAGATAAAATCTCAGGCGATGACAAGAAAGCTATTGAAGAAGCAATAGCTGAATTAAAATCAGCACTTGAGGAAGATAATCTTGAAAAAATTAATAAAAAAACAGAAGTTTTAGCTGCTGCGAGTATGAAAATAGGCGAAGCAATGTATAAAACAGATGGAAGTGGTGGAATGGGTGGCGCAGGTGCTGCTCATACTGAACATAAAGATTCTGGAGATGATAAAGTAGTAGATGGTCAATTTAAGGATGTGACCGATAATAAGTAAACTAATTTACTAGACTACTCACAGAAATGACCTATAATCGGCTGGTATCAAATTAAAACGCTTTTATTTCACCAGCCGATTATTGCTATAGAAAATTTAGTTTAAGCTTTTTACCACAAAGTTATTTGTAAACGTATTATGTCGAAAAAAGATTATTATGAAGTTCTAGAAGTACCACGATCAGCCGACGCTTCTGAAATAAAAAAAGCATATTTAAAACTAGCCAAAAAATATCACCCAGATCAAAATGCCAACAATCCTGATGCTGAAAGGAAATTTAAAGAAGTTAGCGAAGCGTATGATACTCTAAAAGACGAGCAAAAACGAGCAGCTTATGATAGGTTCGGCCATGCGGCTTTTGCTCAGGGTAACAGCGCCTCAAGTGGCTTTGGCGGTGGCAGGGCGGGAGGCTTTAATGCCCAGGATATCAACGATATTTTTGGCGACTTTTTTGGCGACTTTATGGGAGGGAGCACAAGAAGGACCAGAACATCTACGAACATTAAAGGCTCAGATTTAAAGTATGAACTTACTATTAGCCTTGAAGAGGCATTTAGAGGAACTGATAAAAACATTAATTTTAGAACAGAAGTAAAATGCAACCCATGTAATGGCAAGGGTTCACAGGATGCGAGTGCAACTGCTAATTGTAGTCAGTGCGGAGGTGCTGGGGTAGTTAGGATGCAGCAAGGTTTTTTTGCAATAGAACAAACTTGTAGTAAATGTGGCGGTGCTGGCCAAGTTATTAAAAATCCTTGTATTACCTGCCACGGTAATGGCAGAATTACCAAACAGAAAAGTTTAATTATTAACGTCCCATCTGGTATAGAAGATAACACACGAATCCGTATTGCTTCAGAAGGCGAAGCCGGAATTAGGGGCGGAGCAAATGGAGATCTATATGTTTTTGTTTCCATAAAATCTCACGATATATATAAAGTTGAAAATTCGAATCTTCATTTTAAGTTACCAATCAGTTTTACAAAAGCGGTTCTTGGAGGAGAAATTGAAGTACCAACTATTGACGGCTCAAAAGTAAAATTAACAATTTCAGCAGGATCCGAAACCGGTGATCAATTACGTATAAAAGGTCATGGTATGTCAAAAGTTCGCTCTACTTCAAGGGGAGATCTCTACGCCCATGTTTATGTTCAAATTCCTAAACACTTGACAAAAAAGCAGAAAGATTTACTAGAAGAGTTAGATAAAGAATTAGGCCAAGTAAATCAAAACTATTCAGAAAGCGGTTTTTTCTCTAAAATGAAAAATTTATGGTCATAAAAATGAAATAGGTAAGTTATGGTAAAAAAGCTATTAATTAATTCCTTAGTTATTTTCTGTATTATTCTAAGTGTAAATATTACAGCTTTCTCATCTGCTACCGAAGCACAAAATGATAGTAAATCGGATAAAGGATCTATTTTTCTTCGGGAGTTGTTACTCGCTCACAGAATGCTTGCAAATAGTAAACAGTCTGATTCTGATAATTCAAAAATAGCAAAATCAATAGTTTTAACAGGCCAAAAGAAATATGAAATAGTATCCTTTGAGTTTAAAAATACACTAGGTATTCCGGCAGAAGAAACTTTTGAAGAATATGCTAAAATAAATAATTTATTTTACATGAGAAGTGTTATAACTAAGTCTCCGGAAGAAAAAAATTCTAACTTAGAAATTTTTGACTCTAATGAAGCAAATTTAGAAGATGGAATATCTTTCTATATATCCTTACGTCCTACAGAACAAGAATAAACTCTCACTGTGCTTAAAACCCATAATTAAGGTGTGTTAATTATGCTGATTTTAATAAATTTCGTGCTTGGTCAGTTAAATTATTTAATGTGTTTTCCAAAAGTATCTTATCCTGCTCCTCATCCCCACTGAGGGTTAAAGGCTTTCCTATAACTACTAATATTTTACTAAAGAATTTTGGTAACATCATCCTATCCCAACTTTTGAGCTCAAAATATTTTGAAGCATGACACGAAACGGGGACTACTTTTTTGTCGTATTTACTAGCAATTTTTGTAATTACGCTATTATTTTTATATACAGGCCCTCTTGGTCCGTCAGGAGTTACCACTATCTTACCACCATTGGAAATTTGCTTTATAATTTCTTTGACGGCAGCAGCTGAATTCTTGTTTGTTGAACCTTCAATTATTCGGTGCCCCATCATTAAAATGAGCTTACCGATAATTTTGCCGTCGGAATGTGGACTTGTTAGGCCAAAAACATTTTTATAATTACCCAAAATATACATGCTATAAGCTAATCTATTATGCCATATTGCAAAAAACAGCCCTTTTGCATTATCAAGCTTTGCTTCATCAAGGTTTTCGGGCATAATGAAACGCCAGCTACTAGTAAAATAAGCAATTTTAAGATATAGAAAAATTGCAGTTGCTACTATATTAAATATTATTTTACTATTTTTTAAATAATACTTTATTATCTTCTTCATTAAGCCAATTGGTTTATACACATCTCAATTCTACGACACGCTTCAGCAAGTAATTCTTCACTAGTTGTATAAGAGATACGGAAATACCCTTCCAGGCCAAATGCAATGCCGGGTACTACTGCTACATTTGCATGTTCTAACAAATAAGTTGCTAAATCATTATCGTTTTTGAGTAACTGCCCGGAAGGTGTCTTTTTACCAAATAATTTCGTACATCTAATAAACAAGTAAAAAGCTCCTTCAGGCTTATAGCACTCAAGGTTCTTGATTTTAGACAGCAAGCTAAAAACCAAATCCCGTTTTTTTTCAAAACCAAGGGCATTTTTTGGGATATAGCTTTGGATACCGATAAGAGCTTCGATAGCTGCCATCTGGCTTATTGATGAAGGATTAGAAGTACTTTGCGACTGGATTAACGCCATAGCTTTTATTATATCCTTATTACCCGCACCATAACCTATTCTCCAGCCAGTCATTGAATAAGCTTTTGAAACGCCGTTAACTATAAATATTCTCTCTTTTAAATCCGGCGCAACTGCTGCCAAATTATAAAATTTAAAACCATCAAAAGTAATATGCTCATATATATCATCAGACATTATCTGAACATGAGGGTATTTTCGCAAAATATCAGCAAGTATTAGCAAGTCCTGCTTTGAATAAGCTGTTCCCGATGGATTGCTTGGAGAATTTAAAATAAACCACTTAGTTTTGTCTGTAATGGCTGTATCTAGGGATTCTGGTGTTATTCTAAATCCTGTTTCCAGATGAGCTTCAATTATTACCGGTTTGCCTTCGGCAAGTAGTACAATATCAGGGTAAGATACCCAATAAGGTGCAGGTATTATTACTTCATCTCCTTGGTCAAGAGTTGCCATAAACAAATTATATATGACTTGTTTCCCCCCCGTTCCAATAATTATTTGGTCTGCTAAATGTTCAAGGCCATTTTCTCGTTTAAATTTTTCACATACCGCTTTTTTTAATTCCGGCATACCATCGACATTGGTATACTTTGTTACACCAGCTTTTATCGCAGTAATAGCAGCAAGTTTGATATTTTCTGGAGTATCAAAATCCGGCTCGCCAGCACCAAGAGAAATCACATCTATGCCACTTCGTTTTAATTCTGCAGCTTTTGCAGATACGGCAAGTGTTGGAGATGGCTTAATAAAACCCAACCTTCTAGCTATTAATGACATAATTTTGTAACTAATTTTTTTGTTAATTTTATAAGTAACAGCTAATATTGCTTTATTAGTTTGAACTAGGCAGGATTATATGAGAACATAAGTTGAAAATCAAATTAAAGATCAATAAATCAACCTACTTATTACTCTGGCCTTTAAATATTGAATATTATATAGTAGCATAAGCTATTTCTTTCTTTTTAAAATAATTTTGAATTTTTATACCATTAAACTGAATTTGTGTTAAATAGGACCGTACATTAATTGTTAAATCTTTTACTGATTTTAGTACTCGAAAATTATTGGAGTTAGCTTTGACATCTTGGTTTACAAGTTCTTGTGGATTCATATCAGGACAATATGATGGTAAATAAAACAATTCTAGCTTGTCCTTATGTCTTTCTACATAAGCTTTTACCTTTTTACTGTGATGCACTCTATGATTATCTAATATCAAAAATATTTTCTGCTTAATTTGTCTGATCAGTCTACCTAAAAATTCAATACACTTTTTGCTGGTAAAATTATCTTCAAATACCATCCAGTTCATAAACCCTTGCGGACTAATAGCAGCTAGCATATTACATTTAAATCTTGAACCACTTCTCTTGATTGCTGGGGTCTTGCCTTTAAGACCATATGTTTTACCTCGATTATCTGTTGATTGTATCCCCATTTCATCTCCCCAATAAATTCTAGCACTTTCTTTCATTGCACGAGACTTGATTTCTGGATATGTGACTGTTAACCATTCTTTTATCTTCTCTGGATTACGTTGATAGGCTGATTTAATTGGTTTTTGAGACGTAAAACCCAATCTATTCATAATTTTTCTTATAGAACGCCTGTTATACTGATAAAGGTAATTGGATTCTATATATTCTTGTACCACTTTACTATTCCATAACGTATAATCCATTCCCAATTCATCAGGTGTATGTGATAAAATTTTAGATTTTAATTCCTCTTCTTGATTTTTACTGATTTTAGATCCTGTTCCTACCTTTACTCCTCGCTTCTTATAGCGAAAGCTTTCTTCCTTATAAATTTTGTACTCTTTAAGATATTTCCATATAGAACTCCTAGAAAACCCAAAGGTAATAGATGCTTGTTTCTTGCTTATTCCATGTATAACTATTGCTTCCACTGCTTTCTTTCTTAATATCTTGAGATCGCTTGGTGATAATTTTATTAGACATTTTGTTATTACTCTTGATACAATATCATTATATCATTTCTCTAATATTAGTTCAATATTTAAAGGCCGGAGTAATAGATGCTTGTTTCTTGCTTATTCCATGTATAACTATTGCTTCCACTGCTTTCTTTCTTAATATCTTGAGATCGCTTGGTGATAATTTTTTATTAGACATTTTGTTATTACTCTTGATACAATATCATTATATCATTTCTCTAATGTTAGTTCAATATTTAAAGGCCGGAGTAATAATAATTTATGATGGCACAGGGTATTTTTTCTAAATTAGTAGATTATATAAAATCAGGATTTGCGTTTATACTTGAAATTCCCAATCTGCTAAAAACTCAATTTTTTACAATTAAAGAAAACGTAGCAAGGTTAAGATATAACCTAAAAACTTTACAGAAACAAATATAAACCTTGGTACATATCATCTTAATAATCAAAATTACAACGATGCTATATTCAGATTTAGATTAGTTGATAAATTTTTGCGTCCAAATCATCCTTTCGTAAATTATTGGACCGGATGGGCTTACTTTTTGAAAAAAAAATATAAAAAAGCAATTTTTTACCTAGAAAAAGGACAAAGCGAAGATAAAATCGGTTTACTAAAATTTATCAAAGAAATTGATCATATTTCAAAAGTTCCAAGTGAATTATACTCCGTGTATCGGGGTATAATTACTAAAGATATTATCGATAAGTTTTTCAATAAGAACCTTAATTTACCAAAAGACTTAGTTATAAAGCTAAATGGCGCAATTGATAAATTACCAGAAAAATACTCCATACTAGAAATTGGTAGTAATATAGGGTGTCTTGGTGAAGAAATAGACAAAAGGATGCAAGAAGGTTTTTCTATTACCGGTATTGAAAGTTCCACCGAAATGGTTAAGCTTCAAAAACAGTCTAAGCGTGATAAGGTTTATGATAAAATAATTAACTTACCTATTGAAAATTATCTAATAGACCACAAGGACGAAAAATATGACATTATCTTAAGCCTTGACGGATTTGCTAATAATTCAGAATTAAGCGATCTATTTGGTAAACTCTATAATTCTTTATCTTATGGAGGATATTTTGCTTTTGCTTACAGGATAAGTGATAATAAAGGTTTTTCTGATCAATATCTGGAATTTGTCTATAAGGAAGATTATATACACAAATTACTCAATAAATGTGGTTTCAGTATTATCGATGAACCAAATTCAGAACCACTAATTAAAAATAGCTACGTTATATTCGTGTGTAAAAAACTAAATCAAGTAAAAAAATAAGGTGATTATTAAAAAACTATTGTTATAATCCGCACAAAACTAAAATTAAAAGCTATATGAGTTTGATTAAATTGGTTATTGAGTCAATTACAGTTAAACGGTTTACAAAATGTTTTTTGCAAACAGCATTAATTCTGAATTTTACACTAGGAGAAGTCTTGGCCAAGGGGAGCGACGATAGCGACGAGAAATATAGCTATAATTACAACCAATTTAGCGGTAAGTGCACTGTTTATGACCCTTACGAAAAATTAAATCGCAAAATTTTTGCTTTTAATAGTGTAGTTGACACGTTTTTATTAAGACCTGTTGCTAAAATATATGGTAGATTTACAAATGACTATACAAAAAATCGTGTTGGAAGTTTTGTGGATAATATATCAGAACCTTTATCTACCGTAAACTATAGCCTTCAAGGTAATCCTGAAGGTATACTGAAAAGTTTTTGGCGTTTTGCAATAAATTCAACTTTTGGTATTGCTGGGATGTTTGATGTAGCAAGCAAATTTGGCCTACCCCCCAAAAAACAAACGCTAGGTAGCACTTTAGCACATTACGGCACAGGTACTGGACCATATATAGTACTTCCCTTCTATGGCGGAATTAATGCTAGGGATGCATCAGATCCCATAATTTCAGATATTTTGCTAAATCCTCTTACTTATTCCTTAGATAAGAAGTTTATGCTTACCGTAACCGGTGTATCAATTGTAGATATGCGTTACAAACTTATGCCTCTTACAGATTATGTTTCGAAAAATTCTTCAGATCCATATATTGCGGTTAGGGAAGCTATTTTTAATCAAAAAGAAGCTAAAATAGTATACCCTACAGGTTATAAATGCCAGACCTTTAAATAAAGGTGTACATTGAAAATTTAAAGGGTTAATATGGTTTTACATAAATTTAGGTATAGTTATGAAAGTCATTAATAGAATTTTGCTATGTATATATGTTTTAGTCTTCAATCCTCTAGCATATGCTGATGAAGAAGCAGAAAAGCTAAAAGTTTATGTTAATAACTTAATTACTGATGGATATAATATTGTAAATGATGCAAGCTTACCAGCAGATGAGAAAGTTAAACGTTCAAGTACGTTAATACGTGCGAACTTACACCTTGACTGGATGGCTAAATACACCTTAGGACGGCATGAAAAAAGCATTTCTGCTGCAAAAATAAAGGAATTTACAGAAGTTTATTCAAGATTTATTGTCCAAGCTTATGCTGATCTTTCAAAAAACTATAGCGACGTAAAAGCGGTTGCAAAAAAAGTAAACAAAGTTGATGATAATGTATTTTTAGTCAGTATGGAGATTTTAAAAAAAGATTCTGATTCACCGGTAGCAGTTGACTACTTAGTTCATAAACTTGTAAATGCTAAACAAAACCCTTATAAAGTAGGAGATATAATAACCGAAGGTGTTAGTATATTAAACTCTCAGCAAACTGAGTTTGATAATATTATTTCCAATAATGGAATTGATGCTTTAATCAGTAATTTAAAAGAAAAATTATCAAAAAACAATTAATAAGAACTACTATATAATTATTATGACCAAACCAATTAAAGATAATGAATTTGAATCTGAAGTAATAAATTCAAAATTGCCTGTATTAATTGATTTTTGGGCAGAATGGTGTGGCCCATGCCGTATGCTCGCTCCTATCCTTGACCAATTATCGGAAGAGATGGGTGCTAAGATAAAGATAGTCAAGATGAATATTGATGAAAATCCAGAAACACCCTCTAAATTTGGTGTAAGAGGAATTCCGACGATGTTACTCTTTAAAGAAGGCAAACAAATTGCTACCAAGGTGGGAGTACAGCCTAAAAATGTTCTTCAGGAATGGATAAATTCCAGCCTATAGCTTAATTTTGCATATTGGTTAAGGGTGCAAAAGAAAATTGCTACACATTTGCCTTAAGATTTTGTGAAGTTAAATTGTCAGGCAATATATTAAAGGATTGTGAATTCTAGCCACTTGGTCAAAAACTGGTATGCAAAATGATATATTTGGTTTTTCTAATTCCGTCTATCTAGCGATTTTACAAAACTGATTAAGCGATGCCTATAGATTGTAAAAGTTACTCTACTGTATTATCCTAGGGGTTAGACTCGCTAAAGCATCTAAATATTATGCATACAAAAAATGTCATAAATTAAATAAACAATTACAGTTTAGCTAGTTCACACTCCAAGAGTCATAATATATTCTTAATATGAAATTGAACTTTGCAGTAAATTTTAGCGATTTAAACTCTTTAAAAGGTTTAAAAAAAATCGATAAAATCTTTCTTTCTTATTTAGAACAAAAAAACCTGATTTTACATAAAAAATTAACTGAGTATAGAAGTTCCCTGGAGGCACTTAAATCTTCTATTGAATACTCCAAATTTTTGCTAGAGTTAGCTCCTTACTTCGATGATTTTATAACTGAATTATTTTCGATAGAAGATGAAAATCTTGCTCTAAAACAGAGCCAGCAAAATTTTAATATTATTTATGAATGCAAGAGAAAATTTGTCCAACGGGTATTTAAAAATTATTACAACCATAGTAATAAGGAAATAAATTTTCCAGAAATATCGCAGAAATTAACAGGATTAATTGGCAGAATCACCCAGGAAAATTTTGCAGAAAACGTAATAAAGTGGCTAAGAACACCTGAAAAATTTCAATCGGAGTTAAACGTTGCTGCAGAGTACGCCATTTATATGGTATTAAATAATAGTTCCCTACCTTTATTTACTATACCAAGGCCTGAGAATCTGGATAATTTAATTCGTAAAAATAGAATACAAATTCTAGCTAAGCATATTTCTCTTGGTTTTGACTATAGAGATAATGAACTTAATTTAGAGAATGCCCTTTCTAACGCAAAATATTGTATATATTGCCATCATCAACAAAAAGATTCCTGCCGTTTTGGTATAAAAAACGCAAAACAAGAAAGCCAGCAAACGCATGGCTGTCCATTAGATCAAAAAATTTCTGAAATGAATGAGTTAATGTCAGCGGGATTTAATATTGGAGCCCTAAGCGTTATTTTAATTGATAACCCACTGGTAGCCGCAACTGGGCATAGAATTTGCAATGATTGTATGAAATCCTGTATTTTTCAAAAACAAGATCCTGTTAATATTCCTCTCATCGAATCAAAGATTTTAGATAATGTTTTAAATCTTCCTTATGGGGTAGAAATATATATTTTACTAACCGAATGGAATCCATTAAATATCGAATCCCCTTTGCCTAAAAAACCTACTAATTATAATATTTTAGTTACAGGTCTAGGACCTGCAGGCTTTGCTCTTTGTCATTATTTGTTGAATGAAGGGCATAACGTTACTGCAATTGACGGCTTAAAAATCACAGGCCTAAAAATTGATTTAACAAAACCGATAAGAGATTACAAACAAATAAAAATATCCCTATCTCAAAGAGCTCCTCAAGGTTTTGGAGGGGTTGCAGAATATGGTATTACCAATAGATGGGATAAAAATAACCTCACTTTAATCAGATTAATTTTAGAAAGAAGGATAAATAATTTTAAACTACTTGGTGGGATAAGGCTTGGCAGCAACATTACTACAAAGCAAGCTTTTGATATTGGTTTTGATCATATAGCATTATGCCTTGGAGCAGGAAAACCTAAATATATAAATTCATATTCTTATTTTATTAAAGGAGTAAAAAGTGCCGCTGATTTTCTAATGAATTTGCAACAAGGCGGAAGCTATTTGGCGCAAAGCAATAGCAATTTGCTCCTGAGGATGCCAGTAGTAATAATAGGTTGCGGCCTAACCGCTATTGATAGTGCTGTCGAAGCAATTCATTACTATCAAGTACAAGTTAAAAAATTCTTAAATTCATATAAAGGCAAGCTGGCAAATCTCAATAAACTATCTGATGAGGAAAAAATAATTGCAGAAGAGTTTGCTAGCCATGCAAAATTATTGCAAAAAGCTAAATCTACAAGAGAGAAACTTGATATTATTCAGCAACTGGGAGGGGTAACAATTTGTTATAGAAAGGACATAAAGGAATCTCCAGCCTATAAAAGAAATCACGAAGAAATAGAACATGCGAAAGCTATAGGTGTAAAATTTATGCTAAATTTAGCTCCGCTGGAAATTAAGGCAGATGAGTATGATTATGTAAATCAGATAGAATTTTTGGATCAGGAAAAAAATATTTTTACCTTAAATGCAAAAACGGTATTAGTAGCAATTGGCACCGAAGATAATGAATTCCTAGATATAAGTAGATTTACTAGCGATAACCATAGATTTAGTCATTTCGGAGACTGTAATCAGAAGTACTCAGGAAGCGTTGTTAAAGCACTTGCTAGTGCTAAAAATGGCTACAAAGAGGTAACAAAACATCTAAATAAATCAAGCTCAAATACAAATTTTTCCTTTCAACAGTTCAAGCAAGTTTTGGATCAGCAATTAAAGTCCAAAATTTATTCTCTAAAGGAAATTACCCCAAACATACTAGATATAGCAATAAAATCCCCTATGGCTGCTCGAAATTATCAAGCCGGACAAATTTTCAGGCTACAAAATTTTGCAGAAACCTCAGGTAAACTTACCAAACCCCTTGCCTTGAGCCCTTACAGAGTAGATAAAAACCAAGGCTTAATCTACTTTATTATCTTAAAAGTAGGAAAATCAACAAAATTATGCAGTAATTTAAAAGTAGGAGAAGAAATTGTACTTATGGGCCCTACTGGCTCTAAAACTTACATTCCAAAATCCCAAAATGTTATTTTAATAGGGGAAGGAATTAGAAATATGGCCCTATTACCAATTGCTCAGAAATTCAAAAATCAGGGATCAAAAGTAATATTTTTTTCTGTCTATAACAACGTCAACGATATTTTTTATATAGATAAAATAAAAGCCGCCGCAGATGAAGTATATATATTTACATTATCTGGTAATAGTAAAGATAATAAAAATATTAATAATTTTATCAATAAGGTCGGTAAAGTAAAAACCTCAACAAATGCTTACCTAATAGCTTACGTTACCTACAAAACACTAGAAGAAATAAAAAGATATGAACAGCAGTTATTTAAAGATAGTGAGTTTGTTTGTGGTATATTAGCCCCGATGCAATGTATGATGAAAGGTATATGCGGACAATGTATACAAAAAGTTGATAATGATAAAGGATATATTTTTTCCTGTACTTCCCAGGAATATGATATAAAAAAATTTAATCCAAAGCTTCTTGCCAAAAGGCTTGAGCAAAATTCCCTATTAGAGAAATTATCAAATGTTAATACATAAGACCTTTAACCAGTTTTCTCCTTTAGCATTAGAGGAATAATTATTTAAAACTTCATTTACCCGAAAGCTAAGGGCAACGATCTGCGAGGTTATGCAATTTGTTTTATATATATACAATCATTACCAGGTAGATATAAAAACTTTATTATCTTTTTAAACCTATTTAATAGCTTATTCATATAAATGTTTTAATTATCTTACCGATCTCTCCTAAACTCTTGATACAAGTTAAGCTTCAAACTTCTTATCGATTCTTTTTAAATTGTATTACTTGATTAAAATTTGCCTTTAGTGTATTTTTCTGCAGAAGACCTAAAAACAAATCCCTTTCGGAGAGGTGGCCGAGTGGTTTAAGGCGCTCGCCTGGAAAGCGTGTTCACAGCAATGTGTCGAGGGTTCGAATCCCTTCCTCTCCGCCAGCAACCCTATACTTTTATTTTAGTCCCAGAATTCCCTAGTTAATAAGATTTATATCGATCATCACTCTCCTAATAGCTTTTCTTGTTGTAATTTTTGTTCTAACTGCTATAAAAATCTATTAGTTCTGGACATAATTTTGTTCTGTTAAGTTTTAGTTTGTTTTTATTAAGAGGCGTGTTTGTGAATAAAGTAATAAAGCTAATTTTTTTAACTGGTTTCTTGTTTGTTTTTTCTTATGCTGCTGCTGATGAAAAAATTAATAAGATTGTAGTACATGGGAATCAAAGAATTCAAACATCCACTATCCAAGAATATTTAGGTTTACATGAAGGTCAGCAATTTTCTTTGGAATCTCAAAATGAGGCTGTTAGAAGTTTATATGCAACTTCATTATTTGAAGATGTTTCAATAAATTTTGCAAACGGGGTTTTAAAAGTTGATGTAAAAGAAACTCCTTTTGTCAGGAAAGTGATTTTTACAGGAAATTCCAAAATAAAATCTACCATAATGGCAAACGAAATATCAACTGTTGCCGGTGAATCGTTGAGAAAAGCAAAACTTAGAGCTGACGTAGAAAAAATCAAGGAAATGTATAAACGTTCTGGTAGATTTTCAGTTGACGTTAAGTCTAAAATTGAGGAACAGGGCAACAATGCTGTAAAAGTTATTTTCCAAATTACTGAAGGACCAAAAACAGGCGTAAAATCTATCTATTTTGCCGGTAACGCAAATTATTCTAATTCTGAGTTAAGATCTGTTATAATGACAAAAGAATCTAAGTGGTTCAGGTTCTTAGAAACTAATGATACCTATGATCCTGACAGGATAGAATATGATAAGCATCTGCTTACCAAATTCTATAATTCAGTAGGGTTTGCAGATTTTAATGTAATTTCAGTTACAGCAGATTTACTTCCGACAAAAGAAGGTTTTATATTAACTTATTCAGTTGATGAAGGTAATAAATATCAATTTGGGGATATTACAGTTAATAATAAACTAAAAAATATCGAAACAGCAGAAGTAGAGAAGTTTGTTTCCCAGAAAAAGGGACAAACTTTTAACTTAGACGCTATGGAATCAATTTCCGAACAAATCACCAGTTATTTGGGAAGTCGTGGTTATCCGCAAGTAGAGGTTTATCCTGATGTAAAACCAAATAGGGAAGCTAGAATAGTAGATGTGGTAATCGTAGTCGACCAAGCCGATAAAATCTTTATAAATAAAATTAATATAGAAGGCAACTTGAAGACAGAAGATCACGTTATTAGAGGTCAACTTAAAATAGCAGAAGGCGATATCTTTAATCGCTCTAAGATTGAAAAAGGTGAACAAAATATTCGTAACCTAGATTATTTCGATAAACTAATGCTAAAAATAGCACCTACTAATCGGAGGGATCGTTATGATATTAATATAGACGTTGAAGAAAAATCTACTTCTTCTATTGGCCTAGATCTTGGATATAATACCGCTGGAGGTCCTTTTGGACGCATATCCTTTTTAGAAAGAAATCTACTTGGTACCGGTAAATATTTGAATGCTGGCATACAAGTTGGTAAAAAGAATATCAGCTATTATGGAGGCATTACTAATCCTCATTTCTTGGATAAAGATTTGTCCGCAGGAGTAAGTTTTTTTAGAACTCAAGATGGTCGTGGTAGTGGTTTTGGTAACGGTGAACAAAATTATTCTAAAAATTCTACAGGTGGTAGGACATCGATTGGTTATGATATAACCGAAGATCTATCTCATGAGGTTGAATATTTACTTAAACAAGATAAATTAAGCGGCCTGTCTGATTCTGCTTCTGTATTTATTAAAGAGCAGATGGGTAAATTTACTACTTCTGCTATTGGCCACAGTTTGACTTATGATAGAACTGACAGTAGGATTTTGCCTAAAAACGGTTATTTAATAGTTGGAAGTCAGGAATTGGCCGGAGTTGGCGGTAATACAAAATATCTAAAACATGAAATTGACGGGAAATATTTCAAGTCTTTTGTTGAAAATAAATACACCTTGAAGCTATCTGCTGCTGCTGGTCATATTAAAGGTGTAGGCGGTAAAAAAGTAAGGATTTCGGATAGATTCAATCTAGGTGACTCTTCTCTAAGAGGTTTTGCTCCCGGCGGTATAGGTCCGAGAGATAAAAAAACCGATGAAGGTTTTGGCGGGCAGAAATATTATACTGTTTCTTCTGAGTTGAATTTTCCACTAGGTTTACCTCAAGAGTTTAATGTAACCGGGGCTGTTTTTGCCGATGCCGGTTCCTTATGGGATGCTGATTCCAAATCTTCTACAACAGAAGGATTTTACAATGATAAAGCCATAAGAGCTTCAGTGGGTTTCGGTTTCATATGGATAACCAAAATAGCCCCTATCAAGGTATATTGGGGTTTCCCAATGAAGAAACAGAAATATGATGAAAAACAAACTTTCCATATTCAATTTTCTACAAACCTTTAAAGCTCTTTGAATTTATTTACGTTACAAAAATTAGTATTACAAAATTTTTTGTAACGTTTTAGTCTAAGGGATGCTTTGCTTTCTTGAAAATAGAGTTTGGTTATTTGTTTTACAGATTAGTTTAAAAATCTTGTATTTTTACCAAAATACTGGGACAAACCAATTTTGTTATGTTTTAGCAAGCATAAGTAGATTTAAAATACGGAATACAAGATATGAGAATTTGTTGTTTGTATAGCTACTATAGGTAACTTTAGATATAATCATATGCTAATATTATTTAAAGCTTTAAAGTAGGATGGTAAAATATAAGAAAAATTTATAAACAGGGGTTTATTAGTTATAAGGTTCTATTTTAGGAAACACTTATACTTTCCTTTTGTTTAGCAAAACTTTGGGGTTAAACAAAAGGAAAGTATATTTTATACAGTTTGGGAGTTTTATACTAATTAATAAATGTTAGTGTATTTTAGAGGAGGAAGTGGTAACCATGGATTTTGAATATTCAAGTTTTTTATTTGGTAGTAATTCAGTATTCATTGAGGAGCTTTATAAAAAATATTTAAAAGATTCAAGCTCTGTTGACCCGAGCTGGGCAAAATTTTTTGTAAACCAAAGTGATATTACTCCTTTGAAAACCAGTGCTCAAATTATTACCCATATTACGCAGGATAAAGCAATTATCTCCTCCAATAAAATTGAACCAACTAGTTCTTCTTTAGCAGAAAATTCTTTGAGAGCAAAATTCATGATTAAGGCTTACAGGGAACGCGGGCATTACTTGGCTAATCTAGATCCACTAGCAATCGAAGTAAAAAAAACTAAAGAAGAACTAAAATTAAATTTGGAAGATTTTGGCTTTAATACGAGTCAGTTATCAGAGTTAGTTGATGTATCAGGAGAATTTGATGATCTAAAGATTATTACTCTTAATGAACTTGTGGATGTTTTAAATAGAACTTATTCCGGCTCAGTAGCAGTTGAATTTTCACATGTGGAGAACTCTGCTGCACAAGAATGGTTATATAATAAACTAGACAGTATTAGTACGCATATTAATCTATCTTTAGAGGAAAAGAAGACAATATTACAAGACTTAGTAGAAGTAGAAGGGTTTGAGCAATACTTACACGTAAAGTTCCCCGGGGCTAAGAGATTTTCTGTAGAAGGAGGTGATGCTTCCATAATAAGCCTTAGCAAAGTAATTGAAGAGTCAGCGGCTGCGGGAGCAGAAGAAGCTGTAATTGGTCTTGCGCATAGAGGAAGGTTATCTACGTTAACCAAAATTATGGGTAAGCCTTATAGAGCTATTTTTTCTGAATTTATAGGGACTAGTGCCTTTCCAAGCGACCTTGGTGTAACAGGTGATGTAAAATATCATATGGGTTATTCTTCGGATAAAACTACTAAGTCCGGAAAAAAAATTCATCTATCTTTAACAGCAAACCCATCTCATTTAGAAGCTGTTAATCCAGTAGTAGCCGGTAAGGTTAGAGCCAAACAAGATTGTATGAATCGTGAGCGTAATAAGGTCGTTGGCATTTTGATTCACGGTGATACTGCATTTTGTGGCCAGGGAGTAGTAGCAGAAAGTCTAGTAATGTCTGGCCTTGCTCCATATGATGTAGGCGGAATATTCCATATAATAATTAATAACCAGATTGGTTTTACTGCTAATAGCTACGATTCAAGAGCCAGTAGATATTGTACAGAAGTAGCAAAAGTTGTGGGCGCGCCAATATTTCATGTTAACGGAGATGATGTAGAAGCAGTAGCGTTGGTAACTAAAATTGCTTGCGAATATAGGCAAAAATTCCAAAAAGACGTAGTAGTTGATATAGTTTGCTATCGTAAATATGGCCACAATGAAGGCGATGAACCAATGTATACTCAGAGCATAATGTATGAAGTAATTAAAAATAAGCTAACTCCGGCTGCTCTATACGCAAACAAACTAAGTAATACAGGGTTGATTGATAACAATTACTATCAACAACTGAAACAAAAATTTAAGAATCTTCTAGATTCAGAATTTAATGAGGTTAAAAATTACAAACCGAGAGCTCAGTGGTTAGAAGGCCAGTGGTCGGGTTTTGATCGTTTTAGTGATGACAAGCTACTTACAGGAGTGCGTAAATCTGTGTTACAAGAACTTGGGGTCAAACTTTGTCGTATACCTGATCATTTTTCTATAAATCCTAAATTAGCTAAATTATTTGAAGCGCGATCCCACGATCTCATAAATGATAGGCCAATTGATTGGGCTACCGCTGAGCAACTAGCGTTTGCAACATTACTTAATGAAAAGATACCTATTAGGATTACTGGCCAGGATGTAGAAAGAGGAACTTTTTCCCATCGTCATGCCGTACTTCATAGTCAAACTGATAAATCTATTTATGAACCGCTAAATAATATATCAAGAGATCAGGCATTTTTTGAAATTGCGGACAGTAATTTATCTGAATATGGGGTACTTGGATTTGAGTATGGTTATTCGATAGTAGACCCTAATCGTTTAGTGATATGGGAAGCTCAATTTGGTGATTTTGCTAATGGTGCACAGATTATTTTCGACCAATTCATTTCTTCCGCTGAAACAAAATGGCTTAGGATGAGCGGTATTGTTGTGCTGTTGCCTCATGGAATGGAAGGCCAAGGACCTGAACATAGTTTAGCGCGTTTGGAAAGGTTTCTACAATTATGCGCAGAAGATAATATGTACGTTGCTTATCCGACAACTCCAGCTTCAATATTCCATCTTCTACGTCGGCAGATTAAAAGAAATTTTAGGAAACCGCTAATTGTTATGTCCCCTAAATCTCTACTACGCCATAAGCTAGCTGTGTCTACTCTTGCCGAGCTTGACGAAGGAACAAAATTTATTCCTGTAATTGATGAAATTGATATAGAAATGAAAGCTGAAAGAGTAAAAAAAGTAATTTTTTGTTCTGGTAAAGTTTACTATGATTTACTTGAATTAAGGCGGGAAAGAAAAATAGATAATATTGTTATCATTCGCTTTGAGCAATTATTTCCATTTATAGAAGGAGATGTCGTAAAAATTATAAAAAAATATCAGGCCACTTCAAAATTTGTCTGGTGTCAGGAAGAACCACGAAACATGGGCGCATGGAAGTTTATACGCCATCAGTTAGATTCGTGCTTGGAAAAAGCAGGAATTAAAGCGCAAGTGAGTTATACCGGTCGGGAAAGGTCTGCATCTCCTGCTGTTGGTTATTTGTATATTCATAGTAAACAACAGGAAGCTTTGGTACACGAAGCTCTTGAACTTTAAATAACCCAAACGGGAAGAAGATCGTTTATATTATAGAAATTATTGGAGAATTTTATGAATGTAGAAATTATAGTACCAGCTTTAGGAGAATCGGTTTCTGAAGCCACTATCGCTAAATGGTATAAAAAAGCTGGCGATCCCGTAAAACTTGATGAATTACTGCTTGAACTTGAAACTGAAAAAGTTACCTTAGAAGTTAGTGCTGCGGCGGAAGGGGTATTAGATACGATTTTAAAGCAAGAAGGAGACGTTGTTAGTATCGGTCAAATTTTAGGTTCTATAAAACCCGGAATAGTTAACCAAAATACAGAAGTAAATCAAAAAGCCTCAAGTACTGCAACTGTTGGAATAGAAACCAAAGTGCCGGCAATTTATGAAAAAAAAGTAGATCCGGTAAGTACTATGCCACCTTCTGTACAAAAATTAGTTATAGAAAATAACCTCAACCCCGCAACTATTGCAGGAACTGGAAAAGACGGCAGAATAAATAAAGGAGATGTTCTCAATGTTCTAGCAAGTGCTACTGGAAAAATTTCAGAAATAGGAACTGCAATATCTGAAGATAAGCCAGTAGAAAAAGTTCGTATGTCACGCCTTAGAAAAACTATAGCTCAGCGTTTAAAAGATTCACAAAACACAGCAGCAATTCTTACTACTTTTAACGAAATTGATATGTTAAACGTAATTAATTTGCGTAAGAAGCACCGTGAAGAATTTGAGAAAAAACATGGAGTTAAACTTGGTTTTATGTCGTTTTTTGTTAAAGCTGTGGTAAATGCTTTAAAAGAGATACCCGCTGTAAATGCTGAAATCGATGGGGATAATATAATATATAAGCATTACTACGACATAGGGGTAGCTGTTGGTACCGAGCAAGGGTTGGTTGTACCGGTTCTGCGAAATGCTGATAAAATGAGTTTTTCTACAGTTGAGAAAGAAGTAGGATATTTAGCTACCAAGGCTCGAGATGGTAAACTTGCAATGTCTGATTTAACAGGAGGGACATTTTCTATTACTAATGGAGGGGTGTACGGTTCTTTACTTTCAACTCCAATTATTAACCCTCCCCAAAGCGGTATTATAGGTTTGCATAATACGCAGGAAAGACCGGTAGCTATTGACGGTAAGATTGAAATTCGTCCGATTATGTATATAGCTTTATCTTATGACCATAGAATTATTGATGGAAAGGATGCAGTAACTTTCTTGATTAAAGTAAAAAATGCTATTGAAAATCCAGAAAGATTACTGTTTGATTTATAGGTTGCTTTAAGCTATTGTCTGCTAGTTTTAAGTAATAAATTTTAAGTTACAAGCTTTTTTATACTAGTATTTTAAAATTGCTAACTTATAATCACATAAAAAATGTTATCTTAATTTATCTAAATAAGGGTTGTATGAATAATAATGTATGAAATTTTTCTTGAGATTGTTTGGTTTGTCGAAAACTTGGGTTACTTAGGTATACTTATTATGACCTTTATTGAAAGCACTTTTATACCTATACCTGCAGAGATTACCTTAATTCCAGCTGGATATCTTGTACATAAAGGAGAGATGAATGGATTATTAGTTTTGCTGGTCAGTAGTGTTGGAACTCTTGGCGGTTCCTTAGCGAATTATTATATTGCGTATTTTTTTGGGAGAAAATTGTTTACGAATAAGGGAAAGTATTTTTTTATCAATAGTTCTAAATTGGAGAAAATAGAAAAGTTTTTTGCAAGCCATGGAGGAATATCAGTTTTTACTGGGAGATTTCTTCCAGGGGTTAAACACTTTATTTCGTTTCCTGCCGGTCTTGCTAAAATGGATTTAAAGCCTTTTTGCCTATACACCTTACTTGGTGGGACTATCTGGTGTGCAGTTTTAATATCGTTAGGTTATGTTATCGGTGAAAATGAGCACTTGATCAAAAAGTACTTGAAACAGGTTAATATTGTTTTCCTTGTTTTAGTTGGAGCAATAGTTCTATACTACGTGTGGAAGAAAAATTCTCAAAAACGATAAGAATACCTTATTCAAATAAAAGGTATTATATTTCTGGTACTTATTGATCGTCTTTTTTAAACTCTTTATTCTCAAAAGCTGGTTTACCAGGAAGTTTCGAGTTCATATAATCTATTAGCTGATTTGGCAAGAAACTTAAGAACTTAAGAAGAAGGTAAATGGTAATTGGAAAAACTATTACCCCTTTATTATTGCTAATTCCTTTAATTATTTTTTCAGCGGCTTTCTCTACCGAAATCATAAAAGGCATAGGAAAATTATTAACATCAGTCATTGGAGTTTTAATATAACCGGGTATAACAACAGTTGTATGCACATTATATCGCTTTAAGTATCCTCTTAATGCTTCTCCAAAAACCCTTACACATGCTTTTGGTGGCAGAGTACGAAGAGGAGCACTGGAAAAAGCCTATTAAGCCTGCCATAGAGCTAATAATAACTATGTTGCCTTTTTTTCTTGTAATCATATGCGGTATTATAGGCATTATTATATTCAAAACTCCGTTAATATTGGTATTAAACTATTGTTTCGACTTGAGATGGGCTCTCGGGTCCTTGTAAAGTGCCAGCAGAAACACCAGCACAAGAAATTACAATATCAATGCCATATTCTTCACAAAAATTTGTTAAATGTTTGATTAGGACTTTTTTTCTCTTATATCTAAGATAAGTAGATGAGTTTCAGCTCCTCTGATACTGCATAAATTAGCTATTTTGTTTAATTGATCAACATTCCTTCCGATTAGTATTAATCTGATATGCGATTTTAAATATTGCAGAGCAAGTTCACAACCAAACCCGCTGGAAGCCCCTGTAATTAATATTGTTTGTTTATCCATGATATTTTTACCAATTTAATAAACTTGAGAGGAGTAGATCTTAGTTTATAAAATATGTTTTTCCTATAATAAAGTTTGCAAAAAGAACGGGCTATCTAATTTCCGTTATTAACGCCGATGAGTGAATTATTTAGTGATTTTGTCCTTTATCTATGCTATAAAATTTAATTTTTTCTTAAAATAATAATTACAAGTGACAATTTATATTGACAATATTGAGTTATCAACCCCGGTAATCCTTGCTCAGATGTCTGGAGTGACGGATTTGCCGTATAGAAAATTAGTTAAACGATTTGGAGCCGGTCTTGTTGTATCGGAAATGATAGCAAGCAGGGCTATGATTGTCCAGTCTCGTCAATCCATAAAAAATCTGCTATCTTGCATGATGATGCAACTGGTGCTTGTGTCCAATTAGCAGGTTGTGAGCCTAAGGTAATTGCCGAGTCTGCTAAAATGAATGAAGATATGGGAGCTAAAATCATTGATTTGAACTTCGGTTGTCCTGCAAAAAAAGTTGTGGGAAGGTATTCCGGTTCAGCTTTAATGAAAGATGAAAAACTGGCAGCTGAAATATTATATTCCACAGTAAAAGCGGTAAAAATGCCAGTTACTTTGAAAATGAGAACCGGATGGGATGATAATACAAAAAATGCTCCTGTTATTGCAAAAATAGCCGAAGATGCTGGAATAAAAATGGTTACGGTACACGGGGTAGAACCAGATGTCAATTCTATACCGGAAAAGCAGATTGGGAATTTATTCTGAAGGTAAAAAAAATTGGTAAAGATTCCTGTTGTTGCAGACGGTGATATAGTTTGTTTTGATTCTGCCAAAGAAGCCCTGCATAAATCTGGTGCTGACGGTATAATGGTGGGGCGAGGTGCGTACGGCAAACCTTGGCTTATCTCTCAGATTGCTCATTTCTTAAAAACTGGCGAAAAGTTACCTGATCCTCCCTTAAAAGAGCAACTAGTAATTGTCTTAAACCATTATGATGATATAATAGATTATTATGGCACAGATGCTGGAGTAAAATTGGCTAGAAAACATTTAGGATGGTACAGTAGCGGTCTCCCGAATTCTAGCGAATTTAGAGCGTTTATCAACCGTACGTTCAATGCTGCTGAGGTGAAAGAAAAAATACAGGAATTTTATAATTCCATTTAATACTAAATTATTTTTATGAGAGATACGGAATATAAGTCCATCATTGACGCAATCGAAGTAAAAATCGATAAATTTTTTGAAATGCACGAAGGAAAATCTCCTGAGACCGGTTTATACGAAAGAGTGGTAAGAGAAGTTGAAAGAGTTCTGATAAAAAAAATTATTAACCATACTAATGGTCTCCAGATAAAAGCTTCGAAAATATTAGGTATTAATAGAAATACTTTAAGAAAAAAAATGAAGGAGCTTGGGCTATAATATAAGATATTTGCTAATTTTAGGTGCTTGATATATGTTTTTAAAAAAATTGTACCAAAGTATAATTAAACACCGTTCTAGTAAACCCACACCATATATTATAGCTGCCGCTGTAATATTTCTGTTAATTAACATTTTTTTTATTTATCTGGAATTTCAACATAATGAAGTAGATCCGGTGAATGTTATTGGATTGATGTTGATTATACTCGGAGGTGCTCTTCTTTTTGTTATTTTACTATTAAATAACCCTATTTCTAATTTGTTTGTTTTTGTTAAAAGAACCGGAGAAAGGGTGTATAAATTAAGAAAAAGAATAATAATCGCTTTCAGTTTCAGTGCAGCAGTACCAACAATTATCGTCGCAGTTTTTTCAACATATTTTTTTAATTTTGGAGTACAGTCGTGGTTTGACGATAAAGTTTCCAGAGTTCTAGAACAATCAATTATAGTTGGAGAATCTTATGTAAATGAGCATATACTGCAATTAAAAGAGACGGCAATTTCAATCTCTGATGATTACGACGACTTATATTATAAGCTGGTTTATAATCCTGAACTATTCCAAGAAATTCTTACAGGCCAAGCGGAAATGAGAGCTCTTGATGAAGCAATAATTTTTAAAAAAGATACTAATACGATTTTAGCTCAAACAGCTTTAAGTTTTTCTTTATCTTTTTTAACTATTCCGTCTTATGTTTTTGATAAGGTCGATAAAGGGGAAGTGGTACAAATTTCTTCCGATCTTACTAAACTGAGAATATTAATAAAACTAAGGAATTATAATAATACTTATTTATTAATAGGAAGGTTAATTGATGAGAAAATAATTGATCATATTGACAGAACAAATGGAGCAGCCCAGGAATATTTTAGGTTAAAAAGCCATATATTTGATTTAGAAGTAAAGTTTGCCGTGATTTTTATTCTGCTAGCAATCATTTTACTTTTAGCGGCAATTATTTGGGGAAGACATTTTGCTGAACAACTCGTAAAACCAATTAGAGAATTAGTAATAGCAGCAGAAAAGGTGAAAAACGGTGATTTGACTGCTCAAGTACCTGAAGTAGGACTAAAAAAAGATGAAATAAAAGTATTATCGTTAGCATTTAACCGAATGGTTAAACAAATAGACAGACAACAACGGGATTTATTCATTGCCCAAAGAGCCTTAGCGTGGTCTGATGTAGCGCGGAAAGTAGCGCATGAGATTAAAAATCCATTAACACCTATTCAACTTGCCACCGAGAGGTTATTGAAAAAATTTAAAAGCCAGGTAGAAGATAAGGATTCTTTTGAAAAATATACCAATAATATTATAAAAAATTCTAATGAAATTAGAATGATAGTGTCAGAGTTTGTTAATTTTGCAAAACTACCTTCCCCTGACTTTTCCAAATATGAAATAGTATCAATTGTTAATCAGCTAGTGGATGAAAGACGTCTTATTAATGATAAGATTTTGTATCGTGTTTTTTCAAATGTGAAATTATTCGAATTAGTATGTGATGTTATGCAATTAAATCGGGTTTTGGTGAATTTATTACAAAATGCTGAGGATGCTCTTGAAAGTGTTGCTTATCAGAAACAAATTACTGTGCAGATTATGGTAGACGGAGGTTTTGTGGCTATTTCTGTTTCAGATAACGGTTTGGGGTTTAGTTCCCAAGTTTTAGAAAATGCAACCAAAGCCTATTTTACCACCAAAGCAAAAGGTACAGGACTTGGTCTTGCTATTGTTGAAAAAATTGTTCAGGATCATCGGGGTACTTTAAATATTTTTAACCGAGAAGAAGGAGGAGGATGTGTGAAGTTAACTTTTAATACTGAAGAGTTAAGAGATAAAATAAAATAAATCTTTTAAACTGTTAATATTTTAACTTTTTTGTAAAAATTAGAACAATATGTTGCATAAATACTATTATTTATGTTGATTTATATTTTTTATAAGGATAACTTAAAGAGTATTATTTAGTTATTCGTTTAACATTTCGAGAAAATGTTAAACGAATAAAATTGTTTTTGTATTGGGGAAGGTTTATGGCATTAGATGTTCTTGTAATAGACGACGAAATGGATATTAGGGATATAATATCCGATATTTTAAAAGACGAAGGATTTTCCAGCCGAACTACAGCAAATAGTACTCAAGCATTTAAAGCAATTGCGGAGAAAGTACCAAATGCAGTTATACTTGATATTTGGTTACAAGGTAGTGAACTTGACGGGTTAGGTATTCTGGAAATAATAAAAAAACAATATCCTTTAATGCCGGTTATAGTAATTAGCGGTCACGGTACTATTGAAACAGCTGTAAGTGCTATAAAAATGGGAGCGTATGATTATTTGGAAAAGCCATTTAGCCATGATAAGATGATAATTTTGTTGAAAAGAGCCTGCGAAGCATCAAAATTACGCAGGGAAAATATAGAGTTGCGCTCCAAAGTTATTGATAAAACAGAATTCATAGGATCTTCCTCAGTTATTATGAAGCTAAAATCTGAAATTGAAAAAGTAGCCCCAACTTCTGGAAGAGTAATGATTCACGGTGGTGTAGGTAGTGGTAAAGAACTAGCGGCACGACTAATTCATAAAAAATCAAAAAAAGCAAGTGGGCCTTTCATAGTTTTTAGCCCAACCGCCCTTACGGTAACTAAGATACAACAGGAACTGTTTGGGGATGAAGAGAAGCAAGAACAAGGGACTGTTTTTGACAAAAGGATTAGCGTTTTAGAGGCAGCTCACAACGGCACTTTGTATATAGACGAAGTTGGTGATTTGCCAATGGTGATACAAAGTAAATTGCTAAAGTTTTTGCAGGATCAGACTATAATAAAAAATAATAAGGCAATAAAATTAGATATAAGATTTATTACCTCTTCAACTAAAAATATGCAGGAAGAAATTGCTCAAGGCAAATTTAGGCAGGATCTGTATTTTAGATTGAACGTTGTTCCGCTTTATGTAACGAATTTATCAGAAAGGAAAGAAGATATACCACTATTAGTGAAATATTTTATTAAGCAATTATCTAGGTTTTCCGGCTTAAAAGAAAGAGAATTTTCTGATGAAGCAATAGCAGCATTACAGGCTTATCATTGGCCAGGTAATGTAAGGCAACTTAGAAATGTTATTGAGTGGACTTTAATAATGAACCCACCAGGAACGGGAGTTGTAGAAAAAATAAAATCCGACATGTTACCGCAAGATATTATAAACAATAGTGTAAATATACCTAAGCCTGATAATAACTTAGATATGATGTCTATGCCACTGCGCGAAGCAAGAGAAGTATTTGAAAGACAATATCTGGCCGCTCAAATGAATCGATTTAATAATAATATATCAAAAACCTCAATGTTTGTAGGTATGGAAAGATCTGCATTACACAGAAAGTTAAAAATGTTAAGCATACATTCGGCCAGTAAAATAACAGATCAGGAAAAAGAACTTGATTTGGCTTAATTACTGATTTACCAATTATATTTATATTGGCATTTTATGAAAAAATTCTTTTTTTTCCCGCTTTTGTTTGTGGTATTAGCATGCAGTGATGAGAATACTCAAAATAAAGGAGGGCAATTATCGCAAGGTGAAAACGATAAAATCAGAGAATATATTTATTCCCGGTCTCAGAAAAAACAAGCTATTGATATAAAAACCACTTTTGGTACTAATCTAAAAGGAATAAAACTAACAGGAGTTAATGTCTCTGGAGCTGATTTATCTGGTATTGACTTTTCAGGAGCGGAAACAGCCAGAGTTGATTTTTCTGGCTGTAAGTTGAATGGTGTTAACTTTCAAAGAGCGACGATTCAGGAAAGTGATTTTTCAGGAGTTATCTTCAGTAATTTTATAGCTACAGGTGCTGATTTTCAGGTATCTGTATTTAATAAATCACAGTTTATAGATTCAGATTTTTCCTATTGCAATTTTGAAGAGGTAGAATTTACCGGAACTAAAATTCACAATTCAAAATTTGATAAAGCTAATTTGTCAAAAGTTACTGTCCAGGATACTATAATTGAGAATTCTAATTTTCAGAAAGCTAATTTAATAGCTTCTATATTTGTTAATGTTAATATTAAAAATTCTGCTTTTTTTGGCGTGGATATGAGGAAAGCCAAATTAACCAGCGTAACATCCCAAAATTGCAGTTTTGAATCTTCCGATTTAAGTGAAATCGCCGCCCTAGACGGAGTTTTTACGGAAGGAGATTTTAGCCAAATTATCCTAGATGATTCTAAATTTACCGGGAATACAAAATTTACCTCTTCTTTATTTCCTTATGCTTCATTTAAACGAGCAACCTTTGATAAAATATTAATCAGTAACTGTAATATGAAGGATACAGTATTTACAGGATTAGTTATGAAATCAAGCAGAATCCAAGATACATATCTAGATAACTCAAAATTTATTGGTGCTGATATTTTTAATTCTTATATGGATAATGTGTCAATTACCAATGGGGATTTGGATAAAGCATCTTTAAAAGATTTTAAAATTTCTAATTCTAATTTGAGTAATATTCATTCTTCAAATAATATTTTGAGCAAGGGAGAGTTTATTAAAGTTAATTTAACTAACTCTTTATTTGAAAATTATAGTATAGAAGATTTCTTCTTTTAAAAACTCAGATTTAAGTAAAGTAATTTTCCTAAAATCAGAAATTAAAAGAACGGATTTTACAACCAGTGTTCTTAACAAAATAGCTTTAATAAATTCTAATCTCGAGGAAGTAGTATTTAATAATTCCCCAATTAGCAATTCTCAGATTAGGGAAGTAAATAATATTGCGTCAGTTATAATTAATTCGCCTATCTCGCATACTATTATCATTAATAATAAAGGATTAGCTAATATGGTAGTGATAGATTCTTATAATTCAATGGGGTGAAGTAATGGCTAGCCGTGATTTATCAAATTTAAACATGGCATACATGGATTTTTCAGGGCTTGACGCAAAGCAAGTGAATTTTAGTAGTTCTATATTTCAGAGTATAAAAATGGTTGACGCTAAATTCATAAGTTGTGTATTTAAGGAGGTAGATTTTAGTAATGCAGATTTTTCTGGCTCAGAAATTACTAATTCTAATTTAAAGAAAACGATTTTAAACGGAACAAATTTAAGCTCAACTAAATTGAATAATCTTGATTTTAAGAGGGCTTTTGTTACAAATATTAATATTAAAAATGCCGAATTAGTATCTGTATGCAGCCTTGGTAACTAGAGTAAAGAGCATACAAAAATAGTAAACAAAAATCAAAATGCAAAATTTACCTGGTTTCGTGATAGGTATTGGTACTGATATAGTCCAAATACCTAGAATAGAAAAATTGTATACGAAATTCGGAGAGAAGTTTTTGTATAAAAATTATCATGAGCTTGAAATACAAGAATTCTGCAAGTTAAATACTCAAAAACAATGTCTGTTCCTAGCAAAAAGATTTGCTGCTAAAGAAGCTATATCAAAGGCTTTTGGGGTAGGTATTGGGGATAAAATTAGCTTTAAAGAGATCGCAATACTTAATGATTTAAAAGGAGCACCAAGTGCAAAAATTTTTGATAAAACAGCTAGCTATCTAGATAATTACTCTATTTATATTTCTCTTTCAGATGATTATCCGGTTGCTATTGCTTTTGCCTTTGTTACTAAGACAAGTAGCTTCCATGGATTATAGTCTTTTTAAAAATTGTAATATTTTGTTCTATTAAATAAAATAAAGCTGGAAAAGTAAAAAATTCAGTGTTATATCTAGCATGACATGGAGAGATGGCCGAGTGGCCGAAGGCGCTCCCCTGCTAAGGGAGTATAGGGATCATATCTCTATCGAGGGTTCGAATCCCTCTCTCTCCGCCACGTGGTACAATTATTGATTTTTTCAAATTCTGAGAACGGGAAAGCTAATGTATAGAGTCAATCATTTATTTTGTGTAAGTTGTATTTTTTAATTCCAGTAAATCATGCCTAAAATCCCCGCATAAAATTTCAAATTGATTCAATGCCAAAGACCAATTTTTAATCGGCATGGTCCATTTTTTGGCAGCATTTTTTAGAGCCAAAAATACGATTTTTAAAATAGACTTATCATCTGGAAAAAACCTTTTATTGTTGATGATTTTTCTGATTTGACGATTTATCGATTCTATCGCATTGGTAGTATAAATTACCCGCCTAATCTCATCAGGAAAAGCAAAAAGAGGAATAATCCCGCTCCAATTCCTTTGCCAAATATCAGAGATCACAGGATACGAGTCTGTCATATAGTTTGTGTTGTGCGCCAGGTATTTTAGTTCACCCCTTGCGCCAGATGAGAAGTCCACTTTATACTAACTTTTTTGTATCATATTGTCATCCTCCATTTTAAATTTTGGCGTAAAATTTTTTCGGTAAGAATCACCCTCTAATACTACTCTATACGAATTATTAACTATTCTATCCAAAGCAGCGTTAGCCATAACAGGATCAAAAAATATTTCTGCCCATGTTTCAATTTTCCTATTTGTGGTAATGATCAGACTAGCATTTATATGCACGGCCGCTATTAAATCATATAAGTCAGATGATTGTTCTGCTGACAAAGTTTTTAAGCCGAAGTCATCTAAAATCAATAAATCAACTTTTGTGTATCGCTTAAAAATGACATCATAAGTAAAATCGGCTCTAGAGCGATAAAATTCATTGAGTAGTTCCGTTGCTCCTTATAAATTTTACCTTTTTATTGCGCTGGCAAGCTAACATTCCAAGAGCTTGAGATAAGGTGTGTTTTACCAGTACCTACCGGCCCCATAATGATTACATGGTTCTTTTCTTTGATAAATTTTGCAGTCATTAAGTCATTAATTGCATGTCTAATTTTGAGTGAATATCGTTTTAAATCAAACCCTTCAAATATTTTTGTTTCTTCAAATTTTGCTTGGACAACTCTTCTTTGCAGAGAGCTTTGATCTCTATTATCCACCTCATCTTGGAATAGCATTAAAAGCAGTTCTTCATATGGCATTGCAGTGTCTCTGGCTTGCCTTAGCCTGCTATCCAAACTATCAGATATTCCAGATAACTTAAGTTGTTGTACCAAATTATCGAGTTGCAAGTTAGGCATAATTAGCCTCCATATCAGAGCTATATTTAAGCATTAGCCTTAATATTCTTTACTTTGCCGCCTTCAATATTAGGAATAGAGTACTGATCCAGTTTATTTTTTAAAATATTGGATATAGCCTCATAAGTATAATTATCATAAGACACAGCTCGCAAACATGCAGCTTCTAGTCTGTCATTACCGTATGTCTGCGATAATCTTAAAATACCTTGAACTTTACGTAGTGATATTCTACCGCCTGATGCAAGAATTCTGCTTATTACCTGGTATGTAGAATTACCTATGCCTTTAGCACAACTTAAACATTTCTCAGGATTATTCTCTAAATAATATAAAGCAGATTTTGGGTAATCTTTTTCGTCGGTAATCCATTGACCTTTATTATAATTCCTCGGATGGGTTTTTATGATCTGGTGTTTATAATAGGCTGTAACGGTCTTTAGCCCAATACGAATACTAACCTCTTTCCCGATATATTTTGTTGGCACCGAATAAAAATTACCTTTGACCATAAAATGGTGATCTTTTTGTACTGTGCAGGTAGTCCAAATCGGCATATCAAAAATACCTGACGGTATAGGAAGTAAACATTCCTTTTCTTCCAATAAAAATGTATCAATTGGCTTTGATCCTGTTGTAGTACATATTCTATGTGATATTTCATTTTTACACCACTTGATCGCTTCAATATTAGCCTCTATAATATTGCTATATGATTTACCGGCTATAAGTTGTTCTCTAACTATCCTAATAGAGCGCTCCACTTTGCCTTTATGCTCCGGCTTAAAAACTTTAGTTGGATCTATTGTAAAACCATAAAACCTTGATAATTCTGAATAAGTCTCATTTAAAATATGGTCATAAATATCAGGTTTAATGACCCCGGCTTTTAAATTATCCAATATTACTCTACTGGGTACACCACCAAAAAAGTTGAAAGCATTTACATGGAGCTGAGCCCAACTAACTTGGTCCTGTGAAAAAGCAAACTCTACGTAACGATAACGACTATGGGACAGAGTCATTACAAAAGCATAAAGTTTTCTATTTTTACCATTAACATCCTGAATCTTGCCAATATAACCAAAATCTACCTGAGCTTCTTGACCCGGTTCAGTCTTTATATGAATAGTACTCTTGGGTAGCTTAGGAAAAGCTTTTTGAATATATCGGTTAATACTCCGATTACTTATTTTCACACCTTCTGATAATAGTAAACGCCGAATTTGGGTGTGGGTTATACTTCTTTGTTTTAGCCAGTTCCCTATTGCCTCATTATATTCTGCAAGCATTATCATCGCAGATGCTTTCTGTATAGGTTCGTTCTTATATAATTTTTCTTCAACCTTGATTGCTATCCTGTTTAATTCAGAATCACTAGCTAAAATACTGAGATTTTCTTGTCTTGCTAACTCAATATATTTTCTTATTGTATCCCTCGATAGATCAAATGATCTGGCTATCTGTCTTTGGCTGTTACCTTTGATGTGCTGGTACAGCACTTCTCTAATTGTTGACATACTATATTTCCTCATTCAATTTAATTTAAACTCTAATTTAGTTAACAAATAAATTAACTAAATTAGCATTGTTCTTTTCTTTTGAAAGTGGACTTCTCACCTGGCGCACAACATTTTGAAGGGTTATCTCACTTAGAAGGATATAAGCTAGTAAATTTTATACTTTTAGCACTTTATTTTGTTTTTCCTAAAGTAGGTCCTATCAATTTCCAAAGGATTTCTATGGCTAGTAGTATAAGCCAAGCCAGAAAAGCTTGGCTTATCGCGTCTGTTTTATTAATAACCATCGATTTGATTATAGCGTGGATTCCTTTTTTAGTTGTAACTATTAAACCGGATTTAGAACCTAACCAAGTTATTAGTTATCTAATTGATAATTATACTTGATACAATATCATTATATCATTTCTCTAATGTTAGTTTAATATTTAAAGGCCGGAGTAATATGTCCCTATTACTGATGCCTTTTAATGCAAGTTATTATAGTCTAAAATTACTTGGTTTTTTTGTTGAAATCGTTACTAATAGTGCTGAGTATGTAGTTAATCTACCGACATCAACAATAAATACCGGCTATATAACGGATTTTAGTATGCTAATGTTTACTTTTGGCTTCTTCTGGATTTGCCTGTGGCAAACTACTTGGCGCTATTTCGGTCTTCTGATTATTTTTATATCTTTAGTTATGATGTATTTATCACCAAAATCTGATTTTATTTATGATAATAGGATTAAAGCAATTGGTATAAAAAATAAAGATGTTTTAGATATATACTCAAAATATCGAATATCTACCTTTACCGGAAAATATTGGTTAGGCTGGTATGGTACAAAAAAAAGCAGATATTTTGAAACTGAGTTAAGAGATCAACTATTTGAATCAGTTGTTAACGATGAAAAGTTGGCTCTTTCCCTAAATTATAACAATTGCTCTGACGCTAAGGTACAAATTATGATATCTCCCAAGCTAGTTTGTAACACCAACGGATTAGTTGTAAATTATAGCGATTTGATTAAATTTGGAATGGTATTGATTTTTTGCCAAAAAAATAATTGTTATGCAAAATTTGGGCAAAAACCTATTTGGAAAATTAATGAATAATGATTGAAGCACAAAATAAACTGGCAATTTCCTGGCTTAAAAATGGTATATGGGCACTAGCTCTTGCTGGTTTCTATTCTATAGTATTGGTTATTTTAAGAACTCCGCAATTATCTCAAATAATCAGCGATAAATCCGTATTTAAATCTTCTTTAATAATACACGTAAATTTATCGGTATTAGCTTGGTTGCTCTCGATTACCTGTATAATTTGGTCTTATGGGAGAAAGAGGTTATATTTTGGCAGTATTTTTAGCAAATTGGCTTTATTTGGAATAGCTCTAATGACTATTAGCCCTTTAATAGGCCAGAGTAACCCTATAATGAATAATTATGTACCTATACTTGAGAATGTTTGGTTTATAATTGGTCTTAGCTTGTTTGGTTCTTCCATTTTATATTTTTCAATATTAGTTTTTGCAAACAGTTTTCACGATTTTGTTTCCAGAGAGGAAAAATTTACAGCACAAATTTTACCTGTGGTAAAATTCACCTCATCACTAATGTACATTATGGTATGGGTGTGTTTTGCCTTATCTTATAAGGAGGTTATGGCTCTTTCCAATGTTTTTCCAATAGAAATTGATTATTATTATGAATTGTTATTTTGGAGTGGTGGTCATCTCTTGCAATTTATATATACGCAAATTGTAATGTTTGTGTGGTTAGTTTTAGCAGAGCTTTGGATAGGAAAAAGCCTAATTTATTATAAAGCATATTGTACTCTTTTCATAATTAACTTTATCCTAAGTTTGTTTGTTTTTTACGGCCATTTTGCTTATCAAATGCCTGAATATGAATTTACGGCGTTTTTTACTAAACATATGCAATATTGCGGAGGAATCGGTCCAACGTTATTAATGGTAGTTTTAATCATCGATATTATCAAATTCATCAAAATCAAAAATAATCTACCCTTTGTTGCCATAGCCTTTATGTCCTCAACATTGGTATTTTTTGCTGGTGGTTTAATTGGTGTTTTAATTTCCGGAATAAATTTATCGATACCGCCTCATTACCATGGGTCAATAGTTGGTATTAGCATTGCTTTTCTTGGATTTGCGTACATATTCTGTTTCCGTGATTCGGTTTTTGCAATACCTGATAACACCCTTAGTAAGAAGTTATTTACATTTTTTCTGGCCTCAAAACAGTTAATTGCCTGCAGTAATAGTCTTTTCAGCTATTCTAAGTGGCCTAATATTCAGCTTATTATTATTACTTTTGGTCAGTTATTGCATATTTCCGGACTTGCTCTGGCAGGGGGATATGGAATATTGCGAAAAAATCCTGACGGGGAAATAGCCTTGGCGGCCAAATTTTATATGGGAATGTTGGGGGGAGGTGGATTAATAGCGATTATTGGTGGGTTGATGTTTGTGTATATTTGTGTTAAAAGGCTATACGTTTTGCAAATTTATAACAAATATTAGAAAATAGTCATGGTAGGGGAAAAGCCAACAAAACAACAGGCAGAAGAAGCAGTTAGAACTTTGCTTCGCTATATAGGGGAAGATATAAACCGAGAAGGAATAGAAGGCACTCCGTCTAGGGTAGTTAAGAGTTATGATGAGCTTTTTTCCGGCTATAAAGTTAATATACAGGAAATATTAACTACAAGATTTTATGATATTAGCGACTTTAATGATATAGTTTTACTGAAATCTATTAATTTTAGTTCCTCTTGTGAGCATCATATGTTACCTTTTACTGGGTTTGTAGATATTGCTTATCTACCAGATGGGTTTGTTGTGGGAATCAGTAAACTTGCAAGACTGGTTGACGCATATTCAAAACGCTTACAAATTCAGGAAAAAATGACTGCAAATATTGCGGAAGCCTTAGATACATATTTGAAGCCTCGTGGCGTGGCAGTAAGAGTAGCAGCGACACATAGCTGCATGACATCAAGAGGTACTATGAAAGGTGGGAGTATATTAGAGTCTACCCATTTTACAGGAGTATTTAAAGACCAACCTGAATATCGTAGGGAGTTCTGGCAGCTAATTAAGGGCTAATAATTTAAATGTCCCGTAAAGCGGGTACTAGATTATTCATACTATTATAAGTAATTCTAAAAACCACTTAAAGTATAATTTATTAAGTATACAAAAACATGTTACAGTCTAAGTTTTTTTTGCCGGTATTAAAGGAAAGTCCTGCTGAGGCAAAGGTGATATCCCATGCCTTAATGTTAAAAAGCGGGATGATTTGCCAGCATGCAGCAGGAATCTATAATTGGTTACCTCTTGGTATAAAGGCACTTAAAAATGTAGAGAACATCGTTAGGTTTAACATGGATGCCTCGGGATTTATTGAAATGTTAATGCCATGTATTCAAAGTGCTGATTTATGGATTGAATCCGGTAGGTTTGATGCATACGGCAAAGAAATGCTTAAATTCAAGGATCGTCATGATCATGATTTATTATTTGGCCCGACCAACGAAGAAGTTCTTACCGATATTGTAAGGCATTCGATGCAATCTTACAAAGATTTACCAAAAGTTTTTTACCAAATTCAATGGAAGTTTAGAGATGAAATAAGGCCGCGTTTTGGTCTCATGAGAGGACGGGAATTTTTGATGAAAGATGCTTACTCGCTAGATATAGATGAAGAGGGAGCGATTAAGACTTATCATCAAATGTTTACAGCCTACATGCGTACGTTTAGTGACCTTGGGCTTTTGGCTATACCGCTTGCGGCAGATACCGGTGAAATTGGCGGGAGTTTGAGCCATGAATTTCATGTAATAGCAGACACTGGTGAAAGCACACTTTATTATGATAAAAAATTTGACCTTTTAAAAGAAGATTTGGCAGATGATCTTTCTTTAGTTAAGTCATTATATGCAGCAACTGAGGAAAAGCATGATCCAAAAAACTGTCCTATAGATGAAAAAGAATTATCAGTACGAAAAGGTATTGAAGTCGGTCATATTTTCAATTTCGGTGATAAATATTCAAAACCCATGAATGCTTTTGTTAATAACAAAAAATGTCAGTTAGTTCCAATTCAAATGGGGTCTTACGGGATAGGGGTTTCAAGGCTGGTAGCAGCTATTATTGAAGTTAGCCATGATGAAAGAGGAATAATTTGGCCTGTTTCTGTTGCACCTTTCAAGGTATCAGTTATTAATTTAAATATAAATGATCAGAACTGTAATGATGTTGCCTATAGTATATATAACAGGTTAAAAGCCCAAAATATTGATGTTCTTCTTGATGATACTGAAGAACGCCCTGGGTCAAAATTTGCTACTCATGATTTAATAGGTTCTCCTTGGCAAATTATAGTAGGGGCTAAAAAAGCAGCGCAAAATTTAGCAGAACTAAAAAACAGAAAAACAGGGGAAATGCAGGAAATGGGCTGGCAGATAGCGGTTAATGAAGTAATTGACAATCTAAATGTTAGATAAATTCGCAATCATAGTAGCCCTGAGGTATTTTAGAGCAAAAAAAAATGAAAGGTTTGTCTCTATAATATCTGGAATATCCTTGGCGGGTATAACAATTGGTGTAGCCGCCTTAATTGTTGTGATGTCAGTCATGAATGGTTTTCACATTCAATTAACCTCCAATATTATTGGTATCAAAGGTGATATCTCAGTTACGCCAATAGGTAAAGCTATAGCTGATTATCCAAGTGTTCTAGAAAATATAAAAAAACACATTTTCGTAAAAAAAGTATCTCCTATTCTTTCTGGTCAAGCTTTAGCCCTGGGTACAAAGACCAATAGCGGTGTACTGATTAAAGGTATAGACCTTGTTGATCTAAAAAATAAAGGAGAGATACTAACTAACGTATTTCAAGGAAGTTTTGAAGGTTATGAAGGAACTACTGCCTTAGCGGTGGGTGCAGAACTTGCTCATAATTTAGGGGTTTCGATTGGTTCTAAAATTAAATTGATTTCACCGAATGTTATTTCTACGACTTTTGGCACTATGCCTAGATCAAAGGATTTTACCGTTATAGCAATTTTTAGCAGCGGTCTATATGATTATGATTCGGCCACTATGGTTATGCCAGTTAGCGCTGCCCAAAAATTTCTTTCACTCGGGGATGGAATTAATTTGATTGAAATAAATGTTGAGGATCCTGAACTTGCCAAAGCTAATGCTAGTTTATTGCAGAAAGAACTTGGACCTAATGTAAGGGTTTCAAGTTGGTTAGATAGTAACCAACAATTCTTGAAAGCGCTTGAGATAGAGAGAACTGCGATGTTTACTATTCTTTCTTTAATTATAATAGTGGCGGCTTTTAATATTATCTCTAGCTTATTTATGATAGTGAAGGATAAAACCAAAGATATAGCAATCCTTAAAACTATGGGAGCATCCGTTAGCCAAATAATGGGGATTTTCATAATTAACGGTTTGCTGATTGGTGTTATAGGAACATTTTTAGGGATATTTTTAGGCCTTGCCGTTTCTTACAATATAGAAAATATTCGACTATTTCTTGAGCGTATTTCGGATACCAAAATCTTTGATCCTGCTATTTATTTTCTATATAGCCTCCCGTCAGTTGTCAGAATCTCTGATGTTATTATTGTAGGCTCATTATCTTTAGTTCTTTCATTACTTGCGACTATCTATCCCTCATTTAGGGCAGCAAGCTTAAATCCGATCGAGGCAATGAGATATGAGTGATAAACAAGTAATTTTAGAATTAAAAAATATTAATAAGGATTATCGTCAGGGAAGGTCGACAATTGAGGTTCTAAAAAATATCAATCTTCAAATTGCTAAAAATCAGATGGTAGCTATAGTAGGCGCTTCTGGAAGTGGAAAATCTACCTTGCTTCATATTGCTGGTCTTTTGGATTCTCCTGATTCTGGATCCGTCTATATTGAAAACATTCCTGCTCATAAATTGTCTAATTTAAAGTATGCCTCTCAAATTAGACTGGAAAATTTAGGTTTTATATACCAGTACCATCATTTATTAGGTGATTTTACCGCTCAGGAGAATGCCGCAATGCCTTTGCTAATTTCTGGAGTTAAGAAAAAACAGGCTCTCGAAAGATCTGAGGATTTATTAAGAAAATTAGGCTTAGGCGGTAGATTATATAATTTTCCAGGAGAATTATCAGGCGGTGAACAGCAACGAGTGGCAATAGCTCGTGCTCTGATTAACAATCCAAAACTTATTTTAGCTGATGAACCTACCGGTAATCTGGACCCTAATACAGCCGAAGAGGTATTTGAGCTATTCTTAGATAGAGCAGAAAATTCAGGTGTAGCCATAATTATGGTTACCCATAATATCTCCTTAGCCAAAAGGATGCATAAAACTTATAAACTCGATTATACATTACAAATAATGTGAGATATTTTTGGCATATTTATTGCGATTAAAGAAAAAATAATATAATTACCAATAAATATCCTTAAGTAATATTAATTGACACTCTTCTTAAAAAGAGGTACACTGATCTTCAAGTTTATTATTATTTACTGTCTAGTTTCGATTTATAGAACTTCTATTGATTAAACCTGAATGTAAAATTTTAAACCAGTTTTTAACAATTTAAATCGAAGATTAAACTATGGAAGGCAAAGTCAAGTGGTTCAATCCTACAAAGGGTTATGGTTTCATTGAATCAGCAGAAAACAAAAAAGACGTTTTTGTTCATATATCAGCAGTACAAGATGCTGGGCTAAAAACTCTAGATGAAGGTCAAGAAGTAAAGTTTGACTTAGAAGAAAAAGGTGGAAAAACCTCAGCTATAAATCTTCGGGTATAAATAAGTTAAAGTTTAAGTGCAGCTTTACTTTAAGTTAAGTTTGTGAACCTATAAAACTGGGTACAAACACTTTCATAATCTGTCTAGACCCTACCATAAAATATAAGTAATATCTATTTAGAGTGGGGTATCATTTTTTTAGGTTTTACTTAAAGGATTCTAGGGTAAAACCTATTAGCTGTACAAAAAAGATGTCACTACCTTCCGTTTAATTCAAGGTTAGTAACTTCTAAGTTCTGAAAATTTTTAGATGTGTAATTTCTGTATTTTAGTTGTTAATGTGATACTGAAATTTAACCTCAATAATTAGGGATTATGAGGATATAGAATATGCAATACAAAAAAGCTGTTTTGTCCCGACGCAGAAAGCGTTTTTCAGTATTAAAATAATTTATCATAACTGGACAGTGTCTAAAAATCGACTTCTTGAAATCAGTTCAGGAGGTTTAAAGTTTGGTTACTTGTTAAATATTATTCAACCAATATTTGCGGAGTGATCAAAAATATTAACATAGTAACTTGAGCAAATTTGTATGAATTTTAATAAAATGAATTTACCGACCGAGATAGTAGGTAACTTAACACGTATGGGAATTTTAATTCCAACGGAAATACAAAAACAATCTATTCCAAGTGCAATCCAAGGATTAGATATATTAGCTTCCAGCCAAACTGGTTCTGGAAAAACACTTGCATATTTATTACCAGCAATCACAAAAATTTTACAAGAAAAGGCAAAAATATTAGTATTGGTTCCTACACGTGAATTAGCTGTGCAAGTTTGCACGGCCCTTAATAAAACTACCGGAAGAATAAAAATTTCAGGCTCCGCAGTTATTGGGGGGGAATCTTTTGGAAAGCAAGTATCAAAGCTAATGACAAAACCAGATGTGATAGTTGCTACGCCTGGCAGATTGATTGATCATTTAACTCGCAAAACAGTAAATCTTAGCGAGTTTAGATATTTAGTTCTAGACGAAATGGATAGAATGCTCGATATGGGTATGAAAGAGCAGATTGATCAAATAAATAATTATTTACCGATAACTCGTCAAGTACTGATGTTTTCTGCAACTATGCCCAATCATATAGTTGAAGCTTCACATAAATATTTAAATAATCCTCATAAAATCACTATAGGAAAGCTTAATAAAGCTGCTCCTGAAATTGACCAACAATTTATTGATGTAAAGGAGGAGTTTAAATATATTGAACTTGATAATCAACTCTCCTCAAAAGATGGAACTGTAATAGTTTTTGTTAAAACCAAAAGAGGGGCGGATAAATTAGCAAGAAATTTAAAAAATAATGGTCATAAAGCGGAAGCGATTCACGGTGACCTAAATCAAGGGAAAAGAACAAAAGTACTTGATGCTTTCCGAAAAGAAAAAACCCGTATTTTGGTAGCGACAGATGTGGCAGCAAGAGGTCTTGATGTTGATCATATAAAATATGTATTTAATTATGACTTACCTTCATGTCCTGAGGATTATTTGCATCGTATAGGTAGGACAGGTAGAGCTGGGGCTAAAGGTTTTGCAATATCCTTTGTATCTGGGCCAGATATTATGCGCAAAAAAGCTATTGATAGATTAATAAACAAAGGTCTCTCTAGTAGAGAGGTTTTTAAATCCTCTGCAAAAAATCGGGAAAGTAGTTACAAAAAAAGATCATCTGATACTTTTCAATCAATATCCAATAGAAAGCAGGGAAGAAAAGAAAATAACAAGCAGGCTGGTTATAAAACTAATACAGGAATCTCATTTTCCAAGAAAAAGAAAAATCAGGGCAAAAAAAAGTAGCTTAAATTATTCTCTTGAACAGTCAAAACAATTATTATACAATTGCAAAGACTTAAATAATAATTTTATTTAAAGGTGGGTTTCGCCCGCCTTTTTTGTTGTGAGCATATTAAACTACAAATGGAAGAAAAAATCAGATTATTAGTAGAACCTGTTATTGATTCTCTTGGGCTTGAGCTTGTTAAAGTAAATTTTCAAGGCGGAAGCAGAAAAGTACTTGAAATCCTTATTGATCGTAAGGACGGCAATAAAGTACAAGTTAAAGATTGTAGGGAAGTTAGTAAAAATGTTTCAGCTATTTTAGACGTTGAAGATATAATTAAAGATAAATATTTTCTTGAAGTAGCATCGGCTGGAATAGAGAGACCATTAGTCAAGTTACAAGATTTTGAAAGATTTCTAGGAAGGGAAATTAGACTAAAATTAAAAGAACCTCATAATGGAAAAATTAGTTTTAAGGGAAGGTTGATTGAAGTAAAAGGAAAGGAAATAACAATAAAATCAAAAAATGTTCAATTGGTGTTTGCTTATGATAATATTAAGGGAGCTAATTTGGTGCTTACCGATGAAGAATTTAAGCAATTATTAAAAGGAGCGAAATAATTAATGATTAGTTATATTAGAGGAGAATTATCGGAATGAGTAACATAGGTAATGCAGAAATCCTGCAGATAGTTGAGGCAGTATCCAGGGAACGTGGAATACCAAGAGCAAATTTAATCGACGCTATGGAACAAGCTGTGCAAGTAGCTGGCCGTAAAAAGTATGGTCATGAACACAATATCAAGGCCGAAATTAATCATAATACAGGTGAAATTATATTATATCGGGTTCGTAAAGTAGTAGACAAAGTTGAAAATACATTTACAGAAATTTCTCTCTCTGATGCTATGTCTATTAAGTCTGATATTAAAATTGACGAAGAAATCTTAGAAAAATTACCTCCAATTGATTTGGGTAGAGTTGCAGCTCAAACAGCAAAACAAGTAATAGTACAAAAAGTAGGAGAAGCAGAACGTTTACGTCAGTACGAAGATTACAAAGATCGCAAAGGCGATATTTTAAACGGGACTGTTAAAAGAATAGAATTCGGTAATATTATTGTTGATGTCGGCAGAGCAGAAGCATTACTAGGTAGAGATCAACAAATAAGAGGAGAAATCTTTAAAATCAATGATAGGATCAAAGCATTTGTTCTTGATGTTAGACCTGAAATGAAAGGCCCTCAAATATTTTTGTCAAGAACACATAATAAATTCCTTGAAAAATTATTTGAAATGGAAGTGCCTGAAATATACGACAATATTATTGAAATAAAAGCTATTGCCAGGGAGCCTGGTTCTAAAGCAAAAGTTGCAGTATTTGCCGCGGATGTTAGTGTTGACCCTGTTGGATCTTGTGTTGGAGTAAGGGGAAACAGAGTTCGAGCCATTACTAACGAGTTACACGGAGAGAAAATTGACGTAATCCTATGGGATAAAAATGTAGCTCAGTTTGTAATTAACTCAATGACTCCAGCCGAAATTTCAAAAATTGTTTTCGATGAAGACAAAAGAAAAGTAGAAATAGTAGTACCGGATGATCAACTCAGCCTTGCTATTGGTCGGCGCGGTCAAAACGTACGTCTTGCATCTAAAATTACCGGTTGGGCAATTGACGTAATGACTGAAGAACAAGAATCAAAAAGAAGGACAGAAGAGTTTACTAATACTACAGAATTATTCATTAAAGGTCTTGGTGTAGAAGAAGTGTTAGCGCAGCTATTGTCAGCAGAAGGATTTACAACCATAGATCAGATTGCCAGTACCGATAATTCAGTTCTTGAATCTATAGAAGGATTTGACCCAAAATTAGTAAAAGACCTAAAAGGCCGTGCTATAAAATATATCGAAAGTCAAAATGAAAAAATTATTACTAACTTAGAGCAGCTTGGTGTTGAACAAGAGCTAGTAGATGCTCTCGATCTACTGCCTGAATATATATTAAAATTAGCCGAGTATGGAGTAAAAACTATTGAAGATCTTGGGGAAATGTCGGTTGAGGAATTTAGAAATATTGTACCAGAAGATCATATAAACATTAAGGATATAGAGGAATTAATCAGTTTTGCTCAGGCTCAAAATAAATAAGCTATTTTATACTGTTCCTAGGAAAAATGGCTCGAGTATAACAAAATAACTGACTAATTTCTTTTATGTAAGAATATATAAGTATTTAGATTTTAACATGACAGACAATAAAGATACAGAAGACAAAACAACCAAAAAGTTAACTCTTGGGGGAGCAAAGCTTACCTTAGGGAAAACTGCTTATCCTAGAAATTTGGCTAGAACCATTGGTTCTTCGGGATCTACTGTTGTTGTAGAAGTTAAACGGGGTAAAGCAGTCTCTTCCGGAGTTAATCTCAGGAACGATAGGGAAGCTACTACTTCTACGGAGGACTTACAAGTAACCAGAAGACTATCTGTACTGCAAAAAGCACGTGAAGAGGATAAACTTGATGAAAGCAAAATTAGTACACTTTCCAAGCTCGTTGAAATTAATCAGGCTGTTCCGGTAGAAAAAGAATTAGAGAACTTATCTACAAAGGAAAGCGTTAAATCTTTAGAATTAGAACCAGCTGATAGTATTAGAACTGATAAAAAGGATTTAGCATTAAAACCTAGTAAACAAAAGCTTCTTGAAGATGAAGAAGAATTTGAAAAGAAAAAATTAGAAGACGCTAAAGCTCTCATTAAGCAAAAGGTTATTGAACCTAAAAAAATTAAAAAATCCGATATCTTCAATATGCTGAGTGAAGATTCAGGCGATATTCCAACTAAAACAAGGAGTTTAGCGTCCATACAACGTGCTAAGGCAAAACAAAGACGCAAGAATGATAATTTAGATGGTAAAAAACAGGATAAAGTTTACAGGGAAGTGATTTTACCGGAAGTGATTACTGTATCTGAATTATCAAACCGCATGACGGAAAGAGTAACCGATGTTATACGGGAGTTAATGAAATTAGGTGTCATGGCAACAGCTAATCAGTCAATTGACGCTGATACGGCTGAACTTGTTGTTACTACTTTTGGTCACTCTGTTAAAATGGTACAAGAGTCAGATGTAGAAAATATTCTTAATAACGAAGAAGATAGACCTGAAGATCTACAGCCAAGAGCTCCTATAGTTACAGTAATGGGACACGTTGATCATGGAAAAACATCACTTTTAGACGCTTTAAAATCTACTGATGTAGCAGCAGGTGAAGCAGGCGGTATAACACAGCACATAGGGGCTTATAGTGTCAAAATGTCTGATAATAGAATGATCACTTTTATTGACACTCCAGGTCATGAAGCTTTTACTGAAATGCGAACAAGAGGAGCAAAAGTTACTGATATTGTAGTATTAGTAGTTGCAGCTGATGATGGCATTAAAGCTCAGACCATTGAGGCAATAAGCCATGCTAAAGCTGCCGGCGTTCCTATCATAGTAGCAATTAATAAAATTGATAAACCTGAGGCAAATATTGAAAAAGTTAAAAATGAGCTACTTCAGCATGAACTGGTTCCTGAAGATCTTGGCGGGGATATCGTAGTAGTTCCAGTTTCCGCTAAAGAGAAAAAGAACCTTGATAAGCTTGAGGAGGCAATTTTATTAGTTGCAGAGATGGAAGACCTAAAAGCAAATCCTAATACTATAGCTTCCGGTGTAGTAATCGAATCAAAAATAGATAAAGGGCAAGGGGTAATTGCTAGTGTTCTAGTTCAACGTGGTACCTTAAAAAATGCTGATCTGTTAGTTGCTGGAACAACCTACGGCCGTATTAAGAAAATGAATAACGACAAGGGGAAATCTGTTTTAGATGCACTTCCTTCATATGTAGTTGAAATTTTTGGTCTGAATACTGCCCCTTCAGCGGGTGATCTATTTAATGTCGTTATGACGGAAAAGCAAGCTAGAGATATTACAGAATATAGAATTCGCAAGTCAAAAGAAAATAAGGTTACTGCTTCAAAAACTAGTCTGGAAGATTTGTTCCAAAAAGCCTCTGGCGATGGTAAGATCAAAGAATTGCCGATAATTATTAAAGGTGATGTACACGGTTCAATTGAAGCCATAATTGGCAGCTTAAATAAAATTGCCAGTGATGAGGTAAAACTAAGAATCATTCATCAAGGAGTTGGAGCTATTACCGAATCTGATGTTACCCTTTCTAAAGCAACTGGAGCAATAATTCTTGGTTTTAATGTCAGATCAAATACAGCAGCCAGAGCCGATGCGGAGAAAAACAAGGTTGATATTAGATATTATTCAATAATATATAATTTAATTGACGATATTAAAGCTATCATGAGTGGTATGCTATCGCCTGTAATTCGTGAGATCTATATTGGTTCTGTTGAGATACGTGAAGTGTTTAATGTTTCTAAAGTAGGTAAAGTTGCAGGAAGTTATGTAACTAAAGGGATTATTAAAAGAGGTGCGGGTGTTAGATTACTTCGCGATAATGTAGTTATTCACGAAGGCAAACTTAAAACCTTGAAGCGTTTTAAAGAAGATGTAAAAGAGGTAAACGAAGGTTTTGAATGCGGTATTGCTTTTGAAAATTGTGATGATATTAAAGTAGGTGATTTGGTAGAGGTATTTGAAATTGTCCAAGAGCAAAAGCAACTTTAAGCTTAAAGATAGGGAGAAACACCAATCACAAAGGCAGCTAAAAGTTTCTCAATTAATTGGATCGGCTATAATTAATTGTCTTATCAAAGGAAAGCGGGTCGATATAAGATTTATCCCCATGCCTTTGACGATTACCAAGGTAAGTATCTCTGCCGATTTAAAAGTTGCTAGTTGTTACTTTTTACCCTTTAATACAAACTTATCAAGAAATGAAATTTTAGAAGCTCTCGAAGAATCAAAATATATTATTAGGCAATATGTGACAAAAGAAATCAATTTAAGATATTCACCTGAAATTAGATTTTTTTATGATCAAGCCTTTGAAAATGCTGCCAAAATTAACCTATTGCTTAATAAGTTATAAAGGCTATATTCTCAATAACTTTACAATTGAGTCTGTCATATAGTTTGTGTAAGTTGCAAAAGGATATAGTAGAAGATACTATAAAAAAGCAACTTAAATACAGAGGAAAAAATGGCTAAAAAATTAGCAGAAAAAGAAGTAGATATAAATACTAAATTAGTCGAAGAATTACTATCAAAAGCAGATCCATCTGAATTATTTGGTCGCGGGTGGATTATTTAATAAACTTAAAAAGCAAATAGTAGAGAGAATTCTTTGAAAGTGAATTAGAACACGATCTAGGTTATTCTAAACATAGTAAGATAATCAAGAGCGATAATAATCGTCGCAACGGCAGTTATGAAAAAACGATTATAGATGACGACGGTCATCAGATTACCGTAGATGTTTCAAGGGACAGGGAAGGAGAATTTGAACCTCAATTGATTCCTGAAGGAGTTAGGAGATTTAGTGGTTTTGATGATAAAGTGATTTCACTATATGCAAGAGGGATGACTGTCAGTGAGATACATAGCCATTTAGAGGAGATATACCAGACCAATATTTCCAAGGACCTTATATCAACTGTCACTGACGGAGTAATAGAAGAAGTTACTACAGGCAAAACAGGTCCCTAGACGATGTATATCCAATATTATATTTGGATTGCATACACGTTAAAGCAAGGGATAATCATACAGTAATTAACAAAGCGGTATATCTTGCAATAGGTGTTAACATGGAAGGGAAAAAGGAATTACTGTTTTCTTATAAGGATTTAAAAGCGGTCACAGCGGATCTTAAAAGGATTTACACTGCAAACAGCGAAGAAATAGGATATCTGGAGCTAAAATCGTTTGCTGCTAAATGGGATAATAAATATCCTGTGATCTCTGATATTTGGCAAAGGAATTGGAGCGGGATTATTCCTCTTTTTGCTTTTCCTGATGAGATTAGGCGGGTAATTTATACTACCAATGCGATAGAATCGATAAATCGTCAAATCAGAAAAATCATCAACAATAAAGGGGTTTTTCCAGATGATAAGTCTATTTTAAAAATCGTATTTTTGGCTCTAAAAAATGCTGCCAAAAAATGGACCATGCCGATTAAAAATTGGTCTTTGGCATTGAATCAATTTGAAATTTTATGCGGGGATTTTAGGCATGATTTACTGGAATTAAAAAATACAACAACTTACACAAAATAAATGATTGACTCTTACAATACAGTACAAATTCCTGTACTACTTAATTATATTTTTATCCCTGCCGATCCAAGCCCATTTGAAATCGCCCTTTTTATTACTTTGCTTAAGAACGTTTTTGACCTTAACTTTCTGAGGATTTCCCAATAATAGTAAAGAGAAAAATACTAACTATCTTTTATATTAAATAAATTTTGAGTGTATTTTCTGGATTTAATCATCTCGTTTTGATAAAAGCAATACGATTTACCTGTATAAAAAGCCTATATATGCCTTTCTAACTTAGTCTCTTAAACAAGAAGGTAAACTTTAATTATTTGCTTTTAATCTTTAAGTAAAATATTTATGTAAGCTTTTGATTTGAGATCTTTAAAAAACTTCTCGGCTTTTTTAGACATTTTTTGATTTGATAAGAAGCCTTTGACTTTATCAATTTCCTCTCCTGATACAGAAGCTTTTTTAGTACAAACTAAGACTAGTTTAAATTTACCATCTTCTTGATAAACATTACTACAGCTATTTTCATTTGTATCTAAAATAACAGATTTTGTTTTATCTCCTAAATCCTTTAATTTACGTTCAATTTTTTCTCCAATTGCAAAATCAGCATATAATTTGTTTTCTATGTTACTACAATCTGTAAGAGTTTTTTGCAGTTTTTGCATTTTATTTAAATTTTTCTCATCAGAATTAAGGGAAGTAAATATCCAAGCTGTAATATTAAAATCTTCATATCCACTATTAATTACTGCTATGTCTAGTTCCTTAGGGCTAACTGAAATTGAGTTAGAAAGATTGCTAATAATATTATACTTGATTAAGTCGCTTTTTATTTGCTTTTTGAAACTATCGGCACTTACACCTAATTCCCGCATATATTGTAGTAAATAGCCTTTAGGCATTTTGTTTCTCTCTTCGATAGTTAATATTACACTATCGATTTCTGGTTCAGAGATTTTAACACCTGTTTTTTCTGCATGTTGATTTAACAGTTCTTCCTCGATTAGAAGGTTTAGAACATTTTTGTTTAGCTGTTTATCGGTATGGGGATCAGAATTATCCACTTTATTTAAAGCAATAACCATCTTTTTTCTTGCGGTAAATTCGTACATGGTGATTGGTTCGTCATTTACGACAGCCACTATATCTTGCTGTTTTGCAAAACAGTTTACTGAAAAGAAGAAAATAATTAAACCAATTAAATATTTCATAAATTAATCTCACATGTTTAAGACTTTTAATCCGATAGCAAAAGTTTGGCTACTATTTTTTTTGATCCCCCTACTTTTGTCATGGGTAAAGTTATCATAAAAGCTTCCAGTAATACTAACACAATCCATGATATATGTCACCTGTATACTTCTACTTAACAGCCTGGTTTTTTTTGTTATATCAAAGTGCGTGCTAGTATCAACTCTTAATGATTCAAATATTTGGTAACCTACACTCAAGCTAATCTGATTAACCTTATTTTCAGGAAATATTGAACCATCATCCGAATAATATTTTGAAATATTATTCAATTTAGAAAAAGATAAGCTCGTAGTGAGCTTTTTTGAAGTAGTTGTTACACCTACTTCATCTCTTATTGGGTTTAATTTTTTATCTTTTCTAAATCTATAATACAATTTCAGATTATTAGCTATATCGATTGATGAGGTTCCCACGTAATCTTTATTACCTTTTGTATTAATATTATTCTGATAAATTAGCTGCCCTAAGAAGAGATCCAAATAATATTGTTCGAAAAGTAAAGAACCATTAATTCCATAACTGAACCTTTTACCATAATCGTGGTAGTCTATACCGCTAAACTTATTAGGACTAAATAGATTATATTCTGATAATTCATATTTGCTTACATCAATAAGAGCAAATTTCTCAAAATTTTTATTATAGTTTGTACCAATAAAAGCTGCTACAATCGGTTCTATTTTGGCTGTTACAGTCCCAAAAATATCCCGCACTAATGGATAGCGCCATTTTGCATGAAATTCAGGAATATTTCTGGTCCATATCTTTTCTTTTTCCGTATTTGGTAAAAAATTATTAGAACTATACCAATATAAATCACTTCTATTTGCTAAGGCAAAATTGAATAAATGCCCATTTGAGGTTATTATTTTTTTACTTAACGTTAATTCTAAAGCGTTTCTTGCTAATTGCCTTTGATAATCTTCATTATAAGCTATAGAGTTATTTTTGAGTTGAAAAAGGGTAGTTTCCTCGTCATCTACGGCTATTACTTTTTGTACTTTAACCCTTGGAAACACAAGTGGAGCTTTATTCTTTTTATCACTTGTTCTGAAACCTTGAAAGGAGTATCCTTCATGAGAAAGGTAATCAGTTTTATCTACCTTATTTGCATAAATTTTTGATTCCAAGTAGTTTGCATAATTTTCAAAATCATTTACAAGATAAGCTTTATCAGAAGCTCTATTTAAATCAAAGCCATAATTAATTTCATCTTTGTAAAAATTACCTTTGGCAAATATGGTATATCTGTGAGGTTTTGAATGCTTTTCTCCTTTATAGTATGGATGATGGGTATAACTACCTTTTACTTCATAACTACCATATTTAATAAGATGCCTAAGTTCTCCATGAAAAATTGTATGGCTTTTCGACATATGTGGGCTTAAGGTAAAGTCCAGATTTGGTTTGACCCTAAAATATATTGGTAAAACATATTTACTTCTGGTGATTTCAGGTACCAGGATTCCTGATTTAGCATCAGCTGCCGGTGTTGGATGAAAAAAATAGGGAAAATAGGCTACCGGAAGGCCAAAAACCTCAAAAAACATGTTTTTATACGTTATTCTTTGTTTTTCATAATCTATATCTGTATCTTTTGCTCTCATTTGCCAAATAGGCTTATTGGCGCAATAAATTTTACAGGGACTAAAAACTGCTTTATATAAACCAAATTTATTTATACCATTTCTACTACCATATGCGGCCATAACTAGCGAATCATCGGGCAGTTTCAAAAGGAATTCATCGATAAGAGCCTTTTTGAGTTTGTCTTTTAACACTGCTCTTTGTCCGGTAGCAATTCTTCCTTGCTCATCTTTAATCCTTATGTTGCCTTCAGCAAATAATACATCTTTTTTGATATCGTAATATAGGCTATCGGCTCTTAGTATGTATGGTCCCATAGAAACATACACATTACCATTTGCTGCTAACGTGTCAGAATTATCGTCATATTTTATAAGATCGGCTTTTAATGTGACTAAATCGTTTTCTGCTATTTTAGGACCTAACGCATAACTATTTTGTATGGTACAAAAAATGATTAGAACTAATAAAAAATTGCCAAAAGACTGCATTTAAATTAATTTAAAACCAATTATAATTAAAAAAGCCTATTATAGAGGCTGATTTAATATTAGTAAATGATAGTAATAAATATTATGCTCAATATTAATGATTTTAATAATCATAGATCTGGCGACAAAAATGAATTCTCAGTAACTGAAATATCAAATAAGATTAAGTGGTTACTTGAAAATAATTTTTCCATTATTCGGATCAGAGGAGAGATTTCTGGGCTTAAAATTGCTTCATCAGGGCATGGATATTTTAATTTAAAGGATACAAATGCTGTTATAGCTGCAACTTCCTGGAGACATTGCCTTTCTAGAATCAATTTTTCCCTTGCAGAAGGCCTAGAGGTTGTTGTTACCGGAAAAATTACTTCTTATGCTGGCCAGTCAAAATATCAGATTGCAGTAGAATTGATTGAACCAGCAGGGATAGGTGCTTTTATAAAAATTTTGAACGAGAGAAAACAAAAATTAGAACAAGAGGGGTTATTTAAGTTAGAGTATAAAAAAAAGATTCCTTACTTACCAAAAAAAATAGGAGTTATTACCTCATTAACCGGCGTAGTTATAAAAGATATTATACATAGGATTACCGATAGGCTTCCTGTCCATTTATGTATTTGGCCGGTAACGGTTCAAGGGGGAGCTGCCGCCGAGGAAATTACTACTGCTATAAATGGCTTTAACTTGTTAGATGATGCACTAAAACCGGATGTGATAATTGTAGCGAGAGGAGGAGGATCAATAGAAGATTTATGGCCATTTAATGAAGAAATAGTAGTACGAGCTGTTTTTAATTCAGTTATTCCGATAATATCAGCTGTAGGGCATGAGACTGATTATACACTAATTGATCTTGTTGCTGACTTAAGAGCTCCTACTCCTACTGCCGCAGCTGAATTTGCTGTTCCAGTTATTGGCAATTTAAAATATAAGTTAGATTCTCTATACAATAATATAGAAAGACGAGTTTTTACATTGTTAAAACATAAGTCTCAAATTTTGAGTAATTATAATCGGTTATTCCAATATCCAGTAAACTATTTAAATTATAATATACAAAAACTGGATGATTTAGGTTTTAGATTATCCGGTTCACTACCGAGCTTGCTGAAACAAAAAAATATTGCCCTTCAATATTTTCCTTATTCTCGTTTTAAACCAACAAAAATATTACATTATAAGTATCTACAGTTAAGCAATTTAAAAAATAGCCTGTTAGTCAGAAAAGCTACCGTACTAAATCAATTTGAGCATAAACTATCAATTAACAGCTCTATTCTAGCTAGCCTAGATTATAATAAAGTACTAGCTAGAGGTTATGCTATGTTAAAAGATCACCATAATAACTATATTTCAACAGTATCAGAGGTTCAGTCCTCTAAATATATAACAGCTAATCTTAAAGACGGTCAGATCAAGCTGTCTAGATTTAACTAGTTTTAAAAATGTTTAATTTTTTACAAGTTTAAAACATAAGTCTTGTAATATTAAAAATATAATTTTTTAACTAAGATTATCTATTGACGTTTGTTTCCTGATTTTTTGTGTGATAACTAATAGAATCGGGAATATTCATTCTGCTAGTTAATTCCTTGTAACTGAGCCAGCGATGCTCTTTCTCTAAAATTTCAAAACGCAATTTTCCAGCTGTTCATCGACCACAGATGTAGTCATTAAGGACACAGCAGTGTAATGGAATCCTTCAAATTTTATTTTCAGTTTTGTACAAAGTTTTTCCAAGGATTCCAGGCTATTTAGCTGATCATCAATAAATACTATTTTTTTAGGATAATAATTTTTTTGGCGTAAAATATATTCCAAGACTTTAGCTTCATCTACTTCTGCTGTTATTACTCTGGCCTTTAAATATTGAACATTATATAGTAGCATAAGCTATTTCTTTCTTTTTAAAATAATTTTGAATTTTTATACCATTAAACTGAATTTGTGTTAAATAGGACCGTACATTAATTGTTAAATCTTTTACTGATTTTAGTACTCGAAAATTATTGGAGTTAGCTTTGACATCTTGGTTTACAAGTTCTTGTGGATTCATATCAGGACAATATGATGGTAAATAAAACAATTCTAGCTTGTCCTTATGTCTTTCTACATAAGCTTTTACCTTTTTACTGTGATGCACTCTATGATTATCTAATATCAAAAATATTTTCTGCTTAATTTGTCTGATCAGTCTACCTAAAAATTCAATACACTTTTTGCTGGTAAAATTATCTTCAAATACCATCCAGTTCATAAACCCTTGCGGACTAATAGCAGCTAGCATATTACATTTAAATCTTGAGCCACTTCTCTTGATTGCTGGGGTCTTGCCTTTAAGACCATATGTTTTACCTCGATTATCTGTTGATTGTATCCCCATTTCATCTCCCCAATAAATTCTAGCACTTTCTTTCATTGCACGAGACTTGATTTCTGGATATGTGACTGTTAACCATTCTTTTATCTTCTCTGGATTACGTTGATAGGCTGATTTAATTGGTTTTTGAGACGTAAAACCCAATCTATTCATAATTTTTCTTATAGAACGCCTGTTATACTGATAAAGGTAATTGGATTCTATATATTCTTGTACCACTTTACTATTCCATAACGTATAATCCATTCCCAATTCATCAGGTGTATGTGATAAAATTTTAGATTTTAATTCCTCTTCTTGATTTTTACTGATTTTAGATCCTGTTCCTACCTTTACTCCTCGCTTCTTATAGCGAAAGCTTTCTTCCTTAGAAATTTTGTACTCTTTAAGATATTTCCATATAGAACTCCTAGAAAACCCAAAGGTAATAGATGCTTGTTTCTTGCTTATTCCATGTATAACTATTGCTTCCACTGCTTTCTTTCTTAATATCTTGAGATTGCTTGGTGATAATTTTTTATTAGACATTTTGTTATTACTCTTGATACAATATCATTATATCATTTCTCTAATGTTAGTTCAATATTTAAAGGCCGGAGTAATAATAAAAGAGGGTTTTAGATAATGCCATACCTATCATTAAACTTAATATTATAAGTTCTATTATTTCATAGGTTTGACCCAAGTCGGGTCTGACAGCTCTTATGTATCCGAACAAGTACTTTATTGAAAATATGATAATTATTATTAATAAAGGCTGCCATGAACCTGGTATAATTAAAGTGTTATTATCTATTTGTACTGGAGGAGGGCTAAATAGTTTTAAGTTGATAAAAATGGAAATAGTTGTTAATACAAAAACTAATAAAAGATCTTCAATTATATTTAGCTGTTTTATAAAAAAGGCCAAAAATACTGAGTAATAACAAAATGTCTAATAAAAAATTATCACCAAGCGATCTCAAGATATTAAGAAAGAAAGCAGTGGAAGCAATAGTTATACATGGAATAAGCAAGAAACAAGCATCTATTACCTTTGGGTTTTCTAGGAGTTCTATATGGAAATATCTTAAAGAGTACAAAATTTCTAAGGAAGAAAGCTTTCGCTATAAGAAGCGAGGAGTAAAGGTAGGAACAGGATCTAAAATCAGTAAAAATCAAGAAGAGGAATTAAAATCTAAAATTTTATCACATATACCTGATGAATTGGGAATGGATTATACGTTATGGAATAGTAAAGTGGTACAAGAATATATAGAATCCAATTACCTTTATCAGTATAACAGGCGTTCTATAAGAAAAATTATGAATAGATTGGGTTTTACGTCTCAAAAACCAATTAAATCAGCCTATCAACGTAATCCAGAGAAGATAAAAGAATGGTTAACAGTCACATATCCAGAAATCAAGTCTCGTGCAATGAAAGAAAGTGCTAGAATTTATTGGGGAGATGAAATGGGGATACAATCAACAGATAATCGAGGTAAAACATATGGTCTTAAAGGCAAGACCCCCCAGCAATCAAGAGAAGTGGCTCAAGATTTAAATGTAATATGCTAGCTGCTATTAGTCCGCAAGGGTTTATGAACTGGATGGTATTTGAAGATAATTTTACCAGCAAAAAGTGTATTGAATTTTTAGGTAGACTGATCAGACAAATTAAGCAGAAAATATTTTTGATATTAGATAATCATAGAGTGCATCACAGTAAAAAGGTAAAAGCTTATGTAGAAAGACATAAGGACAAGCTAGAATTGTTTTATTTACCATCATATTGTCCTGATATGAATCCACAAGAACTTGTAAACCAAGATGTCAAAGCTAACTCCAATAATTTTCGAGTACTAAAATCAGTAAAAGATTTAACAATTAATGTACGGTCCTATTTAACACAAATTCAGTTTAATGGTATAAAAATTCAAAATTATTTTAAAAAGAAAGAAATAGCTTATGCTACTATATAATGTTCAATATTTAAAGGCTAAAGTAATAGTAAATCATTCGTAGATAAAGCAAGGTAAATTGCAAAAAGTCCTAGCACAAAACTAAATAACTTAGATAAAACTAAATGGTTTACCTGGATATTCATCACCTCTTTTACATCATATCCAAATAAAACAGCTGAACCATTAATAAAAGAATCAGCACTAGACATCGCCATTGCTGATACTCCTATTATTAACAAGCCTTTTATTAAGGGTAAATTAAATGGTATAATAAATAGCTTTATTGGGTATAAGACAACTCTTGGTTTTGTAGCTTTAATTCCTATGAACATTAGATAAACAAACATAAAATGGAGTAGATTTTAAAATATAAATAACTTGCATTTTAATATTTTTGTAGTTTTTTCTAATATTGAACTTGTTTTTTTAGAGGAGTAATTTAGATTAATTTTATGTAGTAAGTATGGTAGCGAGGGAGGGACTTGAACCCCCGACACGCGGATTATGATTCCGCTGCTCTAACCAGCTGAGCTACCCCGCCATTTTGATAATAAAATCAAACTTTAGTATTAGTGTTTACTAGATAGAAACTTTTTAAATACAATTACCATATATATATTTAACATGTATCTAGCAACCCCAATAATTAAATATTATTCAATTATTGGGGGACATTTATAGGAGTGCGATATTAATACACAATTACTATCAAAAGAGTACTAAACTGCGCAAAGTGTTAATCTAGAAAAAATACTTTAAAAATATAATTTTAACGTTTAGAGAATTGAGTACTTCTACGGGCTTTACGTTTACCATATTTTTTACGTTCTACAACTCTTGAGTCTCTTGTTAAAAACCCATTTTTACGCAATACTGTGTGGAAATCATCAGAAATACAGTCTAAAGCTCTAGCAATTCCATGGATAATAGCACCTGCCTGACCTGTTGTTCCACCTCCTTTTATGGTACAAACTACATCATACTGCCCAGAAGTGTTAGTATCAACGAAAGGCTGTAATATTAGCTTTTTATATGATTCACGAGGGAAATAATCAGATACATCTCTTTTGTTAACTGTTACAGTACCTTTTCCAGGTTTAACCCAAACCCTTGCTACAGAATTTTTTCTTCTTCCTGTGCCGTATGCACTTCCTCCAGAAACTAATTTTTTGGCTTTGTGAAACTTAGGTTTTGCCTCAACTGCTGTATCTGCAGGTTTTACACTTACATCTAATTTTTTGAGTATTGACACTTCCATGATTATTACTTGTTATTCTTGTTTTTTGAATTTTTGCTTGCGAGATCTAATAGTTCAGGTTGCTGACCTGCATGTGGGTGGCTATCATCTGCATAAACATACAAGTTACCAAGTTGTTTAGCTCCTAAACTGTTTCTGCTTATCATTCTTTTAACTGCCATTTTTACTACGCGCTCAGGGTACCTTCCTAAAAGGACTTTTCCAGCAGTTGTTTCCTTGATTCCCCCTGGGAACCCAGTATGGCGGTAATATACTTTACCACTTTTTGGATCTGCTTTGTTACCTGTTAAATGTATGTGTTTTGCGTTAATAATAACTACATTATCACCACAATCCATATGAGGAGTAAATGTAGGCTTATGTTTACCACGAAGCAGTATAGCTGTCTGGTTTGCAAGACGGCCGAGTATTAAATCTTTTGCATCAATTAACCACCATTTCTTATTGATATCGGATGGTTTTGCTGAATAAGTTTTCACACCAGTTCTTTCACTAAATTAGATATTTCGTGCATAATAAATAACAGGTTATAACATATAATGTCAAGGATAATTTTTACCATGCGTTTTTTAGGGTTATTTAGCTAAAAATTTTAATCTTTATATTGGGTCATTTATGATGAAAGTTATTATTAATTATTTTAAAGGTTATGAGGCGCAAATACTTAGAAAGAGGCAGAGAGTTTTTAGCTGTATGGTGATTTCTGTTGCCAATATTGTCTCTTTGGTGTAGCAATAAAGAATAAGGAATCAATAATGTATTTAGAGAATAAAATTCATGCATCCTAATCCCAAAATTCTTGTTGAGTATTTACCTGTTGCAGTTTTTTTTGGTATAGCTGCTTTTATTGCTTTGGTTGTAATTATTTTACCTAAAATTTTTGCTAAAGATACTCCTCAAAAAGATAAACTTAAAAGTTACGAATGTGGCTTTGATGCTTTTGGAGACGCTCGTGGTAAATTCGACGTTCGTTTTTACCTAGTAGCAATTCTATTCATTATTTTTGATTTGGAAGTAGCTTTTCTAATCCCTTGGGCTATTAATTTAAAAACAATAGGTATATTTGGTTTTGGATCAATGATAGTTTTTTTAGTAGTGCTAACTATTGGGTTTATTTACGAATGGAAAAAAGGCGCTTTAGAATGGGAATAATTAGCACGGCATAATTTAGGAGGTGCAAGCGGTGGAAAATATGATGTTATCTCAGGATCATTTTTTTAAAGAAGAACTATCAGACCGTGGTTTTGTTCTAGCTAAGCTTGATGATATAGTTAGCTGGGCGAGAGCAAATTCATTGTGGCCTATGACTTTTGGTCTTGCGTGCTGCGCTGTTGAAATGATGCAAGCAGCAGCTTCCCGTTATGATATGGATAGATTCGGTTTCCTGTTTCGTCCTAGTCCGAGGCAGGCTGATCTTATGATAGTTGCAGGTACACTGACTAATAAAATGGCCGCTCCCATGCGACGGGTTTATGATCAAATGGCTGATCCTAAATATGTTATATCTATGGGGAGCTGTGCTAATGGTGGCGGTTATTACCATTATTCTTATTCAGTAGTAAGAGGTTGTGATCGGATTGTGCCAGTTGACGTTTATGTTCCAGGATGTCCTCCTACTGCCGAAGCATTAATTTATGGATTAATGCAATTACAGAGGAAAATTAAAAGAACCAGTAGATTTAAAGGTTAATAATGCCACCTATAGAAATTATTGATAATTTTTTTAAAATAGAAAAACTAGAATCTTCCAAGCTTTCAATAGATAATTTTATTGGCTATAAAATATTACCAAAAAACCTCCTCAATGTGCTTAAGTTCTTGAAAGAGAATAAGGAATTAAGGTTTACCATCCTAACTGATCTTTTTGCAGCTGATTTTCCTGAGCGTGATAAGCGTTTTGAAGTTGTATATAGTCTGTTAAGCTTAAAGCTCAATACAAGGATTTTGTTAAAAATTGAAGTGGCAGAGGATGAACCCGTAAATTCACTAACCTCAATTTATAGTGCTGCCTGTTGGTACGAAAGAGAAATATTTGATATGTTCGGTATTGAATTTAAAGATTCTCCTGATTTAAGACGTATTCTAACTGATTATTGGTTCAAGGGGCACCCTTTGCGTAAAGATTTTCCTCTTACTGGGCACGTACAAGTAAGATATGACGAAGCTCTAGAAAAAGTCATATATGAGCCGGTATTATTGGAGCAAGAATTTCGGAACTTTGATTTTACCTCGCCTTGGCACGGGCCTGAAAAAAATATTTTGCCTGGTGATGAAAAGGCAACTAAATAGGAATGAATATATAAACATATGGCAGTAAGCAAAGAAGAATATTTGCATAAAGATGATAAGGAGTTAACTACCATTAATTTTGGCCCTCAGCACCCTGCTGCACACGGAGTTTTACGCCTTATCCTGCAAATGGATGGAGAGGTTATAAATAAAGCTGATCCTCATATAGGTCTTCTTCATAGGGGAACAGAAAAATTAATTGAACATAAAACATATGCGCAAGCGGTTCCTTATTTTGATCGTCTTGATTATGTCTCACCCATGTGTCAGGAACATGCTTATGCACTTGCTGTAGAAAAACTCTTAAAAGTAGAGGTACCAAGACGTGCTAAATTCATTAGGGTTCTTTTTTCTGAACTAACACGAATTTTAAATCATACTTTAAACATAGGTACTCAAGCCGTAGATCTAGGAGCTACTACACCTCTTCTCTGGCTATTTGAAGAACGTGAAAAAATTATGGAATTTTATGAAAGAGTTTCTGGTTCTCGCATGCACTCTAATTATTTTAGGCCAGGGGGAGTAGCTTCTGATCTTCCTGATGGATTGCTTGATGACATAGGAGTTTTTGCCCAGAAGTTTCCAAAGTGTTTAGCTGATATTGAAATTTTGTTAAATAACAACCGAATTTGGAAACAAAGACTTGTGGGGATCGGAGTTGTTAGCCAGAAACAGGCTATGGATTGGGGGTTTTCAGGGCCGATGCTTAGGGGATCTGGAATTGAATGGGACCTTCGCAAGTCTAATCCTTACGAAATATATGACGAAATGGAATTTGATATTCCTATAGGAGTTTCCGGCGACTGTTATGATAGGTATATAATTAGAATAGAAGAAATGTATCAGTCGCTTAAAATTATCAAACAATGTATAGAAAAAATTCCGTCAGGATCTGTTAAATCATTAGATGCTAAAATGACACCGCCTTCGCGTGCCCAGATGAAAGAATCAATGGAAGCTATGATTCACCATTTCAAGTTATATACCGAAGGGTATAATGTACCTGTAGGGGAGACTTATGGATTTGTAGAAGCTCCGAAAGGAGAGTTCGGTGTTTACTTATATGCAGATGGGACTAATAAGCCTTATAGGTGCCGTATCAAAGCTCCAGGATTTGCTCACTTACAAGGGCTTGATTTTATGGCACGCGGTCATTTAATGGCTGATGTGGTAGCTATCATTTCAAGTCTTGATATAGTGTTCGGAGAGATTGACAGGTAACAGGAGCTAAAACTTAAATGCTTTAAAATGATATAACGGTGTATAAATAAACATGTTTAGTTTTAACAAGGAAAATATTAAAAAAGCCAAGGAAATATTATCAAAGTATCCGGAGGGTAGGCAGAAAAGTGCTGTTCTCCCTCTTCTTGATTTAGCTCAAAGGCAAAATGGTGGATGGTTATCGGTAGAGGCTATTGAATATGTGGCGGATTATATTTCAGAACCCTATATGAGGGTATACGAAGTTGCCTCATTTTATAGTATGTTTTATCTAAAACCGGTTGGTAAGTATCATATTCAAGTATGTGGTACTACTCCTTGCTGGCTTAAAGGAGCTGAGGATATCCTACAAACTTGCGAGAAACGTATAGGAATAAAATGTGGTAATACTTCGGCAGATGGTAGGTTTACTATTTCAGAAGTTGAATGCCTTGGAGCTTGTATAAATGCTCCTTTAATCCAAATAAATGATGACTACTATGAGGATTTAACTCCCGATAAAATGAGTGATATTATTGACAAATTATCTGAGAATAAAAATGAGCAAAAAAACTGAGTAAGGAAAAAATCCGAGATATTATGGTTAGAATATTTGGCCTACTATTATCCATTTTATCTGATATTTTAGGCAAGGTCTTGTTATCCAGAAAAGCTTACATAACGTTGAAGGATTCTATAAAGTGCTGCGTTCTTTTAGGCCCTTCTGTAATTCAAAGAGGAACACTTGCTATAATTATGCTAATTTTAATTTCTTATTCTGCCTATTCTCATTATATAGCTGGTTTATTTACAGTTAATGAAAAAACTCATGAATTTACCAAATCTATTGGTGTTGGAAAATGTAGTGGCAACATAACTTATCCTGTACTTTATAATGTGGATCAAGAAATAATAGATGAAATCAACCATGAAATAACTGATTTTGTCCATTCATATGCAATTTGTAATCAAGGTGATAGAAGCAATTTTTCGGTAAGCTTTGATTTGCCCTCATCTGGATCAGAAGATTATTTTAGTGTCATATGGATCACAAAAAAAAATAAAAAAACCTATCGTATTGATAGTTTAAACTTTGATATACACAACGCTGACCTAATACAAATTGATGACATTTTTAATTCAATGAGTAGTGGTGTTTTTAAGGAAATAATAAAACTTTCTGAGGGACACTTAAAACCTGGCGATAACTGGGAAAAATTCCTGGATAAAATTGGTAAAAGAGATATACAGTATTATATCAAAAATGGGGAGTGGTATTTAATTTTTAACAGTTCTCCGTCTTTAGAGAGAACTGTTGAAGTTAAGATTCCACAATATTTTTTAGAAGGTGACGATGTTACAACAGCAAGATAAAATTTTTACTAACCTGTATAGGCAATATTCTCCTGAACTGAAATCAGCAAAAATGCGTGGTGATTGGGATAATACCAAATCATTAATTGTCAAAGGACGTGATTGGATTGTTGAAGAGATCAAATTTTCTAGTCTAAGAGGTAGAGGCGGAGCCGGATTCTCTACTGGTATGAAATGGTCATTTATGCCCAAGAATTACCCAAAACCCTCTTACTTAGTAGTTAATGCTGATGAATCTGAACCTGGAACTTGCAAAGATCGGGATATTCTTAGGTATGAGCCCCATAAACTTATAGAAGGGTGCTTACTTGCTTCGGTCGCAATAGGTGCTCATAGTTGTTATATATATATAAGAGGCGAATTCTATAACGAAGCATTAGCTGTTCAAAGAGCAATAGACGAGGCTTACCAAGAAAAATTAATTGGTAAAAATGCTTGTGGTTCTGGCTATGATGTTAATATATATCTTCATAGAGGGGCAGGAGCTTATATTTGCGGAGAAGAAACAGCTCTACTTGAAAGTTTAAAAGGGAAAAAGGGACAACCTAGGCTTAAGCCTCCTTTTCCTGCTGGGACTGGCTTATATGGATGTCCTACTACAATTAATAATGTAGAATCTATTGCCGTAGTACCAACAATTTTAAGGCGTGGAGCCTTATGGTTTGCGGCTATCGGTAAGCCAAATAATACCGGACCAAAATTATTTTGCATTTCAGGCCATGTTAATGCGCCGAAGAATGTAGAAGAAGCTATGGGAATTCCTTTAAAAGAACTAATTGAAAAACATGCTGGAGGCATTCGCGGTGGCTGGGATAATTTAAAAGCTGTAATTCCCGGTGGTTCCTCTGTACCGATGATTACAAAAGAAATATGCGAAACTGTTACGATGGATTTTGATTCTCTGCGCGGCGTTGGTTCAGGACTTGGTACAGGCGGGGTTATAGTAATGGATAAATCAACTGATATAATTTACGCTATTGCTCGTTTAAGTAAATTTTACATGCACGAATCATGCGGTCAATGTACACCATGCCGAGAAGGTACTGGTTGGATGTGGAGAATCATGATGCGCCTTTGTAAAGGCGAAGCTAACATCGAAGAAATTGATGAGTTGCTGGATATAAGCAAACAAATTGAGGGACATACAATTTGCGCTCTTGGCGATGCGGCTGCGTGGCCTATCCAAGGTTTAATTAGGCACTTTCGTCATGAAATTGAAGATAGAATCAAAAATTTTAAGAAACTTGCTTAAATAGATTAAGTGATCAGAGTTATACTTTTTAAAATGTCTAATAGCTAAAAATTCTGTGGGGTCTTTTTTGTTTTCTAAATCTATAATACAAATAATTACTATATCGCGTAAGTTAAAGAGGACTTCTTATGGATGGTTCTTAAAGCCCTCTTGCAAATAGCACGAGTATGTTTGGTAGGAGATTTTGCTGCCATTCAAAACAAAGTTCTTTTACCCAATTACCCTGAGTTTTACTGGCATCATTGAACCAATTACCGATAGATAATTGTACATATTTTGCTTCATCGGATTTTAGCGGTTCTATAATTTCCAGCCCAAGCCATGGTGATTCCCGAAATTCTAAAATATGTCGACACCAAACCCCTCTGGGCCTGCTAAGCTCACAAACAAAACGTCTTAAATTTGGAGACTGATCGGTAAAGTGAACAAGATAGGAAATATTTTTAATTAAATCCTGCGCAAATTCTTTCCTTATAGCAAGCCAGGCCCATTCTCTTACGCCTGAATTTTCATCTTCTGCTAGCCTTGTCATTAATTTTAATTTATCTTCGAAGGAAAAAGGTTGTTTAGCTAGAAGATAACAAGCAACAGACCTGACCAAATCTGACTTATGAGATGAAAGTTGTTCAAATTTTTTAAATCCAAATTGTTCATTTAAATTTGTAGCAATATGTTTTAATTTTTGCACTATACCGATTCCGCTAGTAGGTTTGATATAATTAAAATCAGGAAAATTATTTTTTAATATCAGTTCTGGATCTAAAGCCAGGAACTCCATTAAATTCCTTGATTCTATCTGGCCAGTATTTAATAGCTGTAGCCTTTCTGGAGAAATTTTTTTCATTGTAATGCTTTAGTTTCCCAGTCGAGTAATTTCTTTTTTATTTCCTGTCCCCAGCGATATTTATTAATCTTGCCTGATTTTCTAATTACTCTATGGCAAGGGATTAAATAAGAAATATTATTCCTTGCTACTGCTGAAGCAACAGCCCTTGTTGAATTCTTATTACCGATGCGTTCTGCAAGTTCTTCATAGCAAATGGACTTGCCAAAATCTATTTCAGTTAGAGCATGCCAGATTTTTTCTTGAAATTCTGTTCCCTTTATTAATAATTGAATTTGAGTTTTACCTTCCTTAGCAAAAATTTTGGAAATTAACTTTACTGCTTCTTCATGATTTTCTTTAAAGCACGCTTTAGGTAAAAGTTTTTTTAAATCAGATTGAGCAGTAATTAAATTACTTGAATTTTCGGTAAATGCTAAAAAGCAGATTAACACATTAGAATTATCGGAAATAGCCCAAGCAATAAAACATTTACCTACCGGGCTATTACAATTAGCGCCAACAAACACTTCAGAAAAATTTTTATTCTTCCCTGAGATAAGCGTTAAATTTAGTTTTAGCTCCTTCAATGATAAGTTTACTAACATCACTAATATCTTTTTCAGTTAGCGTCTTATTATCGTCCTGCATTGTTACCGAAATTGCAATGGATTTTTTACCTTTCTCTATGTTGTCACCGATATAAATATCAAATAAACTAACGTTCTTGATCAAATTTTTATCCGCATTTCTAATAAAACTTAGGATTTCACCGATCTTTTGTGACTCATTAATAATAAAAGCATAATCCCGTGTTACTGGTTGATAATCGGAAATTTTTAATTCAGGTCTTTTGCCAAATTTTTCCTTAGGTATCGGTAATTGCGCTAATTCAAGTTCAAATGCCATTACATCGTATTCAATATTGAATGTTTCTAATATTGATGGGTGAAGTTGCCCAAAATAAGCCAGAATATTTTTACCAAGAGCAACAGTACCTGAACGTGTTGGGTGGTAATAGTCCGGTGCTTCGCTTTTAATCTGGCATTTATCTAGATCGAGCCCAACATAAGCAAAAATAGTTTCCAGATCTGCCTTTAAGTCAAAAATATTGACGTTTTGAAGGGGGGTATGGCAATTTTTTGGCAAATTAGAACCGATCGTGATAGCAGCTACAGATTGAATAGGAATAATATTGTCTGCATCACGAAAAATAGGTCCTAATTCAAATAAACTTAAATTTTTATAAGATCGATTAATATTACTAGAGGCAATTTTTAGCAAATTAGGCAATATTGACGGTCTCATGTAATCAAGCTCTGCACTAATAGGATTTTGTATTATTAATTCTTCTTTTATTTCAGAGAATAATTTAGCCTTTTTACTGTCCATGAAAGACCAACTTACTACTTCAGTATAACCATTACCTGCAAGCAGCCTTTTTATATCCATTAGCCTTTTTTGCTGGCGGTTAATAATTTTTTGCATAGTGCTGCCTGGAAGGGAAGCTAAAGGTATCTTATCATAACCGTATATTCTAACAATTTCTTCAACTATGTCTTCTTTAATGGAGACATCATAACGCCAAGATGGAATAATAATATGTATTGTTTCCTTTTTATTTTTACAGCTAAATCCGAGCCTTTCTAAAATAGATATAATTTCTTCTACGCTTAAATTAAAACCAGTTCTGGAAGCAAAAAAATCAATAGGCAAATCAATGGTTCTAACTGGTACTTTATCACTGCCTGCCATTTTAAGGGCAGAAACTTCGCTGCCGCAAATTATTGATATTAAATGCGCAGCATAATTTAGAGCTTTTAAAGTAAACTCTTTGTCTACATGTCTCTCGAAACGATAGCGGGAATCTGTATCAACCATAAGTTTCCTACCGGTACGAGCAATATATTTACTATTAAAACAAGCCGCTTCAAGCAGAATTCTAGTAGTATTTTTATTACAAGCACTATTCTTACTGCCAATTATTCCCGCGAGGCAGTGTATTTCATGATCATCTTTTATTACTATATCATCATTGCCTAGTTCGTATTCTTTATCGTTCAGAGCCACAATTTTTTCGTGGGATTTCAAGCTATCTACTGTCAAATTTCCTTTTATTTTATCGGCATCATAAGCATGCATCGGTTGGCCAAAAGAATATGCTATATAATTTGTAACATCAACTATAGCGGAAATAGAACCCACCCCAATATTCTCAAGATGCTGCCTTAACCATTTAGGGCTTTCTATATTTTTAAGATTCTTAAGTTCGTAAATGGCAAATAGTGGACATGCTTCCTGATTTAAAATATTAAGTTTGACATTTGAGGAAAAACTTTGTTTGATTTCTGGAATTTCCAGCTTCTTTAAAATGCCTACCCCAGCAGCGGCCAAGTCTCGTGCGATACCGTAAACTCCAAGACTATCAGCTCTATTTGGTGTTACATTAATATGTATTATTGGATCATCAAGGTCAAAATACTTCGCAATTTTGTCTCCTATCTGTGCCTCCTCTGGTAGTTCTATTATACCGGATGAATCACCTTTTATGTTTAGTTCTTCTCTTGAACATAGCATGCCAGAACTATCTATACCACGGATCTTTGATTGTTTTATTTTAAAATTTCCGTTTGGAATAGTGGTACCGATTTTTGCAAGAACTACTTTAATACCGCTTCTTGCATTAGAAACCCCGCATACTATGCTAAGAATATCTGAGGCAATTTTTACTCTGCATACCTTTAACTTATGTGCATCGGGATGGGGAGTAGTTTCTAAAATTTGTGCTACTTCAAACTCTTCAAGTTCTGCTTTCCTATCAATAATTTCTTCTACTTCTAAACCAAGCATAGTTAAGCTCTTGGTTATTTCTTCGATACTTGCCTCAGTCTCAAGAAAGGTTTTAAGCCACGATAAGGTAAATTTCATCTGGTTAAACCTCCTGCAAGTGTTGGAATATCAAGTGCTGCAAAATTATAATGATTTAACCACCTAATATCCCCTTCAAAAAACTGCCTTAAATCTTTGATACCGTATTTTAGCATTGCAAAACGGTCCAGCCCCAGACCAAAAGCAAAACCCTGATATTCTTTGGGATTAATCCCTACATTTTTTAAAACTTTTGGGTGTACCATTCCACAACCAAGTACTTCAAGCCATTTATTGTTCTTATCCATTTTAATATCAACTTCGGCAGAGGGTTCGGTAAAAGGGAAAAAACTTGGCCTAAATTGAACTTCAATATCGGTATTTTCAAAAAAACTTCTAATAAAATCGGTAATTACATATTTTAAGTGACCCATGTGAATGTTTTTATCTATCACTAATCCTTCAATTTGATGAAACATCGGTGTATGGGTCATATCCCAATCTGCGCGATAAACCCTGCCATGAGCTATAAAACGAAAGGGAGGTTTGTCCTTTTCCATTGTTCTAATCTGAATAGGAGAGGTCTGAGTCCTAAGGAGTTTTGTTTTATCAGATGTTTGTTTTAAGTAAAAAGTATCGTGCATTTGTCTAGCGGGATGATTCTCATCGATATTTAGAGCAGTAAAGTTATACCAATCATCTTCTATATCTGGCCCATCTTTAACTTCGAATCCATATTTGGAAAATACCTGAATCAATTCCTCAAGGCATTGAGTAATAGGATGAATACTTCCTTTCTTAATAGGTTTTGCTGGAATTGTAAGGTCTATTCCTTCTTTTTTAAACCTTACATTTAATTCTTTTTCTTCTAGAATCTTGCTTCTTTTATCTAGTAATTCTTGAATTTGCTCTTTGGCTTTATTAATTTTTTGTCCACGTACTTTTCTGTCATCCGTAGCTAATTGTCCTAATTTTTTCATTTCTTCAGTTATAAAACCGGATTTACCAAGATATAGAACTTTGACTTGCTGTAAATTATCTGAGTTTTCAGCAAGTTCTATGGCTTTTTTCGCAGAAATTACTATTTCTTCCAGCATCTTAAAACACTCAAAATATTGAATTGCTCATAAGAATAAAGCATTTTAGCTAAAATTACAAGGTACGGCTTTAATATTTAATACCAGTTATTTTAGCTTAAAAGTGTGAATAAAATCTTCTTGAACAGAACTATAAGGTAATGTATATTACAGTGTTGTCGGTAGAAATACTGGCCTCAGATAGCAGCCCATTAATGGGGTTACGTTGTCTAAAACTTTTTAAAATTCACACGTATCATGAATGCTTTGTTAGTCCAAAATTATTTTGGGATCTATAGCTGATACGGAGGTTTAAACTAACAATATTGGAGATAAAATATAATGTCTGACTTACCTAAAGTAAGCATTAGTGATTTGCTAAATGCTGGTATACATTTTGGCCATAAAGCTTCACGCTGGAATCCTAAAATGGAACCGTATATTTACGGAATAAAAGATAACGTACATATAATTGATCTACAACAAACCGTACCTTTACTACAAATAGCTTTAAAGAAAATTTATGAAACGGTAAAAAATAACGGTAAGGTACTATTTGTAAGTAGTAAAGTACAAGCTACGGAACTAATAGCTGAGTATACCCAGAAATGTGATCAATATTACATTAATCACAGATGGCTTGGTGGAATTTTAACTAACTGGAGCACCATTTCCAAGTCAATAAAAAAACTAGATAGTATTGAAAAAACTCTTGGTAATCCAGAGGATTTAGAAAACTATACAAAAAAAGAACTTTTAGATTTGACACGCAAAAAAGAAAAGCTGGTTAGGTCTTTTTCTGGTATCAGAAATATTGGCGGCCGTCCTGACTTGGTTGTAATTATTGATACAAATAAAGAGCACTTAGCTATAAAAGAAGCTGTAAAATTAAATATTCCGATAGTTGCAGTAGTAGATAGCAATTCCGATCCTGATAATATCGATTTTCCAATACCTGGTAATGATGATGCGATAAGGTCAATCAGGCTGTATTGCAGTTTATTTGCTGATGCTGCATTAGCTGGAATACAGGATTCTCTAAAGAATTCCGGGGTAGATGTGGGAGCTTCTCTTTCAGCAAAATCGGAGAAAGATTTGGGAGGAGTGAAAAAAATTGAAAAAACTGCCAAGGTTTCTAAAGCAAAAGCCGCATCTAAAGGTATTCCTGTAGAGCTAAAGGCTGCAGAAAAAAATAATATGGATGAAGTGGAAAAATCTGCAAAAAAAGTGGTGAAACCGAAACCTCCAGTTGCAAAAACTACAAAAAGCAAAGCTACAGCGAGTGGTTCGGTAGCACAATAATTTTAAATATTTTTCGAGAGGAATATAATGAGTGTATCAGCATCATTAGTAAAAGATTTGAGGGAAAAAACAGGAGCAGGTATGATGGACTGCAAAAAAGCCCTAGTTGAAACATCGGGTGATTTTGAAGCAGCTATCGATTGGCTTAGAACTAAGGGCTTAGCTGCTGCTGCTAAAAAAGCAGGTAGAGTAGCATCGGAAGGCTTAACCGCTTTAGAAATGAATGGCAACGTGGCAACGGTAATTGAGGTTAATTCTGAAACAGATTTCGTTTCAAGAAATGAAACTTTCCAGAATTTAGTTAGAAAAATTGCTCAAAAAGCGATTAATTGTTCTACCATTGAACAATTAAAATCGACAATTATTGAAAGCGGTAACACTGTAGAAGATTTAATAATAGAGAATATTGCAACTATTGGTGAAAACCTTACTTTGCGCCGCATGCAAACACTTAAGGTAAAAGATGGAGTTATTGCTTCTTACGTACATAACGCTACAGCAGATAGTATGGGCAAAATTTCAGTATTGGTAGCCTTAGAGTCAACAGGTGATAAGAATAAGTTAATGGCTCTTGGCAAGCAAATAGCAATGCACGTAGCAGCAGCAAAGCCGGTATGTTTGAACAAAGAGTCTGTTGATCCCGCATTAATTCAAAGGGAAAAGGATATATTTACCGAGCAATCCAGGGCTTCGGGAAAGCCGGATAACATAATTGAAAAAATGATTGAGGGTAGAATCCGCAAATTTTTAGAAGAAATAGTTTTGCTCGATCAGGTTTTTGTTGTTGATGGTAAATCAAAAATTTCTGAAGTAGTTGAAAATGCTTCTCGGGAACTGGGCACACCTGTTGTGCTTGCAAATTATGCACGATTTGAACTCGGTGAAGGTATTGAAAAAGAAGTAACAAATTTTGCTGATGAAGTAGCAGCTGTAGCAAAAAGTTAAGAAATAACGTAATCTCAATATAAGCTGAACTAGATTTATATAAGTCTAGTTCAGCAATCTCGTCTTATAAGACCATATAGCTTGTAATGGATAATAAACAAAATAATATATATCCTGTGGTCAATAAATTCAGATATAAAATTACTCTTGAATATTTAGGTACTGGTTTTTGCGGATGGCAAAGGCAAGCAGAGGTTTTGTCCCTACAACAGTTGATTGAAGAGGCCATTTATAAATTTAGCAAGGAAGGTGTTTTAGTTACTGCTGCAGGAAGGACCGATGCCGGTGTAAATGCGTATGGACAGGTGGCAAGTTTCGATTTAGCTACTTTTTATGAGCCGCGAAGAGTAATGCATTCTATTAATCACTTTTGTAGACCTCATAAAGTTGGGGTTACAGATTGTAGATTAGTGGACCTAGATTTTAATGCACGTTTCTCTGCTAAACAACGTTATTATGTCTATAAAATTATTAACCGTCCGTCAATTAATATTATTAATGCTGGTTTGCAATATTGGGTAAGAGAACCGCTGGACGTAGAATTGATGAGAGAGGCTGCATCATATTTAATAGGTAAACATGATTTTAGCTCTTTTCGAGCGGCCCAGTGCCAGTCTAGCTCCCCTATAAAAACCATTTCAAATATAGAAATTATCCGAGAGGGGGAGAATATAGAAATTTATGTTTCTGCTATTTCATTTCTTCACCATATGGTACGGAATATAGTCGGTAATCTGCTGCAGGTAGGAAAGGGTATTTGGCTACCGGAAAAAATAAAAGAAATACTGGAGCAGAAAGATAGATCAAAGGGAGCTCCTACTGCTCCTGCCGAAGGATTATATTTTTTAAAAGTCGATTATTAGAGTCGTTAAAATACAAAAAAGTGGTTAAAAATAATTATGTTAGTAAGAGAAGCTTTAGCCTGGGGGGCTATGGAACTTCAAGGTTTTACGTCAAAACAATTAGAATCAAGAATTTTACTAGCAAGTATATTGAACATAACCCAGGAGGGCTTGTTAATTAGATATAATGAACACATCTCTCAAGAAGAAGAGTCAGCTTTTTATGAGTATATAAAACGCCGGAAATTGCTAGAACCTATAGCTTATATAGTAGGGAAGAAAGAATTTTATGGTAGAGATTTTATAGTAAATAAACACGTTCTGATTCCAAGACCGGAAACAGAACTGATTATTGATAGGGTGGTTTTAGAATATAAAGAAAACTTTGCCGGTCAAGAAGTTACCATATTAGATCTTGGGACAGGTAGCGGAGCAATAGCTGTTACGCTTGCAGCTCTTATTCCCCAAGCTAAAATCGTTGCTACTGATATATCGGATGAAGCACTTGTGCTAGCTGCTGAGAATGCTAAATTTAATGGTGCTATTGTCCAAATTCAGTTTATAAAAAGTGATTGGTATTCAAATTTACCTGATAAGGAGTTTGATTTTATTATCAGCAATCCACCCTACATTTCTCCAGATAATAAAATATATATGACACAGGAAACTATATTATATGAACCGGAATCGGCGCTTTTTGCTACGGAGAATGGGTTAATTAATTATAAAAAAATAATTTCCGGATTAAATAATTTTTTAAAAACTGAAAATAAAGTATTTGTAGAAATCGGTTTTAATCAATCTGAAGCTGTAATTAATATCCTAAAAGAACACCTGTTTACTGAAATCATAATTTCTAAAGATTTGTCAGGGCATGATCGGGTAATCGAATTTAAGCTTGCTTGAATTTTATAGCTATATTGATTTTTCTCTATCAAAAACGCGCATATAAAAAAGCAAATAATATGAAATGCCAAAGAATTCTTGATATTTAAGATACGCTGTGTAAAACTTGTTTTAGTGAGTTTAAATCACAATTCAACGATATATAACAAAGGGCTTATATGAAAAAAAATATTCTTACAGTCAGTGCGATTTCTGTTATTATTTCTTCTGTTTTTAATGTTGAGGCAAGTGGGCAAAGTACTGCCAATGCTAATGTAGAAAATCCAGGCGTATCTGCAACATCATCACCTTCTACACCAAATGAGATTAAAGAAATTGCAATTACTGATGCGTGGGCAAGAAAATCCATGTCACCAAATAACAATTCAGCAGCCTATATAAAAATTACTAATCCTACTGATAAAGATATTGCTATAATTGGTGCTTCAGCTTCAACGATTGCTAATAATGTTGAGCTTCACAAAAGTTTTGTAGATGAAAAAGGAGTAAGCAGGATGACATCTATCGATAAAATAGTAGTACCAGCTAAAACTTCTATAGAACTTATGCCAGGAGCTACTCATATTATGCTTTTTGATTTAAAGAGGGCTTTAAACGTAGGGGATAAGTTCGAGATAGAAGTTAAAATTGAAGGGAGAACCCCTTTATCTGTTACCACAGAAGTGAAATAGATTTTTTTAAATTAGGAATTGAGTCTGTCATATAGTTTGTGTAAGTTGCAAAAGGATATAGTAGAAGATACTATAAAAAAGCAACTTAAATACAGAGGAAAAAATGGCTAAAAAATTAGCAGAAAAAGAAGTAGATATAAATACTAAATTAGTCGAAGAATTACTATCAAAAGCAGATCCATCTGAATTATTTGGTCGCGGGTGGATTATTTAATAAACTTAAAAAGCAAATAGTAGAGAGAATTCTTTGAAAGTGAATTAGAACACGATCTAGGTTATTCTAAACATAGTAAGATAATCAAGAGCGATAATAATCGTCGCAACGGCAGTTATGAAAAAACGATTATAGATGACGACGGTCATCAGATTACCGTAGATGTTTCAAGGGACAGGGAAGGAGAATTTGAACCTCAATTGATTCCTGAAGGAGTTAGGAGATTTAGTGGTTTTGATGATAAAGTGATTTCACTATATGCAAGAGGGATGACTGTCAGTGAGATACATAGCCATTTAGAGGAGATATACCAGACCAATATTTCCAAGGACCTTATATCAACTGTCACTGACGGAGTAATAGAAGAAGTTACTACAGGCAAAACAGGTCCCTAGACGATGTATATCCAATATTATATTTGGATTGCATACACGTTAAAGCAAGGGATAATCATACAGTAATTAACAAAGCGGTATATCTTGCAATAGGTGTGTTGTCCGCCAGGTATTTTAGTCCACCCCTGCGCCAGATGAGAAGTCCACTTTATACTATTACTCTGGCCCTTAAATATTGAACATTATATAGTAGCATAAGCTATTTCTTTCTTTTTAAAATAATTTTGAATTTTTATACCATTAAACTGAATTTGTGTTAAATAGGACCGTACATTAATTGTTAAATCTTTTGCTGATTTTAGTACTCGAAAATTATTGGAGTTAGCTTTGACATCTTGGTTTACAAGTTCTTGTGGATTCATATCAGGACAATATGATGGTAAATAAAACAATTCTATCTTGTCCTTATGTCTTTCTACATAAGCTTTTACCTTTTTACTGTGATGCACTCTATGATTATCTAATATCAAAAATATTTTCTGCTTAATTTGTCTGATCAGTCTACCTAAAAATTCAATACACTTTTTGCTGGTAAAATTATCTTCAAATACCATCCAGTTCATAAACCCTTGCGGACTAATAGCAGCTAGCATATTACATTTAAATCTTGAACCACTTCTCTTGATTGCTGGGGTCTTGCCTTTAAGACCATATGTTTTACCTCGATTATCTGTTGATTGTATCCCCATTTCATCTCCCCAATAAATTCTAGCACTTTCTTTCATTGCACGAGACTTGATTTCTGGATATATGACTGTTAACCATTCTTTTATCTTCTCTGGATTACGTTGATAGGCTGATTTAATTGGTTTTTGAGACGTAAAACCCAATCTATTCATAATTTTTCTTATAGAACGCCTGTTATACTGATAAAGGTAATTGGATTCTATATATTCTTGTACCACTTTACTATTCCATAACGTATAATCCATTCCCAATTCATCAGGTGTATGTGATAAAATTTTAGATTTTAATTCCTCTTCTTGATTTTTACTGATTTTAGATCCTGTTCCTACCTTTACTCCTCGCTTCTTATAGTGAAAGCTTTCTTCCTTATAAATTTTGTACTCTTTAAGATATTTCCATATAGAATTCCTAGAAAACCCAAAGGTAATAGATGCTTGTTTCTTGCTTATTCCATGTATAACTATTGCTTCCACTGCTTTCTTTCTTAATATCTTGAGATCGCTTGGTGATAATTTTTTATTAGACATTTTGTTATTACTCTTGATACAATATCATTATATCATTTCTCTAATGTTAGTTCAATATTTAAAGGCCGGAGTAATAGATTGGGTTTTACGTCTCAAAAACCAATTAAATCAGCCTATCAACGTAATCCAGAGAAGATAAAAGAATGGTTAACAGTCACATATCCAGAAATCAAGTCTCGTGCAATGAAAGAAAGTGCTAGAATTTATTGGGGAAATGAAATGGGGATACAATCAACAGATAATCGAGGTAAAACATATGGTCTTAAAGGCAAGACCCCAGCAATCAAGAGAAGTGGTTCGAGATTTAAATGTAATATGCTAGCTGCTATTAGTCCGCAAGGGTTTATGAACTGGATGGTATTTGAAGATAATTTTACCAGCAAAAAGTGTATTGAATTTTTAGGTAGACTGATCAGACAAATTAAGCAGAAAATATTTTTGATATTAGATAATCATAGAGTGCATCACAGTAAAAAGGTAAAAGCTTATGTAGAAAGACATAAGGACAAGCTAGAATTGTTTTATTTACCATCATATTGTCACGATATGAATCCACAAGAACTTGTAAACCAAGATGTCAAAGCTAACTCCAATAATTTTCGAGTACTAAAATCAGTAAAAGATTTAACAATTAATGTACGGTCCTATTTAACACAAATTCAGTTTAATGGTATAAAAATTCAAAATTATTTTAAAAAGAAAGAAATAGCTTATGCTACTATATAATGTTCAATATTTAAAGGCCAGAGTAATAGCTACAGCCACAACTGTTTTGTTATGCCCACCCCTGTCATGTAAATTAAACATCCATTGTGTAAATTTGCTATAATCTTTTTTAGCTTTCTGTGATTCAGTAGTAAATCTTAGTTTTGTATTAAGTACTGCTCTTGCTCCTTGAATTAATAAAGTTCGCAAATATATATCGCCTCTTTTACTGATTCCAAGTAGTTTCTCTTTGCCGCCGCTAGAAGCTTGTCTTGGTACTAACCCAAGCCTTGCAGATAGTTGTCTACCATTCTCAAAATAACTTCCATTACCAATAGATGCTATCAAAGCAGTAGATGTAATTAAACCTATACCAGGTATAGCAATTATTTGTTGATACTTATCTAATTCACTAGCCATTATTTTTAGTCTACTTTCTAAGCATTTTATTTTCTTATCATTCTCGATAAATTCCTCTTTTAAATCACTGAAAGTTTGTTGACTTATTGGACTTAATTTCCCGCTGTTTAGAACCTCTGTTAACTTTGATGTAATTTTATTTATACCTTATGGAATAATCATTCCAAATTCATGTAATAGCCCTCGGATCTCGTTAGCAAGAGCAGTACGATTTTTTACTAATCTAGCCCTCACTCTATGAATTGATAAGATATCCTGTTGTTCTATACTTTTAATCGGAACAAATCTCATGTTTGGCCTTGATACGGCTTCACATATTGCTTCTGCATCAGCTTGGTCGTTTTTATTAGTTTTTACATATGGCTTTACAAATTGTGGCGCCATTAATTTTACCTCGTGCCCTAGTTTGCTAATTTCTCTAGCCCAATAATTAGCACCTCCACAAGCTTCCATACCTACTAAACATTTAGGTAAATTAGCTATAAAAGTTAATACCTGATCCCTCATTAGTTTTTTCTTTAATACAGCCTTGCCATTTTTATCTACACCATGAAACTGAAAAATTCTTTTTGCTATATCAATACCTATTGTATAACATTTGTCATATATGGACCTCTCTATTGTTGTTTAGGATTTATTTCCTATCCTAGAACAATAACATTTGTTATAGATTCTGTATACTAGGGTAGGTCAATACCATTATAATGTGAAAGATTCATATATTAATTCTGATGCTAAAAAAACGGTAGCTATTGACTTGAAAAATATCATGATTGTTTTTAAAAATGGCCAACTTCTTGTAGCTAATAAAAATTCTACAGAGTTTATTAAGCCATTAGTTGGTGATAATAATTAAATTCGTAAATAAAGGCTTATATGGTATTTGGAAATTTGTATATTATTTTACAGCCTAAAACACATAGAGGTAACCTATGGATCTAAAACATTCTCTCCGAAAAAAATTTTTAGCAGAGAGAACTTTATTTAACCCGGATAAATTCCTGGCAGAAAATAAGTTAATTGTAGAAAATACTAAATTAATGATCCAGGCTTTATACAACAATTCGTCAAATAAGGGCAAGAACTCAGAGGATCAAAACGATAATTCTAAAGTAGTTAGTACTACAACTTCCATAGGTTTATATTTACCCCTTAAAGGTGAACCTGATTTAACTAGCCTTTTAGATAATAATTGGGTATTTTGCTTGTCTAAAATAAATGGTGACAAAATAGAATTTGTGCATTATCACAAAAGTATGGTCCTAGAAAAATGCTCCAAAGGCATTAAACATCCACATTCAGATACTATTTTAGTTCCAAGTATAGTTATCGTACCGGGTTTAGCTTACTGCCAAAAAGGTTATAGGCTTGGTTTTGGATCTGGATGTTACGATAAGTATTTCTCTAGACTGATAATTAATACTCCAATAATCAAAATAGGTGTATGTTTTGATAAATATCTGTTAGAATCTTTACCAATTGAAAAACATGACACAAAGTTTGACTATGTCATCACAGAGAATACCATTCTGAAGCTATAATACTTAATATGATGTTTACTATTTTTGATATTGCTGTTGTTACTGTAATTGCTATTTCAACAATTATGGGTTTATATAAAGGCTTACTTGGTATGGCTATAAATCTCGCAGGTTTTGTAATCTCTATTGCTGCTGCAATGTTTCTGTTTCCATATGTACAAATTGCCCTTGCAAAGCACATTGAGAATGAACTGCTGCTATCAATTCTTAGTGGCTCTATATCTTATGTTTGTTCTTTATTTATTTTAACTTCTATCACATCAAAAGTTAGAGATGTACTTAGTACAATCAGTAGTGGATTTTTTGATCGCACTTTAGGCGCTATTGCCGGTTTTTTTAGAGGATTAATTATTTCTATAGTAATATTCACATTAACGGCCATTTTCTCTTCAGGAGCGTATTTAAAAGCAGAAAATGCCGAAGATATAATATCTAATCTTAATGCTGAAAAATATCCGGACTGGCTTAATAATTCCAAAACTACCGAATATCTGGAAATACTGCTAAAAGAATCGCTTGCTTTATTACCTAAAAACACCCTTCAATCTATTAAACTGCCAAAACCAGAAGAAAAAATAGAAAAGGGCCAGGAGATTATAGACAGCATAAAAAGAAAAAAAGAAGAAGGTATTAACTACTACAAAAACTAAAAAATGGCTATTTGAATAATGGTTTACATAGCTTACTTGAAATAATGGAAAAATATACTCTGAAGGAGCATTTTTTAGAACTAAAAAAGCGTTTTTTAATAATTATCGCTTTCTTCGTGTGCGCCTTTATATTTTGCTATTATTTTAGCGACTATATATATAACTTTATTTTGAGTCCTTTAGCGGAAACAGCAAATAATCATAAAAGGAAAGTAATTTATACCGGAATGGCTGAAGCTTTTTTTACATATTTAAAACTTAGTTTGTGGACGGCATTTTTGATAATAATTCCAGTTATATCATATCAATTATATCGATTTATATCTCCCGGGTTATTAAAAAATGAAAAATCTATTATCTTACCTACGTTAGTAATATCACCTTTATTATTTTACCTTGGTGGAATTTTTGTTTTCTATTTAGTAATGCCTAATGCTTGGCAATTCTTTTTAAGTTTTGAAAATCAAGATGCAGCCGTACCGATTATTCTAGAAGCTCGCATTAGCGAATATTTAACTGTAGTAATGCAGCTTATTACAGCCTTTGGTTTAGCTTTTGAGCTTCCTGTTATAATGTTAATATTAAGTGTTTTAGAATTAGTTTCGGCACAAGGTTTAAAAAATAAAAGAAGGTTTGCTATTGTAATAATTTTTATCGTTGCCGCTATTCTGACGCCACCAGATGTTCTAAGTCAGATATCCCTTGCAATACCATTGATTCTATTATATGAAATTTCAATTGTAGTGTGTAACCTTGTCGAAAATAGGAATAAAAAAAATGCTGGATATTAAGTGGATTAGAGAGAATAAAGAAGAATTTAATGAGTTACTCTTAAAAAGAGGAATAGAAGTTAATACTGAGGAAATTATTAAATTAGATGAGGAAAAAAGACAACTAATTACTCTTGTCCAGGAATTTCAGCAGGCAAAAAATAGAAAATCAAAAAAACTGGCTAGTTTAAAGGGAAAAGCATCAAGAGAATTCGAAGATATAAAAAGGGATGTAGAACATATTAATGATAAACTAGCTGAGCTAGGTAAATCAATAACCCATAGTGATAAATTAAAAGAGATATTAGATATAGTTCCTAACTTACCAGATCCTGATGTTCCTTATGGAGTAGATGAGAGCATGAACAAATTCATTCGTAATTTTAAAAATCCTATTGAAAATAAGTGGGCTAAAGAACATTTTGATCTAGGACTAGATCTGGGCATGATGGATTTCGAACAAACAGCAAAAATCTCAGGTAGTAGATTTGTTACCCTTAAAGGAGAATTAACAAGGTTAGAACGTGCTTTATTCAATTTTATGCTAGACACTCATACTACAGATTTCGGATTTGAAGAAATTTCTCCGCCGACATTAGTTAGGCCTGAAGCTATGTATAATACGGCTCAATTACCGAAACTAGCTGATGAATCATATATAACTAGCGATAATAAATTCAGGCTTATCCCTACCGGAGAAGTACCGCTAACCAATATGGTAGCAGATAGCATTTTACGAAGGGAAGAATTGCCAATTAGATATGTAGCTTACACAAATTGTTACAGATCAGAAGCCGGAAGTGCCGGTAAAGATACGAGAGGAATGATTAGGAACCATCAATTCGGTAAAGTAGAGCTTGTAACAATTACTACACCTCAAGAATCAGAATTTGAACATGAATATATGCTTAACGCTGCCGAAGAGATCTTAAAAAGACTCGATATTCCTTATAGAGTAATGCTGCTTTGTACCGGTGATATGGGATTTTCTGCAAAAAAAACATATGATATAGAAGTATGGCTTCCAGGCCAAAATAAATATAGGGAGATCTCCAGTATATCTAATTGTGGTGATTTCCAGGCACGAAGAATGAGAGCTCGCTACAAAGAAATCAATGCGAAAGAAACTCAATTTGTTCACACCTTGAATGGATCAGGCCTTGCTGTAGGTAGGACATTAGTTGCTGTACTTGAAAATTACCAGAATGAAGACGGGTCTATAACGATTCCAGAAGTTTTAGTACCTTATATGAATGGAAAAACTATAATTCGTCGGAGTTAGTTTTTTGATTGTTGGCAATTGCGATTTTCGTAGTGCCAACACTTTAATATCTCCAAAACACTCTCACCCTATAACATATTTATTTCCCAAACTAAAAGAATCAGCTTGACTATCTTGAATTTTAATTTAGAGTGACCTATAATATTTATGCAATTCTTCTTCCAAGCTTCCAATAAAATAATTTAGGCGTTAAGGCTATGTCTAGTTTTACAGTCATCTCTGATTCTTAAGTTCTCTAGAACATAACTAACTGTAGCGGCTTGCTTTCGAAATGAGAGTGGCTCGCTTTCATCGATAAAAACGGGCTCAAATTAAATGATTTTATAAATTCACCTTGGCTTGATTTAATTGACACTGAAAATATCACGGCTCACATTAAGTGATTTTATCTTTTATTCTGGCTCACTGTATTGATTCTGTAGATCTATCTTTTTTGACCAAATATTGAGGTAATTTATTGGGTAATTGACAGAAATGAAAGAAAAATGCTAGTTCATGTTGAATTTGGATTGCTCTTGTAGTTAGGCTATTATTCAAAGAATAACTTGATTTTCAGAGTTATTATATAATAATTATTACATTATTATCAATTAATTTATTCTAATTTTTATTGTATAAGTAATGACCGTTTTTATCGAACCTTGAATTCATAAATTAACTGGATATTAACTTTATAGAGTCAAATAATGTGAGCCAAGGTGAATTTATAAAATCATTTAATTTGAGCCCGTTTTTACCGACGAAAGCGAGCCGCTACATATGCCCCTTATGATCTCATTTCGAAAGCAAGCCGCTACAACTAACTCTGTTGATTTTTACTTTTTATTTACCTTTGTTTAACTAAAACCGGTTTTAGCTAAATTATAAACCGGTATATAAAAATAATAATATTTTATTAAAACCATGACTAAAAACTTACCATTTTTATTTGTTATATCTTTACTTACATGTTGTATTGAAATTGATATCTCAGTTCCGAGTTTTCCTGATATTTCTGATTATTTTCACATTTCAGACGGTTTAACTCAAATGACCATAGCTGTCAATTTTTTCGGATTTTGTTTATCAAGTGTTGCTTATGGTCCTTTATCAGATTGTTACGGAAGAAGAAATGTAATGCTGATCGGTAACGCAATTATGTTAATAGGAGCAGTATTGTGTGTAGTTGCACATAATATTGAATTATTATTGATTGCAAGGTTTATTCAAGGATTTGGTGCTAGCACATCTGCCGTAGTAGTGTTTGCGATGATTGCAGATGTTTATGAAACCGACAAAGCTGCTAAATTAATTGGAGTTATGAACTCCTTAATTACTGTTTTTATGTCTATTGCTCCTATAGCCGGAGGATTTATTAATAATTTAGTAGGATTTAGAGGTAATTACTTTGTAATAGCATTAGTTTCCGTTATCTCCTGGATTATGCTTTATTTCCAATTACCAGAAACAAAGAAAGAAAAAAAGCCTTTAGAAATAAAAGCTATAGCTAAAAACTTTTATACTTTAGCTACTGATAAAAGATTCTTGTATGCTTCTTTAGCTCCCAGCTTAACTTATAGCGGATATATGAGTTTCATCGCCTGTGCACCCTTTTTATATATTGAAACCTATAATCTCCCAATAATGTATTATGCTATTAATCAAGGAATTATAATTGCTATATTTTCTATGTTTAGCATGTATTCTGGGCGTATCACTTCTCACTTGGGAGAGAAAACTTGCGTAATTTTTGGCACTACTTTGCTTTTCCTTGGGGGAGCATTTGGCTTATTGGTAGGATTATTATTTCCCAAATCTCCTTTTTTGACAACAAGCTTCATGACGATATATTCAATTGGAGCTGCCATAACTTATCCGATTATCTTTACTAAATCCTTAGATATTTTTCCTGAAATCAGAGGTACAGCATCCTCAACTATAATGGCAACTAGAGCCTTGCTTTGTGCATTATTTATAGCCTTTACTAGTTATATTTATAACGGGACATTGCTAAATATCTCACTTGGTCTACTACTTAGCAGTCTACTTACGGTATTTTTTACTTTTAGATTGCTTAAGTTAATTGGTTTTGCTACAAAAAAGAACTACACTATAATAAATACAGCTTGATGAAAAAACAAATAACATACCCTAAATTTATACCCCGGCTCTTTTCTATGACTATAGATTTAGTAGTCTTGTCGATTGTGTTAACACCCTTAATGAATATTATTTCCCGTTACGTTTTTATCTATGCCTTTTACCAATTTTTTGTAGATTTTTCCATTGATATTCACAATACTGAGGCAATGGTAGAAGCAGTGAAAATGCCGGAATTTTCTTCTTATATTTCTGCTACTCGGTTTTTTGGTTATATGGCAGTATTATTTATATTAAATACTTTATTTATGGGAGTATATTTCGTTTTCTTTTTGCACAAATTTGGCGCAACACCTGGTAAAATGATCATGCACATGAAAATTGTCGATGCTAGCGATTATTCTAGACCTTCTATTTACCGCCTTTGTAAAAGATTCTGTAGTTACATTACTATAATTATTGGCATTTTTAATATGCTTATAAGTAAAACCGGCCAAGCTACCCACGATAAAATAGCACATACCGTTGTAATAAAAAGCTAGATAAGCAAGGCACTTTCCTCTTTTTATTTTGCATTTTATTGCTTCTAACTATAAAATTGGTCTTTTAGAATAAATAATATAAATAAGTTATTAAAGATGAACATTCACGAATATCAAGCAAAGCAGGTATTAAAAAAGTATGGTGTACCAACTTCTCATGGAATTGCTGCCTTAAAAGCTGATGATATTGATAATTCATTAGATAATTTTAACGCCGATATTTATGTTGTTAAGGCTCAAATCCATGCTGGTGGGCGCGGTAAAGCAGGAGGAGTTAAAGTAGTAAAAAATAAAGAAGAAGCAAAAAAATTAGCTCATAACATGATGGGGACAAAATTAGTTACTCATCAAACAGGCCCATCCGGTCAGATAGTAAAAAGAGTTTACATAGAATCAGGTTGCAACATTGCTAAAGAATATTATTTTAGCGTAGTCCTTGACAGATCTACCAGCAAAATTACTTTTATGGCATCAACTGAAGGAGGAGTTGATATTGAAGAAGTAGCACTACATCACCCGGAAAAAATAATAAAGATCTCAGTAGATCCGGTCATGGGAATACAACCTTTTCATTGCCGTAGCATAGCTTTTAGACTTGGTTTCTTAGGGGATCAGCTAAAACAAATGATGAAAATTGCCGAATCAGCTTATAATGCCTTTATAGGAACTGATGCTTCGCAAATAGAGATAAACCCCTTGGTAGTTACTACAGAAGGGAATTTACTTGCTCTTGATGCCAAAATTAATTTTGATGATAATGGCTTGTTTAGGCATCCAGAAATTGCAACGCTCAGAGACGAAGATGAAGAGGATCCTTTGGAAACCAGAGCCAGCAAAGCTGACCTAAATTATGTCAGAATGGATGGCAACATTGGTTGTATGGTAAATGGTGCAGGTCTTGCAATGGCTACTATGGATATCATAAAATTATATGGCGCAGCCCCTGCTAATTTCTTGGATGTAGGAGGGGGAGCTGATAAGGAAAGAGTTACCGAAGCTTTTAAAATTATTATGTCGGATAAAGCTGTAAAGGGAATATTAGTTAATATATTCGGGGGCATTATGCGCTGTGATATTATTGCAGAAGGAATAATTGCTGCTGCAAAAGATGTCATGTTAGATGTACCCCTTGTAGTTAGGTTAGCAGGAACAAATTTTGAACTTGGCAAGAAGATATTAGCCAATTCAGGATTAAAGATAATTGCAGCAGATGATTTAGCTGATGCTGCGGAAAAAATAGTAAAAGCTATATAAGGATAAATATAATGTCGATATTAATTAATAAAGAAACAAAAGTAATATGCCAGGGTTTCACCGGCTCTCAAGGTACGTTTCATTCAGCCCAAGCAATTGAGTACGGAACAAAAATGGTAGGAGGAGTTACTCCTGGTAAAGGCGGACAAACTCACCTTGATTTACCTGTTTATAATACTGTACAGGAAGCAGTTGATAGAACCGGTGCTAACGCAAGCGTTATCTATGTTCCACCGCCATTTGCAGCTGATTCGATTTTAGAGGCAATAGCAGCAGAAATTGAACTAGTAATCTGTATTACCGATGGTATACCTACTATTGATATGCTTAAGGTTAAGAGAGCGTTAGTAGGATCAAAAACAAGGTTAATAGGCCCTAATTGTCCAGGAGTAATAACACCAGGCGAATGTAAAATAGGTATCATGCCTGGCCATATTCATAGGAAGGGTAGAATCGGTATAGTTTCCAGATCAGGCACTTTAACTTATGAAGCAGTAGCCCAAACAACTGCTGAAGGTCTTGGACAATCGACATGTGTCGGAATTGGAGGAGATCCAATAAATGGTACTAGTTTTATTGATTGTTTAGATATGTTTCTTCAAGATGAACAAACCCAGGGAATTATTATGATCGGGGAAATTGGCGGCTCGGCTGAAGAAGAAGCAGCAGAATTTATCCAAAAATCTAAAATAAAAAAACCAGTAGTTGGGTTTATTGCCGGAGTAACTGCTCCTCCAGGGAAAAGAATGGGGCATGCTGGAGCCATAATATCTGGAGGTAGAGGCTCAGCAGAAGATAAATTTGAAGCTCTTAAAATGGCTGGCATAAAAATTTCAAAGTCTCCGGCTGAGATTGGGAGAACAATGAAAGCTTTAATTACATAATCTTTGTCTTAAAATTCTACAAACAAAAACATGACGAAACGCAAAAGAGATTATTCGTCACCAAATCTATTAGAATAAGGCAGGATGCCGCCTTTAAAAATAATAATAAAATAGGTCCTCAAACCGAGGACTAAATAATTTTTTAAAAAGTTTGTAATAACTCTCACGAAAAAAATTATCCACCACTAAGCGTATTAGAGGGTTTTGCGTTCATTTCACAATTTTACGGCAATCTTGAGATTATTGAAGAATTAATAAATACAAGTGCTAAAGATGATCTAAATAATATAGGAAATGTGTCAGACTATTGTAGAGCGTGGCCAGGAAATTACCCCTCTTAGTGTATGCGGCGGTACTTGACCGCACGGAAATAGTACAAGCATTGATATATTACGGTGCAAAAATCGACCCACTCATATTACATTACATATTCGAGAATATCTATGGAGAAGATAATCTGCCTTTAAGGACTATGAAGCTATTAATCGATAACGGGGCAGAAGTGGATGCTGTTAATGATCAAGGCAACACTCTTATTTTTACGGCAATTGATAAAGCTTTTGCTGAATGTTGTGCGCCAGGGGGTATACTAGGCCACTAAAAAAGAATCTGCGCCAAGCATACTAGTCCACCCCTGCGCCAGGTGAGAAGTCCACTTTCAAAAGAAAAGAACAATGCTAATTTAGTTAATTTATTTGTTAACTAAATTAGAGTTTAAATTAAATTGAATGAGGAAATATAGTATGTCAACAATTAGAGAAGTGCTGTACCAGCACATCAAAGGTAACAGCCAAAGACAAATAGCCAGATCATTTGATCTATCGAGGGATACAATAAGAAAATATATTGAGTTAGCAAGACAAGAAAATCTCAGTATTTTAGCTAGTGATTCTGAATTAAACAGGATAGCAATCAAGGTTGAAGAAAAATTATATAAGAACGAACCTATACAGAAAGCATCTGCGATGATAATGCTTGCAGAATATAATGAGGCAATAGGGAACTGGCTAAAACAAAGAAGTATAACCCACACCCAAATTCGGCGTTTACTATTATCAGAAGGTGTGAAAGTAAGTAATCGGAGTATTAACCGATATATTCAAAAAGCTTTTCCTAAGCTACCCAAGAAAGAGTACTATTCATATAAAGACTAAACCGGGTCAAGAAGCTCAGGTAGATTTTGGTTATATTGGCAAGATTCAGGATGTTAATGGTAAAAATAGAAAACTTTATGCTTTTGTAATGACTCTGTCCCATAGTCGTTATCGTTACGTAGAGTTTGCTTTTTCACAGGACCAAGTTAGTTGGGCTCAGCTCCATGTAAATGCTTTCAACTTTTTTGGTGGTGTATCCAGTAGAGTAATATTGGATAATTTAAAAGCCGGGGTCATTAAACCTGATATTTATGACCATACTTTAAATGAGACTTATTCAGAATTATCAAGGTTTTATGGTTTTACAATAGATCCAACTAAAGTTTTTAAGCCGGAGCATAAAGGCAAAGTGGAGCGCTCTATTAGGATAGTTAGAGAACAACTTATAGCCGGTAAATCATATAGCAATATTATAGAGGCTAATATTGAAGCGATCAAGTGGTGTAAAAATGAAATATCACATAGAATATGTACTACAACAGGATCAAAGCCAATTGATACATTTTTATTGGAAGAAAAGGAATGTTTACTTCCTATACCGTCAGGTATTTTTGATATGCCGATTTGGACTACCTGCACAGTACAAAAAGATCACCATTTTATGGTCAAAGGTAATTTTTATTCGGTGCCAACAAAATATATCGGGGAAGAGGTTAGTATTCGTATTGGGCTAAAGACCGTTACAGCCTATTATAAACACCAGATCATAAAAACCCATCCGAGGAATTATAATAAAGGTCAATGGATTACCGACGAAAAAGATTACCCAAAATCTGCTTTATATTATTTAGAGAATAATCCTGAGAAATGTTTAAGTTGTGCTAAAGGCATAGGTAATTCTACATACCAGGTAATAAGCAGAATTCTTGCATCAGGCGGTAGAATATCACTACGTAAAGTTCAAGGTATTTTAAGGTTATCGCAGACATACGGTAATGACAGACTAGAAGCTGCATGTTTGCGAGCTGTGTCTTATGATAATTATACTTATGAGGCTATATTCAATATTTTAAAAAATAAACTGGATCAGTACTCTATTCCTAATATTGAAGGCGGCAAAGTGAAGAATATTAAGGCTAATGCTTAAATATAGCTCTGATATGGAGGCTAATTATGCCTAACTTGCAACTCGATAATTTGGTACAACAACTTAAGTTATCTGGAATATCTGATAGTTTGGATAGCAGGCTAAGGCAAGCCAGAGACGCTGCAATGCCATATGAAGAACTGCTTTTAATGCTATTCCAAGATGAGGTAGATAATAGAGATCAAAGCTCTCTGCAAAGAAGAGTTGTCCAAGCAAAATTTGAAGAAACAAAAACATTTGAAGGGTTTGATTTAAAACGATATTCACTCAAAATTAGACATGCAATTAATGACTGCAAAATTTATCAAAGAAAAGAACCATGTAATCATTATGGGGCTGGTAGGTACTGGTAAAACGCACTTATCTCAAGCTCTTGGAATGTTAGCTTGCCAGCGCAATAAAAAGGTAAAGTTTATAAGGAGCAACGAACTACTCAATGAATTTTATCGCTCTAGAGCCGATTTTACTTATGATGTCATTTTTAGGCGATACACAAAAGTTGATTTATTGATTTTAGATGACTTCGGCTTAAAAACTTTGTCAGCAGAACAATCATCTGACTTATATGATTTAATAGCGGCCGTGCATATAAATGCTAGTCTGATCATTACCACAAATAGGAAAATTGAAACATGGGCAGAAATATTTTTTGATCCTGTTATGGCTAACGTTGCTTTGGATAGAATAGTTAATAATTCGTATAGAGTAGTATTAGAGGGTGATTCTTACCGAAAAAATTTTACGCCAAAATTTAAAATGGAGGATGACAATATGATACAAAAAAGTTAGTACAAAGTGGACTTCTCATCTGGCGCAAGGGGTGAACTAAAATACCTGGCGCACAACACAAAACTGAAAAGGGGATTTTCTATTGCTCCTTCAACGGTAAAACCGGGTGATTTAAAATGATTCCAAATAATCACTGCTATTGTAGGAAGGACAAAGCCGAAAGTAAAAAACTGTATCACATCCGTATAAGTTACAGCTCTGATACCGCCGAAAGTGGAATATAATATTACTATTGTAGAAGCAAGAATAATTGCATAAGTACCAGGTATCCCTACGAAATAATTAAACAAAGTTCCAAATACTTTAAACTGAACTGCTATTCCTCCTACGTTCCAGATAATAGCAGAAATTGCGGTAATTAACCTTACATGCTTTCCATATAGATTACCCATTACCTCTCCTACTGACAAAGCTCCCATAAATTCTCCCATTCTGGGGATTATAAAGAAAGCAGTAAGGAAAAAGCCTAGTGATATACAAGAACTAGCTATCACATAAGGTAGTCCGTCAGAATAAGTTTTGGAAAGAGTAACAAAAAACGCGCTACCGGTTACAAAGGTCGCAAGTATGGTAGAAACTAGCGCTGCGATAGAAAAATTTCTTCCGCCTAAGGAATAGTCACTAATCGTTTTTACTTCTTTGCCGTAAGCAAGCCCTACAATAAGATTAATAATTAAAAAAGCTATAAAAATAATTGAGTCTGTCATATAGTTTGTGTAAGTTGCAAAAGGATATAGTAGAAGATACTATAAAAAAGCAACTTAAATACAGAGGAAAAAATGGCTAAAAAATTAGCAGAAAAAGAAGTAGATATAAATACTAAATTAGTCGAAGAATTACTATCAAAAGCAGATCCATCTGAATTATTTGGTCGCGGGTGGATTATTTAATAAACTTAAAAAGCAAATAAAGTAGAGAGAATTCTTGAAAGTGAATTAGAACACGATCTAGGTTATTCTAAACATAGTAAGATAATCAAGAGCGATAATAATCGTCGCAACGGCAGTTATGAAAAAACGATTATAGATGACGACGGTCATCAGATTACCGTAGATGTTTCAAGGGGACAGGGAAGGAGAATTTGAACCTCAATTGATTCCTGAAGGAGTTAGGAGATTTAGTGGTTTTGATGATAAAGTGATTTCACTATATGCAAGAGGGATGACTGTCAGTGAGATACATAGCTATTTAGAGGAGATATACCAGACCAATATTTCCAAGGACCTTATATCAACTGTCACTGACGGAGTAATAGAAGAAGTTACTACATGGCAAAACAGGTCCCTAGACGATGTATATCCAATATTATATTTGGATTGCATACACGTTAAAGCAAGGGATAATCATACAGTAATTAACAAAGCGGTATATCTTGCAATAGGTGTGTTGTCCGCCAGGTATTTTAGTCCACCCCTGCGCCAGATGAGAAGTCCACTTTATACTAACTTTTTTGTATCATATTGTCATCATCCATTTTAAATTTTGTGAGTCAATCATTTATTTTGTGTAAGTTGTTGTATTTTTTAATTCCAGTAAATCATGCCTAAAATCCCCGCATAAAATTTCAAATTGATTCAATGCCAAAGACCAATTTTTAATCGGCATGGTCCATTTTTTGGCAGCATTTTTTAGAGCCAAAAATACGATTTTTAAAATAGACTTATCATCTGGAAAAACCCCTTTATTGTTGATGATTTTTCTGATTTGACGATTTATCGATTCTATCGCATTGGTAGTATAAATTACCCGCCTAATCTCATCAGGAAAAGCAAAAAGAGGAATAATCCCGCTTCCAATTCCTTTGCCAAATATCAGAGATCACAGGATATTTATTATCCCATTTAGCAGCAAACGATTTTAGCTCCAGATATCCTATTTCTTCGCTGTTTGCAGTGTAAATCCTTTTAAGATCCGCTGTGACCGCTTTTAAATCCTTATAAGAAACATATTTTACAGAATTCCTCGCCATATGTACTATACAGAGTTGTACAATCGTATTAGGATAAATGCTATTTATGGCGTCAGGAAAGCCTTTTAATCCATCAACGCATGCTACATATATCTTTTTATCCCTCTGTTCTTTAGCTCAGTTACAACCTGCATCCAAAACTTGGAACCTTCATTTTTACCGACCCAGATCCCCAGTAATTCCTTTTTCCCTTCCATGTTAACACCTATTGCAAGATATACCGCTTTGTTAATTACTGTATGATTATCCCTTGCTTTAACGTGTATGCAATCCAAATATAATATTGGATATACATCGTCTAGGGACCTGTTTTGCCATGTAGTAACTTCTTCTATTACTCCGTCAGTGACAGTTGATATAAGGTCCTTGGAAATATTGGTCTGGTATATCTCCTCTAAATGGCCCTGTATCTCACTGACAGTCATCCCTCTTGCATATAGTGAAATCACTTTATCATCAAAACCACTAAATCTCCTAACTCCTTCAGGAATCAATTGAGGTTCAAATTCTCCTTCCCTGTCCCCTTGAAACATCTACGGTAATCTGAGATGACCGTCGTTATCTATAATCGTTTTTTCATAACTGCCGTTGCGACGATTATTATCGCTCTTGATTATCTTACTATGTTTAGAATAACCTAGATCGTGTTCTAATTCACTTTCAAGAATTCTCTCTACTTTATTTGCTTTTTAAGTTTATTAAATAATCCACCCGCGACCAAATAATTCAGATGGATCTGCTTTTGATAGTAATTCTTCGACTAATTTAGTATTTATATCTACTTCTTTTTCTGCTAATTTTTTAGCCATTTTTTCCTCTGTATTTAAGTTGCTTTTTTATAGTATCTTCTACTATATCCTTTTGCAACTTACACAAACTATATGACAGACTCAACCGTGCGTAAAGTTTTCCCTTACACGGCTTTCCGATAACTTTCACCCACTGCATTATAGTCACATAATTATCTTGCATATCTTGACGCCTCATTTCCTACAATTACTTGGTCTGCCAACTTGTATAGACCATGATTATTATAAAACCATGAAGGAGGATGGTCTCTCCATCCTTTTGCTCGTTTCTTATGTTTCTTCCTCAACATTATACATAGTGTCATTGTAATGTACCTATCTATCCTCCTAAAGTGTTCTCTAGAGTTTCCACCTTTGAAGTAGTTCGTCCACCCCCTAATTATTGGGTTTAGTTTCTTTTCTATAAGTTCAGGCAATAACCAATGTTGCCTTGTCCTTACTGTTTCTCGAACTTTCTCTTTGACAGTTTTCACAGCTTGGTTTGTCGGATAGTAATATGTTTTGAGTTTTCCTGTTCTTTTTGAGGCTTGTCTCACAAAGCGGAATCCAAGAAAATCAAAGCTCTCATGTCTTGTATCAATCACTTTCGTTTTATCTACATTCAGTTCAAGTTTTAGATTTTCCATAACATTATTTACTTCCTTTAAGTATTTATCGGGGCTTCACAGCACCACAAAATCATCTGCATAGCGAACAATATGTGCGTCATGCCCTTTCTTATTAAACCCCTTTTCTTCCCAAGCTGTATCCAGATAGTGTAAATAAAGGTTTGCAAGTAGCGGAGAAATAACTCCACCTTGCGGCGTACCCGTTATTTGCTTTCTAATTTGCATATCTTCCATTACACCCGCCTTCAACCAGAGTTTTATCAATCTAACAATAGAGTTATCAGTAATTCTATTGTTGATTGCCTTCAAAAGTATGTCATGAGTTATATTACTCTAGCCTTTAAATATTGAACATTATATAGTAGCATAAGCTATTTCTTTCTTTTTAAAATAATTTTGAATTTTTATAGCATTAAACTGAATTTGTGTTAAATAGGACCGTACATTAATTGTTAAATCTTTTACTGATTTTAGTACTCGAAAATTATTGGAGTTAGCTTTGACATCTTGGTTTACAAGTTCTTGTGGATTCATATCAGGACAATATGATGGTAAATCAAACAATTCTAGCTTGTCCTTATGTCTTTCTACATAAGCTTTTACCTTTTTACTGTGATGCACTCTATGATTATCTAATATCAAAAATATTTTCTGCTTAATTTGTCTGATCAGTCTACCTAAAAATTCAATACACTTTTTGCTGGTAAAATTATCTTCAAATACCATCCAGTTCATAAACCCTTGCGGACTAATAGCAGCTAGCATATTACATTTAAATCTCGAACCACTTCTCTTGATTGCTGGGGTCTTGCCTTTAAGACCATATGTTTTACCTCGATTATCTGTTGATTGTATCCCCATTTCATCTCCCCAATAAATTCTAGCACTTTCTTTCATTGCACGAGACTTGATTTCTGGATATGTGACTGTTAACCATTCTTTTATCTTCTCTGGATTACGTTGATAGGCTGATTTAATTGGTTTTTGAGACGTAAAACCCAATCTATTCATAATTTTTCTTATAGAACGCCTGTTATACTGATAAAGGTAATTGGATTCTATATATTCTTGTACCACTTTACTATTCCATAACGTATAATCCATTCCCAATTCATCAGGTGTATGTGATAAAATTTTAGATTTTAATTCCTCTTCTTGATTTTTACTGATTTTAGATCCTGTTCCTACCTTTACTCCTCGCTTCTTATAGTGAAAGCTTTCTTCCTTATAAATTTTGTACTCTTTAAGATATTTCCATATAGAACTCCTAGAAAACCCAAAGGTAATAGATGCTTGTTTCTTGCTTATTCCATGTATAACTATTGCTTCCACTGCTTTCTTTCTTAATATCTTGAGATCGCTTGGTGATAATTTTTTATTAGACATTTTGTTATTACTCTTGATACAATATCATAATATCATTATATCATTTCTCTAATGTTAGTTCAATATTTAAAGGCCGGAGTAATAGTGTCGAAATAGTTACTTACATCTGCATCAATGACATATCTGCATCCATAGTTGAGATATTTATATATCTCTCTATGAGCCATATGTGCACTTCGCTTAGGTCTAAACCCATATGAGAAGTCTTTAAAATCCGCTTCGAATATTGGTTCAATAACTAGTTTCATACATGTTTGCACTACACGGTCTGCAATTGTGGGTATACCTATGGGTCTTTGTTTCCCATTAGATTTAAGGATATATACCCTTTTTACTGGGGCAGGCTTATAAGTTTTACTTATTAAGCTATCCTTAATTTCGTTTAGAAAGACGTCCACTCCAATATCTTCTTCTATATAAGATATGGATTGTTCATCTACACCTGGTGTTCCCTTATTCGCTTTTACTTTCTTCCAAGATTGCATAAGAATATCTTGCCTATACATCTTGTCATAAAGCACACCAAATTTGCGTCTTGGATTAACTTTGGCAGCTTGGTAAAGTTTACGCTGAAGTACCCGTATATTTTCTTGAGTGTTTATAGCTTTCGCAATCACTTAATACCTCTTTCATTATAAACATAGTTAAAGTAGAGCCCCTTCCATAGTATAAGTTTTGTTGTCTTATACATTGCTGGTACTATGAACTCCTCCGACTCCTCATTCCTGCTTTCTTCCAGATTTCAGCGGGCGGCCTTATACTTTCCGTTACGCAGTGAGTTATCTGCGACAGGGTGAGGTCTCGACTGTTTCCCTCAAATACTTTCTATACATACCATCCTCTATATCCCGAATTCCTATACTAACTTCAGTTAATGGTTAATCCATTAGTAAACACTGGCTTTCGCCCCCATTCTAAAGGCTCAGCGGAATCACCCTACATCACACTCTCCCAACATATTTGTGTGACTAACATTTACGAGACTTACTAAGGTTCACTCTCGTTACGGTCTGTATATTTGCTCGTTCCCACGGTTTGGGTCTGGGGACACGTTAGTCAGCGTTGCTTCCGCATTTCAATCACTATCCATACGTACGCCATAGCTACTCGGCCAAACCACTAATTGCCGAGGTAGGACTTTCACCTACTAGTATCTGAGCGACTTAACAGCTCGCTCAATAGGGAATCTAATCTTTAACAATTTTTCAAAAATTGAAATCACATTTTGAGCTACCTTTTCATGCACAACCATTTGCCCTGAAAGTAATTTATTATCAAAATCATAATGTGTCAAATCAAGCAGTCTTAAAGATGCAATTGGTACTGGGCATTCAGAAGTCCAGATATTTTTAGACTTCATTGAGACTGATAAAGAATATGGTACTTGTTCTATTGAAAACGTCATTATCTTACAAATTCTTCCATGAACGCTTTTGCGATAATACTAAAATCATTCAATTCTATAACCTAAATTTGGTATTAATTATACCGAAATAATTTATGCTTTAATCGCCTAGAATAAATTAATGCTAGTCAGAAAATTTTTTATATAATTCTTCTGACAATTCATAGTTACCGAATACTTTTTGGATGTCATCACTCTCCTCTAGTGCGTCTATTAATTTAAACAACTTCGTCGCTTTTTCTTCATCTTCTAATAGTATAGTATTTTGAGCTACCAATTCAAGACCAGACTCAATCGGAGTATCAAATATTTTTGTTAAATGCTCTAAGCATTCTGAAAATGCTTCAATATCAGTATAAATAATGTATTCAGATTCATCAGATACTAAATCTTTTGCTCCTGCTTCAATCACTGCCTCCATCATTTTATCCATATTAGTAACTGAAACTGGATAAACAATTTTGCCAACATGATCAAACATGAAACTTACACTACCAGATTCACCTAAATTGCCCCCATATTTAGTAAAACAGCTTCTTATATCTGATACTGTGCGGTTTCTATTATCCGTTAAGGTTTCAACAATAATTGCTATTCCTCCTGGTAAAAAACCTTCATATCTTATTTCTGTATAACCATCACCTAAAGTTGGATCAGCTGCCTGAGCAAGAGCTCTATCAATTCTTTCTTTAGGCAAGTTCTGACTCCTGGCGGCGGAGATGCTATTTCTAAGCCGTGGGTTAATTGCCGGATCTATCCCACCAATTTTAGCAGCTGTAATAATTTCTCTAACAAGTTTAGTAAAAACCTTGGCTCTTTTTTTGTCCTGAGCACCTTTTCTATGTTGAATATTTTTAAATTTGGAATGTCCTGCCATAATTAACAAATATTATTTTATAAATTTTTAACCAGGTTATTTTAAATAGAGAAAAGTAATAAGGCAATTAATATTATTTTCTTTCTTCGCATTTAGATTTTTGATACATTTCTCTTTTAGTTCCTATATTTAATGGGAACAAAATGGAGTATGAATATGAGGAGGGATGATTTTTCATATACCTTTTCATCTTGTTTATCAACATATCACGTTTTATTTTAGATAAATAATCCAAGAATATTTTTCCATCCAGATAGTCTATTTCGTGTTGAACAACCGTTGATAAAAAATTATCAGCTTCTAATATCTGCTGATGACCATTATAATCCAGATATTTTACTTTAATCTGTTTAGGCCTAGCAATTTTAGCAGATATTCCGGGGAAGCTTAATGACGCTTCTTCAAAAACCTGAGTTTCTTTTGAGAATTCTATAATTTCAGGATTAACCATGGAATAAGTAAGAAGCTTATCCCTCTCCCACATATTGATCACTACTATACGTTCTAGGAGTCCTACCATATTAGCGCCAAGACCAATTCCATTTTCAATTTGCAGCACTTCAAACATTTGATCAATGAGTGCCAGTATACAATCATCAACTGCTTCAACAGGTAATGCTTCTTTCTAAAAATCGCATTTGGGGCATAAACTAATTGCAGTTTTTGTATATATTAACAATCCTAACTTTCAGCCCCGTGACAATGTTTGTATTTCTTTCCAGAATCGCAAGGGCATAGCTCATTTCTTGAAATTTTCCCCCACGTTTCTGGATTAGATGGATCTCTGTCTTCCGGATTTACATAAGATTTAAAAGGTGTAACTTTTGTTTCGGCATTTGTTCCTGGATTATATTTTTCCAAAGCTGGATCAACCCTACTTTTATTCATTACCTGTAATTCTTTATTAGCAAGTAACATGGTCTGACGGTTTAAATGTTCAGTATCGATATGTAAAAAACACAACCTTTGAATATATAACTCTCTTAAATGGTCAAGCATTTGCTCAAATAAGCTAAAAGCTTCTCTTTTATATTCATTTAAAGGATCTTTTTGCCCATAGGCTCTAAGAGAAATACCTTGTCTTAAATAATCCAGATTATGTAAATGTTCCTTCCATACCTGATCAAGAGTGGTAAGCAAAATGTATCTTGAGGCATCTTTCATTATTTCACTGGTATACTCTTGCTCCTTCTGTTTAAATAAATTACTAACAAGTTCTGTTATCATCTTCGTAATTTCTACTTCACTTCCCTCAACTTCATTAATTTTTTTGGGAAGAAGTTCTATTGCAAATGTTCTGTGAATCTCAGCACTTAAATCGTTTAGCGGCCAATCTTCCCTATAAGATCTAGGAGTTATATGTCTTTGGACAACATCTGCTATTAATTGCTCTGTCATATTAAGCCTAAATTCGCTTACGTCCTTGGAGGAAATAATTTCATTTCTTTGTTCATAAATGATTTTACGTTGATCGTTTATTACGTCGTCAAAGCGTAGTAGATTTTTTCTTATTTCATAATTGTGAGATTCAACTTTTTGCTGTGCTTTTTCTAGTGAACGGCTAATCATAGGATGCCCAATTGCTTCACCGTCTTTCAATCCCAATGTCCTAAGGACGCTCGAAATACGCTCAGAAGCAAAAATTCTCATTAAATCGTCCTCTAGGGATAAAAAGAATCTAGTAGTTCCTGGGTCTCCTTGTCTCCCAGCTCTACCTCTAAGCTGATTATCAATTCTTCTACTTTCATGTCTTTCTGTTCCTATTACATAAAGGCCTCCGGTTGCAATTACTTGCTCTTTTTCTTTTGCCACCTCTTCTTTTACCCTGGCTGCCTCTAGTTCCTGCTGCACAGGAGTTAGGTTTTTATCAGTTAGTTCCTTAATTAACATTTCCGGATTACCGCCAAGCATGATATCAGTACCACGGCCTGCCATATTAGTTGCAATAGTTACGGCCCCAAGGCGTCCTGCTTGGGCAATGATATGTGCTTCCTGTTCGTGCATTTTTGCATTTAATACTTTATATTTTATATTATTCTTCGTTAATTCTTTAGAAATTTCTTCTGATTTCTCGATGCTTATAGTTCCCACTAAAACAGGTTGTTGCCTTTTATAGCAATCTTTTATAAGATTCATTATGGCATTATATTTTTCCTTTTTAGTGCCATAAATTTCATCATCCAAATCCTTTCTTGTAACTTTATTATGAGTCGGCACGGATATTACTTCCAGGTTGTATATATCCTTAAGCTCTCCTGCTTCTGTCATGGCTGTTCCGGTCATTCCGGATAATTTTGGATACATCCTAAAATAATTCTGAAAAGTGATGGAAGCTAAAGTCTGATTTTCGTTTTGAATTGGCACTTGTTCTTTTGCTTCTATCGCTTGATGTAAACCGTCTGAATACCTTCTACCGTTCATTACTCTACCGGTAAATTCATCTATTATCATGATTTTTCTATCTTTGATAATATAGTCTACATCACGCGAAAAAATATAATGAGCACGTAAAGATTGATTAATATAATGTACTAAACTTAAATTCTCAAAATCATATAGGCTAGAATGCTGTTTAATCAGTCCTTTTTCTGCTAACATTAATTCAATTTTATTGATCCCTTCTTCTGTTAAATTAACAGTTTTCACTTTTTCATCTTTTTCATAATCAGATGGAGTTAACATCTTGATGAACTTATCAATTTTGCCATATAATTCCGAGCGGTCATCAACAGGTCCTGAAATGATTAACGGAGTTCTTGCTTCGTCTATTAATATCGAGTCAACTTCATCTATAATGGCATAATTAAAGGGACGTTGAACTTTTGAGTTCTGACTAAATTTCATATTATCACGAAGGTAATCAAAACCAAGCTCGTTATTAGTAGCATAAGTAATGTCACAGTCATAAGCTGCTTTCCTTTCAGAATCGCTCATATCGCCTACAACTGCGCTAACAGTAAGGCCTAAAAATCTGAATATTTCTCCCATCCATTCAGCATCACGTTTTGCTAGATAATCGTTTACCGTTACGACATGTACTCCCTTACCAGTTAGAGCATTCAAATAAGCCGGTAAAGTTGCAGCTAAAGTCTTACCTTCACCGGTACGCATTTCAGCAATCGCTCCTTTATGCAGTATTAAGCCACCAATTAACTGAACATCGTAATGCCTTTGTCCGCTAACCCTTCTAGATGCTTCTCTAACTACCGCAAGCGCTTGATAACATATATCATCAAGTGTCTTTCCGATCGCAAGCTTTTGTTTAAATTCACTGGTTTTTGCTTTTAGTTCTTGGTCAGTCAAGTTTTTAATGGAATTTTCAAAATCGTTAATTTTATGAATTTCTTTTTGAAGCCTTTTTATTATACGATCATTAGCTGTGCCAAAAATTTTGGTAAGTATTGAAAACATTTGCCTATTATTTTTTGCGGAATATTACTTTTATCTAAAATATTCAGTTTTATTAATTTATCAAACAAATTGTAAATAGCAATTGACTTTAATGCGTCAAGCTTTTAGAAACAAATATTAAGTTATTTAATTAAATTAAGCAGTATTTATTATGAAAAGGTTAGCAATAATATTTTTATCAGCGACGTTACTAAGTTCGCCGGTATTAGCAGAAGATAATAAAGTAGTAGCAACTTACATCGATGGGGATGTAACGGCGGCCCAGGTAATGGAGCAGTTTAAGCCTGTACTTGAAATGCAACCGGAAAATAAGGGAAAGAGCTTTTCTCAGCTCGATAAGAACATTCAAGAACTATTGGTTAAGGGGTATATTAACGCCAAATTACTTGAAAAAGAAGCTGATAAGTTAAAAATCCGCGATTCCCAAGAATTTAAAAATAAAATTAAAGGAATTGAAACGCAAATGATCCAACAAGAGGTACTGGAGCGTTTAATTAAGGATAAAATTACCGATAAAATGGTTGATGATGAGTATAAAGCTCTCGTAGCAAATCTTAAAGGCCAAGAAGAGGTAAAAACAAGTCATATATTAGTGGATACTGAGGCACAAGCTAAAGAAATAAAGAAAAAACTTAATAAAGGCTCTAATTTTGCTGATTTAGTAAAAGAATTTTCTAAAGATGAAGGTTCAAAAGCTAATGGTGGAGAAATAGGTTACGTGCTCAAAGGACAATTAGTGCCTGAATACGAAGGAAAAGCTTTTACCCTGAAAAAAAATGAGGTTTCTGATCCTGTAAAAACTCAGTTTGGTTGGCATCTTATTAAGATGTTAGGTAAAAGAGCTGTTCAAGTACCTACTAAAGAACAGGCCGAACAATCGATTAGGAATAAATTGTCTAAGGATATCGTTGAGAAATATTTTACCGATCTCGCAGAAAAGGCAAAAATTGAGTTAAAACTCTAATTATATTAATTAACTCTATCTAAAATAGGTTCTTCTTATCTTAAAGAATGTTAATCTAATTGGTTCTTTAAGTACAAAATTATACTGATGCAATAATACCACAATGTCTTAATGATATTAAAAATATCTATTTATTATTTCTAAATATACTTGATGGGTTTTATAAATTTAGTAAACTGACGAGAGGGAATTTACACTAAAAATCTTGATAAAGCTTATTTTAGCCAAGTATTTAGTGTTTTTGACAATTTAGTAATTATTAGGAGGTTATTATGAAAAAAATTCTTTTAGCAGCAGCTACTGTTGCAACTCTTGCTTCTTCTTGTGCTTACGCAGCAGAAGATACATTCTACGTAAAAGGCCAAGTGGGTTGGGATAAATTAAATAAAGTTAAAGGCCTAAAGTCAAAAAATAACGTGTTTTTAGGTTTAGGTGTAGGTTATTATGTACTGGATAATGTACGTGCTGACCTAACATGGGATCACCACTTTGACCCAAAACATAAAGGTACTATAGACGGAGAGAAAGTAAAGCTTAAGTCAAAAGCTGATACTCTTATGGTAAACGGTTTTGTAGATTTATTTGATGTAAGCGTAGCCAAAGTATTCGCTGGTGCCGGTGTCGGTATGTCAATGATTAGTGGTAAGGTTAGTGATGAGGATGACTCTTACAAAATAAAAAAGAAAAATAACTTTGCTTATGCTGTGCATTTAGGTGCTGCTACAGAATTTGCGCCTGGTGTAAATGGTGAATTAACCTATAGTTTTAAAGATATGGGTAAATTTAAAAAAACAGGAAGTTATTTACTAGGGTCACTTAAAGGTCACCATGTTGCAGCTGGTGTAAGGTTTGATCTCTAATACTCTTTATTAGAGGAAAGACTTTATCTCTTATAAAGCTTAAGGCCTAGGGTAAAAAGCCCTAGGCTTTTTTTATTTGAAAAAATAGAATTCAGGAAATATTCTTTATACAAAGATCAATTTAATAGGTGATTTTACTTAATTATCATCAGTCGCTATTGTTTAGAGTAAATATTTTTTATAAGTTAATGAGTCAATCATTTATTTTGTGTAAGTTGTATTTTTTAATTCCAGTAAATCATGCCTAAAATCCCCGCATAAAATTTCAAATTGATTCAATGCCAAAGACCAATTTTTAATCGGCATGGTCCATTTTTTGGCAGCATTTTTTAGAGCCAAAAATACGATTTTTAAAATAGACTTATCATCTGGAAAAACCCCTTGATTGTTGATGATTTTTCTGATTTGACGATTTATCGATTCTATCGCATTGGTAGTATAAATTACCCGCCTAATCTCATCAGGAAAAGCAAAAAGAGGAATAATCCCGCTCCAATTCCTTTGCCAAATATCAGAGATCACAGGATACGAGTCTGTCATATAGTTTGTGTTGTGCGCCAGGTATTTTAGTTCACCCCTTGCGCCAGATGAGAAGTCCACTTTATACTAACTTTTTTGTATCATATTGTCATCCTCCATTTTAAATTTTGGCGTAAAATTTTTTCGGTAAGAATCACCCTCTAATACTACTCTATACGAATTATTAACTATTCTATCCAAAGCAGCGTTAGCCATAACAGGATCAAAAAATATTTCTGCCCATGTTTCAATTTTCCTATTTGTGGTAATGATCAGACTAGCATTTATATGCACGGCCGCTATTAAATCATATAAGTCAGATGATTGTTCTGCTGACAAAGTTTTGAAGCCGAAGTCATCTAAAATCAATAAATCAACTTTTGTGTATCGCTTAAAAATGACATCATAAGTAAAATCGGCTCTAGAGCGATAAAATTCATTGAGTAGTTCGTTGCTCCTTATAAACTTTACCTTTTTATTGCGCTGGCAAGCTAACATTCCAAGAGCTTGAGATAAGTGCGTTTTACCAGTACCTACCAGCCCCATAATGATTACATGGTTCTTTTCTTTGATAAATTTTGCAGTCATTAAGTCATTAATTGCATGTCTAATTTTGAGTGAATATCGTTTTAAATCAAACCCTTCAAATGTTTTTGTTTCTTCAAATTTTGCTTGGACAACTCTTCTTTGCAGAGAGCTTTGATCTCTATTATCCACCTCATCTTGGAATAGCATTAAAAGCAGTTCTTTCATATGGCATTGCAGCGTCTCTGGCTTGCCTTAGCCTGCTATCCAAACTATCAGATATTCCAGATAACTTAAGTTGTTGTAGCAAATTATCGAGTTGCAAGTTAGGCATAATTAGCCTCCATATCAGAGCTATATTTAAGCATTAGCCTTAATATTCTTTACTTTGCCGCCTTCAATATTAGGAATAGAGTACTGATCCAGTTTATTTTTTAAAATATTGGATATAGCCTCATAAGTATAATTATCATAAGACACAGCTCGCAAACATGCAGCTTCTAGTCTGTCATTACCGTATGTCTGCGATAATCTTAAAATACCTTGAACTTTACGTAGTGATATTCTACCGCCTGATGCAAGAATTCTGCTTATTACCTGGTATGTAGAATTATCTATGCCTTTAGCACAACTTAAACATTTCTCAGGATTATTCTCTAAATAATATAAAGCAGATTTTGGGTAATCTTTTTCGTCGGTAATCCATTGACCTTTATTATAATTCCTCGGATGGGTTTTTATGATCTGGTGTTTATAATAGGCTGTAACGGTCTTTAGCTCAATACGAATACTAACCTCTTCCCCAATATATTTTGTTGGCACCGAATAAAAATTACCTTTGACCATAAAATGGTGATCTTTTTGTACTGTGCAGGTAGTCCAAATCGGCATATCAAAAATACCTGACGGTATAGGAAGTAAACATTCCTTTTCTTCCAATAAAAATGTATCAATTGGCTTTGATCCTGTTGTAGTACATATTCTATGTGATATTTCATTTTTACACCACTTGATCGCTTCAATATTAGCCTCTATAATATTGCTATATGATTTACCGGCTATAAGTTGTTCTCTAACTATCCTAATAGAGCGCTCCACTTTGCCTTTATGCTCCGGCTTAAAAACTTTAGTTGGATCTATTGTAAAACCATAAAACCTTGATAATTCTGAATAAGTCTCATTTAAAGTATGGTCATAAATATCAGGTTTAATGACCCCGGCTTTTAAATTATCCAATATTACTCTACTGGGTACACCACCAAAAAAGTTGAAAGCATTTACATGGAGCTGAGCCCAACTAACTTGGTCCTGTGAAAAAGCAAACTCTACGTAACGATAACGACTATGGGACAGAGTCATTACAAAAGCATAAAGTTTTCTATTTTTACCATTAACATCCTGAATCTTGCCAATATAACCAAAATCTACCTGAGCTTCTTGACCCGGTTCAGTCTTTATATGAATAGTACTCTTGGGTAGCTTAGGAAAAGCTTTTTGAATATATCGGTTAATACTCCGATTACTTATTTTCACACCTTCTGATAATAGTAAACGCCGAATTTGGGTGTGGGTTATACTTCTTTGTTTTAGCCAGTTCCCTATTGCCTCATTATATTCTGCAAGCATTATCATCGCAGATGCTTTCTGTATAGGTTCGTTCTTATATAATTTTTCTTCAACCTTGATTGCTATCCTGTTTAATTCAGAATCACTAGCTAAAATACTGAGATTTTCTTGTCTTGCTAACTCAATATATTTTCTTATTGTATCCCTCGATAGATCAAATGATCTGGCTATTTGTCTTTGGCTGTTACCTTTGATGTGCTGGTACAGCACTTCTCTAATTGTTGACATACTATATTTCCTCATTCAATTTAATTTAAACTCTAATTTAGTTAACAAATAAATTAACTAAATTAGCATTGTTCTTTTCTTTTGAAAGTGGACTTCTCACCTGGCGCAGGGGTGGACTAGTATGCTTGGCGCAGATTCTTTTTTAGTGGCCTAGTATACCCCCTGGCGCACAACAAGTAATTCTTCGACTAATTTAGTATTTATATCTACTTCTTTTTCTGCTAATTTTTTAGCCATTTTTTCCTCTGTATTTAAGTTGCTTTTTTATAGTATTTTCTACTATATCCTTTTGCAACTTACACAAACTATATGACAGACTCTTTTTTGCTATTAATATCATTTTTTTCTTGCATTATCGGGGAGGTCCATACATGAGTAACTACCACTCCCTGGCTTTTGATGGGACTTCTTTGACTAGAAGTTTTATTAAGCTTCCATATGCTCTCCCAAGTACCAAGGTCGTTCCACTCGAAATTAGCTTTAATAAGTGCAATTTTCTGTAATTTTTCGGAAATAGAGTTATCAAATGAAACTGAAGGGAAGTTAACATATGCCTTTTTGTCTAATTTAACTATATTTTTTGTACATAAGTCTGAGTTAAATATTGTCGATAATTTTCTACTTATTACTGGAAGAAGTTGGTTTGTTAACTTTAAAATATAATCAATATTAAAAACACAAATTCCTGAATTCCAAAAATATTCCGGTAAGGCTGTTAATTTTTTAGCTAATTCTTTATTAGGCTTTTCTATAAATTTAGTGCCTAAATGCAAATTTTTATTTATTTGTTGTTTTGTTTTTATATAACCGAAATTTATGTTAGGGGAAGTCGGGAGTACACCTATTACACTAATTTTATATTTTTTAGTGGCTTTTAGGGCCATATTTAAACTATTTCTATAATTTGAATCCCTTTTGATACGATGATCTGAGGGAATAAGAATTATAGTATCATATCCTTGTTGTTTTGCGTAATATGAGACCGCTAATGCGCATATAGCGGTATTTTTTGCCTCAGGCTCAAAAATAGCCTCTACATTTATTTCTTTTAACTGCTTAATTACAATTTCCTCATTATTAATGTTAGCAACTATCAAAGGTGTTCCTAGATAGCTATTACGAATTATAGTGTTTTGAAATAAGCTTAAATTAGTCAAGTTTTTTATAAATTGTTTTGGCTTTGTTTTCTGAGATAATAGCCATAAGCGATAACCATTTCCGCCTGCTAATATAACCGGTTGTACTTTTATTCTCATTATAACCTTTAGTGTAGGGTATTTATAGTAACTCATAGTTGTTAATGTCAACTTATAGTTATAACTATGTACCAATATAAATTAGATTAAAAGTTTATACGTGGCATATTTGCTAATTTCATATTTAAAAATTAACTACTTTTAACTGTTTATAGAGATCAATAGATATTGTAAGGATCTATATCTATTTTAATCTGAAATGAGGATGGAATTTTACAATTATCAAACCATAAAGAGAGATATTTTTGAATATTAAAGGCTCTTTCATAGATTATTAATATTCTATACCTGCAACGCCCGGAGAGCTTAAATATTAAAGCTTCAGCCGGCCCTAATATTCTAGCGGAACTAACAGGGGCTTTTTGGACTATATAATTTGCTATATATAAAGTTTTTTCCTGATATTTGCCTACAACATTAATAACTGCCATTTTTGTAAACGGAGGCATTTTTGCCTCTTTTCGAGATAGTATCTCCATTTGAATAAATTCTTCTTCTTTACCTTGGGCAAGAGCGGCTAGGGCTTTATTTGCAGGAAAATAGGTTTGCAACAGTACTTTTCCTTTAGTTTTTTTATCCCTACCTGCTCGTCCTCCTACCTGATGTAGTAATTGAAATGTTTTTTCTGTGGATTTTAGGTCTCCTCCTAGAAATCCAAGGTCTGCATCAATTACTCCTACTAAAGACAGTTTTGGAAAGTGATAGCCTTTCGTGACGATTTGCGTGCCGATTAATATATCAATATTACCGATTTCCATTTCATGTAATAGGGTTTGTACCTGATTTGTTTTTGTATTTTGATCTTTGCTTATTACTTTTATCCGTGAATCTGGAAAAAGCCTTTTTCCCTCTTCCTCAATTCTTTCAATTCCTGGCCCACATAAGATTAACGAATTCTCTTGATGACATTCCGGGCATATATCATAAATTTTACCTACGCTGCCGCAATGGTGGCATTCCATTAATTTTCTACTTTTATGAATTACCATTGATGCCGAGCATTTGTTACACTGAAATCTATAACTACAAGCTTTACATATCATTAAGGGTGCATATCCTCGCCTATTTAAGAACAGTAAACACTGATTTCCTTGTTCTAGCGTGGTGTTAATTGCGGTAATTAATGGCGTTGAAAGCCAATTATTTTGCCCAAGCTCAATATTCCGCATATCTATAATTTCTACTTCTGGTAAGCTAGCATCGCTGAAACGGCTTTTAAGCTCTACCATTGAATATTTTTCTTGCTGGACATTATAAATAGTTTCAATTGAAGGAGTTGCTGAAACTAAAATTATTGAAATAGTTAATAATCGAGCCTTTAATACTGCCATGTCACGGGCATTATATAAGATTCCTTCTCCTTGTTTATAGGAAGCATCATGTTCTTCATCTACTACAATTAATCCCAGATTCTTATATGGTAAAAACAGACTACTTCGAGTACCTATTACGACTTTGGTTGAGCCACTTAATATACCTTGCATAATCTTTTTTTTGCGAGCTTTACTAATGCTCGAATTCCACACAGCAGGTTTAAATCCAAAACGCTGGGTAAAACGCTTTATTATTTGGGAGCTTAGAGAAATCTCAGGGAGCATTATCAGTGATTGTTTTCCTTTTTTTATCGTTTCTGCCACTAAATAAAAATATACTTCCGTTTTACCTGAACCGGTTACGCCTTTTAATAAAACAGGTTTCGTCGTTGCTTTTATAAAATTTAGAGTACCGGCCTGTTCTTCTGATAAATTCGGCAATAAATTCTCTCCAGAAAATTCCTCATTTTCAGTTTGAATAGCTTGGGGATTTATATCAAAAGGTATGACAAGTTTAGCAATAGAACCAAGGGTTGCCAGATAATAGCTACTTGCTTTTTTAATCAGCTCAATATTGGCCAGACCAATATTTTTATAATTACTACCAGGGGGATTTAAAGTTGGATCGATTATTTTAAGCTGCTTATCACTAGGAGAACAATTCGTTTCCCAAACTACTCCGGTTATGTTTTTATTACGGAAAGGGACAATAATTAAATCTCCTACTTCTATATTAATATCTTTGGAGATTTTATAATCTAAAGGAAATAAGCCGGCTTTTGGAATGAGAACTTTTATTATCTGCACTATAAGTTGTTTCTATATAAAATTATTGATCTAACCTAGATTAAAAAAAGGAAATTGAAAAGTAAAATAAATTGTCTTAAGAGAAAGTCTGAAAAGTTTTATAAGCTGATTTTTCTACATGACTTAACCTATAAAATAAATATTTAAATAAAAAAACTATAGACCCAGCAAAAAACTTTTGTTATAAGGAGGAAGATTTAGTTATTCTGTATACATAAAGCAGTTTTAGCAAAATAATTTTTTTCTTATTCCTCGGTAGCTCAGTGGTAGAGCAAACGGCTGTTAACCGTTCGGTCGCTGGTTCGAATCCGGCCCGAGGAGCCAAATTTTTTCTGATAAAATTTAGATAAATTTTTAAAAATCTTTCTAGAAATTCTACAAGTATTGCTTAAATTACCTTTGAGGTGGCCTCATGGTAAAAAATAAAGTAAGATATCCAGTTATATTGGACTACTTATCCACAGAAGTGGATATATTATTAGGTGTAAGGAATTATAAAAGTAAAACTAGAACCGTTTTTACCGTCACTTTCACACCAGATTTAGCCTTTATGAACTTCAATAACTTTTTTACATAAAGCAAGGCCTAATCCTCAGCCGCCTGCAGAAGTTTTAGTCCTGGAGCTAACCACAAAAGTTCCAAAAACATGATGTAATTCTTGTGGAGGTATTCCTACTCCCTCATCAGTAATATTGAACTTAACAAAATCCAGCTCTTTTCTGAAGTTAACGGCAATAATTCCTCTTTGGCTGTACGAAATAGCATTTGTAATTAAATTATCTAGTGTTGAGGTTATATAATACTCATCACAGTTAACCATTACATTATCTTCTACGTCATAGATAAATTCGAGTTCTTTATCATTTAAATAAATTTTTCTATAAATATCTACTCTTTGGTAAATAAGCTCGCTTAAATTCACTTTTGTAAAACTAAGCTTGTACGTAAGACTTTTCACTTTTGATAAATCAATCATATTATTTACAAGGCTTACAAGACGTTCAGAACTTTCAGCAATTTCTTTTATTGCACTTCGTCTTTGTTCTTCAGTGAATTTATCATAATTTTCCCATAAAACTTGTCCTATGCTAGTAATACCAGTAACAGGGATACGAATTTCATGTTGTAAATTTCGTAAGAATTCGTCCTTAAGCTCTTGAGACTTAATTAACTCTAATTTTTGGTTACCTAGTTTATTAGCCAATTTACTAACTTTAAGTTCAGTTACTTTATTCTCTTCTTGTTTTTGTTTAAAGAATGAGAGTAATAAGATACTTATTAGCAATAGGGAATAAGTGATTTGTAATTGCAAATTATCTGCATAATAAGTTAAAGAACTTATATTCATATATTTCGCAATATTGTACAGCAATTATTACTCCTATTACGGTAAATAATATAGCCGTTTGCCATCTTATCAAAACTGCTATAGCAGTTAAGCTTGCCATTAATATAATTGCGTGTAGATGGTTAAATTGACCTGCTATGGCTAGTACGCTGTTACAGAAAGCTAAATTATAAAACACCGCTATATTCCATAAAAAAAAGGTAAAGGCTTTATTTGTAAACTTTTCTGACCATAATGGATAAGTAATAAATATAGTTGATAAAATAAGCGCTAAATAATATATTGGGTTTAGTATCAAGCTAAATTCATTCTGAATAGCTTTAGGTAATGAGTAAACACTGGATGATATTGTTAATATACAAAATAACCCAAAATAACCAAAAATTCTTTTTTCTTTCGGAGTCAATCATTTATTTTGTGTAAGTTGTTGTATTTTTTAATTCCAGTAAATCATGCCTAAAATCCCTGCATAAAATTTTAAATTGATTCAATGCCAAAGACCAATTTTTAATCGGCATTGTCCATTTTTTGGCAGCATTTTTTAGAGCCAAAAATACGATTTTTAAAATAGACTTATCATCTGGAAAAACCCCTTTATTGTTGATGATTTTTCTGATTTGACGATTTATCGATTCTATCGCATTGGTAGTATAAATTACCCGCCTAATCTCATCAGGAAAAGCAAAAAGAGGAATAATCCCGTTCCAATTCCTTTGCCAAATATCAGAGATCACAGGATATTTATTATCCCATTTAGCAGCAAACGATTTTAGCTCCAGATATCCTATTTCTTCGCTGTTTGCAGTGTAAATCCTTTTAAGATCCGCTGTGACCGCTTTTAAATCCTTATAAGAAACATATTTTACAGAATTCCTCGCCATATGTACTATACAGAGTTGTACAATCGTATTAGGATAAATGCTATTTATGGCTTCAGGAAAGCCTTTTAATCCATCAACGCATGCTACATATATCTGTGTTATCCCTCTGTTCTTTAGCTCAGTTACAACCTGCATCCAAAACTTGGAACCTTCATTTTTACCGACCCAGATCCCCAGTAATTCCTTTTTCCCTTCCATGTTAACACCTATTGCAAGATATACCGCTTTGTTAATTACTGTATGATTATCCCTTGCTTTAACGTGTATGCAATCCAAATATAATATTGGATATACATCGTCTAGGGACCTGTTTTGCCATGTAGTAACTTCTTCTATTACTCCGTCAGTGACAGTTGATATAAGGTCCTTGGAAATATTGGTCTGGTATATCTCCTCTAAATGGCTATGTATCTCACTGACAGTCATCCCTCTTGCATATAGTGAAATCACTTTATCATCAAAACCACTAAATCTCCTAACTCCTTCAGGAATCAATTGAGGTTCAAATTCTCCTTCCCTGTCCCTCGAAACATCTACGGTAATCTGATGACCGTCATCATCTATAATCGTTTTTTCATAACTGCCGTTGCGACGATTATTATCGCTCTTGATTATCTTACTATGTTTAGAATAACCTAGATCGTGTTCTAATTCACTTTCAAGAATTCTCTCTACTATTTGCTTTTTAAGTTTATTAAATAATACACCCGCGACCAAATAATTCAGATGGATCTGCTTTTGATAGTAATTCTTCGACTAATTTAGTATTTATATCTACTTCTTTTTCTGCTAATTTTTTAGCCATTTTTTCCTCTGTATTTAAGTTGCTTTTTTATAGTATCTTCTACTATATCCTTTTGCAACTTACACAAACTATATGACAGACTTTTTTCGGGGTATTGTTTTGACAAAATGTAATTAAATTGAAGTTCTTTAATGATTGGTTAAATTGGTCTCTTTTTCTTGCTCTTTCTGTTCTTAAGGAATCTAGTGAAGGTGCTGCTTTTCTCCCTTGCCATCCACCTTGTTCGCGAAGTACATAGTGGCGCTACCCATAAAAAATATTGTATTAGCAATCATCCCTGGCACTATGCTATCGATTTTAGAGTAAAATTTAAAATACATTACAGTAATAAAAAACCTGCTGCCATGCCTATTAAAACTGCTCTACTTGAGCTCCGGAAACCAAAAATGGCTAATATTAACGGTACTGATACTATTGGCATATAAAAGCTATACGTTGCTAGGACAAGCTCAAGTAAGTTATTTAAAAATAAGCTTAGTAGTAAAGCGAAAATGCCTATTAAGAAAGCAGCAATACGTACAAATAATAGGTGTTTTTTTTCTGTTAATTTTAAGTTCATGGTTTCTGAAATGTCATAAGCAAATAATACAGCAGAAGAATTAATATAACTATCTGCTGTAGACATTATCATCGCCATAATTCCCATGATAAAAAGCTCTTTAAAACCATTATTACTCCGGCCTTTAAATATTGAACTAACATTAGAGAAATGATATAATGATATAATGATATTGTATCAAGAGTAATAACAAAATGTCTAATAAAAAATTATCACCAAGCGATCTCAAGATATTAAGAAAGAAAGCAGTGGAAGCAATAGTTATACATGGAATAAGCAAGAAACAAGCATCTATTACCTTTGGGTTTTCTAGGAGTTCTATATGGAAAGATCTTAAAGAGTACAAAATTTCTAAGGAAGAAAGCTTTCGCTATAAGAAGCGAGGAGTAAAGGTAGGAACAGGATCTAAAATCAGTAAAAATCAAGAAGAGGAATTAAAATCTAAAATTTTATCACATACACCTGATGAATTGGGAATGGATTATACGTTATGGAATAGTAAAGTGGTACAAGAATATATAGAATCCAATTACCTTTATCAGTATAACAGGCGTTCTATAAGAAAAATTATGAATAGATTGGGTTTTACGTCTCAAAAACCAATTAAATCAGCCTATCAACGTAATCCAGAGAAGATAAAAGAATGGTTAACAGTCACATATCCAGAAATCAAGTCTCGTGCAATGAAAGAAAGTGCTAGAATTTATTGGGGAGATGAAATGGGGATACAATCAACAGATAATCGAGGTAAAACATATGGTCTTAAAGGCAAGACCCCAGCAATCAAGAGAAGTGGTTCAAGATTTAAATGTAATATGCTAGCTGCTATTAGTCCGCAAGGGTTTATGAACTGGATGGTATTTGAAGATAATTTTACCAGCAAAAAGTGTATTGAATTTTTAGGTAGACTTATCAGACAAATTAAGCAGAAAATATTTTTGATATTAGATAATCATAGAGTGCATCACAGTAAAAAGGTAAAAGCTTATGTAGAAAGACATAAGGACAAGCTAGAATTGTTTTATTTACCATCATATTGTCCTGATATGAATCCACAAGAACTTGTAAACCAAGATGTCAAAGCTAACTCCAATAATTTTCGAGTACTAAAATCAGTAAAAGATTTAACAATTAATGTACGGTCCTATTTAACACAAATTCAGTTTAATGGTATAAAAATTCAAAATTATTTTAAAAAGAAAGAAATAGCTTATGCTACTATATAATGTTCAATATTTAAGGGCCAGAGTAATAGTAAGATAATGATTTACAATGTAAGGTACCACATTACCTGAATCTAAAGGTGGAGCGTTGTCTGCTACCAACATAACACCGATAAAGGTATTGACAATAAGATCACAAATAATAACAAAAAAACCAGCAATAATAAAAGATTTAGAAACTTGAATAGTGTTCCTTGCCATTGAGATTCTTTGAAAAACCGCTGAATCAATGCTAGGTATCATAAAAAAGAGAAATAAAAATAAAATATTTAAAAAATTAGGGTCGTGATAGTCAAATACTGCACGATAATTAAATGAAGGGTGTTGATTTATAGAGTTAAATGCTGTTTCAACACCAGGTAATGCCGACCAAATGACAAAAGCTATTATTGGCATTACTATACCGAAAGCAAAAAACTGGATCATATCTGTAAAAGTAACTGACTTGATCTCTCCAAAGGTAGAATAAGTAATAATTATCAAGCTGCTTGCCACTATTGTATATATTCCAGGAATACCAAGCCAGCTATTTAATAATGCTGCTAAAATTGAAAATTGCATTGCGACATTTCCTAAGGCAGGGAATATTCCTGATACGGCTGTTATACTTCTTATATGTTTACCATAAATACTGCCCATTGCGTCTACTGATAGCTTTCCCAAAAATTCGGCCATGCGCGGGGCATAAATGTAGGAAATTATAAAAAAGACATTGCATCACCTAAGCCTGGGATAATAAAATATAGCCCGTTACTATAAGTTTCACTTGTAGTAACAGTAAAACTTGCCCCGCTGAGCCAAGTAGCAACTATAGTAGCAGCAATAGTTGCGGTGCTAAAATTTCTGTTACCTAAAGCGTATTCTTTTATTGTTTTTATATTTCTGCCAGAGTGTAAACTCTACTATTAAGTTAATTGCCAGAAAAGCTATAACTATTAATATATCTATATTATCCACTAGTTTATTCATGTATTTATTACTGCTTAGGTTAATTATCTGTATGTTATATCGAGTATTATGGAGAATAAATAAAAATTTTTAATTTTTTAGATAAAAGTATTAATAGATAATAATTAGAGAATTTACAGAGATGTTAGCAAATATACTAAAAAATCGCATTCTATTCTCTTAAATAAATCATAAAATAACATTCCTCAAGGCTTTTTGCATAAGGGAAATCGTTATCATATTTCCCAAGATGAGTATTAGATATCATGCCGTACCGCACCTGCTCCAGATAAAGTGTTAGTAAATAGTTAATAAATTAATATATTACTCTGACCTTTAAATATTGAACATTATATAGTAGCATAAGCTATTTCTTTCTTTTTAAAATAATTTTGAATTTTTATACCATTAAACTGAATTTGTGTTAAATAGGACCGTACATTAATTGTTAAATCTTTTACTGATTTTAGTACTCGAAAATTATTAGAGTTAGCTTTGACATCTTGGTTTACAAGTTCTTGTGGATTCATATCAGGACAATATGATGGTAAATAAAACAATTCTAGCTTGTCCTTATGTCTTTCTACATAAGCTTTTACCTTTTTACTGTGATACACTCTATGATTATCTAATATCAAAAATATTTTCTGCTTAATTTGTCTGATCAGTCTACCTAAAAATTCAATACACTTTTTGCTGGTAAAATTATCTTCAAATACCATCCAGTTCATAAACCCTTGCGGACTAATAGCAGCTAGCATATTACATTTAAATCTTGAGCCACTTCTCTTGATTGCTGGGGTCTTGCCTTTAAGACCATATGTTTTACCTCGATTATCTGTTGATTGTATCCCCATTTCATCTCCCCAATAAATTCTAGCACTTTCTTTCATTGCACGAGACTTGATTTCTGGATATGTGACTGTTAACCATTCTTTTATCTTCTCTGGATTACGTTGATAGGCTGATTTAATTGGTTTTTGAGACGTAAAACCCAATCTATTCATAATTTTTCTTATAGAACGCCTGTTATACTGATAAAGGTAATTGGATTCTATATATTCTTGTACCACTTTACTATTCCATAACGTATAATCCATTCCCAATTCATCAGGAGTATGTGATAAAATTTTAGATTTTAATTCCTCTTCTTGATTTTTACTGATTTTAGATCCTGTTCCTACCTTTACTCCTAGCTTCTTATAGCGAAAGCTTTCTTCCTTATAAATTTTGTACTCTTTAAGATATTTCCATATAGAACTCCTAGAAAACCCAAAGGTAATAGATGCTTGTTTCTTGCTTATTCCATGTATAACTATTGCTTCCACTGCTTTCTTTCTTAATATCTTGAGATCGCTTGGTGATAATTTTTTATTAGACATTTTGTTATTACTCTTGATACAATATCATTATATCATTTCTCTAATGTTAGTTCAATATTTAAAGGCCGGAGTAATATTATTAATTTATGTTGTGTATAATCATAACTACGGGGCATGCTACGTTTAATCTAAAATCTTTTAATTCAATAAATATAAAATTAAATTGGGAGGATAATCACTATGTTTCAAATATTTATGATGCTAACAAATGGCGCTATGTGCGTTATGAGTACTTTGTCATTTGTCCAGTCTTTTTATGATAATTACAATAAGAAAGCAGTAGAAATAAGTCAGAATCCGACAGGTACTGTTCCCGCGCTAAGCTCGTACATTTAGGTTCCGGGTTTATGCACAACGAACACCCCAGTTATATCGGTGGTAATCCATTCACGGTTAAGCTATCTGGTGTTATTAAAAGTGATAAACATCACGACGAAGTTGAAATATCATAATTAACAACCTCCTCACTAGCTAATTTTTAGAGGAATAGTTATAGAATAAGATTATTATTTATTTCTATAGCTACAACAAGAAATTAGCTAGATAAAGAATCTGAAACATAGCATTTATCTGCTTAATACTGAATAAAAGTCTGCTCGAACTTACCTACATTTCGAGAAGATCTTCATCAATATGAGTCTTTTCGTAATTCTCATGACGTTCTTGCGCTTCTATACATAAAGTAGCTACAGGTCGTGCCTCAAGCCTTTTAATGCCTATTGCTTCTCCTGTTTCTTCACAGTAACCGTAGTTGCCTCTATTGATCCGCTCAAGAGCAGATTCTATTTTATCAATTAATTTGCGATAGCGGTCGCGGGTTCTAAGTTCAATAGTTGTTTCTGTTTCTACACTTGCACGATCATTTAAATCTGGTTCATTCCAGGTTTCTTCTTTTAAATGATTTAACGTTTCCCGAGATTCCGCAAGTAAACTATTACGCCAATTTAAAAGTTTTTGTTTAAAATATTCCAACTGCATTGGATTCATATATTCTTCACCTTCGGAAGGTTTATAACCCTCTGGCAGAATAACTTTATCCATTTTAACCTCCTTTTTACAAAACAGGTCTAATATAGTATAAAAGCCAACAAGAAAGCAAGGTAAAATGATTAAATAATTTATTTTTGGCTAGTTGATTTTTTATCTAAAGTTGCTTTTGCTTCAGGGTGGGATTTATTATAAACGCTTTCCAAATGAGTTAAATTAATTTTGGTATATTTTTGAGTAGTGGACAGGCTTTTGTGGCCAAGCAATTCTTGAATGGATCTTAGGTCTGCACCATTTTCTAGCAAATGTGTTGCGAAGCTATGACGAAATGAATGTGAACTTAAATGTTCCGGTAAACCGTAAATGCGCCTTAATTTAACTAATTCAGAATTAAAGTTACATCTGTGCAATACTTTCCCTGTTTTAGTTCTAAATATCGGTTTATTTTCGCCTATTGCGTAAGGTAATTCTTCTAAGTATTCTAGAATAAGTTTTTTTACGTTATTAATCCAAGGGACTAACCTTTCTTTATTGCCTTTTCCAATAACCTTTATGTATTCGGTTTCCTTAATATGTTGTTTTGTTAAGGATAACGCTTCTGAAATTCGCAGACCACTAGCGTAAATTAAGGTAAGTAAGCTTCTGTTGCGTAAATCAATCCACCGAATTTCGCTTAAAGAGGCTAATTTATCGAGTGAAAATAATGTATCTTCTTTAGATAGTGCTTTTGGTAAAGTTTTAGCTTTTTTAGGGCTAGATACTGCATATATTGAGTGGCATACAATATTTCGTGTTTTTTCCAGGTATTTATAAAAACTTTTTACAGAAGATAAAGCCCTTGCGGTTGAGCTAGCCGTATAATCGGCAAATCTGCGGTCAGATAACCAGCTTCTGATAAGCCTTATATCTACTAAAGAAATAGATTTCAAATTAACAGATTTTTTAGAATAATTACTGATAAAAGTAAAATAAGCTTTTAAATCATTTAAATATGCTTCTTTAGTATTTTTAGAGTAGTTTTTTTGTAGTTCGAGATAAGCTTGCCATTCTTTAACTATACTGTTAATTTCTGAACTAACCATTATTTCTGTATTTAAAATCAGTTATACGTTTAAGCAAATCTTTATACTATCGTAACCTAATTCCTTTGCCGTTACTAGGGCAGAATAGTCGTCATAAGCATCAACAACTATTCCTTTTATTTTATCAGGAAATTCACTTTGAAGCGTCTTAAAAATATAATCAATTACTCTCATGCCGTAATATTTAGTACTTCCTTGAGGGTTGCTCAGTATTACAGGTTCAGATACTAAAGATAGATATTTTCTTGCGCTCTGTATATTTTGGATTTCATAAATTTGTAATGCCATATATTACACTCCTCCTTATAAACTTCTAAGTATTTTTACTACCACTCCCCAAATATGAAGTTCTGAATTTTCTAAAATTGGAATAGGTTCAAAATTTGGATTTGCTGGAATTAAGTAAGGTTTCATTTTTAGGAAACCAAACCTTTTAACTGTTAACATCCCGTCTATCGCAGCAATAATTATTTTACCCTCCCGAGGTTTAATACTACTATCAACAAGCAAAATATCTCCTTCATAAATTCCAGCTTCTATCATTGACAAGCCGGAAACCTTAACACAAAAAGTCGTTTTAGGATTCGCAATTAAAAGAGAATTCATATCAACCATCTCTTCTATATGATCATCTGCTAAAGAGGGATAACCAGCTTCTACTTTTGAACTAAAAAGCAGGATTTTATAACCGCCATTGATAGAGTAATTTTTTATGTCTTCTAGAAGATATTCCGGTACTCTAATAGCTTTTGTGCTAGTACCGTATTTCCCTTGGCCTTTTGGCCTCCCAGCTCCGCTTCTTTTACCACCGTGTTTCATTTGCATTAATAAATTGTGTGATAATTCTATTAAAAATATACAAAATCTTATCTTGAAATATGTACATTTATTTTATAACACATCTTTACGGTAATAGAAAGTAGTTTTTTAATTTTTTAAACAAGGAAGAAAAAAGCAAGTCCGAGAAAACTAAAAAAGCCAAGTGCATCAGTAAGTGCCGTCAGAACTACGCCTGAAGAAGTTGCGGGGTCAATATCAAAATGGTCTAGAATGATCGGGATACTAGAACCAAGCAACCCGGCGGCGGTAAAATTAATTATTATGGCAGCGGTGAAAACTAGGCTTAAATTTAAATCAGAAAAAGGTATATATATAATTAACGATCCTATAACTGCTAGAGCGAAGCCATTTAATAAACAGACAAATATTTCTTTTAAAATAACTTTCGTTATGTATATCTGTTTTATTTCCCTATTTGCTAATGCCCTTACAGTAACGGTCATTGCCTGAGTACCAGCGTTACCACCCATACTAGCCACAATAGGCATTATGGTAGCAAGGGCGATTAATTTCTCTATGGCATCACTAAATTGGTTAATAACGAGTGAAGTAGCGCAGGCCGTAATTAAATTAATAAACAACCAAGGAAATCTATGTTTTACAGTTGCATATAAGTTGTCAAATATATCGCTAGTATTGATACCTCCTAAATGTAAAAATTCATTTTCGGTCTGTTCTTCAATGATATAAATCATATTATCTATTGAGATGCTTCCAACTAGTTTTCCCTTTTTATTTACAACCGGTACAATAGTTAAAGCATATTGTTTGAATATAAAAACTATCTCATCAAGTTTGGTATTAGTTTCGGCAATTTTAAAATCTGAATTCATTAAATTTATTAATGGTTCGGTAGGTAGGCTTGTAACCAAGGTACATAATAATATGTTCCCTACAGGTTGGTATTTGCTATTTACTACAATGCCAGCATGGAAATCATGAGTAATTTTGCTTTTGCGTATATGCTCTATTGCTTGCTCTACTGACCAATCTAGTTGAAAAGCAATAAAATGCTTTTCAACTATTCGGCCTACTGTATTTTCTGGGTATTTAAAACCTTCAATGATTTGCTTCTTCTTATCAGGGTTTAAGCTATTTATTATCTGATCTTTTAAGTCTTCGTCTAAAGTTTCTATTACCTCAATGCAGTCTTCGATATCTAACTGATTTATTAGCTTAACAGTTTTGCCAATCCCAAAGGCTTCTATTGCAGCTTGTTTATTACTATCACTCAACCAGACAAGAGTTTCTGGTTCTATATTGTCTGCAATTATTGGTAAAATAAGGTCGTATAATTTATGATTAGTATTATCAAGAAAATCAGCTAAATCTGCAAAATGCAATTCAAGGAGAGCAGTTTTTGCATTATCTATCTTATCATTATCAATTAGACAATTTATATGTTCAAAAGTTTCAGCTAATTTTTCCTGGTAATCAGATAAAATAGTGTTTTGGGAATTTTGCATACATATATACCTCTTAAAGAGAAAAGTTTTCTAGATCTTTTTAATATGTAGTTCTTAGGCAGCCACTATTTATAAAAGAACCGTGAAATAGTAACATAAAACTTTTATTGCTACAACTAGCAAATAAAAATTGTTAACAATTAAGCTATTATACTAAATCGGGTAATTCTGAAGTATAAGAGCCAGTTAATTCAAGATGAAATTCGCTATCTGTTAAAAATATGTCCTTGTTTTGGCCTATATGGAAAGTGACTTCATCTTCGCTCTCTTCCTCTATTTTTTCTAATGGTTTACCTAATGATGTAGAGTGGTATGTTTCGTATTTCTCCTTGCTAACAGTTTTAGTGGTGGCAATGTCTGCTTCTAACTTAAGTTTTTTATTGGAGTTGTTTTTTAACGCAATAGCATTTCTGAAAAATTCGCTAATATTTTCATTATTAGCAATTTCAACATAAATCTTTGGGTGGTCTTTTATAAATGAAAGTATAAGTTCTGCCTTTATTTCCTATTTCATTATAACTGAGGTCGAGTTTAGCCAGGGTTGTGTTTGATTCTAAGGATTTTATTATAGTCTCTACTCCTTGATCAGCTATGTGGTTTAAACTTAAATCAAGAGTGTTAAGAGTCTCATTCTTTGCTAAGCCTTCTGCAATTTTTGAGATTCCGGTATCAGTGAAAGCATTCCCGCTAATATCCAGCTTAGTAAGGGTTTTATTTTGAGATAATAAATCCTTGATATATTTTGCTCCTTTATCCCCTGTAATGTTAGTACTTAGATTAAGCTCCTTAATCGATGAATTACCTTTTAAACCTTTAACAATTTTCTTGGTTCCTAATTTTCCAAGGCTGTTATAACTAAGGTTAAGAATGCTTAGAGAGTTATTACTTTTTAAACTTAACCCCAAATCATCGAGTCCTGATTTTTTAGAGCTTATAAAGCCGTTATTATTTAGACTTAAGTCAAGGCTGGTGATGGTTCTGTTTTTAGCTATAATATTTGCGAAATAGGTTAATCCTTTTTCGGAGATATGATTTTTACTGAAATTCAGTATAGTAATAGTAGTATTTTTTTCTAAACTGTATACTATTACTCTGGCCTTTAAATATTGAACATTATATAGTAGCATAAGCTATTTCTTTCTTTTTAAAATAATTTTGAATTTTTATACCATTAAACTGAATTTGTGTTAAATAGGACCGTACATTAATTGTTAAATCTTTTACTGATTTTAGTACTCGAAAATTACTGGAGTTAGCTTTGACATCTTGGTTTACAAGTTCTTGTGGATTCATATCAGGACAATATGATGGTAAATAAAACAATTCTAGCTTGTCCTTATGTCTTTCTACATAAGCTTTTACCTTTTTACTGTGATGCACTCTATGATTATCTAATATCAAAAATATTTTCTGCTTAATTTGTCTGATCAGTCTACCTAAAAATTCAATACACTTTTTGCTGGTAAAATTATCTTCAAATACCATCCAGTTCATAAACTCTTGCGGACTAATAGCAGCTAGCATATTACATTTAAATCTTGAGCCACTTCTCTTGATTGCTGGGGTCTTGCCTTTAAGAGCATATGTTTTACCTCGATTATCTGTTGATTGTATCCCCATTTCATCTCCCCAATAAATTCTAGCACTTTCTTTCATTGCACGAGACTTGATTTCTGGATATGTGACTGTTAACCATTCTTTTATCTTCTCTGGATTACGTTGATAGGCTGATTTAATTGGTTTTTGAGACGTAAAACCCAATCTATTCATAATTTTTCTTATAGAACGCCTGTTATACTGATAAAGGTAATTGGATTCTATATATTCTTGTACCACTTTACTATTCCATAACGTATAATCCATTCCCAATTCATCAGGTGTATGTGATAAAATTTTAGATTTTAATTCCTTTTCTTGATTTTTACTGATTTTAGATCCTGTTCCTACCTTTACTCCTCGCTTCTTATAGCGAAAGCTTTCTTCCTTATAAATTTTGTACTCTTTAAGATATTTCCATATAGAACTCCTAGAAAACTCAAAGGTAATAGATGCTTGTTTCTTGCTTATTCCATGTATAACTATTGCTTCCACTGCTTTCTTTCTTAATATCTTGAGATCGCTTGGTGATAATTTTTTATTAGACATTTTGTTATTACTCTTGATACAATATCATTATATCATTTCTCTAATGTTAGTTCAATATTTAAAGGCCGGAGTAATATTATTTAGAGAATAATCCTGAGAAATGTTTAAGTTGTGCTAAAGGCATAGATAATTCTACATACCAGGTAATAAGCAGAATTCTTGCATCAGGCGGTAGAATATCACTACGTAAAGTTCAAGGTATTTTAAGATTATCGCAGACATACGGTAATGACAGACTAGAAGCTGCATGTTTGCGAGCTGTGGTCTTATGATAATTATACTTATGAGGCTATATCCAATATTTTAAAAAATAAACTGGATCAGTACTCTATTCCTAATATTGAAGGCGGCAAAGTGAAGAATATTAAGGCTAATGCTTAAATATAGCTCTGATATTGAGGCTAATTATGCCTAACTTGCAACTCGATAATTTGGTACAACAACTTAAGTTATCTGGAATATCTGATAGTTTGGATAGCAGGCTAAGGCAAGCCAGAGACGCTGCAATGCCATATGAAGAACTGCTTTTAATGCTATTCCAAGATGAGGTGGATAATAGAGATCAAAGCTCTCTGCAAAGAAGAGTTGTCCAAGCAAAATTTGAAGAAACAAAAATATTTGAAGGGTTTGATTTAAAACGATATTCACTCAAAATTAGACATGCAATTAATGACTTAATGACTGCAAAATTTATCAAAGAAAAGAACCATGTAATCATTATGGGGCCGGTAGGTACTGGTAAAACGCACTTATCTCAAGCTCTTGGAATGTTAGCTTGCCAGCGCAATAAAAAGGTAAAGTTTATAAGGAGCAACGGAACTACTCAATGAATTTTATCGCTCTAGAGCCGATTTTACTTATGATGTCATTTTTAAGCGATACACAAAAGTTGATTTATTGATTTTAGATGACTTCGGCTTAAAAACTTTGTCAGCAGAACAATCATCTGACTTATATGATTTAATAGCGGCCGTGCATACAAATGCTAGTCTGATCATTACCACAAATAGGAAAATTGAAACATGGGCAGAAATATTTTTTGATCCTGTTATGGCTAACGCTGCTTTGGATAGAATAGTTAATAATTCGTATAGAGTAGTATTAGAGGGTGATTCTTACCGAAAAAATTTTACGCCAAAATTTAAAATGGAGGATGACAATATGATACAAAAAAGTTAGTATAAAGTGGACTTCTCATCTGGCGCAAGGGGTGAACTAAAATACCTGGCGCACAACATGAGTCAATCAATTTATTTTGTGTAAGTTGTTGTATTTTTTAATTCCAGTAAATCATGCCTAAAATCCCCGCATAAAATTTCAAATTGATTCAATGCCAAAGACCAATTTTTAATCGGCATGGTCCATTTTTGGGCAGCATTTTTTAGAGCCAAAAATACGATTTTAAAATAGACTTATCATCTGGAAAAACCCCTTTATTGTTGATGATTTTTCTGATTTGATGATTTATCGATTCTATCGCATTGGTAGTATAAATTACCCGCCTAATCTCATCAGGAAAAGCAAAAAGAGGAATAATCCCGCTCCAATTCCTTTGCCAAATATCAGAGATCACAGGATATTTATTATCCCATTTAGCAGCAAACGATTTTAGCTCCAGATATCCTATTTCTTCGCTGTTTGCAGTGTAAATCCTTTTAAGATCCGCTGTGACCGCTTTTAAATCCTTATAAGAAACATATTTTACAGAATTCCTCGCCATATGTACTATACAGAGTTGTACAATCGTATTAGGATAAATGCTATTTATGGCTTCAGGAAAGCCTTTTTACATATATCTGTTTTATCCCTCTGTTCTTTAGCTCAGTTACAACCTGCATCCAAAACTTGGAACCTTCATTTTTACCGACCCAGATCCCCAGTAATTCCTTTTTCCCTTCCATGTTAACACCTATTGCAAGATATACCGCTTTGTTAATTACTGTATGATTATCCCTTGCTTTAACGTGTATGCAATCCAAATATAATATTGGATATACATCGTCTAGGAACCTGTTTTGCCATGTAGTAACTTCTTCTATTACTCCGTCAGTGACAGTTGATATAAGGTCCTTGGAAATATTGGTCTGGTATATCTCCTCTAAATGGCTATGTATCTCACTGACAGTCATCCCTCTTGCATATAGTGAAATCACTTTATCATCAAAACCACTAAATCTCCTAACTCCTTCAGGAATCAATTGAGGTTCAAATTCTCCTTCCCTGTCCCCTTGAAACATCTACGGTAATCTGATGACCGTCGTCATCTATAATCGTTTTTTCATAACTGCCGTTGCGACGATTATTATCGCTCTTGATTATCTTACTATGTTTAGAATAACCTAGATCGTGTTCTAATTCACTTTCAAGAATTCTCTCTACTATTTGCTTTTTAAGTTTATTAAATAATCCACCCGCGACCAAATAATTCAGATGGATCTGCTTTTGATAGTAATTCTTCGACTAATTTAGTATTTATATCTACTTCTTTTTCTGCTAATTTTTTAGCCATTTTTTCCTCTGTATTTAAGTTGCTTTTTTATAGTATCTTCTACTATATCCTTTTGCAACTTACACAAACTATATGACAGACTCCTTTTATACCAAATTTCACAGCTATATCTTCTGACCATTCATCAAAATTGTCAGCTAAAATAATTTTGTCTTTTAACAACCCTAATCTATTACAATTTTTCATAGTTTTATATTTAAGAATCTTAGCTATAGGTTTTCCAGCTCTTTTAATTATTATTTCTTACAGTTTTTTCTAATTTTTTTAATAAAGGTGATAAATGAGGCTTTGCAGAACTGATGTTTACTGATTGCATAAGATTTACTTAAATTTAATGCTTTCTTGTATAATAAACTAGCCTGATCTGAATATATTCATTTTGGCTAGTCTATTATGACTTTATCAAATTATTTTTTGTTATTGATGCAATCCATAATTGCAAAGGCGGCTACTTCGAGTATATCAGTTGCAGAAGATCCCATAGGTATTATTTGTATAGGGTATTCAAAACCATTTAAAATTGGGCCAATAAATACTTCTCCTGCTAGTTCTTCAAGTAAGTGGGTTGCAATCGCAGCAGAGTGGAGGCCAGGCATAATTAGAACGTTGGCTGGGCCTGTTAATCTACAGAAAGGGTACAATTTCTGTAGATTAGTGTTTAATGCTACTTCTGCTGACATTTCCCCATCATATTCAAAATCTAAATTCATCTTATCAAGCAGCGTGATTGCCTCACGTACTCTAGCTGATTTCTCTCGAAGTGGATTACCAAAATTGGAAAAAGATACTATAGCAATTCTCGGGTTATATCCCATAGATTTAGCAACTTCTGCAGTCTGTAAGGTAATTTCTACTAAATCTTCTGCTTGAGGTAATTCGCAAACCGTATTATCAGCAAAGATTATATTATGTTCTTTAGAAAGCATTATAGAATATCCAATAATTCTTTTACCTTTTCTAGGCATAATTACTTTTGATATATCATCTATACTATCGTAATAACTTTTTGTCAGGCCGGTTACCATAGCATCAGCATCTCCGCAAGCCATCATACAAGCAGCAAAAATATTTCTATCAGATTTAACAAGTCTTGCACAATCCATGTATAAATACCCTTTGCGTTGTAGCTTTTTATAAAGATAATCTATATATTTACTTAAATTATTATTGATCGCAGCATTCATAACTGTAATATTTTCAAGGGAATATCCTTCCCCTAATTCTTGAACAATTGGATCAATTTTACTATGCTTTCCTATAAGAATTGGACTTCCGTAACGCTCATCACGTAACATCATGGCTGCTTTTATTACTTCTTCCTCTTCCCCTTCTGCAAAAATTACCCTTCGAGGTTGTTCATGGGTAATTTTATCAAATACGAAATGCATATAATTCGAAGCAGGATTTAATCTACTTGCAAGTTGGGATTTATATTTTTTTATATCCAGTTCTTTAATTCTTGCTGCCCCACTTTTGATTGCAGCTTGGGCCACCGCAAGTGGGACAGTAGTAATTAGTCTCGGGTCAAAAGGTACTGGAATAATATAATCAAGACCAAAAGCTTTTCTACTGCTATTATAAGCACGGTAAACCTCTCCTGGGACAGGTTTTCTTGCTAATTCCGCTAAGGCGTAAGCGGCTGCTATTTTCATCTCTTCGTTAATACAAGTAGCTCTAACATCAAGGGCTCCTCTGAAAATATAAGGAAAACCCATTACATTATTTACTTGATTATTATAATCTGATCTACCAGTAGCAATTATCGCATCATTCCTGACCGATTTGATATCTTCAGGTGTAATTTCTGGATCAGGATTAGCCATAGCAAAAATTATAGGGTTCTTAGCCATTGAAGCCACCATTTCTTTTGTCATAGCTCCTTTAACTGAAAGCCCCAAAAACACATCGGCATCTTTTATTGCTTCGCTTAATGTGCGATGAGTGGTTTGGGCTGCTTTTTCCTCTTTCCACCTATTCATTCCTTCTGTTCGTTCTTTATATATAACGCCTTGAGTATCACACAGAATAATATTATCTTTATTTACTCCAAGGGATATGGCAAGGTTGATACAAGACATGGCAGCTGCTCCTGCGCCATTTACTACCATCTTAATTTCTGACATTTTTCTTTTTGTTAGAAAAACGGCATTAATTAAAGCGGCTCCAGTAATTATAGCAGTTCCGTGTTGGTCATCGTGAAAAACAGGGATATCCATTAATTCTTTGAGTCTTTCTTCAATGATGAAACACTCAGGTGCTTTTATATCTTCTAAATTAATTCCGCCCCAACTATATCCCAGATGTTTTATAGTATTAATAAATTCTTCAGGATTGGCTGTATCTACTTCTATATCAAAACAATCAATATCGGCAAATTTCTTAAATAATACCGCTTTTCCTTCCATTACCGGTTTGGAAGCTGCAGCTCCTAAATTACCTAGTCCCAGAACAGCTGTACCATTAGATATTACTGCTACTGTATTACCACGTGCAGTATATTTATATATATCATCGGGATTATTTTTTATTTCAAGACATGGTGCGGCCACCCCCGGGGAATAGGCTAAAGACAAATCATGCTGGGTTAAAAGATGCTTTGTAGGTTTTAAAGCAATTTTCCCAGGTTGACCTTTTTCATGGTATTCTAAAGCTTTTATATAATCAGGTGAATGTTTTTTATCCATTTTAATATATACAATTAAAGTTAACTACAGTATTTGCTAAGCGAGGATATACACAAGTATAGATAATGACAAGATAGAAAATATAGTGGTAGAAGTAATAATCGACGACATTGTCTCCGGATCGCCACCAAGTTGCCTCGATAATATATAAGCAGAACTTGCACACGGCAGACAGCTAAATAGGATTCCTACAGATTTTGCGATCCCGCTAATTGACATAATCCATAAAATTATAAAAGTTATTATTGGGGTAATAATCAACTTAATAAAGCTTGCAGAAATGATTATTTTCATATGATCAGGATTAATTTTAAATTTTAGACTAGCACCCACTATCAATATGCCAATTGTCAACGCCGAATTCGCTATGTTGTCAATTGTTTTTTCGATTCCCATATTTAACTCAATTTTGAAATAGTTAAATGCAAAACCAACTAAACTCGCAATAACGAAAGGATTGGTTATGATGGATTTTGCCATTAATGTCATACTTTGTTTTTTAGAAGCTCCTCCACTTTCTGGAGGTAAATAATAAACAAAACACATGATGGCTGTAACATTAGTTAGTACTATCATATAGGGTGAAATGCTAGCTACTACTGATAAACCGTTTTCCCCAAATAAAGCAGAACTTAGGGCAAAGAAAATATAATTGTTATATCTAGTAGCCCCTTGAAATAATGAAGTAAATTGAGCTTTATCGTAGTTTTCTTTTGTTTGATGATAGATGGCAAGGCCAGAAATTATTAAATTTGATATTACCAAAGCAATAACTAATCGAAAAAATTGTGTTGCAGCTAGTTCAAGCCTATAGGTACTACCAAACAAGACAGCAGGAAATAGAATATAAAAAGATAATTTTTCTAGTCCGCGCCAAAATTCATCAGAAATGAGCCACTTTTTCCTTATAAAACTTCCAATAAGTGCAATTAAAACAATAGGTAAAACATTACAAAAAACACTGTACATGGTTATTTTGATAATACGAAATATTTTAAAAAGTCTGGCCATGATAGCAATTACGCTTCAGCAAATCAAGTAAGGTCTTGAGATTATTTCCTCGGTGAATCTAAATTAACTCGAAAGTTTCACTATAGTAACTGCATATATCAAGAAAATAATAAAAAAAATTACCGCCATTAATAAGTAATTTTTTTGTCTTAGCTTTTTAGGTAAATAATTTTTTCTCATATAATAAATAATATTTTTCAATTCCAATGTACATTATTTCTTGCTAAAAATATATATTTTTAGTTTTTTATACCTTGTAGTTATTCTTGAGTGTGCTGCTATGGAAATTACCAAATATAGTAATCGTAAATAATAATATTTTATCGATAGCTTCTAGTTCTTTTTTGCTGTAGCAATAGTATTCAATAAGTCTTCTAATTTTTTAGTATCCGCTTTTTTGGAGCAAATAAATTACCTATAGCTTTAAGAGTTAGTTTAGTAGGGGTGGAATCGGTATAACTCCGGCCAGGAGCAAGTTTAGATAAATAGAACGAAAATACTGAAATAAGGTCAATATCCAGATTATATAAATTAAAAGTGGCAGAGGCAGCAGCGGCCGTATACTTTGTTTTAAAGTTTATATCCTTTAAGCTAAAAAGCCCTTTTACAAGTTTTACAGCAGCTTTTAATTCACTAATATCGGTTTTTTCTGTTAATATCGCCGCTTTTAGATCATCTTTAGAAGATTTAATGTTATAGTTTGAACTACTGACTGCCTGTATTAGGTTATCAATAGAAAAATTGTTTATAGTTATATTTTTAGCAAGAATTTCTGATTTTGTATATAAATTATATAACTGTTCTTCAAGCGAATTACCATTGGTAGACCACATACCATTAGCACTTATCACACCGCCACTTTCAATGACTCCTGGTGGCATAAACTTGCTGATCTCCGGAATACTTGCCGAGTTCAAGGCATGTACAAAATTTATTGTATATGGATCAAGCAACATACTACCAGAAGAAGACATTCTGCCACCGAATATGTCAGCATCAAACTTATTAATCTCAAATAAAGCTTTGTTATTTTTAGCTTTAAAAATAACTCTACCCAGAGAAAAATCACCTTGGTAAAGTTTATCGAGCATAAAGTTCATATTAAGATCAACCTTGTCTAAAGCATAATTTGCTAAAATGTATTGCCTTAATTCAGAAATGGCACGGGGCGACAAGAAATCAACTTCGATAGCTCCTCCATGAATTGTTATTCCAAAGGATGGTTTTAGAGCAGATGCAACAAGTTCAATTGTTGCGTCAATATGGTTTTTACCGTCATTTAAAAATAAATTCTCTAATTTAATTTTTCCCGGCAACAAGTTAAGATTGAAGTTAACATTTTTATATAGTGAACCTTTAGCAACAAGTTGATCCACACTTATATTGTAATTGCTTATAGAGCTTATTGTTCGCGGCGGAATAAACTTACTTAAATAATCTTCTTTTTTTGAGTCTTGGGTTAACTCTATAGCATAATTATACAAATAATTAAAAGCTGGAAAATTTTTCTCATCCAAATTAACCTTGGCAATTTTAAATCAGCATTAATCCTTGGCCAGTCACCTATAAACTTAGTTGAAAAAGAACCTAAAATTTTGGTATCGTTAGTTTTTAGCACTAAATCTTGCATGGAAATTTCTATTGAACTAAACTGGACATTAGAGACAAGACTATATGGAATATAACCTTCGGACCTTAGTTTGTTACCACCCACGATTTCTATTAAATCATTAAGGTCTTTATGCGTTAGAGCAATTACACCATTAAAAATGCTTCTGAAAGAGTTTTCGGATATAGTGCCTTGGACCTTGAAACCTCCTCCTTGGTCAAAGGTGCCTGAAAAATCTTCAACTTTACCTCCTCCATTCTGGATTAGGAAATTTAAATTAACATCCTTTATAAGATTCTTAGAGCTTAATATTATCTCTTTCGCAGAAAGATTTGCTTTTAATTGTTTTTTATTCAAGCTGAATTTGTCTCTATTAATAGGAGAGTACGAATTAACGTTTTGTTTGTCAGTATCCTTACTTTTATTCAAGTTTCCTAAGTCAATTTTACTGAAATTGATTTGGACATTATTAATATCCTGATTATTTTTACTAAATACTATCTCTCCAGTACCGGCAATAGAATCCGATTGAATTACAATATTTTTGAGATTAAGCCAATTATTTACAGGCGAAATATCTAAAGTGATTTTTATTTTTTCAGTAAAAGATAATTTATTGGACAAATCAGCAAAATCCGGCAAGACTGCTAAAAATTTAGCAATCAAAGATCCAGTGACTAATTCCATTTTCTCGCTTTTTAAGATGGAATTTTCGTATACTTCTTCAAGCTTTAGGCTATGTTCTGGGTTATTGATATCTAAGTTAAAGTTAACTTGATCATTATTTTTAATAAAGCTACCTTTGACACTATCGATAGAGGCTATTTTGCCGGTAAATTCTGCTCCTTTTTTATCGCCTGAAAAAACAAAATTTTCTATAGTAAATGGTATATCCTTATCTGATTCAACAAAAATCAATTTATCAATCCTAGCTGAAATAGTAAGAGCTTCTTTTTTTATTAACTCACCAATAAATTCGTCATGCTCTATATAATTTACATCATCATTAGATAGGTGGATGATTGCTTGGCCAATTTCTATATCAGAAATCTTATGACTGAAACTTAAAACCGATAATAAAGAGAATCTAATATTGATATCCTTAAGTTCAATTTTTCCTTCTTGTTTGACTTCATCTATTATTAATGAAGGGTAAGGGAATTGTTTGATCTTATAATTAACCTAATTAATATCCTTGACGTCAATTTTAGCACTGCTAACAAAATCTCTATAGATTTTATTATAATCTGTTAGATAGATAGAACTTGCCACTACTGCTAAAAAAATAGCAATTACACTAATTAACGACAGAATAATCTTTTTCATGATATCTCTTTAATTTTTAGTTATAGTAAGTTATTACTCTAGCCTTTAAATATTGAACATTATATAGTAGCATAAGCTATTTCTTTCTTTTTAAAATAATTTTGAATTTTTATACCATTAAACTGAATTTGTGTTAAATAGGACCGTACATTAATTGTTAAATCTTTTGCTGATTTTAGTACTCGAAAATTATTGGAGTTAGCTTTGACATCTTGGTTTACAAGTTCTTGTGGATTCATATCAGGACAATATGATGGTAAATAAAACAATTCTAGCTTGTCCTTATGTCTTTCTACATAAGCTTTTACCTTTTTACTGTGATGCACTCTATGATTATCTAATATCAAAAATATTTTCTGCTTAATTTGTCTGATAAGTCTACCTAAAAATTCAATACACTTTTTGCTGGTAAAATTATCTTCAAATACCATCCAGTTCATAAACCCTTGCGGACTAATAGCAGCTAGCATATTACATTTAAATCTTGAACCACTTCTCTTGATTGCTGGGGTCTTGCCTTTAAGACCATATGTTTTACCTCGATTATCTGTTGATTGTATCCCCATTTCATCTCCCCAATAAATTCTAACACTTTCTTTCATTGCACGAGACTTGATTTCTGGATATGTGACTGTTAACCATTCTTTTATCTTCTCTGGATTACGTTGATAGCCTGATTTAATCGGTTTTTGAGACGTAAAACCCAATCTATTCATAATTTTTCTTATAGAACGCCTGTTATACTGATAAAGGTAATTGGATTCTATATATTCTTGTACCACTTTACTATTCCATAACGTATAATCCATTCCCAATTCATCAGGTGTATGTGATAAAATTTTAGATTTTAATTCCTCTTCTTGATTTTTACTGATTTTAGATCCTGTTCCTACCTTTACTCCTCGCTTCTTATAGCGAAAGCTTTCTTCCTTATAAATTTTGTACTCTTTAAGATATTTCCATATAGAACTCCTAGAAAACCCAAAGGTAATAGATGCTTGTTTCTTGCTTATTCCATGTATAACTATTGCTTCCACTGCTTTCTTTCTTAATATCTTGAGATCGCTTGGTGATAATTTTTTATTAGACATTTTGTTATTACTCTTGATACAATATCATTATATCATTTCTCTAATGTTAGTTCAATATTTAAAGGCCGGAGTAATATATAGTCTTTGTGGCTGGATATATAACGCATTTACAGTCAATTTATAATAATAGTTTTTGAATGTCGGATCAATTAGTTGCTAATAAAAAAATATTAGATGATAAATTAATTATAGTAGGCGTTATTTCCTTAGCACACGGTATAAATGGGCATGTAGTGGTTAAATCCTTTACCGATCCCGCTGGAAATATTGTAAATTTGCCAGTATTTGACCAAGATAATACTCCGGTTAAGTTAAAAATTATCAGAGCTAAACCAGATGGAAATCTAATATGCAGTTTGAATAATTGCCATACTAGAACAGAAGCCGAGAGATTTATAAAAAAATCTCTTTATTGTCTAAGAAGTAATTTACCGCCAATCCTAACCGAAGATGAGTTTTACATTGGAGATTTAAAAGGTTTGAAAGTAATTGACCTTAATGGAAATCATATTGCTAATATTACCAATATTGCTAATTATGGTGGGGGAGATATTATCGAGGTACAGTTCCTCGCCAATGGTAAGTTCGAGATGTTACCCTTTACAAAAAAACTATTTCCTGAAATAACCAAAAATCACGCTGTTTTGACTTTAAAATCATAAACAACTAAAGGTTTACGCTAAGATCGCATATTTTTCTTTTATATTTCTTAATATATCAAACACTTTAAGAAAAAATATTTATTTAAATTATATCCGCTTGACTTCTTTAATCTTTAGAATATCTTAATTCAAGATTAGTAACCTAATATTTATCAATATGCTATGTTAATTAATCTAAGGTTAATAACCTAAAGATGGTAAATCTGTTTTTTAAATAAAAATAAATTATTATTACTCCAGCCTTATTATTACTCCAGCCTTTAAATATTGAACTAACATTAGAGAAATGATATAATGACATTGTATCAAGAGTAATAACAAAATGTCTAATAAAAAATTATCACCAAGCGATCTCAAGATATTAAGAAAGAAAGCAGTGGAAGCAATAGTTATACATGGAATAAGCAAGAAACAAGCATCTATTACCTTTGGGTTTTCTAGGAGTTCTATATGGAAATATCTTAAAGAGTACAAAATTTATAAGGAAGAAAGCTTTCGCTATAAGAAGTGAGGAGTAAAGGTAGGAACAGGATCTAAAATCAGTAAAAATCAAGAAGAGGAATTAAAATCTAAAATTTTATCATATACACCTGATGAATTGGGAATGGATTATACGTTATGGAATAGTAAAGTGGTACAAGAATATATAGAATCCAATTACCTTTATCAGTATAACAGGCGTTCTATAAGAAAAATTATGAATAGATTGGGTTTTACGTCTCAAAAACCAATTAAATCAGCCTATCAACGTAATCCAGAGAAGATAAAAGAATGGTTAACAGTCACATATCCAGAAATCAAGTCTCGTGCAATGAAAGAAAGTGCTAGAATTTATTGGGGAGATGAAATGGGGATACAATCAACAGATAATCGAGGTAAAACATATGGTCTTAAAGGCAAGACCCCAGCAATCAAGAGAAGTGGCTCAAGATTTAAATGTAATATGCTAGCTGCTATTAGTCCGCAAGGGTTTATGAACTGGATGGTATTTGAAGATAATTTTACCAGCAAAAAGTGTATTGAATTTTTAGGTAGACTGATCAGACAAATTAAGCAGAAAATATTTTTGATATTAGATAATCATAGAGTGCATCACAGTAAAAAGGTAAAAGCTTATGTAGAAAGACATAAGGACAAGCTAGAATTGTTTTATTTACCATCATATTGTCCTGATATGAATCCACAAGAACTTGTAAACCAAGATATCAAAGCTAACTCCAATAATTTTCGAGTACTAAAATCAGTAAAAGATTTAACAATTAATGTACGGTCCTATTTAACACAAATTCAGTTTAATGGTATAAAAATTCAAAATTATTTTAAAAAGAAAGAAATAGCTTATGCTACTATATAATGTTCAATATTTAAAGGCCAGAGTAATATAAAAGAAACGTAGTAGAAGTTGCCAGGGACCTAATTGGTAAAAATTTCGTTCTTGGCAACTCCTAAGGTATCATTACTGAAACTTAAGCTTATAGAGAGGAATGAGTAATGAAAAAATGCTATTATATGTTTTGTTTGCCTCGGAACATTTATTATGTATAAACGTTATAACAGAGGAGGTAGGGTAGCCAAGCACAGTATTAATTCACGGGGTGGAGAAGGTTACCGAATCCTCAGCTTGACGGCCCTGACAAGATATGCCGCTAGTAGTGGTATATTTTAAGAAGTTAGGGGTTTACGTCCGAATAACCATTTAAATTTTATTTTCCAAATATTCTGAGAATAAAGACAATATCTTCTGCTGCTTCTTTTAAGTAATCAAACCTTGAAGAAGCTCCTTTGTGGCCAAAATCCATGTTGGTTTTAAAAATTATCAGGTTATTATCAGTTTTTTTGCTTCTAAGCCGTGCTACCCATTTTGCAGCTTCCCAGTAACCTACACGCGGGTCAGTGAGTCCTGCGGTAACCATCAAGTGAGGGTAGTCTTGAGTTTTAACATTATCATATGGCGAATAGGATTTTATGTAATCAAAATAAGCTTTTTCTTTTGGATTTCCCCATTCCTTGAATTCGCCAGGAGTAAGAGACAAGGTTTCATCAAGCATAGTGTTTAGGACATCCACGAATGGAACATGTGCGATTGCAGCCTTAAATAATTCCGGTTTTTCATTGATAACGTTGCCTATTAGCATACCACCGGCACTTCCGCCAACTATTACTATATTTCCTTTAGTAGTGTATTTTTCTTCAATTAATTTCTGCGCTGCGGCAATAAAATCTTCAAATGTCCTTTTTTTAGTAAGGAATTTGGCCGCTTCATACCAATCATGACCTAGGTCGTCTCCACCTCTGATGTGAGCGATCGCATAAACAAATCCACGGTTTACCAAGGAAATCGCTGAATTTTTAAAAGCTGGTGGTACGGCATAACCATAAGAGCCATAGCCATATAAATATAAAGGATTGGAACCATCCTGTTTAAATAAAGATTTCTTATAAAGTAAAGTTATCGGAACTTTTACTTCTCCGGAACTAGCAAATATCCTTTTGGTAACATATTCATCAGGATCAAAAGCGCTTGGAATTTCCTGAATTTTTAAAATATCAAGCTGCTCATTGTCGAAATTATATTTGTAAACAGTATTAGGTCTATTTGGTGCTGAGTAATCGATACGTAAATCATTATGTTCAAAATTAGTGCTATAACCGGAAGCTGTATAAGATTCATCAGGGAAATGTACCTGTTTTGTTTTTTCGGTTTCTAAATCCTTGACCACAATCCAAGGAAGACCGTTATGTCGGTAATTTAGTAAAATATATTTTTCTGTTAAATCAAAACCTGATAGATATTTGCTAGAATCTTCCTTTATATATTCTTGCCAACCTTGTTGGATGTTATCTGTTTTTAGAATATGAAAATTCTTTGCTCCCTGATTACTATACATATAAAAATAGTTATTACCATGGTCTACTGAATAAAGGATTTTATCAGCTCTTTTTTGAATAAGAGTTGGCGTAAAGCTTTTATCATCCATAGATAAATAATAGGACTCGCTGCTGTCATGCCCGCTTGTGTGAATGATAATATATTTTTTGCTCGAGCTTTTATTTACTGAAACTGAGTATAAAATGTCTTTTTCATGATAAATTAGTTTATCGTCCTCGCTTTTTGTGCCAAGCTTATGAAACATCACCTTATCATGGCGCCAGTTTTCATCTAATGGAGTGTAGAAAAACCCTTCTCCGTTTTCATGCCAGACTACATCGCCAATGGTATTCGGAATTTGATCAGCTAAAAATTTCTTATTTACGAGGTCAAATATTGTTATTGTATATTTTTCGCCACCAGTGAAATCGGCTGAATAAGCCATAAATTTATGATCAGGGCTGATAGTAAAAGCGCCTATAGTAGTAAATTTTTTACCTTCGGCTAATTTATTGACGTCAAGAAGAATTTCCTCCGGATTTTGGATAGAGCCATGTTTTCTGCAGTAGATAATATAATCCTTATCTTCTTCGGTGCGCCAGTAGTAATAATAATCATCTTTCTGGATATAAGTAGATTGATCAGCCAGTTTTATTCTGCCTTTTAGTTCTTCAAAGATCATATCTTTTTGCTTGGCCAATGGATCCATAAAATGATTGAAGTAATCATTTTCTTCTCTTAGGTAATCTAATATGTCTTTATCCGTAATTTTTTCCGGCCAGCCTTTTCCTCTTAACCAATGGTATTCATCTTGGATTTCCGTGCCTTGAATTTTAAAGCTATAAGGTATTTTTTTTGCTATTGGAGGGGTTTGCATATTAATTTCTTGCTTAATAATTTCTAGAGGTTCTTGATATTTGTTGTAGCTCAAAACGGCGAATATTAATAGTTTAATCAGCATTTACAAGTAAATATTTTTAAAGTTGCTAAGGTCCTGGTAAATTCTAGCTAGAATAAGAGCAAAACTGATTTTATAGAAACCAGGAAGAACTGGTGGGCTTGAGAAGACTTGAACTTCCGACCTCACGCTTATCAGGCGTGTGCTCTAACCAGCTGAGCTACAAGCCCATATAAATGGGTGAGCCAATTCTATAAAAATATCTAGCTTTGTCAAGTTTAAACCTCAGGCAACATAATTTTGCAGTTTAGATTAGAATAAAAGCTTAATTAATTATTTTTTATAAAGTATCAAATTATTAATATATTAATTAATAATTTGTAAAAATTATGAGCATAGAAACCCTAAAACCTCTATTGAAGCCAAATTCCGTAGCACTTATAGGAGCAAGTATTAGGCCTAATTCTATAGGTTCTGTAGTTATCAAGAATTTACTACAAAGTGGTTTTTGTGGATGCATTATGCCTGTTAATCTAAAAAGCCCGTCTATAGAAGGGGTGTTGTGTTACAAAGATGTTCAAAGTCTCTCAATGACTCCAGATCTAGCTATTTTTTGTATTCCGGCTGTTGGTATTGCTGCCGTGCTTGCCCAACTTGGTGAAAGAGGTACAAGAGCTGCAGTTATTATTTCTGCGGGTTTTGGTTCTAGTGAAGGGGAGGAAAGGTTAAGGCGCAAAAAAAAAAGAATTAATTGAAATAGCTAAGCATTATAATATCCGTTTAATCGGGTCAAATTGTGTAGGGCTTCTTATCCCTCCTATCGGTCTGAACGGAAGTTTTGCTCGTGTAACCCCAGATGTAGGTGATATAGGTTTTGTTAGTCAATCCGGTGCAGTAGTAACAGCGGTACTTGATTGGACGAAAAGTAAACATATAGGTTTTACTCACGTTATATCCATGGGGGACATGCTAGATTTTGATTTTGGAAAAGCGATAGAATATCTGGCAAAAGATACAGAAACTAAGACTATTATTTTATATATTGAAGCTATCACTAATGCTCGCAGTTTTATAGCAGCAGCAAGGGCGGCAGCCCTAGTAAAACCCGTGATAGTTTTAAAAACTGGACGTAGTGAAGAAGGAGCAAAAGCTGCGGCTTCACATACCGGATCACTTGCCGGAGCTGATGCGGTTTATGATGCAGTATTTCAACGCTGTGGGCTCTTGCGAGTATATGATATGAATGAGTTATTTGATACTATGGAGACATTAGCTCGTACTCAAGGACTTTGGGGTGATCGTTTATGTATCCTTACTAACGGTGGAGGGATAGGTGTGCTAGCTACCGATAAACTTATAGAGCTTGGGGAAAAATTAGCTCAGTTACAAGATAAAACAATAGCTCGTTTAAATGAAGTTCTACCCCGCTACCTGGTCACACGGTAATCCTGTTGATATTATAGGTGATGCCCCAGGAGAGCGTTATGCAAATGCATTTCGTATTATTATGGAGGATACCAATGTTAATGCCATTTTAGTTCTAAACTGTCCGGTAGCAATTGTACCTAGCCTACAACCAGCAGAAGCGATATTAAATGCTTATCAGGCAAGCAATAGACATCCCAAACCGGTTTTGATTGCTGCATGGCTTGGAGAGGGAGCTCCTGCTGCGGCAAGACAATTATTTGCGGTTAATGATATTCCGTCTTATGCTACTCCAGAAAGTGCAATAGAAGGGTTTAAGCGTATGGTTGAATAATTATTATAATAGGAAAAAATCGTTAATCTCTCATGAAGAGCATCAACGATTCCATCATAAAATTGCTCACGATATTTTGCAAAAGGCGATTGATAATATTACTCCGGCCTTTAAATATTGAACTAATATTAGAGAAATGATATAATGATATAATGATATTGTATCAAGAGTAATAACAAAATGTCTAATAAAAAATTATCACCAAGCGATCTCAAGATATTAGGAAAGAAAGCAGTGGAAGCAATAGTTATACATGGAATAAGCAAGAAACAAGCATCTATTACCTTTGGGTTTTCTAGGAGTTCTATATGGAAATATCTTAAAGAGTACAAAATTTCTAAGGAAGAAAGCTTTCGCTATAAGAAGCGAGGAGTAAAGGTAGGAACAGGATCTAAAATCAGTAAAAATCAAGAAGAGGAATTAAAATCTAAAATTTTATCACATACACCTGATGAATTGGGAATGGATTATACGTTATGGAATAGTAAAGTGGTACAAGAATATATATTACTCTGGCCTTTAAATATTGAACATTATATAGTAGCATAAGCTATTTCTTTCTTTTTTAAATAATTTTGAATTTTTATACCATTAAACTGAATTTGTGTTAAATAGGACCGTACATTAATTGTTAAATCTTTTACTGATTTTAGTACTAGAAAATTATTGGAGTTAGCTTTGACATTTTGGTTTACAAGTTCTTGTGGATTCATATCAGGACAATATGATGGTAAATAAAACAATTCTAGCTTGTCCTTATGTCTTTCTACATAAGCTTTTACCTTTTTACTGTGATGCACTCTATGATTATCTAATATCAAAAATATTTTCTGCTTAATTTGTCTGATCAGTCTACCTAAAAATTCAATACACTTTTTGCTGGTAAAATTATCTTCAAATACCATCTAGTTCATAAACCCTTGCGGACTAATAGCAGCTAGCATATTACATTTAAATCTTGAGCCACTTCTCTTGATTGCTGGGGTCTTGCCTTTAAGACCATATGTTTTACCTCGATTATCTGTTGATTGTATCCCCATTTCATCTCCCCAATAAATTCTAGCACTTTCTTTCATTGCACGAGACTTGATTTCTGGATATGTGACTGTTAACCATTCTTTTATCTTCTCTGGATTACGTTGATAGGCTGATTTAATTGGTTTTTGAGACGTAAAACCCAATCTATTCATAATTTTTCTTATAGAACGCCTGTTATACTGATAAAGGTAATTGGATTCTATATATTCTTGTACCACTTTACTATTCCATAACGTATAATCCATTCCCAATTCATCAGGTGTATGTGATAAAATTTTAGATTTTAATTCCTCTTCTTGATTTTTACTGATTTTAGATCCTGTTCCTACCTTTACTCCTCGCTTCTTATAGCGAAAGCTTTCTTCCTTAGAAATTTTGTACTCTTTAAGATATTTCCATATAGAACTCCTAGAAAACCCAAAGGTAATAGATGCTTGTTTCTTGCTTATTCCATGTATAACTATTGCTTCCACTGCTTTCTTTCCTAATATCTTGAGATCGCTTGGTGATAATTTTTTATTAGACATTTTGTTATTACTCTTGATACAATATCATTATATCATTTCTCTAATGTTAGTTCAATATTTAAAGGCCGGAGTAATAACTCAATATATTTTCTTATTGTATCCCTCGATAGATCAAATGATCTGGCTATCTGTCTTTGGCTGTTACCTTTGATGTGCTGGTACAGCACTTCTCTAATTGTTGACATACTATATTTCCTCATTCAATTTAATTTAAACTCTAATTTAGTTAACAAATAAATTAACTAAATTAGCATTGTTCTTTTCTTTTGAAAGTGGACTTCTCACCTGGCGCAGGGGTGGACTAGTATGCTTGGCGCAGATTCTTTTTTAGTGGCCTAGTATACCCCCTGGCGCACAACAAGGGTTGGGCGGAAGAATTATGAATAAATCTATAACACCTGAAGTTGCTGCTCAAGCTCGAGGCATTGGCGATTCGATTAGGCCTACTAGGCCTAGATCGCCTGTTTCGCCTCTTAAGGTCGCTGGAAAACAAATTTCTTTAGAAAGATAATAGATGTAAGCATTTAAACCTTATCGTAATTTTGCAACTTCTATAGATACAATTTGGTTATCTAACTCAATATCTGCAGTGTATTCCGGTTTAAAATCTTTTCTGATTTCACTAAGCGTTTGCTCAGTAATAAACGCTCCATAATTTGCTAAAACGGGTTCCAGGTTAGCGTCAGATTTAATATTTAGCTTAATTCGATCTGATACCTCAAAACCTGCATCTTTTCTTGCTTGCTGGATAAATCTAACCAAATCACGGGCTATTCCTTCCTCTTCAAGTTTTTTAGTTATTGCAAGGTCTAGCTTAGCTAAACCTATACTATTAGATAAAGCTTTTACCCCTTTTATGCCTTTTTTAGGTTCCATAACCAGGGTATATTCTTCCGGTAATAATACAATACCAGAAACAAATAGTTTTCCGCTGGCCTCGTGCCAGTTACCGGATTTAGCAGCTGCTATTATTTCTTTCATTTTTTCTGGAAGCCTTTTACCCAGTAATGGAAAATTAATAGAAAGTTTTAAGTTTGCATATTCTTTAATATCTTCCTGATAAATTATGAATTTGGTGTTAACTTCATCTTTAATCAAATCTTCAAAATGTTTAATATAGCTATCATAAGTGCCTATATCTACTCCCTCCAGATGGATTAATAACTTGCTTAATGGTTGACGAATGCGGATATTCTCTTCACTGCGGATGAATAAAGCAGCATTACAGATATCTAGTACCTGATCCATTGCTTTAACTAAATTTTCCTCAATTTTTATGCTATCTACATTCGGGAAATCTTCTAAATGAACAGATGGCCCCCCAGTTAAGCTACGATATATATTTTCTGAAATTAAAGGTAGTAACGAACTCATAGCTTTCATCATAACTTCAAGGCATGTGTAGAGGGTATTATAAGCTGATAATTTATCCACATCCTGTTCAGTTTTCCAGAACCTGCTTCTACTTCGTCTAATATACCAGTTATTTAACACTTCAAAGAAATCAGTTATCGCGGCATATGCCTCTACAGTATCAAACTGGTCCATACTATTTTTTATTCTTCCTACAACCATTTTAAGCTTGGATAAAATATATCGATCTAGGATATTACTACTTGAAATATCGTATCTTCCCTTAATGCCGTCGAGATTTGCGTATAAGCAGAAAAAATGATAAGCATTCCAAATTGGTTTTATAAACAACCGCAGGGAATCAAAAACCACTTTTCCGTCTTTATCAATAAGTAACTCTTGGCCTCTGACGACATTAGACGAAAGCATAGTGACTCTTAAAGCATCTGAGCCGTATTTATCAAACAATTCAAGTGGATCAGCATAATTATTGAGGCGCTTAGAAAGTTTCTGACCTGTAGAGTCCAGTATTACTCCGTGGCAGATACAGTTTAGGAATGGTGGACGATCAAAAAGCACAGTAGAGAGAACCATTAATGTATAAAACCAACCGCGTGTCTGAGCAGAATATTCAACAATAAAATCGGCGGGGAAATGGCTTTCGAACCACTCTTTGTTTTCAAAAGGATAGTGAGCTTGCCCGTAAGGCATCGAACCGCTTTCAAACCAGCAGTCAAATACATCCTCTACTCTTACCATCATGGATTTACCGCTCGGGTCATCCGGATTTGGTCTTGTTAATCTGTCAATGAAAGGTTTGTGCAAGTCTTCAATTTTTACTCCAAAATCTTCTTCAAGCTCTGCGCAAGAGCCATAAACGTCAATTCTAGGATATTTAGGGTTATTTGAACGCCATACCGGAATAGGCGTTCCCCAAAAACGATTTCTACTTATAGACCAGTCCCTGGCATTTTCTAGCCACTTACCGAACAAGCCATCCTTAACGTTGCCTGGTATCCAATTAATTTGTTGGTTTAACTCAACCATTCTATCTTTAAATTCTGTAACTTTAACATACCACGAAGGCACGGCTTTATAAATCAAAGGTGTGTCTGTCCGCCAGCAATGGGGATAATTATGAATATATTGCTCGGTTTTAAGCCAATTACCTTGGTTCTTTAATTTTATAATAATAGGGTCGTTTGCTTCAAACACTTGCATGCCGGCAAAATCTGAAACTTCAGCAGTAAATTTTCCGGCATTATCTACCGGACAAACTAGCTCTATACCCTCTTGTTGGCATAAAACTTGATCATCTTCACCAAAACCAGGAGCCATATGTACAATTCCTGTTCCATCTCCCTCTATTACAAAATCTCCGGTTAAGATTTTAAAGCTATTGGGGTGATCCTTAAAATAATTAAAAATAGGCTTATATTTTAATCCTGCTAATTCCTTTCCCTTAACAGTTCTAAAATCTCCTTTTCCTTTTTCTATGTTTAACTCTTTTGCGTAGTGATTAAGGGCAAAAGAAGCAATTATGTAACAAATATTTCCATTTGGTACAAATACGTAGTTAAAATCGCTATTTACTGCTAGTGCCAAGTTCGAAGGTAATGTCCAAGGAGTTGTGGTCCAGGCAAGTATTCTATATTCTATAAACCCTTTAGGTGCATTTTGGGGTTTATCAGTTAGTACGAAGCTAACAGTCACCGCTTTATCTGTTCTCTGGCGGTAGGAATTATCCAGTCTCGTTTCAAAATTAGACAAAGGAGTTTCACAAGCCCAAGAGTAGGGCATTACTCTCATCGATTCATAAATTAACCCTTTATTATAAAGCTCTTTAAAAGCCCAAAGGACAGATTCCATATAATTCTTATCCATGGTTTTGTAAGAGTTATTGAAATCAATCCAACGTGCCTGGCGATTTACATATTTTTCCCAGTCACTAGAATATTTCATCACCGATAAGCGGCAATGATTGTTGAATTTATCAATACCATATTCTGAAATTGCTATTCTGCCTGAAAAACCAAGTTCCTTTTCTGCTCCCATTTCTGCTGGAAGACCATGACAATCCCACCCAAATCTCCTTTCTACCTTTTTGCCTTTGGTAGTTTGATAACGGGCAAATACATCTTTAATAAAACCAGTTAATAAATGCCCGTAATGAGGTAAACCATTAGCAAAAGGAGGGCCGTCGTAAAAAATAAATTCATTATTCTGATCGCCGATTTTAGCTTTGCGATTTTCCACTGATTTGTTAAAAATATTATTTTCTTGCCAGTATTTTAGAACTTCTGCTTCTATTTCGGGGAAGGAAACGCTTGATTTAATATCTGGATAAAATTTATTATTACTCATGGTTTACTGTCGTTAATAGTTTTGCGGAAAAGAAGTGCTAAAATCATTCCCTGTGTACACTGCTCTTTTTGTAGGAGGAATAGTTTTTAACAACGTATTACGCCTATTTTCTTTTTCAATTTTAATTTTTTCTTTATTAGTCAATTTTTTATTTTGTGGTAAATCTGATCCTTGAGTTCTTTTATTTGCAAGAGCTTGACTTTGTTGTTGTAAATGCAAGTTAGATTTTTCAATTTTGCTCATTTCCTAGTAACTTAAGCTATAATCGAATAATTTTTGGTTTTCTGATATTAAAGGATCAGTTGTTGTTATTACTATAGATTCTGGTTCTTGATTCTGGGTATTAGCTCGCAACTCGGGTTTCGCAGATGGTCTGCTATGTACATCTTTGCTATTACAACCAACAAGACTGAAGATTAGGAAAATATTTATAATAAATAACGTGTTTTTTTTCATTACGACATTAGCCTTAACATTGGTACATCTTCAATAGAAGGGAGTTTTATTTTATCTTTGATTTTGGCTATATTTATAATCCTTTCTAGTGAAGTTGCAATAAATTTTTTGGTTTTAGTAAAATCTTTTGAATTATCTGATAAATAAAATAGGCGAGAAGAGGTATAAACGCCCAGCAAGAGCCCGCGCTTGGTATAGTAATTAAAATCCTCGGATTTATCACCGGCATAGCGCCAAATTAGGTCACAAGTTTTGCTGTAGCATTTTGCCCCTGATAAAATATTGCCAGGTATTAAAAATAAGGCATTCTGCTCTAAGATAGCAGCTTTTGGGACTATACCGATTATTCGAATTTCCAAAGCTTTAGCAATTTTTTCCCTGGTTTTTAAGTTTTGGTCTTCAGTCAAAAGTAATTTAAGCATTTTTTGATCTTGCCATGATTCAAATTCTTCTATTATCTGACTTCCCCCTCCTGGAAATAAAATATAGTGATAATTTTGCGGGAAATTACATTTTGTTTCAATTTCTTTATATAAATTCTTATTCCACTGGGCTGTCGATATTAGAAAACTTAATTGGCTAAAGAAATTATTTCGTGCCTCTTTATGTTTTTTAGCTACATCAGTCATATTAATATTAGCTTTTTAGTTGACAATTAATATAACTATATAGATAATGAGCATTTATTTCAATCATAGTGACCTTTAAGGGGGTAAATTTTAGTGTCTGTACAGGTTAATGTTCATGGTGGAAACGGTGAAAAAGCTATCCGGGATCTGAAAAGAAAGATGCAGAGAGAGCTTGTTTTTCGTTTAATGAAGATGTCTCGTTTTTATGAACCGCCTTCAGTAAAAAGGGTTCGCAAAAAACAAGAAACAGAAAGACGTATTAGAAAAAACAGCAGAAGAAGAAGATTAGAGTCTTAGTTTTCTTTGGAAAAGAATAAATAAATTAGAATAATTAGTTAAAAATAAAAAGGCTTAAGCAAGTTTTTGATTGCTTAGGCCTTTTTTCATTAACATTATGCAGCTACATTTACTATAACTCCTCTATCAAGCCAAATAATCTTGCAATCTATAATTTTATCTGGATATATTTCACTAAAAGCTTGTTTATAAAATCTTAATTGCTTGATGTAGGTATCCGGTATTAATTCTTTATTGGATTTACCAGATTTATAATTGATAATGATAATTCGCTCTTTCTGAATTATTAAAAGGTCTACTCTCCCAATTTTTATTTCCGAATCTGTTTTATAACCAAAAGATACTTCCGTCTTTGAGTCGTATTTCAATAATTCCTTGAATTCCTCGTTAATTAGTATTTTTTCCAAACTGGTTTTTATTCTTTTTTGTAAAGTGCTATCTAATGTAGTAATTAACGGATGATAGGTAATATTAATGAGATTTTTATTTCTTACGGCTTCTTCAAGGATTTTATGAAGTACTAGGCCATACTCCAGTAAATCTGCGTTTCTATAAGAAGCCTCAGTTTTAATATTTGTATAAGATAAACGTACAGTTTTACTTAGACTCCATAGTGCTGGAGTAGTTGTTATTCCTAGTTCAGTCTTTTTACTTTTTGCTAAGCGAGTTGGTAAGTTCTGGTTACTGGAAGCTAAACTGTTATCGCCATAAGTTACGTTACCATCTGTGTCTAAAGAGCCAATTTCCTGGAGAGATTTTCTTATTAATTCATACCAACAATTTTCAGGAATCTTGCTGTTACCTTGATAACCACAAATAACTAGATGATCTTCTGCTCGGGTCATCCCGACATATAATAATCTTAAATATTCTTGATAAGCTTTATGCTGTTCTTTTGCTTTAATTGCTTCATAAAATTCTGGAATATAGGAAGAGGATTTTGCCGATAGTAACTGATCATTTTCATCCCAGATAAATCTATTGCTCATGGTGAGAAGTTTGGTAGTATCACATAATATCACAATAGGAGCTTGGATGCCCTTTGAGCCGTGGACAGTCATAATGCGAAGCTTATTTGATGATTCTGTATCTCTTTTTACAATTATTGGGTTTTTGAGGAGCCAATAAATGAAGTTTTGTAAAGAATTTCCATATTCAAGAAAATAATCATTACTGAGTTTGAGGAATTCATCAATTGCTTCATCATTTTTATTCATGATGTTTCTATAATCCATTATATCAGTGATATATGGAAAGAAATTGTTTAAAGGGAAAAAGTGATATAGGGCTAAAAACTCCTCTAGTTTATCTTTTATTATAGAATATTGCTCCGAAAATTTTACATATTCCCATAAAGGTATTTTATTATCCTTAGCAGCGATAACTAATTTATAAAGTTCTTGTTCCGATAAGCCTAAAATCGGAGACTTAATTAATGTAGCTAAATTTAAATCATTTTCAGGATTTAGTACAAACTTTGCAATAGCAATTAAGTCTGCGACCGCTAGATCATCAGCTAGAGATATTCTATCAAGCCCTGTTATGTCGATTTTAGCCTCTTTCAAAGCTTTGATGACTTCGTCCGTGAAATCATCTCTGCTCCGGAAAAGGATCATGAAATCTTGAGCCGATATCTTGTTATTCGTGGAAGGTAGAATCCTACCGCTGCTTATTTGTTCTTTAACGTAATTAGCAATTTTTTTTGCTAAAATGACCTTGCTATTATTTTGTGTATTTTCTGGGCAGATGGGCCAAAATTCATCAGCTACATCATCACCTTCATTACTACATAAAGGCTATAACTGGACTAACCCATTATGTGCATTACGATATGGTATCATTTCTGGTAATTTAGCTTTAAAATCTTCAGGACTATTTCTTGCTATTTTATTAAATACATGGTTTACACAAGTAAGAATTTCTTTAGTGGAGCGGTACGAAGTATTAAGGTCAATTGTCTCGAAAGCCTTTTTTCCTTCTTTTAATTTATCATTTAAAAATTTATTCATGTAGGAAAAGGTAGAAATATCAGCGCCTTGGAAACTAAAAATCGACTGTTTTTCGTCTCCTACTACAAAGATCGTTCTGCTTTTGTTATTACCAGATTCTCCAGAATAAAATTCTTGAGCTAAAGCTTCTATTATAAACCATTGGTTATTATTTGTATCTTGCGCCTTATCCAATAGTAAATGTTCTATACCGCCGTCCAATTTATATAGTACCCATTCCTTTGCCTTGAAATTTGTAAGTAAAACCTGCGTATGAAGTATTAGATCATCATAATCTAGGAAAGCGTTTTTGTTTTTGTATGACTCGAATTCTAGAATCAGTTTTTCTGCTAATATCTCAAATAATCTCGAGTTTGAAAGTAAATTTTCTGTTTTTTTAATTTGATCAAGTTGGTAGATTTGGTCTTGAATTTTTTCCAATTCTTCGTATAGGTCAGAACCAGGAGATGCTATTTTTTTGGTTACAATTCTTTTTTTCTTTTCTCCGGATAATGTTAAAAAGAAAGGTTTAATATCTAAGCTTGCAAGATCAGCTCCAAGTGAATTTATGATTAAATTCTTGATATCAGAATTATTACTCCGGCCTTTAAATATTGAACTAACATTAGAGAAATGATATAATGATATTGTATCAAGAGTAATAACAAAATGTCTAATAAAAAATTATCACCAAGCGATCTCAAGATATTAAGAAAGAAAGCAGTGGAAGCAATAGTTATACATGGAATAAGCAAGAAACAAGCATCTATTACCTTTGGGTTTTCTAGGAATTCTATATGGAAATATCTTAAAGAGTACAAAATTTATAAGGAAGAAAGCTTTCGCTATAAGAAGCGAGGAGTAAAGGTAGGAACAGGATCTAAAATCAGTAAAAATCAAGAAGAGGAATTAAAATCTAAAATTTTATCACATACACCTGATGAATTGGGAATGGATTATACGTTATGGAATAGTATAAGTGGTACAAGAATATATAGAATCCAATTACCTTTATCAGTATAACAGGCGTTCTATAAGAAAAATTATGAATAGATTGGGTTTTACGTCTCAAAAACCAATTAAATCAGCCTATCAACGTAATCCAGAGAAGATAAAAGAATGGTTAACAGTCACATATCCAGAAATCAAGTCTTGTGCAATGAAAGAAAGTGCTAGAATTTATTGGGGAGATGAAATGGGGATACAATCAACAGATAATCGAGGTAAAACATATGGTCTTAAAGGCAAGACCCCAGCAATCAAGAGAAGTGGTTCAAGATTTAAATGTAATATGCTAGCTGCTATTAGTCCGCAAGGGTTTATGAACTGGATGGTATTTGAAGATAATTTTACCAGCAAAAAGTGTATTGAATTTTTAGGTAGACTTATCAGACAAATTAAGCAGAAAATATTTTTGATATTAGATAATCATAGAGTGCATCACAGTAAAAAGGTAAAAGCTTATGTAGAAAGACATAAGGACAAGCTAGAATTGTTTTATTTACCATCATATTGTCCTGATATGAATCCATAAGAACTTGTAAACCAAGATGTCAAAGCTAACTCCAATAATTTTCGAGTACTAACATCAGTAAAAGATTTAACAATTAATGTACGGTCCTATTTAACACAAATTCAGTTTAATGGTATAAAAATTCAAAATTATTTTAAAAAGAAAGAAATAGCTTATGCTACTATATAATGTTCAATATTTAAAGGCCAGAGTAATAGCAGTTGCTTTTAGATTATAGTTTTTCTTCTATCTAGAGAATTCTTTGTTTTAATTCCTCAATTTTAAACGATTAATAGTTTATAGCCTAAGCAATGAGGTTTTTAAAAATTATCCGATTTATTTGATCTTGATTAGTTTTTGACCGTAGGTATATTAAATAATTTAATCTGCTATGGCAAAATATAAAATATATGAATAAATTTAAATTCCAGTTAAAAGCAACTAACAATAAAGCACGAACAGGATTCATTGAAACAGCCCATGGCACTATCAAAACCCCTGCATTTATGCCCGTTGGCACACGGGCGGCAGTAAAGGCAATGTTTCCGGAATCGGTAAAAACTACCGGTAGTGATATCATTCTTGGCAATACTTACCATTTAATGTTAAAACCAGGAGCAGAAAGAATTGCTAAACTTGGCGGCCTCCATAAGTTTATGAACTGGTCTAGACCGATTCTTACGGATTCCGGAGGATTTCAGGTAATGTCGTTATCTGATTTACAAAAAATTACAGAAGAAGGAGTAGAATTCAGATCCCATATTGATGGGACTAAACATATGCTTACCCCGGAAAGATCTACAGAAATTCAGTATTTACTTGGCAGCACTATCAGTATGGTTTTTGATGAATGCACACCTTACCCTGCCACTTTTGAACAAGCTAAATCTTCAATGGAATTAACCTCCAGATGGGCAGAAAGGTCACGCAATACTTTTGTTAAAAGACTAGGATACGCTCAGTTCTGTATTATGCAAGGGGGAATATATAAGGAATTAAGAGAGAAATCAGCCTCGGATCTTATTGAACTTGACTTTGAAGGATATGCGATAGGGGGATTAGCTGTGGGTGAGGGCCAAGATATAATGTTTTCCGTTCTCGATTATGCTCCTGATTTATTACCAGAAGACAAACCTCGTTACCTTATGGGAGTAGGTAAACCCTCTGATATTATCGGTGCGGTAACAAGAGGTATTGACATGTTTGATTGCGTAATTCCAACCCGATCTGGGAGAAATGGTCAAGCATTTACCAAATATGGAACTGTCAATATCCGTAATAGTAAGTATGCAGATGACCACACCCCTATTGAAGATGATTGCCCTTGCCCAGCATGTGCTAATTATAGCAGAGCCTACTTGCATCATACTGTTAGAGTCGGAGAGATAATTGGCTCAATGTTAATGACATGGCATAATATTGAATATTTTCAGGGATTAATGGCAAGAATTAGAACATATATCGAGGAAGGTAGGGATTTTGATTTTGATTGCTAGTTATATAAGCCTTTTCTTATTTGGGGTATTAATCGGTAATTTCACTACTACTCTATTTTATCGTTTGCCTAGAAATATCATGATTAGCGGATTCAACCAAAAATCAACCAGACCTCCATTTTGCTCAAATTGTAATCACCTTTTGCTCTTTTATGAATACCTCCCAATTTTAAGTTGGTTCAGCACTCTTGGAAAATGTAATTACTGCCATACCCCAATTAATAAATCTTATATACTACTTGAAATTTTAATAGGGCTAATAGCAATAATTTTATACTACTTTATTGGTCATAATTTAGAATATTTTTTTCTTTATTTTTGTTTTGCAGCCCTAGCCGTCTTAAATATTTTTATATATTTAGAGCATAATTTTATTCCAACTAAGGTTACTTTAGGAATTATTATTACAGGTATAATTTACCGCACGTTAAACGATCAAGAGATTTTCTTATGGCTGGTAAGCTTATCTGTAGGCTGTATATTAAGCTTATGGGTAACCCGGGAAAGTATGGAAGATAAAAATTCATATAACTATAGCCAACTTTTAGTACACTTGATTTTACCGGCAAGCCTATGGTGTCGGAGCGAAAGCGTATTACTTTTTATAATTAGCGTTGCTCTTTGCTACCTATTTTCTAAAGTTATAAAGTACAGAATATTCTGCCCCATCAGCACCTTGAATTTATTTTCTATTAACTTATTCACCTTTGTGGCAAGCAGTTAATTAAGGGTTCCTATATACTTAATCCCCCACCACCCTTCTGGAAAGTTTTACTAGCTTGCTCTATCCGGCGAACTTCTGCGTCCCCATAAGATTTTAAATCTGATTCTTTTCCTCCCTCGTACTTACTAGCTTGCTTTTGCCCACCTATCATCATGTTATGGTCATAGTTATCTTTTGCAGTTTCCCCTGCTATTCTTCTTGGATTCATTACTTTATAAACCTCATATATAGCAAATTCCTTGATGGCTTTCTTTATGTCAGCTTTTGCCTTTGCGTCCAACGGATATTTACCATCTATACCATCATTTGTACCGATATCGTGATCCGTTTCTTCATGTTTTCTAATAAGGTTACGAGTAAATTTATTGATATCTTGTTCTACTTCCTCATCAGTAAATTTGATTTTTTACCAGTTAATTTATCGGTTTTAAATTCAAGCTTAGCTAAGTATTTTTTTATCAATAAAATCAGCTTACTTTGCATTTCGCCAAGATCAGCTGCTTCTTCAATAATGCGGTCAATAGCCTTACCAACATTGGCATCTTTTTTTAACTCTTCCAGTATCCCCGCCATTTCTGACTCATACTTTTCTGAAAGAGAATCTTTAATACTAGCTTCAGACTGCTCTTTTAAGGACATAAACTCCTCCAATCAATTTTTAAGTAAAATGGTAGCTGAAATATTCAATGTTATATCAATTTTTCCAGGAGCAGAAATCGGAGCAGTTACGCTGCTTGTCATATTTACTGAGGCGGTACGCATTAATTTAGGATAAGGAACAGGAGGATAACGATTATCGCCATCAATATTAATGTTTTTTATTTTAACTTCTTTTAGACCAATAATACTTGCTACCCTTTTAGCATGTGATAATAGCTTGTTGATAGCGTTTTCGACCATAGAGGTACGAGTTTCTTCAATTTTTGCAAGGGAAACTTCATAATGTAGATCACTCATTACTAATCCTATTTCCTGCAATTGTCCGGATAAAGCAAGTATATCCTCCGTAGATTTGCTCTTTATAAAAATAGACTGAGACCCTTTCCATAATTCTTTTTGAGGTTCCCCTTGTTTAAGGGGTTTATAAAATTTGTACACTGAATACTGCTCGGTAGAAACTTCTACATTTTCTTTCTTCTCTACTACAGATAACGCTTTTTTCATCATCTGGTTGATTTTATTCTGCACTTCTTTTGCAGATTCAGATTCACTTTCATAACGCAAACTAGCAATAAGTATATCCGGTTCCACCTGTTTTGTCTCAGTAACAGATAAGTTTAGATATGTACCCTCTTCTTTGATAACATCCTCGCCATAAGCTTTAAGCCCAATAAATACAGAAAATATTAATAAAACTTGTAAGAATTTAATGTTTATAACTTTACTCATCTGCTCCACCCTTAAAATTTGACCCAAGCATAATATTTAAGCCACTTAAAGCCTGCCTAATTCAAATTGTAACGAGAAAATTAAGTTAATCTAAAACATTAATATTTTTTTTAGCAAAAACTACTTAGCTAGTTGCAAAATAGACATTTTACGTTAATTCATTAACAGTGATAAATGTTTGCAAATTCAAAATAAAAAAGCTTACCCTGCTCAAGGTAAGTGGTATAATTTATCGAGAATTAAACCATTCTAATTTTAAAATAGAAAATTTATATGAGCATTCTACAGTTGAGAGCTTCAGATCCTACCTTATCAACGTGGGTATCAGCCTCAGTAGGTACCGGCAAAACAAAAATCCTAACAGACCGTGTACTACGCCTGCTCCTGCAGAACGTACCATTTAACAAGATACTTTGCTTAACTTTCACTAATGCTGCAGCTAATGAGATGCAGGAAAGGATAATTGCTCAGCTTGAGAAATGGTCACATTCTTCACAAGAGGACTTATTACTCTGGCCTTTAAATATTGAACATTATATAGTAGCATAAGCTATTTCTTTCTTTTTAAAATAATTTTGAATTTTTATACCATTAAACTGAATTTGTGTTAAATAGGACCGTACATTAATTGTTAAATCTTTTACTGATTTTAGTACTCGAAAATTATTGGAGTTAGCTTTGACATCTTGGTTTACAAGTTCTTGTGGATTCATATCAGGACAATATGATGGTAAATAAAACAATTCTAGCTTGTCCTTATGTCTTTCTACATAAGCTTTTACCTTTTTACTGTGATGCACTCTATGATTATCTAATATCAAAAATATTTTCTGCTTAATTTGTCTGATCAGTCTACCTAAAAATTCAATACACTTTTTGCTGGTAAAATTATCTTCAAATACCATCCAGTTCATAAACCCTTGCGGACTAATAGCAGCTAGCATATTACATTTAAATCTTGAGCCACTTCTCTTGATTGCTGGGGTCTTGCCTTTAAGACCATATGTTTTACCTCGATTATCTGTTGATTGTATCCCCATTTCATCTCCCCAATAAATTCTAGCACTTTCTTTCATTGCACGAGACTTGATTTCTGGATATGTGACTGTTAACCATTCTTTTATCTTCTCTGGATTACGTTGATAGGCTGATTTAATTGGTTTTTGAGACGTAAAACCCAATCTATTCATAATTTTTCTTATAGAACGCCTGTTATACTGATAAAGGTAATTGGATTCTATATATTCTTGTACCACTTTACTATTCCATAACGTATAATCCATTCCCAATTCATCAGGTATATGTGATAAAATTTTAGATTTTAATTCCTCTTCTTGATTTTTACTGATTTTAGATCCTGTTCCTACCTTTACTCCTCGCTTCTTATAGCGAAAGCTTTCTTCCTTATAAATTTTGTACTCTTTAAGATATTTCCATATAGAACTCCTAGAAAACCCAAAGGTAATAGATGCTTGTTTCTTGCTTATTCCATGTATAACTATTGCTTCCACTGCTTTCTTTCTTAATATCTTGAGATCGCTTGGTGATAATTTTTTATTAGACATTTTGTTATTACTCTTGATACAATATCATTATATCATTTCTCTAATGTTAGTTCAATATTTAAAGGCCGGAGTAATAATAAAAAAAATCTCAGTAAATCAGATTCCTTTAATCTTTTTGTTTATTTTATTGATTTTTAGCTAGTACATAATCAAATATCCAATGGGTCTTGTTATGAATCTACGGATGCAAATAGCTGGGTATCTAGATGTTTTATGCTATAGCCTGTTAAATTTGTTTAAAGGCTTAACAAAATAGGCAGTTGTATTATGTTCAAGTTAAGCGAGCTAGTAGAAAAGTTTAAAAGCAAATCTGGCCTTATTCAAGAAAGTAAAATTCAAGGACTCCAAGAAGAAGGACAGGGGGCTATTAAGCAAGTCAGGAATTGGTATGAGGAAAGATTTTAAAATGTAACAGTTCAAAGAAATTTATTATTTCTTCTGCTCGTAATCCTTTTATGTTTATCTATCATTTCTGTGGTTGCAATCGGCTATGTAGTAAATATTAATCGTTTTGATCCGTTCGTTATACAAATAGATGATACAACCGGAATGGCAAAGATTGTTAATCCTTTAAATTCTTCTGTTCTTATGGGGAATGACTCATTGGCTCAGTATTTTATTAAAAGATATGTCCCTGCTAGGGAAACTTATAATCCAGTTGATTTTGATACAGAAGCAATGAAAACTGTCAGATTGTTGTCTTCTAGTTCAATTTATTGGACATATCGTAATTATCTAAAAAATAACGAAGTTAATCCCACCATTAAATATGGTCAAAAAAACACTACTTTTCTAGTGGTCAAATCATGGTCAAAACTTGCTGATAAAAAATTCATGTTAAGATTTTCTATAAATGAAACTGCGGGTGCCAGAAAAGTGTTTAACAAAATTGCTATTGTTGAGTTTGATTATTTGCCAATGGAACTAACAGATAGTGATAGAGATACTAATCCAATAGGTTTTCAAATAATAGGTTATAGGGTAGATGATGATAATAGCTAGAATTTTATTTGCAATAATAGTGCTTTTTACTTCCGTAGCTAATGCACGTATTTATGACGATAGTGACGAATTGTCGCTTACAACTGATAGCAGGATTAAAACATATATATATAACCCCAACGAAGTCTATCTGTTAGTGCTCCATTACGGTTTTCAATCCCTTATTGAGTTTGGCAGAGGTGAAGCTATAGAAACAATAACACTAGGGGAATCGTTTGCTTGGAAATTAACTCCGCTTGGCAATAAATTGTTTATTAAACCAATGGAAAAAAATATCCGCACTAATATGACGATTATTACTAATAAAAAGACTTATCAATTTGACATTGTTGCCAAAGAGTTAGAAGATGGAGGTGATAAAGATTTAGTATATGTCGTTAGGTTCCAATATCCAAAAAAAACTAGGTAATTATGGCGAAGGAAAATAACTCTGCAGAACCAGAAAAAATTCAAGCCGATTTTCCAGAAGTTGAGCAAGAATTATCTAAAGTAGCAACTAATCCGAAACAAAGTATGATGATTTTGGTTGTAGTTGCAGGGGTTTTTCTTTATTTATTCTTTAACTTGTTTACTGGTTCTAAGGATGCTCCAAAACAAGATACTACTCCTGTTCCTGATAACGTGGTGAAACCAGTTCAGATTCCTGTTGATACTGCTATTCCAGCTATACCAGCTCTTCCTACCCCTCCGAAATTGGAAGATCCGGCATTACCCCCTCCTCCTCCAGTACCTGCTACTCAGGATGTGGTGCCTCCAGCGCCTTTATCTGCGGATAAAACGCCTTTACCTGTTTCAGAAAGTTCTAAAGATATCACTTTGCCGCCTGCTAATCCAACTTTGCCAATGGATATAAAGTCTCAAAGTGATGAAGCAAAGAGAAAATTAGAAGCAAAAAGGAAATCAGCAATAGTTTTAATTGCTGGAGCTCCAAAACCTAAAACGCCAGAACAGGTAGAACAAGAGACCGATTTTAAGCAAAGAGGAGATATGCATCTTATTCTTGGTAAAGGTAAGATGCTAGATGCAATAATTGAGTCAGCGGTTAACACAGATTTTGGCGGAGAAATTAGAGCAATTATTAGTAGAGATGTTTACTCTGAATGGGGACGTAATATACTTATACCTAAAGGCTCAAGAGTATTTGGTACTTATACTACCGGAACTAATGGTGCTTACGGCCGTATTGCAATTGACTGGACAAGAATAGATTTGTCAACAGGATATACCGTAAATTTTGGTGGTACAGGTATGGATAATCTTGGTAGAAAAGGTCAGCAAGGAAGAGTAGACAACAAGTTTAAAGAACGTTTCAGTAATGCGGTGTTAAGATCAGCCTTTAACATTGCACTTGCAAGCGGTTTGGATGCCATAGTAAAACCGATCGAAAATTCCCAAGCTGCTGCAACTCAATCAGCAGCAGCGCTCTCTAGCACTACTAGTATTTCGACCCAACAAGGTCTTGATCCTACTCAAAAATTTACACAAATCTGTGCAACAGTACCTACTGCTATATCAGATAAAACATCAACTCTTTATACCTCTATAAAGACCGCTTGTGATACAATACCAGTTCAGTAGGCTAGCGCTCTACCACTGATCAAAGGCTTACGGCTCTTGTTAGTGCTATAACTACTGCCTGTACTACAGCTTCCCAGGCAAGTACCACTCCATTTCAGGCGCAAACAGCATCTACCCAGGCATTTAAAGATATTACTGATGTTGCCAAGGAGTTACTAGAAAAACAGAAATTTGATCCCACAATTACTATAGACCAGGGAACTTTAATCAAGATTTATGTAAACAAGGATTATAAATTTCCTAAAGCCGCAATTTAAGAATGTAATGAAATGAGTTTTGCAGCACTAGAAACATATCTATTACCCTTTAAAAATATATTTTCCGAGGAAGGGGTAAACGAGTTGATGATAAATAAACCGGGAGAGGTCTGGGTTGAAAAAGCTGGAGACCTTAGAATGGAATCAATACCTGAGATAGACATAGATCATTTACTAGGTCTTGGTAGGTTGATAGCTCAATCTACAGATCAGGTAATTTCAGAGGAAAAACCGCTATTATCTGCTACCTTACCAAATGGGTATCGTGTTCAAGTCGTTTTTCCTCCAGCTGTTGAGCCTAACATTGCTGCTTTTGCTATAAGAAAAGGCAGTACTATGCACTTGTCTCTAGATCAATATGCGGAAAGGGGTGCTTTTGACAATACTAGCACTAAAGAACTGATAGATGAAAATGATATTATTCTGAGAAACTACCTGAAAGAAGGGAAAAGCAAAGAGTTCATAAAGCATGCTGTACTTTCCAAAAAAAAATATTATTATAAGCAGAGGTACTTCCACTGGTAAAACGACTTTTACTAATGCAGCCCTCGGAGAAATACCTACTCATGAAAGATTAATTACAGTAGAAGATGCAAGAGAAGTGGTCCTTCATAAACATCCTAACCGTGTTCATTTACTTGCATCAAAAGGTGGACAGGGGCGAGCTAAGGTTACGACTCAAGATTTAATCGAAGCATGCCTTAGACTTAGACCTGATAGGATTATTGTGGGAGAGCTGAGAGGAGCTGAAACTTTCAGTTTTTTAAGAGCCATAAATACAGGACATCCGGGATCTATTTCTACGTTGCATGCCGATGCACCGTCAATGGCTCTGGAACAGCCAAAATTAATGGTAATGCAAGCCGGCCTTGGGATGCCCGCCGGAGGGAGATAAAAAAATATATCCTTGCCCGTTGTTGATATTGTAGTGCAATTAAAGCGTGGTAGCGGCGGCAAGCGATATGTTGCCGAAATTTATTTTAAGAATATGGAGGAATAAAGATGGAATTTAATGCAATACTACGAAAAGCACGTACCATCTTTGGGCATCTGGTAATTCATCCTTTTGTATTATTCTGTACATTATGGATAAATGGTTTATTAATTGCTTTTGTAACCAATGAGATAGGCTTAATAGGTCTAGATTCTACTGCTCTCTTTGTAGCTTATAAATGGGCTTATTGGTTGATAAACTCCTGGTCAAGACTTAGTTTTGAGGCATATAACTACCTAAAAATTAAACTACTTCTGGCTATACTTGTTCTGGAAATAGTAGTTGGACTGTATTATATTAAAAACTTTAAAAGAATAAAAGCTCTTCAATTTTTTCTACCAAAAGAATCTGTTTACGGTTCCGCTGACTGGGCCTCTCAAGCTGATATTGAGAGAGCGAATTTAAGAGCAAAACACGGTATGTTACTTGGACAGGATGAATGTGGGGTATTTTGTAGCGGATGGTTTCCAGCATGCCTTATTATTTGCACCTACCGGTTCTGGTAAGGGCGTCGGGTTTGTAATACCAAACCTTTTATTTTGGGATCATTCTGTAGTGGTGCATGATATCAAACTGGAGAACCACTTACTGACTAGCGGGTGGAGAGCAAAAGCTGGTCAAAAAGTAAAGTATATGTTTGGGAACCTTCTAATCCTGATGGAATAACACATTGCTATAACCCCATAGATTTGGTTAGCAGTAAACCTAGTCAGATGGTTGATGATGTCCAGAAAATTTCTAATTTAATAATGCCTGAAAAAGATTTCTGGAATAACGAAGCAAGGAGTTTATTTTTAGGAGTAGTTTTATACCTACTTGCAGATCCAACAAAAACAAAATCCTTTGGCCAAGTTGTTAGAACTATGCGTAGTGATGATGTGGTGTATAACCTTGCTGTGGTACTTGATACTCTTGGTGATGCGATTCATCCGGTCGCTTATATGAATATTGCAGCCTTTTTGCAGAAAGCTGATAAGGAACGTTCGGGTGTTATCTCTACTATGAACTATTCCTTGGAATTGTGGGCAAATCCTTTAATTGATTCAGCAACTACTACCTCTGATTTTAATATTATGGAATTTAAAAAAGTTAAAACTACTGTTTATGTGGGATTAACTCCAGATAATATACAACGTCTACAAAGATTAATGCAGATTTTTTATCAGCAAGCTACAGAATTCTTAAGCAGGAAAATGCCGAATACAAAAGAAGAACCTTACGGTGTGATGTTCTTAATGGATGAGTTTCCAACGCTCGGAAAAATGGACCAGTTTAAGGCCGGAATTGCCTATTTTAGAGGTTATAGAGTACGCTTATTCTTAATTATTCAAGATACTCAACAATTAAAAGGAACTTATGAAGATGCAGGAATGAATTCTTTCCTGTCGAATTCTACTTTCCGTATTACTTTTGCTGCTAATAATTATGAAACAGCAAACTTAATATCTCAATTATGTGGAAATAAAACAGTTGAACAAACTTCATTTAATAAGCCTTTATTTTTCGATTTAAATATTTCCACCAGAACGCAAAGTGTATCAAAAGTCCAAAGAGCATTATTACTACCACAAGAGGTAATACAGCTACCAAGGGATGAACAAATTATACTTATTGAATCTTTTCCTCCAATAAAGTCCAAGAAAATTAAATATTTCGAAGATAAGTTCTTTACAAGTAGGCTTTTACCGCCTACATTTATACCAACTCAAGAGCCTTATGATCCGAAAGGAAATACTAGTGTCAAAAAAGAGGAAACTGAATCAGTAGAATAGTTGACTCATCTACAAAAAGACACTAAGTAAAGCCTGAAATGTGCTAGAAATGTTATGAATTAACATACCAGAAGCTTTATTGAGTAATGGAATAAATTGATATTTATTTGTTAGTAGCTTTTTTAAGTGTTATTACCCCTTGGGCAGTAAAATCTAATAGAAATTATAAATTTCATATAGCGTAACAAATAATTGTATTTAATAAATAAAAATGCGTCTTGGGATAATTGATATTGGCTCTAATGCTATTAGAGCAGTGGTACACGAAAGTAATACTATTGGTGCTCCAGAAATATTTAATAATAAGTTTAAAAACGATATTTTAACCCTTCTGACGCAGGAAGAGCTTGATATAAAACATCAGGCTTATTTATCAATAAATTATATATTACATATATTTACCAGACTTCAAGTTACGGAAATTAAATGTGTCGCTACTGCTGTACTACGGGACCATCTGAGATCCAAGGCTTTTATAGAATTTATCAAAGAGAAATTTAACCTTACCATTGAAGTTATTTCAGGTGAAAGGGAAGCTTATTTAACTGCAGTCGGTTTAATATCAGGTATATCGGATGTAAATGGTGTAGCTGCTGATCTTGGTGGAGGCAGTTTAGAACTTATAGAAATTAATAATCGCCTAATCGGTAAGTTAAGTTCTCTTGCGCTTGGGACTAAAATAATTACTACTAGAAAATTACAAAATTTAGAAGATATAACTAGGATTATCAGAGATGAATATGGGAATTATCAATATGAAAATTTATATTTAATTGGCGGAGCTCTTAGGTTTATTTGCCGCTTTTTTATTGAATTCAACAAATATCCTCTGAAAAACTTGCACAACCTTAGTATTTCGAGAGCTGATTTTAGCTTATATCTAAAGAGCATTAAAGAATTTCAATGTAATAAATTTATGTTAAATAGCAGGACGCTGAATCCAAATGCAATAATTGTAGCTCAGGCAATGTTAGAGGTTTTCCAACCTAAAAGTATAATTGTTTCCATATTCGGGTTGAAAGAGGGAGTAAGATATGAAATTTTGCCTGATATTGAAAAAAATCAGGATATAGTATTACAAAAAGTAGTGTATTGTTGCCAGTACGAATTGGGATCAACAAATTTTGACAAATACTATAAAATAATTGAACCTTTAGTGGAAGAAACAAAAGACCTTAGTCAGCTTTTAAAGCTAGCAATTATTTTGCAGTCGCTTAACAAATATTTTGATCAAAAGCTTTCTCCCAAGGCAATTTCCGAATTCATTTTAAATTCAGAAATTCCATTTACTCATCGTCAAAGATTAATGATAGCCCTTATATTATCATATTCTTCAAATTTTAAGCCAGATGTAGAACTTATAAAAATTTCTAAAAAACTCCTTTGTAAACAAGATTTTAAAAATAGCCAAATTTTTGGTTATTTTATAAGGATTGCTAAAGATATTGACGGTTTTAATTTTACCGAACCATCATTTACCATCACTATTAAAAACAGTTATTTAGAAATTATTACTAAGGATATTTTACCACGCCCTATATTTGAAAGTATATGTAATAAACTAAAATCTATTGCGTATATTAGAAAAATAAGCTCTGATTAATAATAATTATTTGGAGGTATGATGCTCAAAAATACCTTATCCTCATACGGGTTAATTGCTAAATTATTCCATTGGCTTATTGGTATTGCCATAATATGGTTACTGGTCATTGGCTTTATTATGGTATCGATGCTATCATCGGCTGATAAGTGGCAGTTATATGCTATGCATAAAGCAATAGGGGTGGTTGTTTTATTTTTTGTATTGTTAAGACTTTTATGGCGTTTTATTGATGTAAAGTTAGAATTACCAGCTGATTTACCATTATGGCAAAAGTTAGCTTCTAAGATTACCCATTATCTCCTCTATATATTCATGTTTTTAATGCCGGTTAGTGGAATTTTAGTGTCGCGTTTTGGAGGGCATGAGATGAACGTTTTCAATTTATTTGTAATACCACCTCTGGCAAAGGATATAGTTTTAGCTAGCTTTTTTAATAGTTTACATGAAGTTACGGCCTTCTTATTTGCAGCTTTAATAGGGTTACATATAAGTGCTGGGTTATACCATCACTTTGTGCGCAAAGATAATATCCTTATGCGCATGATAAAGTAACAATAAAAAAGTAGTTTAATTCCAGTTGAATTTTTAAAATAAAACTTTTTGCAGTTTTTCCTGAATTTGGTAGTTAGAAGCGATAAAAACATTATTTTTGACGTAACTTAAGCCTCCAGCTTCACGAACTAATAAATCAAGTCCATGAGTTATTGGTTTATTTGGTAACAAGGCAATTTCAGACTTGCCGCTGATTAAGAGAGCAATTTGATAAGCGTAGGACTCAAAAATCCTTATATTCGTAGAAATTTTTTGCGCCAGCTGTAGCTGCTGGTAGCTACAGCTAATTAAGCTATCTTCTAATTTACTATTAACTGATACTCTTAATCTAATAGTTCCAGCACCAAAATTAAAGGAATACCTTTCAAACCAAGATCCTTTCCCTTGTTCTGCATAATATATTTCACCTAACACGGGAAAATTGATTGCTACTTTTTCAGCAGAAATTTTTCCTTGTTTTGCTGTTAAAATTGTTACTACTAAAGCAAAGAAAGGAATAGCTCTTTCGAAATTATAAGTTCCATCCAAAGGATCAACTAGGACTATAGGTCCGGTCAAATCTAAATTTGATAGATCTAGTTCTGTATGGTCAAAAATAATAGTTTTATAATATTTAGTAAGCGATTTTTGTAAATTATCTGCAACCCTTGTTTTTGCTTTATTAACAAAAACTTTTATGCTTCTGGCAGAATTCTGTAAATTTTCTAGTTCAAAATAATCCCGATGCAGAAATTTAGAGGCTTCTCTTAGCGCATTGTTAATTAAAACAACTTGATTTTGCATTATTCTGCTCTTTTAACAAAAGTAGCGTCTTCAGTTTTAACTATTATTTTTTCTCCAGTTACGAGATAAGGTGGAACCATTACCCTTAACCCATTGCTCATTATAGCCGGTTTATAGGAAGAAGTTACAGTAGCTCCTTTAATTACAGGATCGGTTTCCTGTATTTCTAATATAACAGTTTGTGCTAAAACAATACCAAGCGGTTTATCCTGATAAAACTCCACTTCTACATTCATTCCATCAGTTAAAAATGGCAATTTATCTTTCATTAATTCCTGATCAATCATTACTTGTTCAAAGGAATCGGGATCCATAAATACCAGAAGATTTTCTTCTTTATAGAGATATTGCATTGCTTTCCTTTCAAGAAAAGACTTTTCAACGCTTTCACTAGAGCTAAAGCGTTGGTTTAATTTATTACCGGTACGCAAGTTTTTCATTTCTACCTGCACATAAGCGCCACCTTTTCCAGGTTTTGTGTGTTCAGGAGTTTTAGCAACAACCCATAATTCACCTTCGTAATCTAGGATGTTACCGGATTTTATATCATTTGCTGAAATTCTCATAGAATATTATTATTTTAAGTTTTTAAAATTAAATAATGTAATTATTGGGGCCGAAATATAAATAGAAGAATATGTACCAATTAATATTCCAAAAAATACTAGAATACTGAAGCTTTTTATTGCTTCACCGCCATGTAATATTAAAGCTAGGTTTGCAAGTAGCGTAGTAAATACAGTTATTGTTGTTCTAGATAGTGTTTCGTTTACACTCATATTAATTATATTGCCAATAGTTTTTTTATTATATTTGCGTAAATTTTCTCGAATACGATCATAAATAACTACCGTATCATTTACCGAATATCCTATTATAGTCAAAATAGCAGCAATTGTGCTCAAGTTAAAATCAAGCTTGGTAGCACTTAGAAAACCAAGGCTTAAAACCGCATCGTGGACTAATGCTGCTAAAACTCCTATGCCGAATTGCCACTCAAATCTTACCCAAATGTAGACCATGATAGATAAAAATGATAGAAGCATTGCCATAATTCCTGATTTTATCATCTGATTACCAACTTGCGGCCCAACAAAATCTACTTTTCTATATTCAATTTCATATGGAAAGTTTTGTTTTAGAGCAGACTTGATAAGCTCAATATTGTGCATTAAATTTTCCTCGCTGCTAATTCCTGCACGAATTGAAATGTCTTTATCGCTGCCAAAATTCTGTAGAACTATTTCTCCAATATTAAGTTCGTTAAGTACCGTGCGCATTTTAGCCAGATCAGGAGCTTGGTTAATGCGCAGTTCCATACTAATTCCTCCGGCAAAATCAATACCAAAATTAAATTTATAAATACCAATCCAAACTATGCTAAGGACAAATAAAAAAACTGATAAAGCATAATTAAGATTTTTAATTCGCATAAAATCAAAATTAGTATTACTCGGAACAATTTTTAATGGAAATAGCTGCATTTTAAGTTATTAAAATAATTACTGCTGGAAAATTAATGGCATAATACAACATATAATAGTACAAATCCATAAAAATAATATGGATGTGAGTTCCTGTAGGAAAATGCTATTACCTAAGCTCTACACCTTCTAATAAGTAATTTTAAACGACTAATTATGTTTATTGAGTCTGTTGTCGTCAACTATTAGATAAATAAGAATTTCAAGCCGAATTTCTAGCAGTTCAATTGAAGTTTTAAGAATTATTTTTTGACCTACTACTTCTGAGCTGTCTCTAATTCCTGATTTGTTTCATTTTCAGATTTTTTCTTCCCGCCTTCTTTGTACTCAATTAAAGCATCTTGGGCTTCGGATTTCGATTTAGCTACCACTACTAATACGGATGCAAAAATTTCAGGATGTAACATTACTTGGACTTTGAACACACCATTAACCTTTATAGGACTGTCAAGTAGTATGTTTGAGTAATTGAGCTTATATCCGCTAAGTTCAGAAAGGGAGGAGGCAAGTAACTTCAAGGATATGGAGCCAAACAATCTTCCATCTGCTCCGGATTGGGTAACAAAAGTTAAATGTTTACCGTCTAAAGCTTTTGCAGTAGCTTCCTTTTTTGATTTTTCGTGAATGTTTTTTTCTTCAAGTTCTTTTTGAAGAGCGGCAAATTTGCCTAAGTTGTCCTTTGTTGCTCTTATCGCAATGCCTTGAGGAACTAAAAAATTCCGGCCATAACCGTTTTTTACATTAACTACTTCACCAACTTTTCCTAGTTTTCTAACTGGTTTGATTAAAATGACTTGCATGAACTTAAAACTAACATTAATTAAAATAAAGTGTAAATAACTTTTGACATAAAATCAAAAGGGAATTTATTATTTGCCTTGAAATACAAATGGTAATAAAGCAATAATACGGCTATGCCTTATAGATTTTTTTATGTTACGTTGATGTTTAGAACATACATTTGTGATCCTGCTCGGTAACATTCTTCCCCCCTCTGAAATAAATTTACCAAGGAGTTCCGGGTCTTTATAATCTATTTTCGGGGATCCTTCTGAGCATAAAGGGCATCCTTTACGCTTTCTGAAAAACATTTTTGAGCTATTCTTGTCTGCACCTAACTTTGAATCGTAATCTAGGCCATCCATATTATTTTCGTAAGACATCGAAGTAATCTATTTAATATTTATTTCTATTGCTGTTTTATAGTAACATCAACTGTTTCTTCAAGATCCAGCGATTTTGCTCTTAAAATTGGAGAATGGTCTTTGCTTATCTCCTTTACCTTAACAAGAGAAGATCTAATGACACTTTCACTTAACTTGATTTTCCTTCCAAGTTCTTTTACCAGAACATTATCGGCTTCTATACCCATGAAATAATAATGACCTTTTTTATTATTTTTAATTTCATAAGCAAGTGTCCTTAAACCCCAATACTCTGTCTTAAGAACATTACCTTTGTGATCTTTGATAATCTTAATGAAATCATCGGCTATTTTATCAACATCTGAAGACGAGACATCTTGACGAATGACGATAATTGATTCATAAAAAGCCATATTAAAGAATCTCCCAAAATCTCTAAATTAAATAATTAGGCGCATTTATAACAATATAAACTAATTTATTCAAGCATAATCTTATTAAGTAATGCAAAAATGTCTGTCATTTTTATAAAATCAGTATATAAAGTGCCTTGTTTAAAAGAATATTACCTTTGTTTATAAATTTGTAAGGTATTTATAACGCTTTGTATATGTTTATTTAACAGACGATTATATTTTTAAGGAGAGTGTAAAGTGTCAGATAAATTACCACCTAAAATTCTAGTTATAGAGCATGATGATCAATCAAACGCTATTTTATGTAATACTATAGAGAGGTATTGGTTTGATGTAACAAGGGCTAGAAATGCAGAAACCGCTCTAAGATTAGCATATGTAAATAAGCCGAATGCCGCTATTATCAGCTCTAGACTACAAGATGTCTCGGCAATTGAAATGGCTACTCGTTTAAAGAAAATTGAAGGTTTGCAAAAGATACCGATAATTTTCTTAGTTAATCAAGACGAATCGGCACAGTATTACAGTACTAACGACGATAATTCTAATAAAGTTTTATTTAGGCCTTTTACCCCAAATGAACTTATGATTAATATAAAATCACTCCTGAGAAGATCTAATCCCATATTCCAAAACAAGTTTATTAAACATAAAAATATTACGATGGATTTAGCAACTTATAAAGTTTTTCATGGGCAAAAACAGGTTCATTTTGGACCTACCGAGTTTAAGCTGCTGCAGCTGTTTATGACCAATCCCGATAGTACTTATTCCCGGAGACAAATAGTAGATTATGTATGGGGTATAGATAAAGATATATCTTCTCGAACTGTTGATGTGCATATTAACCGTATTAGGAAAATGATGGACCTAAACGATGGTAACCAGGTAATTAGAACCATAAGAGCAGCCGGTTACCGTCTGGATTAGCTTTAATGGTTTTTTAAAGAAGACTATTAGGGTGTCAAATATGGAATTGCTTAATTATTTTATTTATTGCGTTATTAAAGAAATAGTTATAATTAATTAAAACGCTCTTTATCCATCAAACATCATTTAGTAATGTCGCAGCAAAATCTTAAATCATCGGAAGTAATCAAAAGGCTTTTAGTTAACCATGTTAAACCTTATAAATCTGAGCTACTGATAGCTATTTTTTTTATGATTGTAGTAGCTGCCTGCGCTGCAGCGGTAGTTTGGTTAACCAAACCAGCTATTGATAAAATATTAGTTGCTCGCAATACGCATATGCTTGTTATCATTCCGCTGTTAATGCTCGGAGTATATGTAATAAAAGGTATAGCAGAATATTATCAAGGGTATTTGATCAAATATGTCGGCCAGAAGATATTGACTGATATGCAAATACAAATGTATGAACATCTTCTATATGCCGATCTTGCCTATGTCCAATCTCAGTCTTCCGGACGACTTATTTCACGTTTTACTAATGATATAATATTAATGCGTGGTGCTGTTTCAAACATGCTTGTCGGTTGTGCAAAATATTTGCTTTCTGTTGTTTTTTTGATCATCATAATGTTTAGCTTAGAACCATTCTTATCTATGTTTGTGTTTCTAGCTTTTCCAGTTGCAATTTATCCTGTGCAAAAACTTGGTAGAAGAATGCGCCGCGTAACTGGTGATGCTCAGGAAGAATTAAGTAATTATACTGCCAGGTTAGACGAGACGTTTCAGTCTATAAAAATAATCAAATCTTTTTGTGCCGAGAAAATAGAATCTGTGAGGGCGAAAGAGATAACGGCAAAAATTTTAGCTTTTTATAAAAAGTCTGCAATGCTTGATTCTTTAACTTCGCCGGTTATGGAATTTTTATGCGGTCTAGCTATTGCTTGTGTGCTTTGGTATGGAGGGTTTCAGGTAATATCTGGTAAGATGACAATCGGTGAGTTATTTACCTTTATTGCTGCTTTTGTTTCCGCTTATAGACCATTTAAAAGCTTAGTGTCACTGAATGTAAATTTACAGGAAGGACTTGCTGCAGCAAACAGAATATTTAATATCCTTGATACCAAACCATTAATCCAGGATAATGCCAATGCTTTAAAACCTAATTTTGGATATCCGGAGATTCTTTTTGAGAAGGTTGCCTTAAAATTTGGCGAAAAGGAAGCTATAAAATTTGTTGATCTTAAAATAGAAAAAGCAAAGACATATGCGATTGTTGGTAAGTCCGGCAGCGGTAAAACTTCTCTAGCAAATTTATTAGTACGTTTTTATAACCCAACGGAAGGTAGAGTTTTAATAAATTCATACGATATAAGAGATATTTTACTCACCCACTTGCGGAACCAAATAGCTATGGTTTCACAAGATACTATTTTAGTGGATGCTAGTATCGCAGAAAATATAGCGTATGGTAATTTAACAGCTACTCGTTACGATATAATCAATGTGGCTAAGCATGCAGATGCAGATGAGTTTATTAGTAAACTAGTTGAGGGGTATGATACTGTCATAGGGATAGGTGGCTGTACTTTGTCCGGAGGACAAAAACAGCGTCTTGCAATAGCTAGAGCATTTTTAAAAAACTCACCGATTATGTTATTTGATGAGGCAACAAGTGCTCTTGACCCGGAATCCGAACAGTCGATAGTGCATTCTTTTACTAAACTACGTAAAGGGAAAACTACTTTAATTATTACCCATAGGCTTGCAAGTATTAGGGATGTAGACAAAATTATCGTTATGAAAAACGGTGAAATAGAGGAGCAAGGTACACATGAAGAGCTGATTAACTTAAAAGGCGAGTATTATAAATTGTATAATAAGCAATTGAACAAAAAGGCTAAAACTGTATAATTACTGAAAATAAATTCAAATCTTAAGGAGAATATTAGTATGTTTATCAATAACGTTTATGCCCAAGAAACTTCACCAAATACTACTTCTGCAGATACTATTACTTTACAGGATAGTGAAGCTTTGCCAAAAGCCCCAGAATCTCCTGGAAATAGCTGGACTAGCCTTGTGCCGATGGTTTTGATTTTTGCCGTGTTTTACTTTTTACTGATACGTCCCCAAGAGAAACGCCGACGTGCTCAACAAGATCTAGTTTCCGGTGTAAAAAAGGGTGAAGAGGTATTAACCAATTCAGGCATTATTGGTGTTGTTAGTAAGATTAATGATAGTGATAATACGGTACATATAACAATTGCTAAAGATGTTGAGATCAAAATGTTAAAAACCTCTATTGCTGATATATTAAGCCGTGCAAAAAAGGAAGAGGTAAAAGATAATAAATCTTTTGCCAAGAAAAAAGGTGAAGATAAACCAAGCAATAAATGATTTTTACGAGTCTGAATAATAATGCAAAGATCATAATTTTATAATGTTTAAAAACTTAGTTCACCTGTATAGCTTATTTGTGTGTTTAATAGCATCTATAGTAATGATGATAGCTATTGGTATTATGCTTGGTAATGTAACTGATATCCTATTACCAGAGTATAAATACATGAACCAGTTAGATAAATTTACTAGTAATGAGAAATATATTGATTACCAAAAGCAGAGTGACCCTATTAATAAAGAAAGGTTGCAAATAATTGATTCCGATTCGGTAGCAGAAAAAAGACTTGCAGAGAGAGAAGATTACATGAATAGAATTAAGGGTGATGCTATTAGTACCGTAATTAATTGTATTACTTGGCTTATTACTGGTTTATTTTTCTTTGTAATCCATTGGAGAATCCATAAGGGTTCTTTTCTGCCTCAAATAATTTAAAGGGATAAAATGAAAAGCATATCTATTTGGAAAATAATATTAACAATTTTACTTATCATTATTGCAATTTTATATATGATTCCAAATTTTACTGAAAAAAAATATAATTGGTTACCTGGTAATAAAGTAAATTTAGGTCTGGACTTACGTGGGGGATCTCATTTGCTGCTTGATGTGGATTTTGAAGGTTATTTAGATGGGGTTGGCCAGTCAATTTCTGATAGTTTAAAGAAATATTTACGCCAAGAAAAAATTGGATACAAACCCCTGTTAACTGATAAGACCAATATAAGTTTTGAAATAAAATCAGTAGATGATTTTAAAGAGATCAAAACAATTGTTAGAAAGATCGACCCAAACCTAGATATTGGTATTGACGGTAATATAGTAAAAATCGATTATGATGAATATCAACTGAATAAATTACAAGATAAGGTTATTGATCAGTCTATTGAAATTGTCAGAATGCGTGTTGATAGTACCGGAACAAAAGAACCGGTCATTCAGAGACAAGGAGTTAAAAATATTTTGTTGCAAGTCCCTGGTGAGGAAGATCCTGCAAAGTTAAAAAACTTATTAGGCAAAACAGCCAAACTTACTTTTTACCTAGTTGATGAAACGGCAAATACTGAAAAAGCCATGCATGGCCACATTCCCAGTGGATCTATGGCAGTTAAGTCTGATGAAAACGGTAGTCAAGAGCTACTGATAATCAAAAAGAAAGCTATTGTTAGTGGGGATGAATTAAATAACGCTTTTGTTTCCTTTAACAAAGATTCAATGCCTGCTGTAAGTTTTTCCTTTAATCATGTTGGTGCAAAGAAATTTGCTGAAGTAACCAGTAAAAATCGGGGCAAGAGGTTAGCTATTGTTTTAGACGGAAGAGTGCTGAGCGCTCCGGTAATTAATGATCCTATTTTAGGAGGTGATGGTATTATTTCTGGTAATTTTACTATTGATTCTGCTTCCGAACTTGCACTCCTACTTAGAGCAGGTGCACTGCCGACTCAATTAAAAGTAGTAGAAGAGAGAACAATAGGCCCGAATTTAGCTGCAGATTCTATTGAATCAGGAAAAGTAGCTGCTTTAGCTGGATTTTTATTGGTGGTAGGATTTATGGCTCTTTCTTACGGAATTCTTGGAATCTTTGCTAATATTACTCTCGTGATAGATCTATTTTTTATCCTTGCTTTACTTTCAATGTTACAGGCCACTTTAACTTTACCTGGTATTGCTGGAATTATTTTGACAATAGGTATGGCAGTAGATGCGAATGTGTTAATATATGAAAGAATTAGAGAAGAGATTGCTAAAGGCTGTTCTAATTTATATGCTGTAAAAGTTGGTTTTGAATCTGCTTTTGCAACCATTATGGATTCAAATATTACTACATTAATTGCTGCTTTTTTATTGTATACATTCGGTGTTGGAGCTACTAAGGGTTTTGCAGTAACTTTAACTATTGGAATTATTTCTTCAATGTACGGTGCATTAATCATCACAAAATTGATGATAGATATATGGCTAAAATATAGTAAACCAAAAAGTTTGGGGTTAGCTTAAAACAATATTTTCCAGGTACGTGGATTGGAATTTTGAGTTTTGATTTACCCACGGCATTAAAGCTTATTTTATAAACTCGTCTTTTAGCAGCTATCTATTATTAGGAAGCGTATAGTGTGTTGTTATAAATTTATGGCTTGGCTACTGACGTATCTAGCGAAGATTATTTGCTCAGGCTTAAAAACTAATCAAAAGCTATTTGTAGTAATCTTGCTTAATATTAATAAAACCCATAAAACATGATAAAAATTTCTGGACTTTATTCCAAGGCGAGTATATAAGGGTCTAGAAAAGCGTTAGAATACGTAATCGCTGTATATAAGAAAATTTTTTAGGGCTTGTAGCTCAGTTGGTTAGAGCGCTCCGCTCATAACGGAGTGGTCGCAGGTTCAAGTCCTGCCGGGCCCACCATTTTATATTGGGATGAAAATTAAGATAAAGTTCTGTTGATCGTTATCAAGCTTCCGTCTGCATAAATCAACAAATTTAATTGCATGGTAATTTCTCCAATCATTACTAAATATCTACTGCGCCGATTTTCGTGGTATCTGTTCTTAACATCTATTATTCTATTTGCCATTCTTCTTATTTCGAGCATTTTTGGTATATTACAGAAGTTTAAATCTGCCCACATTCAGGCGGAAGATTTCTGGCTTCTAGTAGTGCTGAAGATACCTTATTTGTTTAATGAAATTAGCTCTATAATCGGTTTTATTAGTACTATATTTTTTTTAAGCCATTTATCTATGTACAATGAGCTAATAGTTATTATCAGTAATGGAATTCCAGTGTGGCGAATTTTTAGCGCGCCAATTGTGATGAGTTTTATTTTTAGCATTGTTATAATAGCAATAATAAATCCTTTAGGGGCTTACGCTATGAGAGAGTATGAAAAATTAGAAGCAAAATTAGATAATAGTCCTTTACATAATAATCTTATTATCTCTAAAACAGATATTTTCTTCAATGAGAAATACCAAGATACAAACCGCATAATTAAAGTAAAATCAATTGATATATCCAAAAAATTAATTTCCGATATTATTATAATTAGTGTTGATCCAAAAAATGAATTAATACAAAGAATTGATGCCCCTTATGCAGAACTTGATAATAATCAATTTAAGCTTTACAGTCCTTTAGTTACTGATCTTAATAAAAGTTCAAGATTAGATAAACTGTATTTGCAAACCAATTTATCGATTGATAGTGTGCGACAAAGCTTGGTTTCGCAAGAAATGATCTCTATTTGGGGATTACCTGAACTAATTGATAAATTGGTTAGTTCTGGGGCTCCAATTTTAAATTACCAGCTATATTTTTTAAAACAATTATTTAAACCCCTTACGACTCTTGCTATGTCTCTGTTAGGTTGCTGGTTTTTGAGGCTTGACAATAGAAATAATTCTGGTGTTAAAGAAAAAGCATTTATAGTTATTGCTGGAGTTGTCACTTATTTTTTATTAGAAATCAGTATCCGTATTCTGGCCTATGGCGGACTTGCTCCAATTTTTGCAGTTCTACTACCTATTTCACTGATAATTCTAATTGGTAATTTTGTCATTTTACATTTTCATGAATCTTGATATACTCTACTTTTTAAGAAATTATTGATAAAACAAGGTATTGGATAATTAAGGGTATAACGGATAATGATCAGAAGATTTTTGGAATTTATTAATAGTTTTTCAGCAGATATTGCTATAGATCTTGGAACTGCAAACACCCTTGTTTATGTAAAAGGTAAAGGTATAGTGCTAAACGAGCCTTCAGTGGTGGCTTTAATAGAACAAAACGGGGCTAAAAAGCCTTACGCCTTCGGCCATGAAGCCAAGATGATGCTTGGAAGAACTCCTGCAGATATTGAAGCAAAAAGACCGCTGCGAGATGGGGTGATAGCTGATTTTAAAGGAGCAGAGGAAATGATTAAATATTTCATCCGCTCAGTAAGTGATAGGAGGTCATTGACTGGCCCAAGAATTATAGTATGTGTACCATCTGGTTCAACTCCTGTAGAACGGAGAGCAATTCAAGAAGCTGCAGAGAGCGCAGGAGCAAGGGATGTTTTTCTGATTGAAGAACCTATGGCAGCTGCCATAGGTGCTGGGCTGCCTGTTACAGAGCCTACAGGTTCCATGATTGTAGATATAGGGGGTGGTACTACAGAAGTTGCTGTTTTATCCTTAGGTGGAATAGTTTATGCTAAGTCTGTTAGAGTTGGTGGTGATAAAATGGATGAGGCAATTATTTCTTATATCAGGAGAAATTATAACTTATTAGTTGGTGAGTCAACGGCTGAAAAAATAAAAAAACATATTGGTACAGCTTATGTTACTTCAGACGGCTTATACCGAGAGGTTGAGATTAAAGGCCGGGATTTAATTAATGGAATTCCTAAAGAAATGTTATTAAATGAGCAGCAAGTATCTGAAAGTTTAATCGAACCTATTAGTCAGATAGTTGAAGCAGTAAAAACTGCACTTGAATGTACTCCTCCCGAATTATCATCTGATATTGTAGATAAGGGTATAGTTCTAACAGGAGGAGGTGCCCTTCTGAAAAACTTAGATTATGTATTAAGAGAAGCTACGAAATTACCAGTATTTGTCGCTGATCAAGCATTAGCGTGTGTAGCACTTGGTACTGGAATGGTTTTGGAAGATTTTTCAAAATTAAAGCACGTATTATTTAAGCAAGATTAGATATGGCGCTAATTGAAAATAGGATAAGGGTTACAAATAATTTTACTGAGCTAGGCCGATTTAGCTTATTTTTATTTAGGAAGTTTTGTATTGTAGTTTTACTTTGCGGTTGTTCGTATTTGTTGTTTTTTCCTATAAAAAATCTATCTAAATTATCTCTTGAAGTATATGGTATTTTGCTATCTGCTGGGTCTATAGTAGCCGATAATTTAATAGAAAATGTTGAATTATTGTATGACAGGTTGTCTTACTTCCGTAATCTCGAAGCAGAAAATATAAAACTAAAGTTGCAATTAGCTAGAATGGCTGATTTAGAGCAAACTGTAACAAAGCTTTTATCTGAAAATAAGGAACTCCGGAAATTACTAAAAGTGACAGATAAGATAAAAGGTAATTACATAACTTCCAGATTAGTAGGTGCAAGTGTTACACCTTTATCTAGTTCGGCGGTAATTGAAGCTGGAGAAAATAAAAACGTTAAGGTAAATGATTTGATAATAAATGAAGATGGACTTGTTGGAAGAATTATAAATGTAAGTAATAATTATTCTTCCGTCATGCTCCTAAATGATCCTAATTCAAGGGTACCGGTTATTACATCCTCTTCTAGAGAAAGAGGTATTTTAGCAAAGCAGGGAGATAACATGTTATTAATTTACCTTTCAGAGGACCATAAGGTAGAAATTGGTGAATTAATATATACTTCTGGGGATGGTAAAATCTATCCTTACGGCCTTTTAGTAGGGAAGATTTATAAAATTGATAATGACGGAGTTTTTGTAAAATTAAGTGCAAATTTAAACAATTTGGATTTTGTAACTGTGCAATCAATATCTGATGAAAACCTTGATGTTCCTCTAGTTGAAACAAATTAAATAATTTTTAATGACAATTTATAAAAAATACATTGCACAAACTATCTTTTATCCTTTTATAACGTTAACTTTTGTACTAACTACCCTGGTGTGGATCACACAGATATTGAAGTTATTATGCTTACTAGAAAGGGGAATAAAGTTAATTGATTTTCTGCAATTAATTATTCTTATAGTACCTTCAATATTTTTTATGATTTCGCCTTTTATTTCTGTGTTAGCAGTAATATATGTTTATAGTAAGCTACAAGAAAATAGGCAGTTAATTATACTTAGAATAGCTGGTCTTAGTAATTTTGCCTTGGCGCGACCGGCACTTCTTATTGTTACTTGCATAACTGTAATTTCTTACTATATATCTTTATATTTAATGCCTTTTTCTTATAGTAGATTAAAAGATGATCTTAATAATTTCCGTCAAAATTATGTATCAACAAATATTATTGATGCAAGAACTTTTAACCAGATATCCAAAGATTTTACAATTTACCTCGATAAAAAAAATGCAGATGGTACTTTGGATGGGATAATTTTATTTGATAATAGAATTCCGAAAGATCGTACAGTTTTGTTCGCTAAAACTGGTAGAATAATAACCCACGGTAATATACCATTGTTTGAATTAAGGCAAGGTTTTAGGCAATCTCTTGATAATAATCAGAATATGACAAAATTATATTTTGATCAGTTGTTAATAGCGATTAAAAATGATGATCCTGATAAAGATGATCGTAATAAAACAAGTTTAGAGCTTTATCTAACAGAAATGTTACAACCTACTGCTAACTCTCCTGAGGAAATGAAGAAGAGATTAATTGTAGATGGTCATCAGAGGTTAATTTGGCCTGTACTTAATTATGTTCTAGTATTTTTAGCGCTAAGTATATTTCTCTCTATAAATAATGATACTAGAAAGACTAACATTAAACAAATGGTTTATACCTTTTGCCCTCTGGTAATAGTTGTTTATTTTCACTTTACTTTACAAAAAGTTGCTTATAAAGCCCCTCTATATATTTTTGCCTGTTACCTTAATATATTTCTTTATATAGTTTTTAGTATTTGGAAAATTAACAAATCGACTATATGATCTTTAAAGATTTACCTTCTTTCATGGAATATTTAGAGAAAAACGCCCATTTGAAAAAAATTACGGAAGTAGTATCAACGCACCTGGAAATAACAGAAATAAGTAAGAGATTTTTACATAATCACGGTCCTGCCTTGCTTTTTGAAAATGTTATTAAGGAAAATGGTACAAAATCTGAGTTTCCAATTGTTACTAATTTATATGCTCACCCCCAGAGAATAAGCTGGGCTTTGGGTTTAAAATCCCAATCAGAGCTTCGCCAATTCGGGAAATTACTAGCATTTTTGAAAAATCCTGAACCGCCATCTTCTATTAAAGAAACTTTTTCCATGTTACCGGTCGCAAAAAGGGTATTATCGATGTCTCCTAAAAATGTAAAAAAAGCAGTATGCCAAGAAGTCGTTATCTTAGAACCGGATTTAAACATTTTACCGATTCAAAAATGCTGGCCACTTGATGTAAGTCCTTTAATTACTTGGCCTTTAATTATTACAAAAGGTACGGGCAGTGATAAAACAGATAGTTATAACCTGGGTGTATATCGGTTGCAAGTAGTAGAAAAAGATAAGCTTATCATGCGTTGGCTCAAAATGAGAGGAGGAGCGGCCCACCATAATAAATGGCAAAACCTAAAAGAACCTATGCCAGCAGCTGCTGTAATTGGAGCAAATCCGGCTTTGACTTTAGCCGCTGTGATGCCAATTCCAAATACCATGTCTGAGTATAATTTTGCCGGGTTACTCCAAAGCAGTCCTATTGAACTAGTACAGTGCAAAACTATTGATTTAAAAGTACCGGCTAATGCTGAAATTATTTTAGAAGGTTATGTAAGTTTAGATGAGTACTTGCCGGAAGGGCCATTTGGGGACCATACGGGTTATTATAATGATGTTGAGTTGTTTCCGGTATTTAAAATACAAGCTATAACAATGCGAAAAACCCCTGTTTACTTAAGCACTTATACGGGTAAACCTCCAGATGAACCATCCGTACTAGGAGAAGCATTAAATGAAATATTTATCCCTTTAATTCAAAATCAATTCCCAGAAATCGTGGATTTTTGGCTTCCTCCTGAAGGCTGTTCTTATAGAATTGCGGTTGTGTCTATAAGAAAAACTTATCCAGGGCAAGCAAAACGGATTATGATGGGTATATGGTCTTTCCTGCAGCAATTTATGTATACAAAATATATTATCGTTGTAGACGAGGATATTAACGTTCGAGATTGGGCAGAAGTTATGTGGGCGGTGGCTACCAGGACCGATGCAAAACGTGATTTTAGCTTTGTTGAAAACTCTCCTATCGATTATCTGGACTTTGCTTCTCCGCTATCTGGCCTTGGAAGTAAATTAGGTATTGATGCTACCAATAAGCTTTCACCAGAAACTTCGAAGAAGTGGGGAGAAAAAATTGAAATGGATGATGAAATCATAAAAAAAGTTGATAAAATATGGTCCTTTTTGTAGTTGTTTTAATAGTTTTTGTAAGAGGAGCTATTTTTTTATAACTGCTGTAATAATAATTGGTTAAATTAATGGCTTCTACGTTGTGAGAATTTATAGATTACAAAGAAAGAAATTAGTGCAGAAGATGCTATATATATTATAGGGAATAGCATAATTTTGTGCTCTTTCATGAAATATAAAGAGATATATGCAGCTGTTCCAGACATCAGCATTGATCCTATAGTATGGCTAAGGCTAATACCTCTGTAACGTTCGTTTATCGGGAAGGCTTTAATAATTATTCCATGAGCTAAAGCGTTAAAAGGTGCTACTGATATAGCTAGAATAATTGTAGAAATTAATGTTAAATTCATCAGTTGATAATAAATTGCTGCTCCTAATAGGCTACTCGATGTTAACGTTAGTAATAAACTTGTCTTTACTATAATCATTTCTCCGAATTTGTCGGCTAAAAAACCCGAGATTGGCATTGAAACTCCAAATATAAAAACTATAAAAACAGAAAAACTTGTTACAATTGTGCTAGTAGCTGGCATAACTATCGGGAGATATTGTTTCATAAAAATAATAGATAATTGGTAAGTAATGCCAAAGCCTCCAGCAAGCAATATGGCTAGGAGCAACGTTAGACTATTGCGTTTAATAAAAGAAGCTAATCTATTGATTTCAATTTTTTGTTGTATGGAGCTGTTAAAGTCAGGAGTTTCAGTTAAAAATTTTCTACAGTAAATGGTAAGAAAAGCAAGCGGAAGTGATAAAATAAATGGTATGCGCCAAGCCCAGTTAGGAAATAGCGAGGAGTTAAAGAGATTAGTAACTGCAATCCCTAATAACAATCCAATTACTCCGGAAGCCCTAGTGATTGCCGAAGCAGTATAATGATGTTTCTTTCCTAGATGCTCGATAACATAAATAGCAGCTCCATCATATTCTCCTCCTACGAAAAAACCTTGCATGAACCTACAGATAATTAAGATATAAGCAGCAGTTACCCCTATACTGTTAAAATCAGGGAGAATTCCTATGGTAAAAGTCGGAATAGCAATACCGATTATTGTAATTCGAAGGGAGATTAGCCTTCCATAAAAATCACCTATAAAGCTGAATATTAACGATCCTAAAGGCTTTGATAGATAGGAAATCGCATAAATTCCAAATACATACATAAGACTTTGAATTTTCTCTAATTCGGGAAAAAATTTAACAGCTATTATACCAGCAGAAAAGCCATATAAGCTATAATCATAGTACTCGACTATGGTACCTAGAAATGCACCGATTATTTTCTTCTTTTCTTTTCTCACTTATAATCCTCTTTTTTCCCTTTCACCTTTAATTAAGTCATATATAGTGTTTACACTGGTTAAAAAATCGTTATTAACTACTACATGGTCGTAGTTTTTTGCGTTCTCAATTTCTTTTGTAGCTAAATTCACCCTTAAGTCAATTTGTTCAGGAGAATCCTGTTTCCGTGCCTCTAATCTTTTACGAAGCTCTGGAATAGATGGAGGTAAAATGAATATACTAACAACTGTATTTTGTAAAATAGTTTTTAGTTTTTGTGCTCCCTGGATATCAATATCAAATATTATGCCATGCCCTTGTTGTAACTGAGTTTCCACAAAATCTTTAGGTATGCCGTACAAATTACCATATATTTCCGAATATTCAAGTAATTTACCTTCATTTATCATTTTCAAAAAATCATTTTTTGACTTAAAAAAATAATCTTTTCCCTCAATATCTCCGGGCCGTGGTTTTCTAGTAGTAGCAGAAACAGACCTAACTAAAGTTGGATCTTTTGCTAATAGGGCTCTAGCTGTACTGGATTTTCCTCCCCCAGAAGGAGCAGAAAGGATTATGGCTAATCCTTTTTTTTGAAAATTCTCTGACATTAATTTATATTTTTCTTTGTATAAGCAATTAATCTTACCCTTAATCCCTAAAAGGATATTGTCAATTAACCTGACTCAATTAATGCCCTTTTTTGGAAATAGTGCAGAGTAGTTTACTTGAAATACTTTTAAGCTTTTTATTTTATCAAAAAAAATAAAATAATCGGTATTATTTTATGGATTTAAGTAATTCTTCTATTGAATTATATAATATTAGCAAATCTTCTTCTCTCGAAAGTCTATGGTTGGCATCTTTTACTAACTTAACCACTACTTTTTGTGATTCTACTTTTTCTGCTATTCTTAGAGAAATGGCATAAGGAACATCAATATCAAGTATTCCATGGATAAGGTGTAGTGGGCAGGAAATATCTATGTTGCCTTTAGGTAGTTTACTAAATATAAGGTATTTTTTACCATCTTCTATTAAATTATAACTAATAGGATAAGATTCGCTACATTCCGGATTATTACTGCTGACTTTATATATACCCTGCTTTTTGATAATATCTTTTTCTTCATCAGTAAATTTATCCCATATTAGCTCCTTAGTAAAATCCACCGCCGCAGCAAGGGTTATTACACCAATTACTTTTTCTGGATTTAATTTCGCAGCAATTAGAGCAAGCCATGCTCCTGCACTTGAACCTATTAATAAAACTGGTCCTTCAGTTAACTCTTGTATGACTAAATTTATTCCTAACACCCAATCGCTGATGGTCTGGTCAATAAATTCACCAGAAGAACTTCCATTACCGAAATTATCAAATCTAATAAAATTATATCCCTGCTGCTGGCAATATTGGCCGGTGGCTAGAGCCTTATGACCATTCATGTTAGACATTAAACCATGAAGAAAGATAATATAAGGGGCTTTATTTTTTGAACCAATTTGTTTATGATATGCAAGGAATCTTTTTTTGTCGCTAGTATAAAGCTTTTTCATTTTATCTATTTTTGTCAATTTGTATGAATACTGAAGAATATCACAAAAAAACTATCCTGCAAGTTGTTCCTGCGCTTGTTTCTGGAGGAGTTGAAAGAGGAACATTGGAAATTGCTAAAAAAGTAGTTGATTCTGGTTATAAGTCAATTGTTATATCTGCTGGAGGTCCTCTGGTTAAAATCTTGGAAGCATCAGGATCAAAACATATAAAATTAAATGTAGCTAGTAAGAACCCAATAACTATTTGGTTAAATTTCCAAAAAATTGCAAAAATAATAGAAGAAGAAAAAATAGATATTATACATGCTAGATCACGAGCACCGGCATGGAGTTGTTTTATGGCAGCAAAAGCAACTGGTATTAAATTAGTAACCACTTTTCACGGTGTTTATAATTTCCATACTAAAATTAAAAAGTTCTACAATAGTATAATGACGGAAGGTACTGTAGTTATTGCAGTATCTCAGTTTGTAAAAGAGCATGTTATAAAGAATTACAAGGTTGATCCCCAGAAAATTGTATTAATACATAGAGGGGTTGATTATAGAGAGTTTACTAAAGATAAAATAAATGATGATATATTGTTAAAGTACCGAACTAAATATAATGTACCTGCTGAGACACCCGTAATCTTATTGCCTGCTAGAATGACTGAGTGGAAAGGCCAGCTTGTTTTAGTAGAAGCTTTAAGCAAAATTAAACACCTCAATTTTTACTGCATTATGACCGGTGATTTAGCTAAACATCCGTTGTATGTGCAACGAGTTGCAAGCCTTATCAGTAAAAATAAGATACAGCATAAAATCCAAATATTTGGCAGTGAGCCTAATATAGTAAATTTGTACGGAATTGCTGATTTAGTTATTTCTGCTTCAATTGAGCCAGAGGCTTTTGGTAGGACAATAATTGAGGCGCAATCGATGGAAAAATTGGTAATGGCTACAAATATTGGCGGAGCTGCTGAAACGATTGAAAATGAGAAAACAGGGTTTCATGTTGTTCCGGGAAATAGCCAGCAGCTTGCTAATAAAATTGAGTATTGTTTATCAATATTAGGTACGGATAAAGCTAAAGAAATAGGAGTAGCCGCACGCAAATCAACGATAGAAAAATTTTCCCTTGAAATGATGCTAGAGAAAGTAATGTCAGTTTATAAAAATATATAATCAATTAAAATAACGATTCTGTTATTTTTAATTACCATTAAAAAAATTCCTGATACAACATTAATCTTATAAGCTATTCAAAGGGTTTTCTACTTTCAAATGCTGCCCATAATGTTCCTTCATCCAAGTAATCAAGTTCTCCTCCTATTGGAATACCGCTTGCAAGTCTTGAGGTTTTAATTGGGTAGTTCTTAAAATATTCAGTAATAAAACAAGCCGTAGTTTGACCGTCAAGAGTTGAATTGGTCGCAATAATTAACTCTTTAGTTTGATGGTTATTACATCTAGATAACAGATTAGGCAATTTTAAATCTGCCGGGCTACGGTGGTTAGCACTACTAGAAATGGTGCCTCCAAGAACGTGATATCTTCCTTTAAAATGACCTGTGCGCTCTATAGCCCATAATTCTGCCACTGTTTCAACGATAGCAATAATATTATCGTCCCTTTGTTGATCAAGGCAAATTCTGCACTGCGAGCTGTAATCTATATTATTGCAAAGGTACAGCAGTTAATTTTGGCCGCAGCATCTTGCAAGCCTTCAATAAGGCCTTTCAGCCTTAAATCTTTATCCTGTAATAAATGGAGAACTATCCTTCTAGCTGAGCGTGTTCCAAGTCCCGGAAGTTTGGAAAATAAGTAAATCAGCTGATCTGGTCCTGATGTTTCTTTGGTCATTACAATTTTAGCTATTAATCAATTGATGTAAGGTAATTTGTTGCTAAAATGGTAAATTCATGCTTGGAAATTCACCAAAATTACCAAATGCGCCTGTCATGCTATTTTTTGATTCCTGATCAGCTTTGGCCTTTGCATCATTATATGCTGCAATTATTAAATCCTCTAAAATTTCTTTATCGTCTGGTTTTAAGAGAGAAGAATCAATAGAAATTTTATGCATCTCCCCATTGCCGCTCATTTTTACTGAAACAATACCCCCACCGGATTTGCCTTCAAATTCTTTTTTAGCAATTTCTTCCTGTAACTCTTTCATCTTTTTTTGCATTACTTGAGCTTGTTTCATCAATTGGTTAATATTCATTTTTAGATACCTTTGGTTTTTATAAATTAGACAAATTATGACTTAAGAAGTATATCGGAAACATCAGCATTAGGAAAATTATTTTTTATAACCGTAAAATCCTCGCTTTCTTTTACCTTTTTAAGTAATTCTTGTTTTAAGTTATTTATCTTATCCTGTTTGGATATGACAACATTCCACTCGGTTCCAGACCATTTGCGCAACATTGATTTAAGATTTTTTTCCTGGGCAATTTTGGTATTAGCGGCTATTTCTATTAATGGTTCGGTAAAATTTTTGATTTCTACTTCATTGAGCAATACATAGTATAATTCCATTTCATTTTGGGCATGACAAAATTTCAAAAAGTCAAAAATATTCCTACTTGTCTCTGTTGCCGTATTTGGGGCAGTAACTGTCTGTTCCAAATTAGGTTCTGCCATTTGGTTTGATGTATCTAGAAGTTGCTCAATATCAGGAATATTGCATGAGTAAATTGCTTTTATAATAAGCATTTCTGCAGTTATTAATTCATTATGTGAAGATTTTATTTGATTAGTACCATTGCTAAATATTTGCCATAATATGCTAAGCTTGGGCAAACTTATCTCAACTAGAATATCAGCAATTTCTTTGGCATAATTCTTATATAGGGGGTCGTGGAAGCCGAGGATTATTTTTTCTTTAGTTAAAGCAGCAATAAAATCTGCAATTTGCTCGATAAAATACTCTAAGTTACTAGAGTTCATATATATTTCTTCAAGTAAGTTCAATGCTTCTTTAGTATTACCCCCAATAATTAACCTTACCAATTTTGGAATTGTACTGATCTGTACAAGCCCAAGCATCTGATTGACGGATTTAGCAGTTATTACATCATTCTGATTCATGTGGTGAATGTAACTCGAGGCTTGATCAAGTATTCCGGTTGCATCTCTTGCAGAACCTTCGGATTTTAAGGCAATTATTTTTAGTGCTTCTTCTTCAAATTTTAAATTTTCATTTTGAGCGATATTTTTAAGTAGTGCTAAAACTTCCTCAATTGATAATCTTCTTAAATCATATCTCTGGCATCTGGATAAAACTGTTAGCGGTATTTTTTGCACCTCAGTTGTAGCGAAGATGAATATTACATGGGGAGGGGGTTCCTCTATTAACTTAAGCAAAGCATTAAACGCATTTTTAGAAAGCATATGAACTTCATCAATTACAAAAATTTTATATTCGCCAAGTAACGGGCGATATTCACTACTTTCTATTATTTCTCTAACGTCATCTACACCTGTTCTACTAGCTGCGTCTATTTCAATAATGTCAGGATGAGTATTTTTATTAAAACTTTCGCAGTTTTTACATAATTCGCAGGGAAGTGCATTATTTAAATGATCATTTAATAAAGAAGTACAATTGACGGTTTTAGCTACTATTCTGGCTGAAGATGTTTTACCTACTCCTCTAATACCGGTAAGTAATATTGCTCCTGTAAGCTTTTTGTTATTTATGCAATAGCTCAGAGTTTTGGTAAGTACTTCTTGACCTAAGAGTTCTTTGAAATTTTTTGGTCTGTATTTTCTGGCAAAAGGGACGTACCGTGCCGAATTCTTAGTCATGGATTTTTAAGTGATTTGCAGTTAAAGCTAGCACTGACCCACTTAAGGTTTGCTCTGGCTGCTTTCTTTCGAACCTGACCAACTAAACAAATTAAGTGCCCAACACTAGCCAGATTCCAAGATAATATTTTTAAAGACTATGTGCAAGTATTAAGTGCATCATCCTATAGAAAAGTTATTAATCTGGCACCGGTTTGTTAACTAATATTTATATAGTTTAAGGCTTTTTAGTTCAAAGGGCTTGATTATTTATTACAAATCTTATAAAAATCCAGGGGTTGAATAAATAAATTCTCAAAATAATATGAATTATAGTTTTCTAAATTTGGTAACTGCTATAGTGGTGTCGGTACTAATAATATTTGGTTGGCAGCATTTTTATGAGAAACCGAAATTACAGAGGCTTGCCGAAGAACAAAAACATTATAATAAAACTTTAGAAAGTGTAAAAAAAGAAACGCAGTTGGCTAAAGGTGATAAAGTAATTAATCGGCATGAAGCATTAAATTTAACAAAAAGAGTTTACATAAAATCCAACGCACTTTCTGGGTCTATATCACTACAGGGTTTGCGTTTTGATGATTTAACGCTTTTAAGATACCATACAAGTTTAGATGAAAACAGCCATCCGGTAGTGCTTTTTTCTCCTTCGGTAGCACAAGATGCTTATTTTGCCGAGATAGGGTGGCTTGGAAATAATAAAAATACAAAGTTTCCAGATTCTTCAACCATTTGGGAAGCAGATGGTGATTCTATTTCACTGGGCAAACCTATCACATTTGTCTGGACTAATCCCGAAAAAATAAAATTTGTTGTTAAGGTAGAACTTGATGATAATTATATGTTTACTATTAAGCAGACAACAATTAATAATTCCCCTCACCCTCTGCAGACTCAATATTATGCTTTGATAAATCGTACTTATAGCCACGAATCAGAAAGGATGGTGAATATTCTTCACCAAGGGATGATAGGAGCGGTTAATGGTGAGCTTAAAGAATATAATTATGATGATATAAAAGATAAGAAAAAGCAAAGTTTTACAAAAAATAAAGTAGACTGGTTAGGTATTACAGATAAATATTGGCTTGCTGCCTTTATTCCTGATTCTTCTTATGATTACTTATCTAATTTTATTTATGGAATTAAATCAGGGATGGATAAATACCAAGCTGATTTAATTTCAACAGCTCAAATTATTGAATCTGGAGGAAGCTTTGAGCTAACACATAAGCTATTTGCTGGGGCTAAAAAAGTTGACTTGTTAGATAAATACGAGAATCAATATAATATCAAATTATTTGATAGAGCGATTGATTTTGGCTGGTTCTATATCCTTACTAAACCTATCTTTAATGCCATGAATTTTTTCTACCTATATGTAGGTAATTTCGGTATTAGTATAATGATAGTTACAATTATTATTAAATTAGCAATGTTTACTTTAGCTAATAAATCTTATCGATCAATGAAAAAGATGAAGAATCTCCAGCCACAAATGGAGCGTTTAAAAGAACTATATGCAGATGATAAGACCCGTCTTAATCAGGAAATTATGAACCTCTATAAGAAAGAAAAGGTCAATCCTGTTAGCGGTTGTTTACCATTACTGATTCAAATACCTGTTTTCTTTTCTATTTATAAAGTGCTATATGTAACTATTGAAATGCGTCATGCGCCGTTTTTTGGTTGGATTCACGATTTATCCGCACCCGACCCGACAACTGTATTCAATTTATTTGGGTTGCTACCATTTACGCCTCCGGCTTTTTTGATGATAGGGGCCTGGCCTATAATTATGGCAGGAACCATGTATTTGCAACAAAAAATGAGCCCACAACCAGCGGACCCAGTCCAAGCTATGGTTATGAAGTTTATGCCTCTTATGTTCCTATTTATGTTTAGTAGTTTTCCAGCAGGTCTTTTGATCTATTGGTCCTGGAATAATATTCTCTCAATAGTTCAACAATTTTATATAAACAAGCTGGATAAGAATGGTTAATGAACTGGGAACAAAGATATTTAGGCAAGAGATGAGATTTATTGCTGGAGCTACAAAACCAAACCAATTGCCGAGAATATCTTTACCTCAGGTTGCTTTTGTTGGGAAATCAAATGTCGGCAAATCTAGTTTGATTAACACTATCTGCCGGAGAAAAAATTTGGCCCGGGTTTCTCACACACCGGGAAGAACTAGGCAGATAAATTTTTTCCTAATCGCAGAAAAATTAGTTATAGTGGATCTTCCGGGTTATGGTTTTGCTAAAGTTCCAGCAAAAGAAAAACAAAATTGGGAAAAACTGATCCTTTATTATTTGCAAAATAGTCCTAACCTTAAACTAGTTAATATGCTTATTGATGCCAGAAGAGGTATTAAAGAAAATGATCTTAAAGTAATCCAGTTATTGCATTCATATGATAAACAAATACAATTAGTATTTACAAAAGCAGATAAGGTGAAATTAAAAGAAGGCTTTGAAGAAGAAGTCAAAAATTATCTTGCAAGTTTAGGATACTTATTATGTAATATTGTCTTGTCCAGTAGCAAGAATGGTGTGGGTGCAAAAGAACTTCAACTTAGCTTGGCGCAATACGTCAAATAATCAGAAAAATGTTCCTGTTCAGGATCTTAGAGCAGGTAAAGCTCAACTGATAAAAAAAATTGTTGAACGTAGTAATTCGATAAAGCATACGAGTGTAGTAATACGCTTGTCATCACTAATTATTGAAAATAAAACATTACTTTCTAAGTTTGCGGAGAATCTAGAAATTTTAGCAGATAACGGCTTAAATTTAATTATTGTTCATGAATACGGTAATTTATTAACCAAACAGCTTAAACTCCTTGGTATAGATGAAAAAAAATACAGCCCGCATTTTGGAGACGACCAATTATCTGGGTTATTTGAAATGGTTATTTCCGGTCATATCAATAAACGTATAGTATAAAAGCTATCTTCTCTTGGGGTTTTAGCAGTTGGTTTGTCCGGTAAAGACGGAAATCTGTTAGTGGCTAAAAAATCTAATCATATTGCAATTACCGGTAGTTGGCTTTATGCTGCTGAACCTTTATTAGTTAATCCCGAGGTTTTATTAGCAATCGAAGACACTAAAATTGTTCCAATAATTTCACCGGTAACTTGTACTGAAAAAGGTAAGACAGCAATTTTAGATACGGAGATTACTTCAGCAATGGTTGCAGCTTCGTAAATGCTAGTAAATTGATTATATAACGTGCGAAGACGATTTTCTAGTAAACAAAGTCGGGGTTCTTTCATCAGTTGCTGAATTAAATTATTTATTAAACAGCACTATTGAAGTAACTGTAACTGATCCTTTAGTGAAAGCGTCAAAGTACGCTCTTTTAAATTCTGATATTACCGTTCAATTTGTTGATGCAAGGAAAAATAATGCATTACTATTTGCTATTTTTGATTAGTTGGATTTTTGCTAAATATAGGTTATCAATGCTCCTGATAAAATGATAATTGTACCCAATATTTGCATAACGCTTACTGTTTCGCCGAGAAGTACAATACCAGATAGCAAAACGAATACCGGTTCTAGAACCGATACTATAGTAGCTTTTTCAGAACTTATATATTTTAACCCTTTTAATAATAACAATATTGGTAAGGCCGTACAAATAATTGCCATAAAAGTTATATTTAACCAGTTATTTCTATCTGGAATAACAAAATTACCTTCAAAACATGCGACAATCAAGCATGCAATACTACAGCCAATTAATACCATTAAAGTAGAAATTAGAGGAGAAACATTGCTTTTTTTGCTTGCTACTACGTAGCATGCATAGCAAATTGCAGATAAAATTCCAAATCCTATTCCTAAAAAATCAAGTTTTAATTCATGTAAGTCTGCTAATAGGAGTATACCAACTATTATCATAAAAAAAGCTAAATAGTATGTTTTACTTATATTTTCATTATATAATATCCAGTTAAATAACATGACAATTGCTGGATAAATAAAGAATACAACCATAATAAGACCAGTGCCGATATAATTACTGCCGATAAAATAGGTTATTGAAGAAGTGCCATAAAAAGCTATACCATAAAATATTATTTTAAGGTTTTCTGTTAACGGCTGAAAAATATTTTTCCCTTTGAACATTAATATAATAAATGTGAAAAAAGCCGCTACCAAGAATCTCCAAAATAGCATATTTGCAATAGATAAATTAGACTTCAAAAGTTGAACGCCGAAATACCCTAAAAATCCATAACATAAACCCGAGCTAATAGCATATAATGATCCTACCTGCTCTTTGGATAAAAGCTTCATAAACTGACTATCCTTGTATTCTTAAATTAAATGTTTAGTTACTGTAACTAGTAAAAAGGTGTCTATCTTACTGGGCCTATAAACAATTGTCAAATTCCCAGCTAATATAAGATTAGGTAAATAATTTTACCTTTATTATACCTCCTTTATTTTATTTGCTATTATATAGCACACTGATACAACCCCTAACACATAACAGTAATACACATATGGATACTACAGTCAGTGGAGAGACTTGTGCTATAGCGCTTGCAAGTAATATTTGTGCGCCATATGGTATCAGACCCTGAAAGACGCAGGACAAAATATCTAGCCAAGCAGCACTGTAGTGCGGTGGTATTTTATGCTTTTTTGCCAGTTCCCTTGCAATTTCACCAGTAAAAATGATAGCAATCGTATTATTAGCAAGTAATATATCAAATATACTAACAACTTTTGCTATTAAGAGTTGTATCAATTTAGGGCCCGCATTTTTTCGATCAATCCACACTGATAATCTATTTGCCACTTCTTGCGTAAATTCTTTACCTGTAAGCCAAGATATCCCTCCCACCATTAGCGATAAAAGCATTATTTCGTTCATGCTAGTAAATCCTTTGTTTAAGGATTGACTGAATATTAAAATATCAAAATTATCGTTTATTGAAATTCCAATAACACCGGCAAAAGCTATACTTAGCGACAACGAAACAAATACATTAATTCCGTTAATAGCAAGAACAATAAGCAATATATTACTCCGGCCTTTAAATATTGAACTAACATTAGAGAAATGATATAATGATATTGTATCAAGAGTAATAACAAAATGTCTAATAAAAAATTATCACCAAGCGATCTCAAGATATTAAGAAAGAAAGCAGTGGAAGCAATAGTTATACATGGAATAAGCAAGAAACAAGCATCTATTACCTTTGGGTTTTCTAGGAGTTCTATATGGAAATATCTTAAAGAGTACAAAATTTATAAGGAAGAAAGCTTTCGCTATAAGAAGCGAGGAGTAAAGGTAGGAACAGGATCTAAAATCAGTAAAAATCAAGAAGAGGAATTAAAATCTAAAATTTTATCACATACACCTGATGAATTGGGAATGGATTATACGTTATGGAATAGTAAAGTGGTACAAGAATATATAGAATCCAATTACCTTTATCAGTATAACAGGCGTTCTATAAGAAAAATTATGAATAGATTGGGTTTTACGTCTCAAAAACCAATTAAATCAGCCTATCAACGTAATCCAGAGAAGATAAAAGAATGGTTAACAGTCACATATCCAGAAATCAAGTCTCGTGCAATGAAAGAAAGTGCTAGAATTTATTGGGGAGATGAAATGGGGATACAATCAACAGATAATCGAGGTAAAACATATGGTCTTAAAGGCAAGACCCCAGCAATCAAGAGAAGTGGTTCAAGATTTAAATGTAATATGCTAGCTGCTATTAGTCCGCAAGGGTTTATGAACTGGATGGTATTTGAAGATAATTTTACCAGCAAAAAGTGCATTGAATTTTTAGGTAGACTGATCAGACAAATTAAGCAGAAAATATTTTTGATATTAGATAATCATAGAGTGCATCACAGTAAAAAGGTAAAAGCTTATGTAGAAAGACATAAGGACAAGCTAGAATTGTTTTATTTACCATCATATTGTCCTGATATGAATCCACAAGAACTTGTAAACCAAGATGTCAAAGCTAACTCCAATAATTTTCGAGTACTAAAATCAGTAAAAGATTTAACAATTAATGTACGGTCCTATTTAACACAAATTCAGTTTAATGGTATAAAAATTCAAAATTATTTTAAAAAGAAAGAAATAGCTTATGCTACTATATAATGTTCAATATTTAAAGGCCAGAGTAATAATACAAATATTCTTTGAATACGAACTTCATAAACTTACTATCTTCTATTTTTAAGTTAAATATTTAGTTGCTGTGATCAGTAAAAAGGTCTCCATCTTATTACCTTGCTCTATGAAATAATTCTCAAATTCCAATCTACTTAAGATAAGCAAACAGAGAATTTAGACCTTCCATACTTCAGGATATGCTTATAGTTCTCAATAGAAAATTTTTAACTATAATGCTAGTTTATTGCAGAATCGTAAAGTATTTAAGATTCAGCTTAAAAACAATTTTAATTTAAAAATGAAGTCCAAAAAGAAACTAGATCCAATTTTGCTTAGCCTAGATAGGCTAAGTGATGTGCTCAATGTTCAAGTAAGGCATAGTTCTAAAGCTAAACGTATTATTATTAAAATACAGCACAAAAAACTTGAATTAGTTTTACCTAATAAGAATATTAACGCAGGCTATAAATTTCTGTTAGAAAAAGAGCCTTGGATTAGAAGAAAACTACAAGCTGTAGAAAAAGAAGAGTATGTGGATACTAAAAATATTCCTTTATTGGGGAAGGAGTATTTATTATTAAATGTTGATTCTATTCGCAATAAAGTCCAAATTAAGGAAAATGTAATTCATGTAGACTCATTACCAAATTATCACCACGAAACATTGATTAAATTTTTACAGAATAAGCTGCTTTTAGAAATAACGGATATTGTTAATCGTTTCAGTAAGCAGTATCAATTAAAATTCTCTAAAATTAAGATTACAAATGCTAAAACTAGATGGGGAAGTTGCTCAAGTAATTTAATCCTGCGCTTTAATTGGCGCCTTATTTTTGCGCCGCAGGAAGTATTAAATTATGTAATAATACACGAAATGTGCCATTTGGTAGAAATGAGCCACAGTAAGACTTTTTGGGATTTGGTAGCAAAGCTCTATCCCGAATATAGAACTGCTAAGTTGTGGTTAAAAGAAAATGGAAGTAGCTTATACCGATATTTGCAAACAGAGTATTGCTTAAAATAAATTTACCTGGCTTAACAATAGGGGAAAAGCAGCTTAGGAGTACACAATCTTATAAAGGTTGTGTAGTATGGTGCATCGGTTTGATTCTTGCAATTCGTACTTAAATTTAATATAATTCGCTCCTTGAGGAAAAAAAGGTTTATTATGCCTAAAACTATTGTTGTAGCAATGTCCGGAGGAGTGGATAGCTCTGTAGTAGCAGCAATGATGCATGAGCAAGGCCATAAAGTTATAGGTATTACTTTACAGTTATATGATCACGGGGCTGTACTACAAAAAAAGGGAGCATGCTGTGCAGGTCAAGATATTTATGACGCCAAAATGGTTGCAGATAGGATTGGTATACCTCATTATGTCCTAAATTATGAAAACCTGTTTCGGCAAAAAGTTATTGATGATTTTGTTGATAGTTATGCCAGAGGTGAAACCCCTTTACCTTGCGTACGCTGTAATCAGTCTGTTAAATTTAAAGATTTATTAAAATTTGCAAAAGAACTTGGCGGAGATGCTCTTGCTACTGGCCACTATGTGCAAAAAATTACTAACCATAACACTTCAGAGCTTCATAGAGGTTTAGATCCTTATAAAGACCAAAGTTACTTTTTATTCTCTACCACTAACGAGCAGCTGGATTTTCTTGAATTTCCACTGGGTAAATATAGTAAGGAAGAAACAAGAAAATTAGCATTAAAATATGGTCTGGAAGTCGTAGATAAGCCGGATAGCCAGGATATTTGTTTTGTGCCAGGGGGGGACTATCGTGAGATCGTAACTAGAATGCGTCCGTCGACTCAGAAACCAGGTAAGTTCGTTCATATTGATGGTTTTGAAGTGGGGGAGCATAAAGGGATTATAAATTATACAGTAGGCCAGAGAAGAGGCTTGGGTATTTCATATGGTGAACCGATTTATGTTATAAAAATTGACCCTGAAACAAATACAGTGTATATTGGCCCGGAATCAGCGTTATTTAAAACTAAATTCATTATAAAAGAAGTAAATTGGCTCGCGGGGGATGTAAATACTAACGACATTGATATTGTAGCTAAGGTTAGGTCTACTACTTCTGGCATCAAGGCTAAAATCAATTTTATTACTGATGATAAAATTGAAGTTACTACTCTTGCAGAGGAGAAAGCAATTACTCCAGGGCAGGCATGTGTGTTATATGATAATAACAGGGTTTTAGGCGGCGGATGGATTACTAGAGATATTCAATAATTATTAAAATAAAAACAGGAAAAAATGAATTTTTTAAAGAAGAAAAGCTTTGAATCTGTAAGAGAAGCAGGAAGTTCAAGTGGGCTTGATAAAACATTATCGGCTTTTGATCTAGTACTTCTAGGCCTTGGGGCTATAGTAGGTACTGGTGTATTTACTTTAACAGGATTAGTGGCTGCCCAGTACTCTGGCCCGGCGGTAACACTTTCTTATTTAATTGCTGGATGTACCTGTATTTTTGTAGCTCTAGCTTATACCGAACTTGCTACAATGCTGCCGACTTCTGGTAGTATTTATACTTATTCTTATGTGGCGTTTGGAGAAATATTTGCCTGGTTAATTGGTAGTTTAATAATTATAGAACTCGGTTTTGCTTCTTCGGCAGTTGCAGGTAGCTGGTCTGCTTATGTGCAGGGGATCTTAGATTCAGCTGGGTATCATCTTCCTGAACAGTTTGGAAAATCTCCTTTTGAAGAAGGGGTATTTAATATTCCCGCCTTTGCTATAATAGTTTTTGTTGGGTTTATGTTATACTTTGGTACTAAAGATAGTAAGAGGTTAAATAACATTTTGGTGTTTATAAAAATGATAGCGATATTTGCTTTCATGCTTTTCGCTGCTCCTCATTTCGACGCTACAAACTGGGAAAATTTCATACCTAATGGTTTTGATGATGTATTAATCGGTTCCTCAATTCTGTTTTTCGCCTTTACTGGATTCGGGGTGCTTGCGAGCGCAGCAGAAGAATGTAAAAACCCAAAACGTGATCTTATGATCGGTATTATTGGTTCGCTAGTTTTGGCTACGGTTGTTTATATGATTGTAGGAGGATTAGCGACTGGGATTATCCCTTATACGGAATTAAATAATGCCCAGCCTCTGGCTCACGCTTTAAAATTTAATAACAGTAATATTGGCTCGGCTTTAGTTGCGACAGGTGGTATAGCTGGTATGACTACTGTTATAATGATGAATATTTACGGTCAATCCCGTATTTTTTATGTAATTGCAAGGGATGGGTTGTTACCGAAGTTTCTGGCAAAATTACATCATAAATATGATAGTCCTCACATAACGATTATAATGTTTACAAGTATATTTGCCGTTATGGCCGCATTTTGCCCTTGTTCCATACTAGCGCAACTTTCTAGTATGGCGGCTCTTCTTGATTATGTAGTGGTAGCTATTATAGTTATGATATTTAGGCTTCGTTTGCCAAATGTGGAAAGGCCATTTAAGTGTCCAGCAGTATTTATAATAGCTCCCACAGCTCTTATTGCCTCAATATGGCTATTATTCAAGCAAATAATTGGTAAAGATGGCTCATTGCTTTTAACAGGAGAAATTATTATCTACTGGTTTGTAATTATATTTATTTTATATCTCCTAAATGTAGCGGCTTGCTTTCGAAATGAGAGTGGCTCGCTTTCATCGATAAAAACGGGCTCAAATTAAATGATTTTATAAATTCACCTTGGCTTGATTTAATTGACACTGAAAATATCACGGCTCACATTAAGTGATTTTATCTTTTATTCTGGCTCACTGTATTGATTCTGTAGATCTATCTTTTTTGACCAAATATTGAGGTAATTTATTGGGTAATTGACAGAAATGAAAGAAAAATGCTAGTTCATGTTGAATTTGGATTGCTCTTGTAGTTAGTGCTATTATTCAAAGAAAACTTGATTTTTAGAGTTATTATATAATAATTATTACATTATTATCAATTAATTTATTCTAATTTTTATTGTATAAGTAATGACCGTTTTTATCGAACCTTGAATTCATAAATTAACTGGATATTAACTTTATAGAGTCAAATAATGTGAGCCAAGGTGAATTTATAAAATCATTTAATTTGAGCCCGTTTTTATCGATGAAAGCGAGCCACTCTCATTTCGAAAGCAAGCCGCTACACCTAAAAGTGCTTTTCTTCAGAAAAGGAGAAAAAGTTTAATTAATTATAAGTCCAAGTAGAAAGGAAAAGAGCAGTTAAATCAATTCTCTTCTAACTTGTGCTTTATTCATAATAAGGTACAAGTGTTGTGCGCCAAGCATACTAGTCCACCCCTGTGCCAGGTGAGAAGTCCACTTTACTATTCCATAACGTATAATCCATTCCCAATTCGTCAGGTGTATGTGATAAAATTTTAGATTTTAATTCCTCTTCTTGATTTTTACTGATTTTAGATCCTGTTCTCCTACCTTTACTCCTCGCTTCTTATAGCGAAAGCTTTCTTCCTTATAAATTTTGTACTCTTTAAGATATTTCCATATAGAACTCCTAGAAAACCCAAAGGTAATAGATGCTTGTTTCTTGCTTATTCCATGTATAACTATTGCTTCCACTGCTTTCTTTCTTAATATCTTGAGATCGCTTGGTGATAATTTTTTATTAGACATTTTGTGATTACTCTTGATACAATATCATTATATCATTTCTCTAATGTTAGTTCAATATTTAAAGGCCGGAGTAATAGTATAAAATACTTCTCCATCAATTACTCCAGCTTTTAACCACCCTTTAATAATTCGTCTTTTCATTGGGGTAATGGCAAGCTTATTTAGCAATACTTGGTGATTTATATTGTCAAAACACCCAGATATGTCAGCATCTAGTACATAACCTGTTTTTTTCGTAATTGCATTATGTATGGCGACAATTGCATCGTGCCCAGACCTGCCAGGTCTGAAACCATAAGAGTTAGGCTCAAATTTTGCCTCCCACTCAGGTTCCAGTGCCATCTTTAAAAGTGCTTGTTTTGCTCTATCTTCTATCGTAGGTATACCAAGAGGACGTTTTTCATTAGTCCCACTTTTCGCAATCCAGATTCTTCTTAATGCTTTGCTCCTTCCCTTTAAATTAATTGATAAAGCTAAGTTCATCCTTTCTCTTTGGGTAAGAGCTATTTTTCCATCTATCCCAGCTGTCTTGCGTCCTCTGTTATCTTGGCTTACCTTGCGAGTAGCGAGTATTCGTGCACTTGTTGACGCTAACATCAATCTTTGTAACTTATGCACAAGTTTGATATTATCTTGTTGCATGGCTCGATAAATTCGTTTTTGTAGCTTAAATGTTTTAATTTCTAGCTTTCGCCAAGGAATCTCATTCCATTCATACCTAATCATAATGATTGGCTCATATAACCTATTAACTACTACTAACAAACTTTACCATCCAAACCATCGTGTCTCCGTCTGCTTATCCTAGGTATTATACCCTAGGCATTTGCTTCTGAGACAATCCCTCTAACATAGAGCTTGCGGTTGGCACCTTCTTCAATATGCTTACATTATCAAAAATAGGAAAATGTATTGAGCCATAATGAAGAGCAATATGTTAGTTACCCTGTTCTATATTATAATTTCATGTTGAGGTTAGGTGCTTGCTTTCCTCCGAGGATATTTAAGAACATCAAATCAGACTCGACCATTCTGATTTCTATTATCCCTTCACCTTTTGGTAATGCGTACTTATCAACTCTATTTCGCATTTCGAATATGACGAAGGTTCTAATACAAATTTCTCTCGTCACCATACTCAACTTTGTTCGAGAGGATTCCCAATAGAGTTTTGAGTTACTCCCTTTTATGCCATGCTTGCACAATTATATTTGCCAGTTATAATCGTGTGGCATATACTTTTATCCCGATGTCTGGGAAGATGGAATTTAACCATCAATATAATATAGCTTGTCTTTATCTTTCTTTGAATCTGATAAAGAAGTTTCAGGTCGCACAATCAAAATATTCAAGAAAAGTCCCTATAGATAATAACCCTATAGCTTTTTTTTGTTCCCTGCTAAGTTTTGTTTGGTTTGATCCGTGCATAAAATTAAAAAATTTTAGTTTTATTAATTAGTTATTTAATTTGACACTTATATTAAAGAATTTTCAATTAAAAATGATCTAATAATAAAAATAAATTTCTATATTTCTAAATGTATTAATTTTTAGTTATATGAAATATTAACTATACGACGAGAGTTCGCTAATATTATGGAAGAATTACTATATTAAAATCAGCTGATAAATTATTTTGGATTGAGGTTCAAGAGATATTAAATGAGCTCTTTGCTTTCCCTATTTATGCTTTAGTTAAAGATTAGCCTTTGTTTAATTACAAGTATTTTTATAAATCACACAATTAAATGATTGCTTTTGGTCGATCTTACGCTTAAGCAAAATGGGTTATTATTCCTTATTACCTATTTTGCTAAACAGTTTGATAGGATAAGCTATTTTTTCTTGATATGTGCTATTTTTTCTTTAATACGACCTGCCTTACCACTTAATTCTCTTAAATAGAGGAGCTTAGAGCGTCTTACCACACCCCGTTTTATAACCTCGATTTTATTAACAACCGGAGAATATGTCATAAATTTTCTTTCCACTCCTTCTCCGTGGCTTACTTTGCGGACAACAAAAGAAGAGGCAATGCCCCTGTTTCTTTTAGCTATCACCACTCCTTCGTACACTTGAAGTCTTTCAGTGGTTCCGTCTATCACTCTAACACTTACTGCAACCGTATCTCCTGCTCGGAAGTCGGGTATAATTTTGTTTTGAAGCAAATTTGTGATTTCTTTAGCTTCATACTGCGCGATTAAATTTTCCATTTTTTTATTCCATAATTTATAGTTACCATGTGGTTTCGAGAACCTTAATCATTTATGACTAATATGAGAACATGGGGTATTCACTTTAGCAAATCCGGTCTTAATTTTCTTGTGATTTTAACTGATTGAATTTGTTTCCATTTTTCAATCTCCTGATGATTACCTGACAATAAAACCTCTGGTACCTTTCTACTTCTCCAGATTGATGGTTTAGTATAAAGAGGGTGTTCAAGTATTTTTTTGTCATTGCCTTTTTTTTCAAATGATTCCTCTTTAAGAGTATCCTGGTTTGCTAGCACTCCAGGTAATAACCTTATAACACTATCTAGAATCACATTGGCAGCAACTTCACCGCCGGACAAGATATAATCACCTATACTAATCTGCTCCGCATTATACTCCTCAATTATTCTTTCGTCAATCCCTTCAAATCTTCCACATAAAATAATTATTTCTTTCTGTTTGCTAATTTTATGAGCAAGATCTTGATTAAATAATTTTCCTCTTGGAGAAGGATAATAAATAGTAATTTTTGGATTTTTTGATAGTGCTTTATCCAAAGCAGGACCAATAACATCCGGTCTCATTATGAGGCCGTTACCTCCGCCGTAAGCTTCATCATCAACATTTTTGTGCTTTGTTAGGCCAAAATCTCTAATATTAATGACATCATACGACCAGATGTTATTTCTAAGAGCTTTACCTGCTAATGAATAGTTTAAAGACCCAGGAAACATTTCTGGGAATAAAGTAAGAATACTAGCATGAAAAACACTCATTTTTATTATCTCATTGCTTACGGCGGTAATTATAACATAAGATAGAAGTATTTAGAACGCGAATATTTTCTAGAAAATTCACAAAATCTTATTGCTTTAAAAACCTTACTAGGTTATATAGGTGTTATTGGAGTTTTTTATTTATCTCGGGGCATAGCGCAGTCTGGTAGCGCATCTGGTTTGGGACCAGAGGGTCGGGAGTTCGAATCTCTCTGCCCCGACCATGCAAATAACTTTTTGACTGCTTACGTCTGGCTAATAATTAAACTTTGTGGTACATAAGATAAGGTCAGTAATCTAATCTAGAGATAATCTGTAATATAGGTTTATTTAATACCGATTTAGCAATTTAAGTAGAGTTTCTTAAGCCCAGCGCCTTTACTACCATAAATAAAATTTCTAAAATCTATAGTGAAGGGGTTTGTTCAGTGATTGAAAGTACCCAATCTATGACTTCTGACTCATTTCGGATATTTCCATTAAATATTTTTGAAGGAATTAGTGCTTGTCCTGCATTTTTATTTGGGTATATTCTAATTTCTGTTGGATAGAAAAAGTCAAAATTACCACTAGGTGATCTTACACTTTTAGCATAAGAACTGTTGTTTTGAATAACTGTTGGAATTCCTATGTGTGTCACTCCAGGGATCTGCAAGATTTGGTTAACAAATGACCAGCATGTACTACGGCAGAAATGGTCGGTAAAAACGAATATTTTAGCTTTGAAAGGGGAACTATCTTGATTTGTGTATAAATTAAGATCTTCGTTATAAATTGACCATTTTTTTTCAAAAAAATCATTTCTCTGTTCTAAAGCAGTAGCAAATTTTTTTATTTCTGCCGCATTTGCCGTTTTTTTGAAATCAAAAAAGTTTTGCTTACTGACCCTAATTTTTTTTATCCAGGTACTATTATATTCATGATTTTTGCCTAAATGTTTAATATAATCGTCCCCCCATAGGTTACGAATAATAGGCCTTGCCCAAACTGAGCCACCACCACGATTGCCTCTTAAATCAAATAATATCCAGTCTTCTTTGGCAAGTTCTTTTAGCTTTGAAAGCATACCAGTATAAGAAACTGTCTCTTCGCGACTTAAATAGAAACTAGGAATAGTTATCCATACACCATTTGATACCATTTCAATTTTAAAACGCTGATTAGGTTCTGGTTGTCTGATATTTTTACTGACGTTTAAAGCTTCTTCTGATAATTCCGTATATTTAAGTGATATTTTTTGTTCAATTTTATCATTAATAAAAGTTGCAGTTAAAGGAATTGGAATGTAATGATTTCCATTAACTATAAAGCTAAAAATACTAGCTGTTCTTTGAGAGAATTCAGAATCCTCATTAGCATAAAATGGCATAATATATTTTTCAAAATAATCCCCAATTTTTATGTCATTTATATGCGTAACTTTATTGCCGATATTAAGTTTATTTAAAGAAGAAACTAAGGGATCCTTATATATAACTATATGGTCATTGCCATATTTGGCTGTTAAGAATCCTGGATATTTTTCGGGAGAGGTCTGTATATAACTCCTCATACTCATATAAGGGTTACCAAAGCCATTGATATAAAACTTTAATGCATAATAGCAATCATCCTGGTCTTTTATTCCATCTATTAGTTCCTTGGTATGTAAATATCCATTATCAAACCATTTTCTAAATGCGGGATCGTCTGTATCCTTAAATGGTGCGGAGTTTTCTTCTATATTTTTTCTAAGATACGTAAGGTCTTGCAAGCATTGGTGTTGGTAGTTTGTTTCTATTTTCTTATCCGTAGATGCAATAGTAAAATTTATGTTGTATAAACTTACAGAAAAAATAAGTAGGACTCGACAAATCTTCATATAACTTATTTTTGTTAATTTGTAACCTAATCTTGGAGAAGTTCCAATTTTTTATAGCTTTTAAATTAATTAGCCTAAGAGAAATTTTTAGTGTAGTAGCTAAAAAGGTCTTAAGGGCAGATATAAAGGATTCTGCCCTTAGTTTGGTTAAAAGTTTAAGTAGTTGGGCAAGTAGAATTAGCATCACTACCACTTAAGAAAGCTACAAGTTTAGGAGCACTAAATATTATACCAACCCCGGCAGCCGTAGCAGCCGCAATACCCCAATTTAATTTACCAAGGAAAAGACCAACACCAACAGCAAAAATTGCTATTGTTGCGATCCCTCTTGCTATACCTCCGGAAAGGTTAGACACTAAACGGCATAAAGTGGCCCCGACAACGTCGTTACTAGTACTACCAGCAAATGCAGCGTCAGAAGACACAATAATAATGCTAATTGCAAATAAAACTATAAATAAACGCCATACCAAGTCTCGGTTAAGCTCAATTTGGAAACCAGAAAGATTCATATATACACCTCGTAAGTTAATGAACTAAAATATGTATTTGAGTCTATATGTGAGATTTTTTGCTCGCAAGTTTAAAATTGCTGTTTTAAAAACTATCAAATAAATTAATTTATAAGTTAATAAATACAGTGGGTTTTTAGCAACAAATATTTTAAAGCAGCTTGTAAAAATCACTAAGTAAGAACAAAGATCCTGTAATAATGATGGCTGAGTTTTTTTCGGTATTTAATTGCGCTAATTCCTTTATCGCTTAGCTTAGGGAGTTGCTAGAACGTAAATTAATGTTATATTTCTGAGATTTTTGGACAATGGTATCAGGAACATAGCCAGATGGTTCGGATAAAATTTTCACAGCTCTTCCCTCGGTAATAATGCCATGGAAGTGCTGACAAAATTTCTCTACCACCCTGTTTCGGGTCATGCCGATTATTAAATATACTGGTATATTAAATTGCTCTTTTATCCATGATGCTAAAATCTGAGCTCCTGCTTCGTTATGTGCCCCGTCGAGATATATCTGAACGTTTTTAGCTGCTAAATGGGAATATTTTTCAGAATCAATTTTTTTTATCCTTCCTGCCCATTTAGCATGCGCGATACCGGTGGCAATATTTTTACCTGAAATCATGAATCTTTCATTTATCAACATGATACCCGCAATTACGCTACTGAGGTTTAAATATTGATGTTTACCAAGAAGAAATAATGGCCGAGGAATAACTAATGAATATTTTTTGTAGAGTAGGTCTCTGATTTGAAGTAATCTCCTCAGCGACCCCTCGTCAAACCGTGCGTAAAGTTTTCCCTTACACGGCTTTCCGATAACTTTCACCCACTGCATTATAGTCACATAATTATCTTGCATATCTTGACGCCTCATTTCCTACAATTACTTGGTCTGCCAACTTGTATAGACCATGATTATTATAAAACCATGAAGGAGGATGGTCTCTCCATCCTTTTGCTCGTTTCTTATGTTTCTTCCTCAACATTATACATAGTGTCATTGTAATGTACCTATCTATCCTCCTAAAGTGTTCTCTAGAGTTTCCACCTTTGAAGTAGTTCGCCAACCCCCTAATTATTGGGTTTAGTTTCTTTTCTATAAGTTCAGGCAATAACCAATGTTGCCTTGTCCTTACTGTTTCTCGAACTTTCTCTTTGACAGTTTTCACAGCTTGGTTTGTCGGATAGTAATATGTTTTGAGTTTTCCTGTTCTTTTTGAGGCTTGTCTCACAAAGCGGAATCCAAGAAAATCAAAGCTCTCATGTCTTGTATCAATCACTTTCGTTTTATCTACATTCAGTTCAAGTTTTAGATTTTCCATAACATTATTTACTTCCTTTAAGTATTTATCGGGGCTTCACAGCACCACAAAATCATCTGCATAGCGAACAATATGTGCGTCATGCCCTTTCTTATTAAACCCCTTTTCTTCCCAAGCTGTATCCAGATAGTGTAAATAAAGGTTTGCAAGTAGCGGAGAAATAACTCCACCTTGCGGCGTACCCGTTATTTGCTTTCTAATTTGCATATCTTCCATTACACCCGCCTTCAACCAGAGTTTTATCAATCTAACAATAGAGTTATCAGTAATTCTATTGTTGATTGCCTTCAAAAGTATGTCATGAGTTATAGTGTCGAAATAGTTACTTACATCTGCATCAATGACATATCTGCATCCATAGTTGAGATATTTATATATCTCTCTATGAGCCATATGTGCACTTCGCTTAGGTCTAAACCCATATGAGAAGTCTTTAAAATCCGCTTCGAATATTGGTTCAATAACTAGTTTCATACATGTTTGCACTACACGATCTGCAATTGTAGGTATACCTATGGGTCTTTGTTTCCCATTAGATTTAAGGATATATACCCTTTTTACTGGGGCAGGCTTATAAGTTTTGCTTATTAAGCTATCCTTAATTTCGTTTAGAAAGACGTCCACTCCAATATCTTCTTCTATATAAGATATGGATTGTTCATCTACACCTGGTGTTCCCTTATTCGCTTTTACTTTCTTCCAAGATTGCATAAGAATATCTTGCCTATACATCTTGTCATAAAGCACACCAAATTTGCGTCTTGGATTAACTTTGGCAGCTTGGTAAAGTTTACGCTGAAGTACCCGTATATTTTCTTGAGTGTTTATAGCTTTCGCAATCACTTAATACCTCTTTCATTATAAACATAGTTAAAGTAGAGCCCCTTCCCTAGTATAAGTTTTGTTGTCTTATACATTGCTGGTACTATGAACTCCTCCGACTCCTCATTCCTGCTTTCTTCCAGATTTCAGCGGGCGGCCTTATACTTTCCGTTACGCAGTGAGTTATCTGCGACAGGGTGAGGTCTCGACTGTTTCCCTCAAATACTTTCTATACATACCATCCTCTATATCCCGAATTCCTATACTAACTTCAGTTAATGGTTAATCCATTAGTAAACACTGGCTTTCGCCTCCATTCTAAAGGCTCAGCGGAATCACCCTACATCACACTCTCCCAACATATTTGTGTGACTAACATTTACGAGACTTACTAAGGTTCACTCTCGTTACGGTCTGTATATTTGCTCGTTCCCACGGTTTGGGTCTGGGGACACGTTAGTCAGCGTTGCTTCCGCATTTCAATCACTATCCATACGTACGCCATAGCTACTCGGCCAAACCACTAATTGCCGAGGTAGGACTTTCACCTACTAGTATCTGAGCGACTTAACAGCCCGCTCAGAAGGGTAAATCAAATCGTTATCCTTTTCTTCTATTATATAATCATATTCATATGCAAATGCTGGGCTATTTAATTCCTCGCATTTATCAAATAAAATTTTATATACTTCGTCATTTTGTGGGCCGATAACGCAGGGAATTCCTGTTTTTATAATACCGGCTTTTTCGGTTGCTATCTTTGCTAAAGAATCACCAAGATGTTTCATGTGATCAAAAGAAATGGTGGTAATAATAGTTAAAATGGGGTTTTCAATAACATTTGTGCAATCGAGTGTGCCACCAAAGCCCTGTTTCTAAAATCAGTATATCCGCTGGTATAGAAGAAAAAGCTAAAAAAGCGGCGATCGTAGTACCTTCAAAAAATCCGGGTTCCAGATTTAATTCTTCAGCTTTAATTCTAACCTGTTTTAATAACTCAAATAAATGATGATCAGAAATATTTTTGCCAGCTAAATTGATTCGCTCATGAAACTCAAGTAAATGAGGGGAAGTATAGGAATGAACTTTATAACCGGTTGTTTCAAATATGCTTTTTAATATAGCAACAGTAGACCCTTTACCGTTTGTCCCGGCTATATCCTTTACCGTTTGTCCCGGCTATATGTATAGTAGGGAGTAACTTTTTATGAGGCGATCCTAGGGCAGCCAGTAAAGTTTTTGCAAGTTCTAAATCACTCCTTTTTTCTTTTTGCCAAATGGCTACAGGAGGCCAACTAGGTAAATTAACCATTTGCCATTTTTGGATTATCTATTTGACAAAATAGTACAAAAACCGCTAAATATATCAAGTTAAATCGTATAAATATATTATGATAAATATTACTTTTCCGGATAGATCCACAAAACAATTTAAAAAGGGAATAACAGGTGCTGAAATAGCTTCCAGTATCTCAAAATCTCTTGCTAAAGAGGTAATGCTAGTTGAGATTAATGGATCTCTGGCAGATATATCTATCCCTATTGAAAGTGATAGCTCTATTAGGATTTTAACGTCAAAAGATCCTGAAGTACTTGAGATTATTAGACATGATGCTGCTCATATAATTGCTGAAGCTGCTAAGGATTTATTCCCCGATTTACAAGTTACTATTGGTCCTGCGATTAAAGATGGTTTCTATTATGATTTTGCTAAACCTACACCTTTTACTCCTACAGATCTTGAGCGGATAGAAGCTAGAATGCACGAAATAGTTAAGGAAGATCAGCCATTTATACGCGAGGAAATGGATCGAAGCGTAGCTATTGATATGTTTGAAGAAATGGGGGAACATTACAAAGCCGAGATTGTCAGATCAATACCAGAAGGTGAAAAAATAACTGTATACCGTCAGGGAAGATTTGTTGATCTTTGCCGAGGACCTCATTGTCCTTCTACCGGTAAAATTAAGTATTTCAAACTAATGAAAGTAGCAGGAGCATACTGGCGCGGAGATAGTAAAAACGAAATGTTGCAACGTATTTATGGAACAGCCTGGGCAACTAAAGAGCAGCTTGATAACTACCTTCATATGCTTGAGGAAGCAGAAAGAAGGGATCATAGAAAAATAGGTAGGGAACTAGGGTTGTTCCACTTGCAGGAAGAGGCTCAAGGAATGGTTTTCTGGCATCCAAAAGGTTATAGTATTTATCGTACTATTGAAACTTATATAAGAAGAAAGCTGGAGAAAAGCCATTATCTGGAAGTAAAAACTCCTATGGTGCTTGATAAAAAGCTATGGGAAGCTTCAGGACACTGGGAAAAATTTAGGGAGAGTATGTTTATAGTTGAAGGTGACGATAAAATCCATGCTCTAAAACCAATGAGCTGTCCTGGTCATATACAAATATTTAAACAAGGAATAAAAAGCTATCGTGATTTACCTTTTAGAATGGCTGAATTCGGATGCTGTCATCGTAACGAAGCAACAGGAGGATTACATGGGTTGCTCCGGGTAAGGAATTTTGTTCAGGATGATGCTCATATTTTTTGCACTGAGGAGCAGATCAATAGTGAAACAGTACTTTTTTGTAATTTACTGAGAGAAATTTATACAGATTTCGGGTTTAAGGACATTAAGGTCAAGTTTTCTGATCGCCCTGAGTTAAGAGCTGGTAGCGACGATATATGGGATAAGGCAGAATCAGCTTTGAAAACAGCAATTGAGCAAGCTGGTTTTGAATATGAAATAAATCCTGGTGAAGGTGCATTTTACGGTCCTAAACTAGAGTTTGTTTTAACTGATGCAGTTGGTAGAGATTGGCAATGTGGAACCCTGCAAGTTGATTTTATCCTTCCAGAACGGCTCGATGCTGAGTATATTGCAGCTGGCGGAGAAAAGAAAAGGCCAGTAATGCTGCACAGGGCAATCATTGGCACCTTTGAAAGGTTTATGGGAATTTTAATTGAGCAGTATTCCGGCCGGTTTCCTTCATGGCTTGCTCCGGTCCAGATAGCAATGATCGGAATTACTAATGATCTTGATGACCACATTATTGGATTAAATAAAAGATTTATTGAAGCCGGAATTAGATCTGAACTTGACATTTCAAGGGAAAAAGTTAATTATAAAATACGAAATTTTTCTAATCAGAAAGTTCCATTAATTGCTGTAATTGGAAAGAAAGAACAGCTAGATGGAACTATGAGCATTAGAAAGCTCGGTTCATTTGATGAGCAAGAAACCTTTTTGGTAGATGAAGTAATTAAGATGATTGCTACCGAGAATAAAAAATATTTAGGTTAAAGTTTTTGCTTACTAGTATAAGCATTAATTGTATGTAATTTTAAAGTGGAGAATTTTTATAACGACTTTTAAAAAAAGCAAATTTCCAAACATTAACAAGGAAATTAAGGCCCAAGAAGTAAGACTGGTTGGTAAAGATGGAGAAATGATAGGTGTTGTGTCACTTGATGAGGCTCTTAGGCAAGCAAAAGAGGCTAGTCTTGACCTAGTTGAGATTTCACCTACTTCAGAGCCACCGGTTTGTAAAATTCTGGATTTTAGCCGCTATAAATATAATGCAAAGAAAAAATTACAAGAGGCTAAGAAAAAGCAGAAAAAAACTGCTTTAAAAGAAATGAAATTCAAAGTTAGTATCGGGCATGGGGATCTAGATATTAAGCTTAGAAAAATTCGTGAATTTCTTGAAGAGGGAGATAAAGTAAAGATTTCTTTATGGTTTAAAGGCCGTGAAATAATGCATCGAGAAAAAGGAGATGAGTTATTTGAAAAAATAATCGCTAACCTCAAATCTATAGCGAAAATTGATTCTGAGCCAAAAATGGAAGGTAAGCAAATAATTATGATAGTTAGCCCGCTTTCTTCTAGTCAATAAGTTCCTTTCTTTATAAAAGGATAATAAGGGATAGTTTTATAAAAAAATCATCCCTTTGTGCTAAAAGTTTTCAGTTAATTTGAGAATTGGCTGCAGTTTCTTCAACTTGATAAATTTAAATAAACATTCTATTTAAATTTATCTAAGATTTTATCGGTATACTTAATTTATTATTTGCAGATTCATTTTTTTTTCAATTAACAATTCATTGGAACAATTTTTAATTAATGTATATGCAACTTAATGTAGATATAGCTGTAATTTCTCTATTCTTACTGGTTAATTTAGTAGCAGGTTTTTTATTCTGGTAGAGGGATAAAGACTATAAAAGAATATGCAGTTGGAGACAGAAATTTTGGAACTGCTACTATTGCTGCAACTATTATTGCAACGTGGATTAGTGGAAGTTTTTTTACGGTATGTATATCGCAAACTTATAAAGAGGGGGTATGGTTTCTTCCTGCTGCTTTGGGAGATGTACTTTCTTTAATAATAATTGGTTATGTTTTTGCCCCAAGAATGCAAGAGTTTTTTGGCAGTTTATCAGTTGCAGAAACTATGGGTAATTTATATGGTAGAAATGTAAGGCTAATTACGGCTGTATCTTCTATAGCTCAAGCTATTGCTATGACAGCTTTGCAAATTAAGGTTTTTTCGACAGTATTTTCTCATTTTTTTGAGTTTTCTAGCGTTTATGCTACCTGTATTAGCAGTTTTGTAGTTATTTTTTATTCAGCTTGGGGGGGTATTAAAGCTGTAACTTTTACTGATATAATTCAATTTTTAACTTTTGGTATGTTTATACCGCTTTTTCTCTTGTTTATTTGGCATGTTTTTGGAGAGGCGGGGCCTGTTATAGAATCTTTTGAACACAATCCATTACTTGATTGGAAGCAATTAATAGATTGGCAAAATCCTAAATTTTTTCCTAATTTGGTAATGCTTTTTTGGTTTTTAATTCCTAGTTTCAGTTCACCTACATTTCAAAGGATTTTGATGACAAAAAATACTAACCAAATACGCTCCTCTTTTACGGTAGCTGCAATTGGATATTTTTTTATAATCTTTTTTATTTGTGCAATCGGTATATTAGTTTTATCAATTAATCCTACTTTAGATCCTAATAATATAGTAATGTATATGGTAGATAATTATTCTTTTACGGGTTTAAAGGGTATTACTCTTGTTGGAATAATAGCTATGGTAATGTCAGCGGCTGATTCCTGGATTAATACTGGGGCTGTAATATTTGCACATGATTTTTGTAAGCCGTTAGGTATAAAATTTAAAAACGAGCTCTTACTTTCCAGGATCTTTTCTATATTTGTAGGTATTTTTTCTTTATCAATAGTAATTTTAATAAAAGTTTGTTTAAGCTATTTTCATTACAAGCTAACTTTTATATGCCAATTGTCACTGTGCCATTAATTTTAGTAATGTTTGGGTTCCGGAGTACTTCGAGAGTAATTATAATAGGGATGTGTTCTGGTGCTTTATGCGCGATTATTTGGAGTATGTATATCCAACCATCTACGGGTATTGATAGTGTAATTCCTGCTATGATTCTTAATTTTATAGCAATAATGATAAGTCATTATTTGCTAAGGGAAAGAGGTGGCTGGGTTGGTATTCAAGATGATTCAGATTTAAAGCTGATTAAACAAAAAAAAAGTAAAAAACTAGCATTAGCAAAGCTTTTTAAAGATATATTACGAACTAATATATTTGAGCATTGCAGTAAAAAATACTTACCTAAAAATGAGACGGCTTATGTCTATTTTGCTTTTAGTGTGATGATGACAGTAATTACTACATTTTTTTTAGATAAGTACATATACCAGCAGCATTTAATTTTAGTTAATGTTTTACAAGGAACGGCTCTATTTGTCGGTACAATTTTTATTTGCCATAAATTATGGCCACTTGATTAAAAAAAAATATATTGGTTTTATATATACTCTTTCGGTTTTTATAGGCTTATCATTTGTCAGTAGTTTTTTAGCGTTGATCAGTAAATTTTCTGAGATTTCATTAGTAATTTTTATATTAAACCTTATTATAATAGGTATATTAATGAGCTGGCAAATTACCCTAATAATGATCGTATTAGGCGTATTACTATCTTTAATGTGTTATCAATTTTATATAGGAGACACTCCTGAACTTGTTTCAGAACTTTATACCCTTAAATTAAAAACTATTTATATATTGTTTATGGTAGGGGGGTTCCTAATTACATTTTTGAAACCAAAACAAGAGGAATATAATTTAATTGAGGAAAAATCTGATTATTTGAGACATAAAGCCAATGATCAAAAAAATGAATTAATTAAATTACAGGAGTTCAAAAATGAGCTTTTGCAAAACATTGAGTACGAGATGCGTACACCACCAATTACTGGCATTACGAGTTTAGGGCAGGTTTTATGGGACAACTATGATAAATTTAATGAGGACCAAAGGCGTAATGCAACTAGAGATATTGCTAAAAGTTCTGAAAGATTAACGAGTTTAGTAAATAATCTGATTGATTTATCAAAGCTTCGAAAGCTAGATTACAATTTAAATAAGTCTGAAATCAATTTAAGTGAGTTAGTCCTTAAAAGATTAGAAATCTGCCAAAAATTGTATGTGAACGAAGAAAATAGAGAGAATTTAAATTTTGAGGTAGAGGTAGAAGATGAATTGACAGCTTTCTGTGATGAACACTATATTACCCGCACTATCGATAATATTATAATTAATGCTATTCAATATTGCCATGAAGGGCAAATAACTATTAAGCTTTGTAAAAACCAAGCGGGAGAATTGGAGTTTAGCGTAAAAGATGAGGGAGTAGGAATACCTAAAGAAGAACTATCCGATATTTTTGGTGTTTTTGTAGTTAGTTCAAAGACTAAAACTCCTGCGGGTGGAAGAGGTATATGGCTTGCTTTATGTAAAAAAGTTATCAGATCACATAACGGTGAAATATGGGCTAAACTAAATCCTGATAAGGGTACAACTTTTGCGTTTACTTTACCGTTGAATAATAAGAAAGATAGTTAAAAGTTAAGTAAGAAAAAAGAAAATGTTATAAATTTTAAACTAATTAGGTACCTCTACTTATTATGTTATGGGGCTTTTGTATAATTTGTTTTAATGTTGACGTTCTAGCTTTAGTTTTAAACCTTTATAATTCAATATTTTTAAACCCGCAGGATAATTACAATAGTTAATATTGATATCTTAAATACTAGTTGGTATACTAGCCCACAAAATCATTATAAGAAAAAAGTAATAATTACATGAGAGTTATTGTAAGAACAATTTGTTTATTATGCCTAGGTTTGGGAGTTATTTTAACTACTAATTCTGTTTTTGCAGTTAAGAGAAAACAGAACCTTCAAAAATCGGAGGAGACAAAAGAGAAAAAGCTAGTAGAAGATATAAATATTACTCGTTATCCCGGGTCTACCCCTATCGTTCTTAAAGCAAGGCAGGCAATAGTTATAGATTATTCTACTGGTAAGATTTTACTTGAAAAAAATGCTCATGAGAAAATGGCTCCTTCTTCTATGACAAAAATGATGACTTCTTATATTATTGAAGAGAAGCTTAAAAAAGGGGAAGCATCTTTAGATTCTACGTTTTTAGTAAGTGAGAAAGCGTGGAGAATTGGTGGTTCAAAATCATTTATGCCGCTTGGTGAGCAAGTAAGGCTTGAGGATATTTTGCGCGGGATTATAATTCAATCTGGTAATGATGCTTGTGTTGTAGCCGCTGAAGGGTTGTATGGAAGTGAGGAAGAGTTTGTAGATATTATGAATTCTAAGGTCCAAGAGATAGGTATGAAAAATACTCATTTTACTAATTCTAATGGCTGGCCTGCGGAAAATCATTATAGCACCGCTTATGATTTAGCTCTTCTTGGTACATGGCTAATAAAAACGCATCCTGAATTTTATCCTATATATAGTGAGAAGAATTTTACTTTTGGTAAAGATCAAAAAGGCAATCCTATTACTCAGGGGAATCGTAATCCTTTACTATATAAAGATTTAGGATGTGATGGTATTAAGACAGGTTATACTGATGAAGGAGGATATGGGATAGTTGCTTCTTTTATCGACAAAGATAGGCGTTACATTATGGTCATTAATGGGCTTAGTTCGATGAAAGAAAGGGCGGAGGAATCAGCTAAATTAGTGTACTGGGTAAAACAGAATTTTGTTAATAAGAAATTTTATTCTAAAGGCGACGTGATAGATGAAGTTTCTGTATGGCTTGGAGTTAAGAATAAAGTCCAATTAGAAGTAGCAGAGGATGTTCTCGGGTTTTCCGTGCGATCCGAACAAAAAAATAATATAAACATAAAAAAGGATATACCTTCTTCTCTTCCTGCTCCTTTAAGGGTAGGTGATGTGGCAGGGAAAATGATTCTTACTATTGATAATGAAGACTACGAAGTACCTCTTATTGTCAAAGAGTCAATCGAGAAGGTCGGTTTTTTTAAGCAGATAATTTTATACATTACTTCTTTATTCTAGACAATTTGTCCAATAGTTTACAATACAGTTCTAGCTTTAGTAATATTAATAATGTTTTAACACGAAGAAGACCAAGTTTAAGATCAAAACTTGTTTTTAATATCTTGCACTAATTTTACAAATACCATCCCTCGTTCTTCGAAGTTTTTAAATTGATCATAAGAGGCGCAGGCTGGAGCTAGTAAGAAGTTTAGTTGTGCTGATGTTTTAATAGAATATTCTATGGCTTTATTGAATGCTTCTTCTAGATTTTCGCATATTTCATATTTTGGCTTAGAAGGGGAGACACGATCTAAAAATTCAGCAAATAAATTTTTGCTTTCGCCAAAAAAATAAGCTTTTTTGATGTTTTTTAAGATTGGTTTTAATTCATCGAGATTCTCTTCTTTAAATTTTCCTCCTGCAAACCAAATAATATTATTAAAAGCAGATAAAGAAGCCAAAGCTGAAGAAATATTAGTTGCCTTACTATCATTATAAAAATTTATATTTTTATAACTACCAATATATTGCATTCTATGTTCAAGTCCTGAAAAACTCTCCAGAGCTTTGATAATGAAAAAGGTAGAAACTGAAAGTGACTTGCATATTGCGTAAACAATAGCAATATTTTCCTTGTTGTGAACTCCTTGTAAATGTGGCAACGCGGGAAGTGAAAGGCTAATTTTATCATTTTCTGTGTTATCATATAAATAATTATTATCGCAAAATATTCCTCCTTCAATTTTGTTGCTATTAGATATAGGAATTAATTTTGAACTATAAGCTTTTTTGAGGTTATGATAAATATCTTGCGAAATATGGCTGTTTATACCAATAATTTTTAGGGAATTAGGGGTTAAAATTTTTTGCTTTACTTGGGCATACTCTTCTACGTTTTTATAGCGGTCTAGATGATCTGGAGTTATATTGGTAATTACAGATATTTTAGCATCTATGTTAGTTAAAAGTTCAATCTGGAATGAAGAAACCTCAAAAACATACCCTTTTCTATGATAAGGTAAGGACATTACAGCTTTACCAATATTACCGCCGATGTGATAATCTAATCCTGCCTTAAGTAGAATGCGTCCAGTAAGGGCGGTAACAGTACTTTTACCGTTAGTGCCGGTAATAAAAATAAATTCAGAGCTGGGATTTTCTTCTATAAAGAGTTCAATATCAGAAGTAACAGGAATTTTATTTTCTAATGCTATTTGAAAAATCTGATGAGAATGTGGGATTCCTGGGCTTATAACAATTTTATCAAGTGTTTTCCATTTTTGATTATTTATTGACAGCACATAAGAGCTACCAAACTCTTTGATAAATTTTTCGATATTTACTTTGGAATCATCATAACATATAAGTTCTGTAACCCTGGTCACTAAGCTTTTATATACTGAAGTACCAGTAAGTCCAAGACCAAAAATACCAATTTTTTTACCTGTTTGCTTTGATAGGGGCATACATTATTTTTTAGATTGAGCAATTTTTTCCATAATTTTACCAGAACCTATTGGTTAAAAAAAAGCCATGGGTGATTTTGTATAAAACTCTTTATAACCTTGCTATTTTTATTTTTAATTTTTGCCAAAATTCTATTAATTCAGAAGCCTTAACGATAACTACAGAGATGTGGGAGCAAATTAAATCGTGGTCATCAGGATAATCATGAGCTATTTTATTCCTTATTTCACGTAATTCTACCCACCAGTTTGCATCTTCTATATAACCTAATTTTTCTAGTTTATTCAGTTTATCGATAAATGCAACAGCGTCTTCTTCAAGAAGGTTAAGAATAACAGGAAAAATTTTAGAGCCAATAATATCTTGCAATTTACCAAAACGTGTTGTCATCATATCAAGAAAAGCTAATTTATCTGTCGGTAAATTAGCTAAAACAGCAGCGGAAAAGGGGAGTAATTTATTTACCTGTATTAATGCATCTTTTAGCCTGGTAGATTGGATATCTGCTATATTTGCATAATAAGCTAGAAAGGAACGTTGTTTCATAAAAGTTGTACCCCTGTATTTTTAGCTTCGTCATATATTGAAAATTGCTGGTTTTGTGATAAAACATTAACAACAATATCAATTTTTTGATCTCCAATAATCTTTTTTAGATTAGTTACAAATTCTATCTCTTTTTTTGTGACAATAAATAAATCATCATAATTTGTTTCTATATAGAGGTCTATATCGCCACCTTTTTTAGAATCGTCAACTCTGGAACCAAATAACCATATTTTATCTCCTTTCATAAAAAATGTGGAGAAACTATCTTGGATAGCTTTAATTTGAGTTTTAGTTAACCGCATAATAATTTTTACCTAGCTTAAAAATTAACCTAATATTTTGCTGCTTTTTGTGCTAAGGCAGCGGAGACAAATTTTCCTAAATTGCCATCTAGAACACCGTTTGCATCGGATGTTTCATATTCTGTTCTAAGATCCTTAACCATCTGGTAGGGCTGTAATACGTATGATCTGATTTGATGTCCCCAGCTAATACCAGTTTTTGCTGCATTTTCCTTGTCTATTTCTTCGTTCTGTTTCTTGATTTCTAAATCATATAACCTAGCCTTAAGCATAGCCATAGCTTCAGCTTTGTTTCTGTGTTGTGATCTATCATTTTGGCATTGTACTACGATATTTGTTGGGATATGGGTTATTCGGACTGCGGAATCGGTAGTGTTAACATGCTGCCCGCCCGCGCCGGATGCTCGATAAGTGTCTATTCTTAAATCTTTTTCTTCAATGGTAATATCTATATTATCATCAATTTCTGGATATACCCAACAGGAAGCAAAGCTCGTCATTCTTTTACCGGCAGCATTAAAAGGCGAAATACGGACAAGCCTATGTACGCCTGATTCGGTTCTAAACCACCCAAAAGCCATTTCTCCTTTTATTTTTATGCAACAGGATTTAACTCCAGCTTCTTCTCCGGCAATAATGTTAATTATTTCTGTCTTAAATCCAAGACGTTCGGCAAAGCGTAAATACATACGCATCATCATTGAAGCCCAGTCATGGCTTTCAGTTCCACCTGCTCCGGCATTGATCTCAAGAAAGCAGTTATTAACATCTGCTTCACCAGAAAACAGACATTCAGTTTCAAATTTTGTAGCTATACTAGCAAGTTCTGTTAGCTCTTTTTCTACTTGATCTAGTACCGCTTCATCATTTTCTTCTTCTGCTATATTGGCAAGTTCAATGTTATCAGCAAGACCATTATTAATTTTATCAAAAGAATTTATAGTGTTTTCCAAAACCCTTTTTTCTTTTAATAGTAAAGTCGCCTTTTTTTGGTTATTCCAAAGATCCAGTCTATTTGTCTGTTCTTCAAGGGTAATTAGTCTTTTTTTTGCTTCCTCAATGTCAAAGAGACCTCCGGAGCAATATTAAAGATTGCTCAATTCTGGTTTTAAAATTTTCTATTTCTGCACGCATATTTGATTTACTTTTTACATTTTTCTTTGCAGTACATTCTGGGCCTATCGGATAATCACCTTTTACCTGAATAATTCTGGAAACATAGTTTTGTGAAATTATAAACCATTTATTAACAACGGGTCAAGGCTATATTAGGTATGCTTGGTTTATAAGCCTATACTTTTCTTAAGGTGCTTTTTCAGAGTAATTTCAGTAAATATAAAGCAGTAGTGCACTAGCTTCTTATTAATTTTTCTAGGATTAAGCAAAATAAGTGTTATAATGTGGCCGTTAATAGCTCATTTTTAGTTTATGAGCCTAGATTATAGCTTATCAATATTTTTAGAAAAAATGACTGAACAGAAATTTATCCGGAATTTTGCAATTATAGCTCATATTGATCACGGAAAATCTACTTTAGCTGACAGGCTGATTGAATATTGCGGGGGACTGGAAAAGAGAGAGATGAGTCAGCAAGTGCTTGATTCAATGGATATTGAAAGGGAACGTGGAATTACTATTAAGGCTCAAACAGTTAGGCTAAAGTATAAAGCTAAAGACGGTAATACGTACCAGCTTAACCTTATGGATACCCCTGGCCATGTCGACTTTTCTTATGAGGTTAGTAGATCGCTTGCTGCATGTGAAGGGTCGCTCTTGGTAGTTGATGCAAGCCAGGGTGTGGAGGCTCAGACCTTAGCTAATGTTTATCAGGCAATTGATAATAACCATGAAATTGTTCCGGTTTTAAATAAAATTGATTTGCCGGCAGCAGAACCAGAAAGGGTTAAAGAGCAAATAGAAAACGTTATTGGAATAGATGCTTCTAATGCCTTATTGGCCTCAGCTAAAAGCGGTATTGGTATAGAAGATGTCTTAGAAGCGATTGTTGTAAGACTTCCAGCTCCAAAAAATGATTTTGCCCAGGATGAAAATCCGAATATTCTTAAAGCTCTGCTAGTAGACAGTTGGTATGATCAGTATCTAGGCGTGGTAATTCTGGTTAGGATTTTTCAAGGTCAGTTAAAGAAAAATATGAAAATCAAAATGTTATCAACAAAAAACACTTATATTGTTGATAACGTCGGTTATTTTACTCCCAAGAAAGTAATGTGTGATGTTCTGGAAGCCGGCCAATTAGGTTTTTTTACTGCTTCAATCAAACAGGTAACAGAATGTAAAGTTGGTGATACAATTACCGAAGATAGTAAAATTGAAATAAAAATGCTACCTGGTTTTAAACCTAATTTACCGGTAGTGTTTTGCAGCTTATTTCCAGCTGATGCTTCGGATTTTGAACATTTGAAAGATTCCTTGGGTAAGTTACGTCTTAATGATGCAAGTCTTGAATTTGAAACGGAAAGTTCGACTGTCCTTGGTTTTGGATTTAGATGTGGTTTCCTTGGGCTTCTGCACCTTGAAATTGTCCAAGAACGATTAGAACGTGAATTTGATCTGGATTTAATTACGACAGCGCCAAGTGTTGTATATAAGGTTAATTTAAGAGGTGGAAAACAAATTGAAGTTCATAATCCTGCTGATTTCCCTGATCCGCAGGTAATAGAAACTATGTTAGAGCCATGGATTCGTGCAACTATTATGGTTCCTGAGGAGTATTTAGGTTCGGTGCTTACCCTTTGTACGGATAAAAGGGGAGTGCAAGTTGACATGAAATATATCGCCGGAAGAATAATGGTTGTATATAGGCTACCGCTCAATGAGATTGTTTTTGATTTTTATGATCGTCTGAAAGGCTGTAGCAAAGGTTATGCAAGCTTTGACTGGGAAATAGACGGGTATAAAGAAAGTAATTTGGTTAAACTTACCATTCTGGTTAACAGTGATCCTGTAGATGCGCTATCGATAATTGTTCATAAATCCAGAGCCGAATCAAGAGGACGGGAGTTATGCGCAAGATTAAAAGATCTGATTCCAAGACAGTTATTTCAAATAGCCATTCAAGCTGCAATAGGCGGGAAAATAATAGCTAGAGAAAATGTTAAAGCGATGAGGAAAGATGTTTTAGCAAAATGTTATGGCGGCGATATTACCCGTAAAAGAAAATTGCTTGAAAAACAGAAAGCCGGGAAAAAACGAATGAGGAATATAGGGAATGTCGAAATTCCGCAATCTGCCTTTATTGCTGCTCTGAAAGTAGGTGACAATTGATTCTGGAATACTATCTTATTATTCAGGCGGCAAAGCCAGTCTGTAAAATAATTATTTTAAAAGCCCCTTAATTAGCACTTTCAGTTATAGTTAAAGATAGGGTAGATTAAATCTATAGAAGGGTTTTTTGATTCGTCTGTATAAAAATGATGATTATCATTTTTAGTTTGTTGACAAAGTGTATATAGACGGTAATAGTATAAGTTATACTTAGAAATCACATATTTTTCTGCTATATCAATAAACTTTCCTATCTTAATTAGTTAGTAAAACTAATAATTATCTTCATTTTCCCCAGGTATTACTACCTGATAGTTGTAAATACTAATATTTTTCTTTGAGGCTAGTTTGTAAATATCAGACAGTTCAGGGTAATATTCAGGGGTGGCAAGCTTGTGTCCTTTTAGAAACAGGCGCGTTTGTAAATTTCCCAGCTTTCTGTGTTCAACTCTTAAGTTAATATGTGGTTCAATTCCATGAACTGCTGGAGGATATACCGTAATAAAGTGAAATTCCCCTTTATTATTTGTTGTCGCAACTCCATTACCCGTAAAAGTAAGGGTTTTATCAGTATCTATAAGCTTTTTATTAATCTCCTTTTTAAGCGGTTGGTAAGGGTATTTTCCTTTGCAGTTAATTTGCCAAATATATACTTTAGCATCACCGACCGGAACACAGTTTTGATCTACTACTACTCCTGTTATAATAATTTTTTCTCCGCAGTATAAAGTTTCCTGGCCAGTTTCACGTAATAAATTATTAGTTAATTCAAAATTTTCTGGTTCGTAATTATTCTCTGCTTTTGGGGTGATTTTACAGAAATTCATTTTATTTATTACTCTGGCCTTTAAATATTGAACATTATATAGTAGCATAAGCTATTTCTTTCTTTTTAAAATAATTTTGAATTTTTATACCATTAAACTGAATTTGTGTTAAATAGGACCGTACATTAATTGTTAAATCTTTTACTGATTTTAGTACTCGAAAATTATTGGAGTTAGCTTTGACATCTTGGTTTACAAGTTCTTGTGGATTCATATCAGGACAATATGATGGTAAATAAAACAATTCTAGCTTGTCCTTATGTCTTTCTACATAAGCTTTTACCTTTTTACTGTGATGCACTCTATGATTATCTAATATCAAAAATATTTTCTGCTTAATTTGTCTGATCAGTCTACCTAAAAATTCAATACACTTTTTGCTGGTAAAATTATCTTCAAATACCATCCAGTTCATAAACCCTTGCGGACTAATAGCAGCTAGCATATTACATTTAAATCTTGAGCCACTTCTCTTGATTGCTGGGGTCTTGCCTTTAAGACCATATGTTTTACCTCGATTATCTGTTGATTGTATCCCCATTTCATCTCCCCAATAAATTCTAGCACTTTCTTTCATTGCACGAGACTTGATTTCTGGATATGTGACTGTTAACCATTCTTTTATCTTCTCTGGATTACGTTGATAGGCTGATTTAATTGGTTTTTGAGACGTAAAACCCAATCTATTCATAATTTTTCTTATAGAACGCCTGTTATACTGATAAAGGTAATTGGATTCTATATATTCTTGTACCACTTTACTATTCCATAACGTATAATCCATTCCCAATTCATCAGGAGTATGTGATAAAATTTTAGATTTTAATTCCTCTTCTTGATTTTTACTGATTTTAGATCCTGTTCCTACCTTTACTCCTAGCTTCTTATAGCGAAAGCTTTCTTCCTTATAAATTTTGTACTCTTTAAGATATTTCCATATAGAACTCCTAGAAAACCCAAAGGTAATAGATGCTTGTTTCTTGCTTATTCCATGTATAACTATTGCTTCCACTGCTTTCTTTCTTAATATCTTGAGATCGCTTGGTGATAATTTTTTATTAGACATTTTGTTATTACTCTTGATACAATATCATTATATCATTTCTCTAATGTTAGTTCAATATTTAAAGGCCGAAGTAATAAATAGAAGTCAGAATCTGGAGAATCTGCAAAGCTATTGCTAAGGTAAATTAGATTTATGAATTATGAAAGCAAAAAATATATTAAATCTCATAGAAACCATTATAAAATAAATTATCTGATGTATCACGGCGCCTTAGCTATGAGCATAATAAATTCTTATTTATGTGAATAGTTTAATATTAAATCAGAATTAGTAGTTTCTTAGAACTTGGTGAAAAAGCCTCACATATATCTTGCTTTAAGATTGAATCTTGATAATTACCACAACATGGAAAAAGTTTTTTACTTTTTTACTGTGTAAGAAGAGTGTTATTTGTAATTTTTAAGCTCTTAATTTACTATCTGGGTAATTAGTAAAAATATGGGAAATATAACAATGCAAAAAATATTAACATTAATAATTTCGATTGCTATTATTTACATGATATTTAAACACAACATCGATGGTATTAAAGTACCCCCTGTTGAAGTGAATGATAAAAATAAATCTGACACTTCTAGCTCTACTACTCAAGCTCCTCTGGATATTACTGGTAATTTTGTTAAAAAGACTATCTCTAATGTCCTTATTAACGTTTTAAAAACAGATGAAGGAAGAATGTTTTTTGAAAATATTCTGCAACCTATAAATAAACCGATGGCTGGCTCTGGACAAGGATTTAAGATTAACAATGATAATTTGGTTGAAGCCATGTTTGATATAAAAACTTTTGGCGAAAGGAGGGGAAGGGCCAGCAACATGCGGACATGTGGTAACTGTGGCTTATAAGATCCTAGCTGCTAATAATATGCTTATTAGCGAAAAAACAGTTACTTACCCTCTTGGTAGTGACCGAATAGCTCCTGGTGTAGATGCCGTTATTGTTGGCATGAAAGTTGGACAAACAGGGCATGCCGTAATTTCAAGTAAATATACAGATAGAGTAGGGGCGCAAACTGATAAAGTAGATAGTTTTAAACTTAATGTAATTCTTAAACAAATAATGCCACAAAATTTTGTAAATGAAGATGTTAAAGTTTTTGATGATGAAATAGCTTATAAATTGCCTCTATTGTGCGGAGGTAATGCGATTTATAATGCTAGAATTACCAAACTTAGTAATAGTGAAGTAATTTATGATTCCAAATCTTCCGGTAATAAAATAAATATGAAAATTGGTAATCTAACTTATCCGGTTATTTTTTCCTATGCACTCCATAATAAAATTCCGGTGGGCACCAGAACAGTAATAGCTAAAGGTAGGTTATTTAAATCATTTCTTAACGAGTTTAGTACAATTTTTCCACAAACAAAATTGCCGGAAAATGAATATTTTATGTTGGAATTATATGATTTTGAAAATAATCTAACTAACAATAGTAATAATCTACTAATTCAGAAGCCAAACGGCAATTAATAGAAGCCACGAACGAATTAGTGCAGTACGCTGAGAATATTTCAATTCTATTTTAGAAAGAATTATGAATATTCATTTTGAAAAAGCTGCTTTAAAACATATCGATATTATTTTTATCTGGCTTCAGGAGAAACATATTCAAGAATTTTGGGATAATAGTCAGAATCATAAAGAGGACATCTTAAATTTTATCTACGGAAAACCGCAAAAACATTTTGCCGGCGCACAACCAAGTATTGGGTTGGTTATGTTGATGATGAGCCGTACGCTTTTATTTTATCAGATATTTTAGAAAGAAACCAAACAGATCTTTCAGAAGTCCATCTAGCAAATATGTCGCAGACAGGGCGTACCATATCACTCGATTTTGATATAGGAAATAAGAAATATTTAGGATGTGGATTGGGTGCTCCAACCCTGTCTGCATTTGTCACTTTTTATAAAAATGAAGTTGATAATAGAGCGGATACTTTTTTTATTGATCCCGATAAAATAACCCTAGAGCTATCCGTGTATATAATAAAGCCGGTTTTAATAAAGCGGGGCAGTATGAAGTTACAGAAGGATGCTTTATTGGTCATAAAAGCAATTTAATGGTAAAAAAGGTATAAGGGTAAATATATAGGGCAGAAGGCAGAAATTATAGTACAAATCTTAGTGTTTAGTTGCTTGATTAATATTTAGATGGCGTTATCATTTGTCTTTCTTAGCAATTATAGAACCGTGCTCTACCAAGGTATTAAATGCTACGGGGGCTATATATTCCCATGAATTCATATTTGTTATACTTCTATTTTTCCTTATTTAGAGAAGCTGGTTGTAAATAACCTTTGGTCAGAAATGCTAAATTGCTTTAATAGGTTCAGCAGTTGATGGTTCATTACTCGAATCAGGGCTTTTAGCAGGGGAGGCAGATTTAGCGTTCTGTTTTTTGCTGGTTTTGCTGTAACCGCTTAGATTATCTGTATCTTTCTCTGAAGCCCGAGAAGTAGCTTGAGCCTTTTCAAGTTCCTGTGCTGTTGGGCATCTGTAATTAGCCATTTCATTTTTAGCTTCATTAAGCATTGTTTTGATTTGGTCAAGTTCTGCTCTTAATGCTGAGTTATCCTCCAAGTAGCCATCTTCAGCTCGTGGACTATTTCTGACTAAAACAGGATAAGCTTTATTCTCTTTTTCTTTCGATTTTTTTCCTATATATTTACTTTCAAGTTCTTGTTCAAGAATTGTACGATACATACCTCTATTTGCTTGAGAAATATTCTCGTTTTCAAGTAAATCATCATATTCTTCCTCCTCGTCAGCGTAGTCATTATTTGCTACATTCTGTTTGGCCTTAGCAATATATTTCTTATTATATAGAGGTGCTCTTTTGCCGCCTTTTGCCCCTTTAGTATCAAAAAGTTTATTATTAGCTGATTTTTTAAAATACCCTTCCGGACCGGTAGCACAGGATGATAGAAGAAAAATGGAAAGGACAAAAATAACTGCTTTATTTAACATGAAATTTTCCGATTATCATTTAACAATCAAATGTATATAAGATCAATTAATGTCATATATAGCAGAGAGTTGCAACCATGTTATTGCAGTCGAGCTATAAAACTAAGTAATTATTTTTAGGACTGTGTTGGCTAAATGCTTAGTGCCGTCTGTTTTGCGCTTTAATAGGTTGAGGGAAGCTTCTTTAATTATGGAAGGATTTTCAATTAAATTATGAAGTTTATCTGCTAAAATTTCCGCCGTTACCTCTTCTTGCCGGTAGTACCATGAACAATTAGAATCTTGCAGAGACTTAGCATTATAATATTGATGATCGTCCGCAGAAGATGGAAGCGGTATAAATATTGCCGGTAAACCTATTTGAGTTAATTCTGCTATGGTAGTTGCGCCGGCCCTTGCAATAACTAGCTGGCTATTTTCATACTGTTTGTAAATATCATGAAAGAAATCAGAGATGGTACTTTGGATTTTTAAATCATCATAAGTTTTTTTAACTCTTTCCTTATCATCTTCCAGTACTTGTTGAACAATTCTTATATTAGTTTCCGGATATTTAATTAGAAGAACCTTTATGGTTTCTGGTATTAGACTTGAGAAAATTTTTGCTCCTTGGCTTCCGCCAAATACTAGCAAATTAAAAGGCTTATTGTTAAAACTGGTTTTTTCTAGGAGGTTTTTGATGTTATCTCGGACGAAATCACCGGTTATCAAGATTTTATCTGAGTAATTAGTCGGTAAATTTTGAGTGTTTTTATAGGCTAAAGCTATAACTCTGACTTTTTTTGCAAAAAATTTATTACTTTTACCGAAAAAAGAATTTTGCTCGTAAACAATAGTCGGGATAGAAAGTAATTGTCCGACAAACATTAATGGAGAGCTAGGGTAGCCCCCAAATCCTATAATAAGCTCTGGCTTAAGTTTTTTAATTAATATAAATGCCTTAATTAAAGATAAATAAATTGCAAAAGGGATTTTTAACTTACTGATTATTCCTCTAAGGTTTATGTAAAAATCAACTATGTGAGACTTGAAGTTGGTATCATTAGTCAAATATTTTTTACATCTATTATCAGTGGAAATGTGAACTTCTAGTTTAGAGTTTTTAGCTAATTCTTCTGCCAGTGCAACTGCTGGAAAAAAGTGTCCTCCGGTACCCCCTGCTGTTAGTAATATTACTTTTCTCTTTCCTGTAAGCATTGTTAATATTATCTTGTTTAAATTTCAACGTTTTGGAGTCTGTATTTAACTAAAGAAGCTTTTCGTTTAGTAAGACCAAGTAGCATACCCATTCCTATACTAATAGCTAAAGTAGATGAGCCTCCATAGCTTATAAAGGGTAAGGTCATACCTTTTGTCGGTAATAAATTTAAACTAACACCCATATTAATAACAGCCTGTAATCCGAACTGGGAGATAATACCGATAGCAGCAATTTGGGTGAATTTATCATCTTCGTGCAGTAGATTAACTAGCATTCTAATTACAATATAAGCAAATGTAATGATAATCATAAGGCAAATAATTGCTCCGAACTCTTCGCCGGCTACGGCAAAAATAAAATCGGTATGTGAATCGGGTAAAAATTGCTTTACTGAGCCTTCACCCGGTCCTTTTCCATATAATCCGCCTGATTCAAAAGCTTCTAATGATCTTGTTACCTGGTAATTTTCACTATTAACCGGGTCAAGAAATCGGTTCATTCTAGAAGCTACATGGGGGAGTAATAAGTAAGCGCCGATGCTCCCGAAAACTGAGGCAAAAATAGCAATGAATAACCAGATAATTGGTAAGCCGGCGACAAATAATTGGATGCCAAAAACCGCTGATACCATCACGAGCATACCAAAATCCGGCTGGATAATTAATAACGCTGCAACACATAAGAATAGTATAAAACATACTTTAAAACTTGGAAAATCTTCGTGGTAGTGAAGAGATAATATCCACCCAGTAACTACGGCAAAAAAAGGTTTCATAAACTCTGATGGCTGATAGGAAAATCCGCCTATATTTATCCACCGTGTCGCGCCTTTAACTTCAAAACCATAAAACTTAACCAAAACAAGCATGACCAAGCTTCCCAAAAACCCCAATATGGCAAGTCGCCTGATCCATTTTTTATCCAGTAATGAAAAAGTTAAAATTATTATCACCGCAAGAGTTAAAAACACTAGGTGTCTTGAAGAGAAATAATTATCGGTAAGACCAATTCTATTAGCAACTGCCGGACTGGCAGTAGTTACTAACATCAGGCTAAAAGCAAGGAGAATAACCATAGCAATTATAGTCTGCTGGTCAATTACTTTCCACCATCTTTTAATAAAGTTATTTTTTATCAAAGCTTGCATTATTGTATCTTTCTATGGTACTCATACTATTAAGCAAGTCTTTCGTCTAATTTTCCTTGTTTTTCAAGCTCATACAAATCATCGCATCCGCCAACGTGAAAACCACCGATGAATATTTGAAGAACAGCTTTCCTGTCCCCTGCTTTTTGGACCATTTCTTCTCTAACGCTTGGATCTTCGGCGTTTATTTCCTGGTAAGTTGCACCTTTACGGTCAAGTAATGCTTTAGCACGAACACAGTATGGGCAAGTTGTGGTCGTATAAATGATAATTTTTTGTATAAAAAAAACTCGTTATTTTTTGGTAATGATTTATAGTTATAGCTAAAATATTTCAAGTAGTATAACAAAGTCAATGAGCCTTTTCAAATTACATTCAGAATATAAACCAAGCGGTGATCAACCAAAGGCAATAAAGGAGCTGCTTGCAGGTCTTGAAGCAGGGGAGAAATCACAAATGCTTCTTGGTATTACCGGTTCTGGTAAAACTTTTACCATGGCAAATGTAATTGCTGCATCAAATAGACCGTCGTTGATTATGGCACATAACAAAACATTAGCGGCTCAGATTTATTCGGAACTTAAAAGTATGTTTCCAGAAAATGCCGTTGAATATTTTGTTTCATATTACGATTATTATCAACCGGAAGCATATATTCCTAGAACCGATACCTATATTGAAAAAGATTCCTCAATTAACGAGCAGATTGATCTGCTCCGGCATTCTGCAACTAGGTCCTTGCTTGAACGCAGAGACGTAATAGTCGTTTCGTCTGTTTCTTGTATTTATGGCCTTGGTTCACCGGAACTTTATTCTCAAATGACGCAGGAACTGGAAGCCGGTAAAAAATATAAGCGTAGTGATCTGCTGCTAAAACTTGTAGATCTGCAATATGAAAGAAATGATATTGCTTTTGAAAGAGGTACATTTCGAATTCGAGGAGAATCAATCGATATATTTCCCTCCCATTATGCTACGAGAGCTTGGAGGTTATCTTTTTTCGGGGATGAACTCGAATATATTAGTGAATTTGACCCGCTAACAGGAGAAAAATTTAGAAAATTAGAGAAAGCTATTATTTATGCTAACTCTCACTTTGTTACACCGGCTTCGGTAATTAAGACTGCTATTGCCAATATAGAAATTGAATTAGAGGAGAGGTTAGCTTATTTGAAATCTTTAGATAAACATCTTGAGTATCAAAGATTAAAACAGAGAACGGATTATGATATTGAAATGCTGCAAAGTACCAGAACTTGTAAAGGAATCGAAAATTATTCAAGATTTTTAACCGGTAGGGCAGCAGGTATGCCGCCTCCGACCTTATTTGAATATTTGCCAAAAGATGGTTTGTTGTTTGTTGATGAAAGCCATGTAACGGTTCCCCAAATTAGAGCGATGTATAATGGAGATCGTGCGCGCAAGAGTTCCCTTGTTGAATATGGATTTAGGCTTCCTTCTGCTCTTGATAATAGACCACTCAAATTTGAAGAATGGATGGAGCTTAGACCTCAAACTATTTTCGTATCAGCTACTCCCTCAGCTTTTGAACTGGAAGAAACCCAAGGGGTAATTGTTGAGCTCATTATAAGACCTACAGGATTACTTGATCCTGAATGTATAGTAAAACCGGCAGTTAATCAGGTAGAAGATTTAATAGATGAAATAAAAAATACGGTTGCTCGGGGCTTTAGGATTCTAGTAACGACGCTTACCAAGAAAATGGCAGAAGATTTGACTTCTTACCTTCAGGAACTAGGTTATAAAGTTAGTTATTTGCACTCAACTATTCAGACTTTAGAAAGAGTGGAGATAATCAGGGATTTAAGGAACGGTAATATTGACATAATTGTCGGTGTTAATTTGCTCAGGGAAGGGTTAGATATTCCTGAATGCGGGCTAGTGGCTATCCTTGATGCAGATAAAGAGGGGTTCTTGCGCTCAGAAACATCGCTTATTCAAACAATTGGTAGGGCAGCTAGAAATAACGAAGGGAGGGTTTTGCTATACGCTGATAAAATCACAAATTCCATGCAAAAAGCTTTAGAGGAAACATCACGAAGGAGGACCATACAGCAAGAGTATAATAAAAAACATAATATCATTCCAAAAACCATTACAACTAAAATTCATGCCTTACTTGAACTGGAAAAAGTAAGTAATGTGGTAAAAACTGATGAAGTCTCTAATGAACTGCAAGATATCATTAATGATCCTAAAAAACTAAAATCTTATATTGAAGGACTCCGCAGACAAATGCGAACCTGTGCAAGCAATTTAGAATTTGAAGAGGCTACCAAGCTTAGAGATCAAATATTTACACTTGAAGAAGCTTTAATCGAATTAATATAAAAACTCAAAATTGTTTTAGAATGTGGGAAATTTTTGTTTATTTTGTAGTAACTCAAGTATATACTTGTATAGGTTATAATAAGAATATAATATAACTTTTAGTATATCTATAATATTAGATTTTAAAATATGACTCCCCACAGTGATATAATTATTTGAGTCAATCATTTATTTTGTGTAAGTTGTTGTATTTTTTTAATTCCAGTAAATCATGCCTAAAATCCCCGCATAAAATTTCAAATTGATTCAATGCCAAAGACCAATTTTTAATTGGCATGGTCCATTTTTTGGCAGCATTTTTTAGAGCCAAAAATACGATTTTTAAAATAGACTTATCATCTGGAAAAACCCCTTTATTGTTGATGATTTTTCTGATTTGACGATTTATCGATTCTATCGCATTGGTAGTATAAATTACCCGCCTAATCTCATCAGGAAAAGCAAAAAGAGGAATAATCCCGCTCCAATTCCTTTGCCAAATATTAGAGATCACAGGATATTTATTATCCCATTTAGCAGCAAACGATTTTAGCTCCAGATATCCTATTTCTTCGCTGTTTGCAGTGTAAATCCTTTTAAGATCCGCTGTGACCGCTTTTAAATCCTTATAAGAAACATATTTTACAGAATTCCTCGCCATATGTACTATACAGAGTTGTACAATCGTATTAGGATAAATGCTATTTATGGCTTCAGGAAAGCCTTTTAATACATCAACGCATGCTACATATATCTGTTTTATCCCTCTGTTCTTTAGCTCAGTTACAACCTGCATCCAAAACTTGGAACCTTCATTTTTACCGACCCAGATCCCCAGTAATTCCTTTTTCCCTTCCATGTTAACACCTATTGCAAGATATACCGCTTTGTTAATTACTGTATGATTATCCCTTGCTTTAACGTGTATGCAATCCAAATATAATATTGGATATACATCGTCTAGGGACCTGTTTTGCCATGTAGTAACTTCTTCTATTACTCCGTCAGTGACAGTTGATATAAGGTCCTTGGAAATATTGGTCTGGTATATCTCCTCTAAATGGCTATGTATCTCACTGACAGTCATCCCTCTTGCATATAGTGAAATCACTTTATCATCAAAACCACTAAATCTCCTAACTCCTCCAGGAATCAATTGAGGTTCAAATTCTCCTTCCCTGTCCCCTTGAAACATCTACGGTAATCTGATGACCGTCGTCATCTATAATCGTTTTTTCATAACTGCCGTTGCGACGATTATTATCGCTCTTGATTATCTTACTATGTTTAGAATAACCTAGACATCGTGTTCTAATTCACTTTCAAGAATTCTCTCTACTATTTGCTTTTTAAGTTTATTAAATAATCCACCCGCGACCAAATAATTCAGATGGATCTGCTTTTGATAGTAATTCTTCGACTAATTTAGTATTTATATCTACTTCTTTTTCTGCTAATTTTTTAGCCATTTTTTCCTCTGTATTTAAGTTGCTTTTTTATAGTATCTTCTACTATATCCTTTTGCAACTTACACAAACTATTACTCTGGCCTTTAAATATTGAACATTATATAGTAGCCTAAGCTATTTCTTTCTTTTTAAAATAATTTTGAATTTTGATACCATTAAACTGAATTTGTGTTAAATAGGACCGTACATTAATTGTTAAATCTTTTACTGATTTTAGTACTCGAAAATTATTGGAGTTAGCTTTGACATCTTGGTTTACAAGTTCTTGTGGATTCATATCAGGACAATATGATGGTAAATAAAACAATTCTAGCTTGTCCTTATGTCTTTCTACATAAGCTTTTACCTTTTTACTGTGATGCACTCTATGATTATCTAATATCAAAAATATTTTCTGCTTAATTTGTCTGATCAGTCTACCTAAAAATTCAATACACTTTTTGCTGGTAAAATTATCTTCAAATACCATCCAGTTCATAAACCCTTGCGGACTAATAGCAGCTAGCATATTACATTTAAATCTTGAGCCACTTCTCTTGATTGCTGGGGTCTTGCCTTTAAGACCATATGTTTTACCTCGATTATCTGTTGATTGTATCCCCATTTCATCTCCCCAATAAATTCTAGCACTTTCTTTCATTGCACGAGACTTGATTTCTGGATATGTGACTGTTAACCATTCTTTTATCTTCTCTGGATTACGTTGATAGGCTGATTTAATTGGTTTTTGAGACGTAAAACCCAATCTATTCATAATTTTTCTTATAGAACGCCTGTTATACTGATAAAGGTAATTGGATTCTATATATTCTTGTACCACTTTACTATTCCATAACGTATAATCCATTCCCAATTCATCAGGTGTATGTGATAAAATTTTAGATTTTAATTCCTCTTCTTGATTTTTACTGATTTTAGATCCTGTTCCTACCTTTACTCCTCGCTTCTTATAGCGAAAGCTTTTTTCCTTATAAATTTTGTACTCTTTAAGATATTTCCATATAAAACTCCTAGAAAACCCAAAGGTAATAGATGCTTGGTTCTTGCTTATTCCATGTATAACTATTGCTTCCACTGCTTTCTTTCTTAATATCTTGAGATCGCTTGGTGATAATTTTTTATTAGACATTTTGTTATTACTCTTGATACAATATCATTATATCATTTCTCTAATGTTAGTTCAATATTTAAAGGCCGGAGTAATATATGACAGACTCGAGTTAATCTTCGCTATCATTGGTTTTCCGTCTAATTGAAGCTACTATAGTGGCTTTAATAATCAGTTTTTTTCCTTTTGTTAAAAACCTACGAGGGTTTTTATGGAGAAATTTACTTCATGTAATTAAAATATCGTATATAGTTTAGCAAACATTTTACAACGACTTATAAAAGCCATGGCAAGTGATAAGCTTTTAAATATCCTTTTTTTGTGTATATTGCTAATATATATATGCTATATGTTTTTTACCAGACCATGAGTGGGTTATATAAAAAATATAATATTGTGGCTTGCTATTTTCTGTTTATTAATCCTGGTTTATGCTTTTAGGTTCGAACTTAGTACTGTAAAGGAAAGGGTGGTTGCAGTACTGATCCCTTCTTATAGCTGGACAAACAACAGTGGTCAATTGGTTATTGCCAGATCAAGTAACGGGCATTTCTATTTAGATGCAATAGGAGGTAAAAATCAAGTAATTCATTTTTTAGTGGATACCGGGGCAAGTGACGTGGCATTAACTAGAAAAGATGCAATTAAACTTGGATTTAAGCCTGATGAATTAAATTATACAAGAAAATATAATACTGCAAATGGTGTTAGCTATGCTGCCCCTGTGGTAATAAAACAGCTTACCATTCATAAAAAACTTTCTATAATGTTGAAGCTCATGTGGCATCAGAAGGGCTAGATATTTCACTACTTGGTATGTCGTTAATTGAAGATTTTGCTAATTTTAAGATTACTAAAGACATGTTAATTTTAGATTATTAAGTTTTTAAAGTTCTGTAACAGAATTTCTTATGGGACGAGATAAGACATTATTCTCTCAGTAAATATGCAAATCAGCTTACAGATAGGTCTCTCCATTCTTTACTAAGTTCTGCTATATACCTTTTACAGTTTATGGCACGCACTAATTACGTGAAAATGGAAAATGGCGTGCCCTAGTGGACCGTTTTCGACAAATTTACGATTTTCGTAATTTAATTATTGGACTACAAATAGATGAGTAACGAAAAACAAATGGTTTAGTAACTTCTGGATTAAGAAAGTTAATGAATAAGGATAATACAATATCCAGTTTAATTTTTTGAATTTATAAAATCTAACAAAATAAACATAAATCAAAATTGATAAAGTGTTGTAAAAATAAATTGTACAGGAGATAAAATTTGATTTGTATGAACTTAAATTATTGATTAAATCTTTTTATTTTGATGGTATAGCAAGTTGCTAGTGATGACTTCTACCTATCATTGCAAAAAGCAATCAATTGGACAGAGCCAAGTTTAAGTTTGATTGTTTAAGGAAAATAAATTCCCTTTTATTCTAAATAAAACAAGTTCTTTATTTTTAGCTCATGCAACTGCTAAAGCAATATTATAAGCATGTTTTAAATTGTGTTTGATATCTTTTTCTTTATTATCAGTTTTAACAAATATACCTTGATTATTTAAGAGATACAGGTTTTTTGCATATACTTTAGCAAATAATATTCCTTCCCTATAAATACCTATAAAATTATCATGCATACGATATTCTACTTGGCCTATATAGGTCATAGTTATAATTACTGTTCTAATTAAGTGTTTTTCCATTTTCTGCAACACTAAAAAATATTTAATAATAAGTACTTTTAGCTGCTCCCGTTTTACCAATTGTCAATATTACTTCATCATGGTCATTAACTATTAGCTCATAACCACCTTTAATTTTATTAATTATAGTTCCTACTAATTCTAGTATATTAGGTTATTTTTTAGGCAAAAAATTACTTTTTTTAACACTCTTATGTTCTTTATTTTCTTGCTTAGTACCATTAGATTCAATACTTAAAACTTCTACTTGGCCAATTACTTGCTCCAATTCAGATATTGTGTCTCCTGATACTGTTTGATGTGTCTCTTTATTTTATTTAGTAAATATACAAAATAATTTTAGCAGAAATTTATCTATTTAAAAATCCGTAATAAATACTCACTTTTAAATAAAAATATTATTAACTTTCTTGAAAAGTTACCTGTGTTACAAAATAGCTGATTATAAATGTATGTATGGCTTATTAAAAATAGTTTGACTTATAAGAACTACTTTAAGTTATAATCGTTATATAACATTTTATTATATAAATATTGTTGTAGGTTTTAAAATATGGAATCTTTGATATTTCAAGCTAGCTTAAATGCTATTAGTTATAATAAATCTATAATCATAGAATTTCAAAAAATCGTTAGTCCTTTACTAGTTAATTTTCCTGTCTCTTATTTAATGTACCTTAGGTTCTTTAAAAATGGGCATTACTTAGTTTTGTGTAATGATATTAAGCCTGTAGAATTATACCTTGGACATAATCTTTTAAATGAAAAAGTATTTTTACAAGAATTTACTTTTATAAAGAAAAATTCCATTCACAAATATTTATGGCCTCTTCATAACTGCCAAAAATCTTCTGGTCTTTCTATGTTATCAGAGAATAATATGTGGCATGGAATAAATGTGAACTACAATACAGATAATTATTTAGAAACCTTTGTTTTTTTTTTACTCAAAAAGAAAATGAACAAGTGATAGATTTATATCTGAATCACTTTTATATTTTAGAGCGCTTTGTCGTTTATTTTAGAAATAAAGCTCAACACTTAATTAATTGTTGTGATCAAAAAACCCTTGCTTTCTCTCCTTTTTATAAGAAAGAGATAAATAACCTAGTTACACAGGAGACTCCGTTATTTTATGCTAAAAATAATTTTTTTAACAGTACTATTATTCATAAAATTTATTTAAATCATGGAAATACTTATATTCCGTATCAAGCATCTAAATGTTTATATTATTATACTTTAGGTAAGTCAATGAAGGAAATTGCCTGTATTCTCTCTATTTCTCATAGAACTGTAGAAAGGCATTTGCAGAACATTAAAACTAAATTTAGCCTAAATTATTATCAACAGCTAGTAGATTTATCAAAACAACATAATATTGATAAATTACACTTAGAACATTTTAAAAATTAAATTCTGGTTATTAATAACTAAGAAGATTAATGTACGTCCTTTATTTTACAAATTTACAATCCTAGGAGACGACGGTTTTATCATACCTTCCTTGCTTTTCTTTTTATTAGAGGAAATACCATTAGTAAAGTACCTTTGCTACACAAGAGTTACCATACTTCATTGATGTCGGGTTGGAAGAAGCCCCAATTGAAAAGCTTGCCTCTGTCCGCTGCTCAAACTAGCCGTACAGTTTGCCCGCATCCAGCTTTCACAAAGTAGCATGTATATGCTGGTTCAACGAAGGTATTAGTTTGATAAGACTTACTAGCCTCAACTTTTAATATCTGTTGGCATACCCTATCATAGATAGTTGGTATTCCAAGGTGAGGTTGCTCACCTTGTTGTCCCTTCTTGGGAATAAGATGTTGTTTAACTGGTTGCAGTTGATATGTCTGTGCTTTTAGTTCATCGTGTAACCGTTTCAGATTTTCTTCACGGTTACTTTCAAACTCCTCGATGCTCTGACCATCTTATACCTGCTGCTCCTTTATTCGATTACACCTTCTCCCAAGCTAACTCAAAGTTCTTCTGCTGATATACTTTATCCACTAATGAGTGGAACTTCCTTTTACCTGTTGGATTAAGCCAATCTGCTAATTTCCTCGGTTTATCGCTTCTGGGTTTTTCACTTAGGGAACTTATCCTCACCATAATTCTTACTCATTAGTTTCTTACTTTCTCCAGTTCACTCAACTGCCGCTTTGCAGTTGCCATACTTTCATATGGTCATATGGCTTAAGATACTATTCAGTTGTTCGACTACTCATAGGTCTTCGCTTCCTATTTCGCTTCCACTTATAGGGTCACTTACCTTAGTGCCACCTTGAAACCTATGAATCCTGCTGGAGTCACGTATTGATCTTCCATATCGTGCAATCTGCAAATACCTTGGTTCAATGGGTGAATGAAAGCACCTTACTTAGCCTCCATAGTGCAGGCTCGACCTTACCCATCTTTGGCCGACCAGTTCATTGGTGAGATAACTCTCCTCGATTATAGCCCGGTATTTCTAACCCCTTCAGATTCCACCTCACAATGGACACCCTCTATCCTCCAAGGTCTTTCAGCATCAGCCAGTAAGAAATTACCCCCACTTTTGGATACAGTGTTCCTCATCCGAGCACCTAAGGCACTTTAACCCTCAGGATCAATGCGCTTGCCCAGCGCACACTACACACCACTCTGCCACCTTCTTGTCTTCCATTTCTTTCCTATTATTTCTAGTTATAAAATGTACCTTGCTCCAACTATTTCTATCTGGGACAAGGAAGGCTTATCCAGTTACTGCATTTATCCTTGTTACCATGCTGTTACTATCACTCCATGAGGTAAAATACCGTATCAGTCAAATTTCAGTATCTTAGGTTTCTTTCCCCAACATTTCGCTCTGGTTCAGCTCTCAGATTTTAGTAGGTTTTCAAGGCCACTTATATATTCTGTTTTCGCTACGGCCTGGTAACTCGCTCACCACTCTTAAAAGTAGCTTTGTCAGTAGACTTACATTTTAATTTCTCTCCACATTGCTACGAAGCTATGACGAGGTTCTGAGACTTTTACCTCGGCAAGACTGGACTGTCTCCTGATGAATAAATACGCCTTATCTGGATACACAAAATGCAACCCACATATCAAAGGTATTTTTGGCCTTAGCAACTATATCCTGTAATTCCTCTTTTGAACCACTAGTTAATTATGATGAATTGTTAAATCTCTAGATAGATTTAACCTTAATAACTATATTGAATTTTATAAGAAAAAGGTTGATAATTAGATAATACAATTAATTTTATCTGTACAATTTTATTCGAATATAATAGGTTTAAAATCTATTAATCAAATTAATTAACTTATGTATGGTACAGGAAGAATTTATTAATACAATACTTAATATATTATCACCGATATCCAATATTACTACAGTAAAGAGCCAAGGGTTTGTAGGTCTATATAAAGATAAAGTTATGTTTGGTAAGATAATTTCCCAAAGTGTTTTATTTTTAAGTGATGGTAATAAATTTATGGAAGTAGAAACTAAGTTAATAACTAAGTTACTTAAACCTAAAAACAAAATTGATCAATCTGATCTTGATATATTTTTATTCGAAGCTAATAAAGCGTGGTGGTTAGCTAAAGGAAAAACTATAACTATTTCGAATACAAAAGAATTTTTAACAAAAATCTAACAGGCATTAAAGCTGTTGTAATAAGTATCTTTGTGTATTACCACACATTATGATATAGTAAAGCCAATAAATTCTAGCAACAATTATGGAAAAATATCTCCTCGAGTTAACATTTGTTTTGTGTGACGTGAAGTCACTGATTGAATTGTTTAGCAGATAAAAAATCTGACTAAACCAAGTGTAATTTTATCAATGTAATGCCCATTTTTAAAGAACCTGTGGTACATTAAATAAGAGACAGGAAAATTAACTAGTAAAGGACTAACGATTTTTTGAAATTCTATGATTATAGATTTATTATAACTAATAGCATTTAAGCTAGCTTGAAATATCAAAGATTCCATATTTTAAAACCTACAACAATATTTATATAATAAAATGTTATATAACGATTATAACTTAAAGTAGTTCTTATAAGTCAAACTATTTTTAATAAGCCATACATACATTTATAATCAGCTATTTTGTAACACAGGTAACTTTTCAAGAAAGTTAATAATATTTTTATTTAAAAGTGAGTATTTATTACGGATTTTTAAATAGATAAATTTCTGCTGTAATAATTTAAACTAACTAATTCGCTAAGTTTTCGGTGAATACACAAGTACTGGTTAAACAAAGTATTAGAGTTTTTTTAATTAAATTAGGTAGGAGCAATAATAAGGTATGTCAAAATTTAATCAAGAGCAACAAAGTGATTTACAGCATGAACAGTTAAATATGATACCGTTCATTCAACCGGAAATAGTTAGAAGTGAGGTAGAGAATTTAGCTCAGGGCCTTGCTAAAGTGAAGATTAGTTCATTATCCACAAAAACAGGAATAAATATTGACTGTAGTTATCGTTATACTGAAGGTAATATAGACACCTATGTTAATAATTTTATTAGATTTAACTTAGGAGGTTTCAATGAAGGATGTCAGTTTTTACTAAAAAATAAAATTGAAAATTTTTATGTTATTTATTCGGGAGCAGTAGATAATGCTGAACAGGGTTCTAGTTTAGATATTTTTTTTGATAAACAAAAGCAATTAGCTCCAGATAGTGGACTGCGTGATGATCGGAAAGATGTTTTTGATGAATTATTACCAGTAATTTGTCGAGAAGAAAACTGTAAAGCCAAGATACTATTTCCTTATAATATTACTAATTTCCATTGGCTTACTGGAGAAATTATTTTAATTAAGGAAGGAAAGAATGTTTCTGTAGAAATTACACTCATAATCCCTATGGAAGTGGTAGTGTATCAAAAGATAATTATCAGGTTGTTCGATCTGCTATAATAAAAAGAATAGAGGAAAGTGGATTAACTGTTTCCTTTATAAAAGGTCAAAAGAGCCAGTTTTCTTTGCCACGACAAAATAGTGAAGATGATGCATCTTGTGGGGTAATTGCTGCAGAGGAAATAATTAAAAGAATCCAGAATATTGATCTAACTTTAGATAATTCATATCCAGTAGGAGCAGAACAGCTAAGGATCTCACAACTGCAATATTTAGAGGAAAAACTTGGTCAAGGTGATAGGGTTTTTCAGTTGTTTAGAAAAGAGGTAATAAGTCAATTTAGGTGGGAAATTTACCCATATGATACGGAAGAAAAATCTGAAATAGATAAGTTGAAGTATCCGCTACAACAAAGACAAACTAGGGACAGCTACATAGAGGAAGAAAGTTACTCTAAGCCTGATCAAAGCGATAGTAAGCACTGGAGTATAGCCTCTAAAATTCGGACTGAAATTAATACCGGAAAAGATATTATCCATAAAATTACCCAGCAAGAACACAGCGATAGTGCAACAATAGTGATCGGTAGGACAGGTAGTGGTAAAAGCACATTAGTGAATTATCTAGTTATGCCTGAAAGAATTACTGTGGAGAAAAATAAATATGATATGGTTAAGGTCAATGGCGGAGTTGCAGAGGTCGGGGATGGAACAGTTGCACATACTACTGTGCCTAACAAAGTAGGAGAATATTGGGACTGCCCAGGTTTTGACGATAATAGGCATGAAGGACAGGATATAGTTAATGCATTTTATATTAGAGAAGTTTTTGCTTTGCCAAAACTAGCAAAATTAATGTTGGTAATACAATGGGATGAGCTAAAAGGTAGTGTAAGAATAATTAAAAAGCTTATGAAAACTTTAGGGGGGTTATTTAACAATATCGATGATATTCTTCCTGCCTTAAGTATAGTTGTTAGCAAAGTTCCACAGAATAAAACTAAATTAGTACAGCTACATATAGAGAGATTACTGGAAGGTTTAGATAGTCAAGAGGATTTGTATGCAAAAAGAATTCTTGAATCATGTATTAAAACTGGACTTATTCCACTATTAGTTTTTACTGAAATAGAACCTACAAATAATCCGCAGCCAATTGTAGATTTGATAGGTAGCAATCAAGAGATACTATCGAGTTTGGCAGAGCGCAAGTATGTATCAATACCAAAAGTAAATATATCTGTAGCAGCAGAATCTCAGGTTTTTGTTGATAAATTGGTGATTGAACTTAGCAATAACATATATCGTGATATTAATTACTTGGTAGGGAAGCACAAGGAATTTGTTAGTAAACTTTGTGATGTAAAAAAAGGATTACCAGAATTAAGTCATTTGATGGTACGGCTAAAAGAAGTTACGGAGTACCAAAATGAAATAAAAGTTTTGGTAGATAAATTAAACCAACTAAACCCTAGTGAGGATGTTAATTCTCTTATAGTGACGAAAAGAGCACTAAAAACTATAGAAGAATATCCTACACAGTTTGATATAGATATTAGTGAAGAGTGTAGCAGACTAATTAGTCTAATTGAGCAGTTTGAATTCTTTATACAGATAAAACCAGATACAATTAAGATTTTTGATTATGCACTTGTAAAGCCTGTTTTTCAGGGCATAGAAAATGCGGTGAAGAAAGAGATAGAATTATTTGTAGGACGTCTAAGTACTCCAATTTATGACAAATCACAAAAAATTTTAGAACATTTTGTATCTTAAGTTAATGAATATATAACAAAACAAGTAACAAAAACTTCTGAATCAATTAGTTTAAAAGATATGCAAAAGTGTCAAGCTTTTGTAGAGAGAGTAGAAAAATTATTAACTACTTTTGCTTTTGATACACCTAACACTAAAATTGATAAATTGTTTGGAATTGTTGAACAATTGAATGATTCTTTCCTTATAGAAAAGTTTGAGTATTTGGCTATTTATAGAACTCTGGTTAACCAGTTTCCTGAATATTTTGACCACGGTAGGTATTACGCAAGCTTAGATGATGTTATGAGGCCTATCGGTTCTGTACGTGAAAATTATGGTAAAGCACAAGAAGAACAACAAAAAATTTGGCATAATAACTTTGATCAGGTTTTTGAGGTGTTATTCGAACAAATTAAAAAAATTACACAGTTAAACCCAGATCTTTCTAGAATGGCAGGGTTGGCAGCCAATATAGATAAAATTTATAATATCTTATCTGAGAATACAGAAGCTACCCTTGAACTGGTTTTATCAGAACTGTGTTCTAACAGTTCTGATAAAATATTGTTATTAGCTTTAAGAAATGCATGTGATATTGTTAAAAAGGTAGAAGATTTAAAGAAAATAGGTTTAAAAATTGAGCAAATAAAAGCAGAAGCTTTAAAAGCTAGTATCGGTGAAATTAAGGTATTAATAAAAGAATCTTTTACTAAGCTATACCAGGAAACAGCAAAAAATATTGTCCACGAAGTAAGCAGCGTTGTTAAAAAACATTGCAGTTCTCTATCAGACTACCAACAAAAATTATTACTATCTATTACTAAACAAGGGGAAATCAGTGATTTGCTTATTGGATTTGGTAATGAAGCTTTTTATTCTTGGCCCGGGTCTTCACATCTTGTTGTTCCAATTCACCAAGATAGAGAATTAAAATTACTTCTTCAAACTTTACCTGAGGAACTAAAATTTTATTTATTAGAGAAATCAGCTAATATTTCGAATAAAGTAAAAGAGCTGCATGAATATATTATATCTGATCCAGTAGGTCGGGTATTACAAAATTTTACTTCAAAAGTGTTAGAAGAATTTGGAATACTAGAGAGGTACAATCAAAATATTAATAATATAAAACAGGATCTTGAAGGATTCTTAAAATACCTTAGTGAACCACTAGCGAATATAGTGACAATAAATAATATAATAACTAAAATTCCTGAGTGGTTACGATTTAAGGATATATCGCCTGAAATTAACCAAGCTTTAGAAATTCCCTTTTCAAGAGATAAAGTTATTCATTCTATAGAGAAAATAAAAGCAGAAGTAAAGATATTATGTAACTGGTATAATTCGATCAATGTAATACATGAAGTAATCATGAAGTTTGGGTATAGTTTTTATAAGCAATATCCGGTTATCAATGATCAGAACTTTGCTAAATTTTTTAGTATGTTATCACAAAAAGATCAAAGCCTAGATTTGCCTTTTTTAAGTGCTAATAAGGTAATTTCTAACCAACTCAATTCATTATTAGATCATAGTTGGCGAAATGGAAAAGTTAAATTAGATTTTGATAAAGACAGCCAGGAAATGGTTTTTCCTGGTCAATGTATTGTTCTGAGTAAAATACTAGGATCTATTGACCAATATCCAACTGTTAAATCAGTAAAAATCTATGCACAAGGTACTGTTGTACTAGATACTAATCTTGTTAAGAAAGGCGTAAACTTTACAATTCTTGCTCCATATTGGGATATAGCTAAGCCAGTAGAGATAGATCTAAGTGGACAAGATGCCAAGATTTACAGTACGGGGCAACAAGCTGCCGTAGGTTATCGGATGACTGATGGTAGAGGGGTGTCAGGGATGGATGGTCTTGATGGTCAGAGAGGGGGCGATTCTGGTAGTTTCTATGCAGTAGGATATAAATTTACAAAATTACCAAATGAAATTAAGTTTAAATTAACAGGTGGTAATGGAGGTGATGGTTAAAGAGGCGGAGATGGAGCAGATGGTCATAGCGACCTTAATGCTTCTTTAGTAGATTTTTATAATGATCACAATTGTTTTAGGTTAAATCCAGAGTGGCAGAATAGATATGACTTTGGGAAGATGTATAATAGAATATTACTCTGGTCTTTAAATATTGAACATTATATAGTAGCATAAGCTATTTCTTTCTTTTGAAAATAATTTTGAATTTTTATACCATTAAACTGAATTTGTGTTAAATAGGACCGTACATTAATTGTTAAATCTTTTACTGATTTTAGTACTCGAAAATTATTGGAGTTAGCTTTGACATCTTGGTTTACAAGTTCTTGTGGATTCATATCAGGACAATATGATGGTAAATAAAACAATTCTAGCTTGTCCTTATGTCTTTCTACATAAGCTTTTACCTTTTTACTGTGATGCACTCTATGATTATCTAATATCAAAAATATTTTCTGCTTAATTTGTCTGATAAGTCTACCTAAAAATTCAATACACTTTTTGCTGGTAAAATTATCTTCAAATACCATCCAGTTCATAAACCCTTGCGGACTAATAGCAGCTAGCATATTACATTTAAATCTTGAGCCACTTCTCTTGATTGCTGGGGTCTTGCCTTTAAGACCATATGTTTTACCTCGATTATCTGTTGATTGTATCCCCATTTCATCTCCCCAATAAATTCTAGCACTTTCTTTCATTGCACGAGACTTGATTTCTGGATATGTGACTGTTAACCATTCTTTTATCTTCTCTGGATTACGTTGATAGGCTGATTTAATTGGTTTTTGAGACGTAAAACCCAATCTATTCATAATTTTTCTTATAGAACGCCTGTTATACTGATAAAGGTAATTGGATTCTATATATTCTTGTACCACTTTACTATTCCATAACGTATAATCCATTCCCAATTCATCAGGTGTATGTGATAAAATTTTAGATTTTAATTCCTCTTCTTGATTTTTACTGATTTTAGATCCTGTTCCTACCTTTACTCCTCGCTTCTTATAGCGAAAGCTTTCTTCCTTATAAATTTTGTACTCTTTAAGATATTTCCATATAGAACTCCTAGAAAACCCAAAGGTAATAGATGCTTGTTTCTTGCTTATTCCATGTATAACTATTGCTTCCACTGCTTTCTTTCTTAATATCTTGAGATCGCTTGGTGATAATTTTTTATTAGACATTTTGTTATTACTCTTGATACAATATCATTATATCATTTCTCTAATGTTAGTTCAATATTTAAAGGCCGGAGTAATAGAACTAGTAAAAGGCCAACAGGGATTTCAAGGGGGTGATGGGGGTACTGGAGGAATACCTGGAAAGGGAGGAAATAAAGGTTATGCATATATTTATGATTTAGAACATGGGCAATCTCCTTGGACTTGTACAGGTAAAATAGGTAATGATGGGAAACCTGGAAAAGGAGGATATTTTGGTGATAATTTAAAGGTATGGTATTATCAAAATCAGTGGGATCCAGCAGTAAGGCACTATGAACAGCATAAGAGTGGTTATCAATACCTATCACATAGCGGTTACTATATAGATACTTATGTAAAAGCAGAAGACGGGGTTATAAAACCTAAAAAATATTACAGTCCTATAATCAAGCATACGATACCAATTTTACCTAAGTTAGCTCAATCATTGATAAAAGATTTTGCCGAAAAAAGCGATGTAATTGAAGATAACATTTATTACACTTTAGAAAGACCTATATTAGATGAATTTATGCACGGAATTAGCATTATAGGAGAAAATGCTGCAATATAAAGTTGTTATAAAAGCTTATACAGAGTCTCATAAAACCCAAAAAGAAAATTATTCAATTCGCTCACAGAAATGATTTGTGCCGGGGTATTATAGACTTGAAAATGTTACAAGAGGAAGTAAGTTGTTAAAAAATATAAGCTTTCAGCTAATAATGTCTAAGTAATTATATTATGTCGTTAAGTTATTGGCCAGACTTAAGGCTGTTTAGAAAGAGAATATTTATCTGTAAAAAATAATACTAGCTTACAAAAATAAAATGAATTTTTAGTAAATAATTGCATTATTAATATAATCGAAAATTAGAAATTCAATTATATCCAGAAACTTTATTAATAAGTACTGGATAGAATAAAAAAATATTTAACTACTCACAAATAAATTATGTCTAAAACAATTTTAAAACCAAAAATAAAAGATGTAACTTCTAGTGCTGACTCAAATACTGAGTATAGTAAAAAAGAAAAATCTCTTATAAAGGATGAAAAGTTAATAAAAGCTAATGCATTGGGAGATGATCGTAATTTAGCTGAAGACGGTATGAATCCTCAATATTGGTATAGTGTAGGGGATGGGTTTCGGTTAGCCTTATGGCTTCGCCAACATTATCTAAATTATGATAATATATCTGTTGCTAACGATGGAGAAGAATATACAGCGTTTAGGGAAAATGGTAATAGAATTTTAGTTACTGATCCTTATTACACTGATAATTTTAGTGATTATTTAGGTGATGATGTAGCACGAATAACAGCAACCGGTAACTTTCGTGCACTAACGCCTTGGATACAAATGCCAACTACTATTATAATACCTTTATTATCAGGATTACATTGGCGAACAATAAAAGTAGAGATAAATTACAATAGTAAAACAGCTCATATATTATTTGATGACCCTTACGGTAAGGAGGCATTTCCTGAAACTTTAAAGTTAGCAATAATACCGGGAATAAAATCAAATATAGAAAAGCTTATTAGAATCCAAATTAAAGATGATAGTTTTAATTTAATAAGCGAAATACTAACAGATGAGAAATCTTGTGACCAACAAGGTCATGGAGAAAATAGTTGGGATTGCAGACCTATAACCTTTAGTAATATCGAAACTTACATTAAGTGTACTATTGATCAAACTATAACATACTTTATTCCAGAATATACTGACTCTACGCATAAAGAAATAATATCAAGAGTTAGAGTAAGGGATATAAAACATTATAACGAAGTTAATGGAATAATTATAAATCAAGAAAGAATAGAAGAAATCAGACAGCATATTGACAAACTAAGCCAAGTCCAAAATCAAAAATTAAAAGAATTAAGCTCTATAAGTTTTTTAGAGCTTAGCGATTTAGATTTATTGCAAGTTAGTATGATATTTGAAGTATTAGATAATAAAAGGTTATTTGAAGGAAAAGGAAAAACTGGAGAGTACACAAAGAAAGAACTAGATTATGCTTATCAAATTGTGTTAGGAGAAATATATACAGATAAATATACCTCCCACAAAAATCCTTCTACTGCAGATAATAAAAAGGAACCAACAGACTATCTTCACCAAATAAGAGAAAAAGCAAGTAATACTGTATCATACACAGCGCATTTAACAGGAGAAATCGGACACCCTGATGCTAATAGAAAATTATCAAAGGTAGTAGATCAGGTTCTAAAAGACAAAAAAATAACTACTTTAGAAGTATTTCATACTAAAGTTTACGAACTATTATGGCAAGAACCAGAATTTCAAAAATTAAAATATATATATAAATTTAAGTGTAAAATTTTTTATATCTCACGTTAAGTTGAAATTGGAGAAAGTGATAATTTATTGTTTTGGCTATTAACTAATGGTGATTCAGGTAAGATATTGTCCATTTTAGATCAATATAAATTTAATATAGAAACTATAAAAGACAATAATGATAATAATATTTTGCACATAGCAGCTTTACATGGAAACCATTCAGTTATTAGTAAAATTGTTGACTTATATTTTGATGGACTAATTACCCCTCATCAATTTAGAAACCTGATAAATCACCGTAATAATGATGGTACTAACCCCTTAGGAATGGCATTTTTAAGTAACTTGCCTCATGAAAAACTTATCAAAGTTACTGAATTATTTGTTCTTAGGTCTTTCTTTGAAGTTAATTCTTATCTAAACGACAAGAGAGGTATGGATGTTTTAGCTAATGACTTTTTAAAACAAATAGGAGGATTTAACATCTTACATATGGCTTTAATTGAAAAATATCCCAAGATATTAGAGATTTTATATATACGTCATAAAAAAGGGGATGAGAGTGATACGGATTTGTATTATGTTAATTTCAGGTATCCTTCCTTAAACCCAGCTTACCATATGAATAGTCCTGAAAAGGTTTTAAAAAAAATTATTTTTTCTAAGCCTCCTAAACGAGATGAAAAGACACAATGTGAAATATTACTTAAAAAATACCAATTAGAACAACTTCAGAAAGAAGAGGAAGAGGATAGTGGTGATTCAGAGGATGAAAACTCAAGTGCTTATATTTGGAAGCATGTATTAACAGATATGATGGAAAGCCCAGCTATCACTAAAAATGAAGGAACATATGTTATACCTCTTTTTCATGGAGTACCATTAATGTCTGGCTTGTATACACATAGTGATAGAAAATATGTTGGAAAGAAGTTAATGTTACTAAACCCTGGCCTTACAGAAAAAACTAAGAGTATAATAAAAAAGCAATTAGGTGATAGTGAGGCCCCAGCTGATGAGCTAAAAGCATTGCATTCTAGGACTTCAACTGCAAGTGCTGGTATGGAAAACCTAGCCAAGATAGCTAAAGCTGATAATGCTATATTAAATAGATTAAGTATAATAGATGATACACTTAAAAGTGGTTTACAAAAGGCTTTTCAACAAAACAACGGAATTTTTAAAGCTCAAGTTGTAAGTTTTGTTAATAAATTTTCAAGCGATGTGGCTCATACAGAAGTATGGCAAAACTTAACAACAATAAATAAAGAATTAAATAATGATTTGATAGTAAAATATAGATTTCCTTTAATCTCTACTAGTAAAACAGCAGATCATGGTGTCAAATATGGGTTTGGTATAAACTTAGAATTACCTAGAGGAGAAGGTAAATTAGAACCATATTATAATAAGTATGGTAAACCTCAACATAGGTTGGCAGGATTTTTATATGTTATAAAAGAAAATGCAGAAGGATTTATAAAAAAGCTTAAAACTGCAGAAATTTTTGATGTATGTTCTTTAGCAGGAATAAATGCGCTATTTCAAAAACAAATTGAAATTGCCTATTTAGGAGGAATAAGTAAAGAAAATATATTAGCAATTATTCCACTAATTTATCCAAATTTTTCTAAAGATTTTAATCCATCTTACCATAGTAAGATACTTAGCTTTGCTGAAAAAAGTGCTTATACAAGAGCAAAAACAGCTTTTTGTAAACCAGAACTAACAGAAGATGGAAGTTTAGTTTTAACTCAAAAAACAAAAACCCATCAAGGACAACCGAATATACTTGGCGCGTGTATTGCTAATATTTTTACTCACCTTGCTGAAAAGATAACTGTAAAATTTGTGAATGACGTGTTGGTTTCTAAATTACCAAATGAACAAGGTTTTATAGAATATACTTTAGGTCAAGATTATAGACTTACTAGCAATGATTTTACTTCTCCTAACCATAAAATGCTATCCCAATCTCCAAAAAAAGAGTCCTCCGCCAAAGCCTGTTATTGTTAGAAATGATAAGAATTCTAAGTCTAGTGATCACATTTATAGTATAAAAAATATTCAAAAAAAATTGAGTTTTGATAGCATTGTTGTAGAAGAAAATGTCAAGTTGGGAATTGAATTACGCAAAGCGGCTTTTCATGGTAATAAAGAATTAGTAGAATCTCTACTTACTCAAATGACTTCTAAAGATATTAGTATAAGTGGGAAAGAGGGATATACAGCTTTGCATAAAGCATCAGCCAGAGGACATATAGAAATAGTTAAGTTATTAGTTACTAAAATGCTGCCTGAGGCAATTAATTCACAAACTACTGAAGGAAAAACTGCTTTAGATCTGGCAACACAGCAAGGATTTGAAGAGATTATTACTCTAATACAAATGAAAATACTTGAAGAGCAAATGCTGCTAATGCAATTAACACAAGAAAAGCCATTATACCAACCAGAAGTGGAACCAGAACCATTAGTATTATCAGTTTCGACTGATAATACTAATGGTTTAACAAATCAATTGGAATCTTTAGGTAATATCAATTTAGAATATTAATAATCAATTTAGTTTGCAATAAAGTTCTCGACTTGCCAAAGAGCAGATAAAAGTAAATACTATACCCATTTAACTTCAAGATACCTGTTTTAACGCTTGAAAATTATCATTAATTCTATCAACCGTAGATAAAGCGATTTTATCCCACGTAATCTCAAAGAAATCCGTAATCGCTTTTTTAAAGTCGACGGAAGTTTGAAAATATCGATTGTTCCTAGAATATTCGTTCATTATCTTCCATAATTTCTCTATAGGATTAAGATTGGGGCTATAGGGCGATAAATAATGTAAAACAATATTATATTTCTTAGCAGACTCTTTTGTTTCCTTACTTGTATTATATGATCCTTGATCTAAAATAAGATGGATTTTATGAGCTTTTGGGTAATTCCGCCGTAGCTTTTGAAAATGTTTTTCTATAGCCGAGCTATTAATAGATTCATACGAGTCGATAGTAACTTTCATGGTCTCTAAGCTAATAGAACCGAATAAATTCATCCTTGCGTTTGATCCCGTAGTTTGAATTAATTTATCCGTACCTTTTTTAATCCAGCCGTAAGTAATTTTCGTCGCCATTGTCGGGTGAACGCCGTCGCCGAACTCAACCGGTTCATCTTCGGGAATAGTGTTTAGTAAATTTTCGTAGTACTTAATAAAGGCGGCTTGTTTTTGAAGATCGGTTTTAGCCGGAGTCCCCTTCGGCATCTTGTAAGAGAAACCTTGTCGATGCAGCCATTTCGTCATACCGGATACCGTAAACTGAACATCGTAGAAGCGTCGGATATAAGCACAAATATCGCTGACTTTTGTATAGATTTGCTCCTCTAAATGCCGGATAATAGCCGTTGTTTGTTGTTCATTCACGAGACTCTCCGAACCACCGTTTTCTGGTTTTAGTTTTTGGGGGCAATTATATATGATAAGTGATAATTACAATTTTGGAGCAATTAACATACTCTACTTAGGTTATTTTCTAGGTATCTTCTATTTCAAAAATGTTTAATAAAATTCGCACTTCTATTCTAAGAATTATATTCTTATTGGGATTTAGCAAGGATTCTTTAAAATTTCAAGAATTTAATAGAAACAAAGTTTTTCATTTGTGGAGGAGGTAGAACAGAGTATAAATAAGTAGAAAAAAGATATTAAAATTTATCTAAAACATAGGATAACTTATGATCTTAAGGATTTGTTAATTGCCCCCACCGCTGACTGTCTCCTATAGAATTACCTAGAGAAGAGATAGAAGAATTGCATCAGATAATAAAAAGTGTACTATATAAATTAGTGATATTATTATTTTACTTAAGATGAGTTTAAAAACTTAAATCATATAAATTATAAGTTTTTTAGGAAAGTTATTTCTATAGGACTGTATTAGAAATACTAACCAATAACACTAATTTTTAAAGGTCCAAAGCCAGTATTAAATTTATTGGTATAATAATTTTTTGAATTCTAAGACCTTTATAAAACAAAAAAATCAAGTCTACTTAGCGCCTGATAACTTAGTTATTTGGTACTAAATAGTCTGTAAGTATTAGGATAAAAAAGAAAGTGACTAATATATAATGTAAAGTATGGTCTAGTAATAATTTAGGTTATATTAATGAATATTATACGAATAAAATAGCCAAATTATGGAATATAGGTCAATAAAATATTTTACGGCTGTCTATTGGTTTATGTTTGGTATGTTTATTAACGTAGGAAATGATATTATATCAAAATATATAAAACTACATTTTTTTGAAATTACATTTTTCCGGTTCTTGTTTGCATCTATAGTACTTATACCTATTATTTTTTACAAGGATAGAAAGATTTTATTTTCTAATATATCGATTCACTTAACAAGAGGAATTATTTTATTTCTTGCTACAACTTCCTGGACATATGGGCTATCTGGTATACATTTAACTGCGGCTACTGCAATAAGTTCTTCTATTCCATTAATAATCCTAGTTTTGTCAATTATTTTTTTACAGGAACGAATAGTTTGGCAAAGATGGTTGGCAGTGCTTTTAGGTTTAGCAGGAATTATTATTACTTTAAATCCCGGTTCAGATGAATTTGATACTAAAATAGTAATATTATTATTGTCAGCACTATTATTTGCGATATTAGATATTATTAATAAAAAAATTGTTTGTAAAAAATCTATATTAATAATGCTGTTATATTCCTCAGTAGTAGTTACTGCTTTATCTTTTATACCAATGGTAGTTTATTGGATATCACCGTGTTTTTTTGAATTATTTTTACTTATGATATTAGGTATCAATAGTAACCTGATCTTATTTTGTATACTAAAAGCTTTTCTTCTTGTTGATATTAGTGCGCTAGCTACTTATAGATATTTGGAATTATTGATATCATATATAGCATCATATTTGATATTTGATCAATTACCTCAGAGTAGTATCTTATATGGGGGGATTATAATAGTGAGTTCAATTATATTTATAATAAAATCAGAATATAAGAATTAGGTTGACTATAAAAACAATCATAAGTAGAAATGTATTATATAATATTTAATTCAAGTTTTACTTTGGGAATTGTTAAATTTTATGAATAAAATACTGGTTACGGGCTCTGCGGGCCTAATTGGTAATGCTTTAACACGAAAGTTAAGAAATACCGGTTACGAGGTAATAGATTGTGATATTAGATTTAAGAATAATCCTTTAAGTTTTTTTTCAGAGGATATTCAACCTATACTTAAAGAATGCAAAGGGATTATTCATTTAGCAGCAATTTCAAGAGTAATTCATGGGGAACAATACCCGCAACTTTATGAAGAAGTAAATGTTAGTGGTTCGAAAAAGTTTCTGGAATTTTATGAAAATCTTTCCCATAAACCATGGCTAATTTATGGTAGTAGCAGGGAAGTATATGGAAATCAGGATAATTTACCTGTTATAGAAGGTGCTGTGTTGAATCCGGTTAATACTTATGCAAAAGGAAAAGTTGAGATTGAACACAGGATAAAAAAATTAGAGAAGCAAGGTTTTAATACTGTGATTTTGCGTTTCTCAAATGTTTATGGAGGTTTACTTGATCATTATGACAGAGTAATACCTGCCTTTTGTATAAATGCCTTAAAGGGTAATACAATAAGAATTGACGGTAAGGAATGTGTATTTGATTTTACCTATATAGAGGATGTTGTAGAAGGGATATTATTGGCGGTAGAGAAGCTGATGAGTTTTCAGCAAATTGGGTTACCGGTGCATTTAACAGGTTGTCGAGGCTGCAATTTAGATGAATTAGTAAGGATTATTATGGACATTACCGGTAGTAAATCTCCAATTGATTACAGACCACCAAGAAATTTTGATGTAAGTTGTTTTTATGGTGATTTTAGCAATGCACACAAACTACTTGGATGGAAACCAAAACATTCGTTAGAAGAAGGAATAGAAAAATTTATTTCAGATATTCAAAATGCAGTTACTGATTGCCCATACAATGTAGAGATGCAAATATATGAAAATATTAAAAGTTATTCATGGTTACCCTCCTTATTATAGCGCAGGCTCAGAGGTTTATAGCCAAGTTCTGGCCCATGGTTTAGCCGATAATCATGAAATTCAGATTTTTACAAGATATGAGAATAGCTTTTTACCGGATTTTTATTATAGTACAGTACTTGATTATCTTGATCCTAGAGTCTTACTACATTTAATTAACATTCCATTAACTAAATACCGATATAAATTTATTAATAAAGAGGTAGATGAAAGGTTTAGAAATGTACTAGAAGAATTTAAGCCGGATTTGGTGCATTTCGGTCACCTTAATCACCTGTCTTTAAGTTTACCTTCTATTACTTCTGAGTTAAAGATTCCATCAGTTTTTACTTTACATGATTTTTGGCTTATTTGTCCAAGAGGCAGGTTTATTCAACGTAATTCAAAGCAAATATTGGAATTGTGTGATGGTCAGGAAGATAAAAAGTGTTCCAAACAATGTTATAGCGGATATTTTACCGGTGATAAAGATTTATTGGAATCTGATTTATCTTACTGGGAAAGTTGGATAGCAAGTAGGATGAAATATACCAGGCAAACTATAAACCATATAGATCATTTTATTGCTCCATCAAAGTTTCTGCTAAAGACATTCATTCAGGATTTTTCTGTTCCAAAGGAAAAAATCTCATATCTTGATTACGGTTTTAACCGTGATCGTCTTAAAAATAGAAAACGTGTGGTAGAACCTGAATTTGTTTTTGGTTATATAGGTACTCACACGCCAGAAAAAGGTATAGATTTATTACTTAAAGCGTTTTCTAAGTTACCAATAAAAACGAAGCTTAGAATCTGGGGAGCACAGAACCAAGAAACTAAAGCTCTTAAGTCAATCGCTGATCAGTTCTCGCCAGAAATTAAAAATCAAATAGAATGGATGGGAAGTTATAGAAATGAAAATATAGTTGAAGATGTTTTTAATAAAGTAGATACAATCGTAGTTCCTTCTATTTGGGGAGAGAATTCACCATTAGTTATACATGAGGCACAACAAGTAAAGGTACCTGTAATAACATCTGATTATGCTGGTATGGCTGAGTATGTAAATGATGGTGTAAATGGCCTGTTATTTGAGCATCGTAATTTTATGAGTCTATCGGCAAAAATGAAATTACTAGCACAGGATACTGTTTTATATAAAAGTCTTGCAAAAAAAGGATATCTTTATTCTGATGATGGACAAATACCTGCAATAGAGTTACACCTTAAAGAAATGGAAAGGATTTATAGAGAGGTTACAAGATTACGTAATATTTCAGTTGCGTTAAAGCCAGGTCCTTGGAGAATAACATTTGATACTAATCCGGATTATTGTAATTATGCTTGTGTCATGTGCGAGTGTTTCTCACCTTATAGTAAAGTTAAGGAAGATAAAAAAGCTAAAAGAATCAAGCCTAAGATCATGCCAATTAAAACTATTAGAAAAGTAATTCAAGAAGCAGCCGGTACGCCTTTAAGAGAAATTATCCCCTCTACTATGGGAGAGCCTTTAATGTATAAAAATTTTGATGAAATTATCAATTTATGTCATGAATTTGGCTTAAAGCTAAACCTAACTACAAACGGTTCATTTGTGATCAAAGGTGCAAAAAAATGGGCTGAGTTATTAGTACCAATTTTATCTGATATTAAGATTTCTTGGAATGGTGCAACCAAAGAAACTCATGAAAAGATTATGATAGGTTCAAAATGGGAAAATGTTACTGAAAATTTAAAAACTTTTTTAAATGTCCGAGATAACTATTTCAATAATACCGGAAAAACATGTAGCGTAACTCTTCAACTAACATTTCTGGAAACAAATCTTTCTGAAATATATGATTTAACTAAAATGGCAATTACACTTGGCATAGATAGAATAAAAGGGCATCATTTATGGGCTCATTTTGAAGAAATAAAACATTTATCAATGAGAAGAAGTCCGGAGGCAATTAAGAGATGGAATTCCGAAGTAGAAAAAATATATGAATTAAAAGATAAGATGTTGTTACCTAATGGTAAGAAAATAAAATTAGAAAATTTTACTATACTTAATGTTAATGCTACCGAAGACTTAGCACCGGGAGGAGCATGTCCATTTTTGGGAAAAGAAGCCTGGATAAATCCTGAAGGAAAATTTAGCCCTTGTTGTGCTCCTGATGAATTAAGGAAACAACTAGGAAATTTTGGTAATGTTAATGAAACAAAGTTAGAAAAAATATGGCAAGGTACGATGTACAAGAACTTGAAGAAAAATTATTTAAATTACAACTTATGCAAAACATGCAATATGAGAAAACCCTTAGTCAATCAAGTAAATTAAAAGAATTAAGCCATATAGAAATTTCTGACTGTAGAACTTTCCATAAACTGAATAATTCTCCTTTATACAGTACGAGATTTATTGAAGTAGAAAAATTTCATTCACCGGGACTTGCACCTGTTTACGATCAATCCGGCGGATATCATATTAATCTTGATGGAATAGCTGTATATACACAAAGGTTTGATAAAGCTTTTGGTTTTTACTGTAATAGAGCAGCTGTACTGGATAAAGAAAAATATTATCATATTAACCTTCAGGGTAGCAGAACTTACCTTGATTCTTATGACTGGGTTGGTAATTATCAAGAAAATAAATGTGTAGTCAGAAAAGGGAATAAATTTTTTCATATTGGTTTAGAAGGTAATAAAGTTTACTCAGAAGAATATGATTATGTTGGAGATTTCAAAGACGGTATTGCGGTAGTATATAAAAATCAACAAGCTACTCATATTAATAATAAAGGTAATTTTGTACATAATAAATGGTATAAAAAATTAGGTATTTTTCATAAAGGATATGCGAATGCAGAAGATGATAATGGATGGTTCCATATTAATATTAAAGGAGAACAAATTTACAACCATAGGTACAAGGCTATAGAACCATTTTATAATGGATATGCAAAGGTAGAAACTTTTGATGGAACACTTGGCCAAGTTGATACTAAAGGTAACATAAAATATATAATAACTACTCCGGGAATTGTTTCACGAATGCATCAAGTTTCCAAAGAATTGGTAGGTTTTTGGAATACATATCTGATGAATGCTGTTTGCCAAATGGGAATATTAGAATTGCTGCCTGCCAATATAGAATCTTTAGCAAAAGAATTAAAAGTAAATCAAGCGTACTTACATAGGTTTCTGAGAGCTTTATGGGAAATGAATTTAATTAATTACGACCACGAACATGATGTTTGGCAATTAATGGAAAAGGGGCAGTTCTTTATTGATAATCCTTTTATGATTAAGGCTGCAAAGATGTGGGGTAGAGTAATTGTACAAAAAAATTGGCTAAAAATTCCAAAGTTGCTTAAGCAAGAAGAAATTGCATCTTTTCTTTCATTTAAGGAAAATGAGAAAAATGAAATTATAAAAACTGAATTTTATCAGGCGTTACTTGGATATACTGCCCTTGATATAATAAACTTTGCAGAAAAAATAGAAGTTAATCCAAACAACAGAGTATTATTGTTTGGTGTACATTCTCTGGCATTAGTTGATAGTTTAAAATCTGAGAATATTAATTCTATCAGTTATTATAATGATCCGAAATTACCAGTACAATTAATAAAAAATTTTGCAGTAGATATTAGAGAAACAGATCATGCCATTGAAGAATACGATTTAGCGATATTTGGACGGTTTCTTCAACATTATGATGATAACAAAGTGTTATCTTACTTTAAAACTTTAAAAAATACCAGAATATCACGTATTTTGCTTATAGAAACTATAATAGAGCAGTATTACCTGATGGGAGGAATTGTGGATATGAATATTATGGTAGAAACTGGTGGAAAGCTAAGAACTAGAATCAATTGGGAAAATATTCTGGAACAGGTAGGTGATTTTAGAATAAGCGGCATTTTACCCTTAACAAATTATTTATCTATAGTTGATATCAGAAGGTAATAATGAACACTCTAGAAGAAAAAGGTTTTGGTATTATAAGGAACTTCCTTTCTACAAATGAAGCACAGGAATGTCTGACATTAGTAAAGTATAGTATCAACAAGGCATCAAATGAGCTTGGAGTAACAACAAGAGATTGTTTAGGTTGTACTGGCAGGTGGGCAACTAAATCCCCAATTACTATGAGTATATCTCTTATGCTTGACGATAGGATTAGAGAGTATCTTGAAAATTTCTTACGGTTTAAAATAACCTTTAAGAAAAGCAATGTAATATGTAAAACATCAGATATCACCGATCCTATACCATTCCATCAGGATATTTCATATAGTACAAGAGATCCGTATCACTTTTCATTATGGCTATCTCTGAGCGATGTCTGTAAAGATTCTGCTCCTTTAAAAATAATAGAAAATAGTCATAAAAACCCAGTGGAACCAGCTATAGATTTCTGGTCGCCATATTTTATTGATAAATATAATATTGTTGATAAAAATATAAGTTCACTAACTGTTAATGCCGGTGATGCTATAATATTTGATTCAAAATTATGGCATGGAAGCGATGAGAATTATTCTCGTAAAGACAGGTTTGCATATGTTACAAGATGGGCAATAGAAGGAAAAGGTTTTCCTGAAATTCCAGAAATCAAACCAACTTGTTTCGGTATGTTTAATTGTGGAGAATTAACTAATCAAATATTAAAGAGGTCATTATCATTACTTGATATAAAGCTATTGGAAAAAGTAGTAAATAAAGAAACCCTAATAGGATTATGGATAGATATTTTAACTGTAAATTCCAATCTTTGGGGGATTAATAACGTTTTAGCGATTAAAGATTTAAAGAGATTAAACATACTAAATAAAGCTTGTGATTTACATGGTGCCGGAAATATCTCAGGACTAGTATATAAAAATTTATGGGACTCTCTTCTTTGTATTCTTAATGAAAAAGTTAAATTAGTATAAAACATTCGTGAATAAGATTATATCAAACGATTCTATAAAAACAGTAACCTTTATTATTAAGTTACTTTCTAATTTTAGAATAAATGTTCTCTTGATGTTTGTAATAGCTTTAATTTGGGCATTTGATATATCTTTTAGAAAATATCTGATAAAAAATATTCTGGATACAGCGGCAAAATATCAGGATAGTAGTAATGTAGTAGAAGCTTTATTAATGCCTTCGGGTTTATATATTTTTATGGCGTTATTAATAACAACCATGTTTAGGATTTATGGTTATTTTATAGATATTAAAATGTGTCCTTTTTTAAGACAGCAAATATTTGATAAATGTTATTTCAAATTGCTCAAACATGATCATGTATATTATCAAAAAAATTTTACCGGTGATTTAGTATATAAATTAAATAATTTAACAGAAAGTATTATAGAAATAATAAAACTTAGCATAGATCGTTTTTTTGCGTGCACGGTTGCTCTAGTGATCTCTATATGTACCTTAGTGTTGGTAAATGCTAAATTTGCAATTGCAACCTTCATATGGATAGTAATTTTTACTACAACGGCAATTTACTTTTTTCCTAAGTTATCTAAACTTTCTAATAATTATTCTGCAAACAGTGCTAAGGCAAATGCAATTGGTGCTGATAGTCTGTTTAATGTTACCTCAGTAAGGCTATTTAATAATAAACTATACGAAAGGCTAAAGTTATTTCGGCACTGTAAAAAGAAGTTATGGGCCGAAAAAAATCTACATGTAGCATATTTTTGGATTTGGCTTATATATGGCTATTCTTTTGATTTATTACAGATAGTTAGTATTTACCTTTTAGTTTATGGATTTCAGTCAGGTGAAGTTACTCTTGGAGATTTTGCCTTAGTAATTGGGCTTAATATAGCAATTGTTGACTTTTTAAATCAGCTTACTAATGATTTGACAAAATTTTCTGATCATTATGGTAAGATTCAGAATGCAATTGTTACCATTTTTGTTAACCCAGAAATCAGAGATAAAAAAACTGCAAAAAATCTTATAGTGGAAAGTGGAAAAATCAACTTTGATAATGTTCATTTTTCATATAATACTAAAAATGCACTTTTTAATGATTTATCAGTTTCCATAAACCCAAAAGAAAAAGTTGGAATTGTTGGTTATTCAGGTGCTGGGAAATCCAGTTTTATTAATTTAATATTAAGGTTCTTTGAGGTAAATTCTGGCAGGATAAGCATAGATGACCAATTTATTTCCGATGTCAAACAGGATTCCATAAGAAATAAAATATCGGTTGTTCCCCAAGACCTGCTACTATTTCATGATACTATTCTTGAAAATATACGTTATGGGAAGATAGATGTAACTGAACAATGGGTTATTACTGCTGCAAAATTTGCAGGAATTGATTTGTTTATTAATAGCCTACCGGATGGTTATAATACAATAGTCGGAGAAAAAGGGATAAGGTTATCAGGTGGTGAAAGGCAAAGAATAAATATTGCGCGGGCATTTTTAAAGAATGCGCCTATACTTATTCTCGATGAAGCTACTAACCAATTGGATTCTATCATTGAAAAAGAAATTCAGACAAGTTTATTCAAATTGATGGAAAATAAAACAACAATAGTGATTGCTCATAGACTTTCTACTTTATTACATATGGATAGGATTTTAGTATTTGATAAAGGTAAAATAATCCAGGATGGTTCACATTACAAATTAATAACAATTCCAGGCTTATACCGCAAGCTTTGGACCTCTCAAATGGACGGTGTTTTAAAATATTAAAAATTAATTTATGAAAGAAAGTAAAGCAACTATAGATTTAAGGAGTGATACTGTAACAAAACAAAATCAGGCTATCAAGGATGCAATGTATCATGCTCAAGCAGGAGATTACGCATATGGTGAGGATTTACCTGTTAATGAGCTTGTTGAGTATTGTAAGGAGTTATTTCAGGTAGAGGATGCGTTGTTTGTTACTGGTGGCATGTTTGCAAATAGGTTGGCTATTGGTTGTCAAACTTCACCTGGAGACGAGGTAATAACGCATTATAATTACCATGTTAATTTTTTTGATAGTGCAGGAAATGCTAAAGTAAATAATATTGTATTTAACTGTATTCATAATAATAGTGGTATTCTAAGTACTGATGATGTCCATCAAGCTATAGAATCAAAACCAAGATATAAGATTTTTTCGCAAGTAAGGCTAGTAACTATAGAAAATAGTATAAACGGGTTTAATGGAAAAATTTACCCTATAGAACAACAAATACAACTATACCATTACTTACAGAATAGGGAAATCAACCTTCATCTGGATGGAGCAAGGATATTTAATGTTCATGTAGAAAATAAAATACCATTATCCGAATATGCAAAATATACAGATACTATGAGTTTCTGTTTCTCAAAAGGATTAGGAGCCCCTTTTGGTTCTATGTTACTTGGCAAAAAGCAGATAATAGAAAAAGCAAGAACTATGCAAATATGGCTTGGTAGCGGTTACCATCAAATAGGTTACTATGCTGGAGCAGCTAAATATGCTTTAGAGAATAATATATTAAGGCTAGGTTATGATAATAGCCTAGCTAAGGTATTAGCTGATAAGATAAAACTATTACCTGGAATAAATCTTATATATCCCTATCCAGAAACAAATATACTGGCTTTTAGCATAAAAAGTTTGAATATAACCAATGATGATTTTGTAGCTGAATGCCAAAAACATGGCTTACTTTTATTTCCATGGCTGGAGGGTCATATTAGAGCAGTGGTACATATGGGTATAACCGGAAATGATATTAATAAAGCAGCAGAAATCATAGAAACAGTAGTAAGTAGATTTAATAACTAAAATACTGATGAAAATAGATATAGATTTTTTTAGTGATTCTAATACAGAGCCGACAATTGAAATGCGTGAAACAATGGCAAAAGCCAAAGTTGGGAATGAGGCAGCCGGTGAAGATCCTACTGTAAATGAACTGGTATCAGAAGTGTGTGATTTGCTTGGTAAACCTGCAGGCATATTTTTACCTTCAGGTACTATGTGTAATGTAATTGCATACAAAGCACAGGTAGAAATGCCTGGAGATTATATAATATTGGATGAAACTTCACATCCATTGGTTGTGCAGTCTGGATTAATAGCTGCTCAGGCACATGCTACCTATTTACCTATAAAAGGGCAACGAGGAATATTTAACTCAGAACAAATTGAAGAATATATAACTCGTCCTCATTTGCGGAATATACCAAGAACGCGAATCGTATCTATTGAGCAAACGACAAATTTTGGTGGAGGAGCAATATGGCCAATAAAGTATATCCAGAATATAGCAGAATTATGTAAGGCCAATAATGTATACATGCATTTAGATGGTGCACGTTTATTCAATGCGTGTATCAGTACTAATATCTTACCTAAGGAGTATCTAAAATATTTTGATTCTGCTTTTGTTGATTTTAGTAAGGGTTTAGGTGCCCCTATGGGAGCAGTACTAGTAGGAAGTGAAGAATTTATAGAGAAAGCATGGTACTATAAATTCCAAGTAGGAGGAGGAATGCATCAGGCGGGAATTATAGCTGCTGGTTGTCTTTATGGTCTAAGAAATAATATTAACTTATTACAAGAAGATCATGATAAGGCAAAATATTTAGCAAATGCTCTGGATAAAATAGCCAAAATTGATATTGATAAAAGTTTATATGAAACAAATATAATCTATTTTGGTTTAAAAAATACCATATTATCACTTGATGATTTTATTGGCGGATTATTAAGGCATGGAATTAGAATGCTTAAAATAAAAGATAAAATCAGAGCTATTACCCATAAAGATATAAGTTATGATCAAATAAATTTTGCTATAAAGGCAATAAATGAAGTTTTAAGGTTAAACTAATATTAGGGCTGAGGTAAATAGGAAGATGACATGAGTTTTTCTAAATTGTATATGCGTTTTTTAGAGCTGTAAGTTTTGTTACTGTAATATACACAGTGTAGTGGCTTTGCACAAGCTGTCCTATACTTATATTGTTATTACTAAGATTAGCCTTAGTTTTTATCTTGTTATTTCAATAGTTGGGTATTCTTCAAAGTAACTTTCACCATTTACTCCGTAATAAGTAACTTTTCTAGTAATAAAATCTACTTCATACTCGATAACACCTGCTTTCCAAGAAGCATGTAGAAATTCAGAAAAAGTACAAAGACCTTCTTGGTCAGATCGAATTGCGCTGATCAAAGCTTTACGGTCAAACTTTGGGATTTCATGAGTACCCTCTATAATAGGAATTCCTTGTTGCACTACTGCTCCGTCTCTTGTTAAATAAATAGACTGGCACGATGGCAAAAACCATCTGTTCATCTTAACACCTGCTTGGCGTAACACTTCTGCAAGAATAGGAAAACCACCAGCTTTTGGACGAATTGAGATTGCGTACTGCTGTGCTTCAATAATTTTATCAACAATTTTGTTCATGTATCTTTTTCTGTTTTACTTGATGAAAATAATATTAAAATTATAAAACAAAGTTTATTAATGCAACAAATATTAACAACGATAAATATTTAATATAATTCACTGTATTGCAGAATGATTCTGCATTGTCACAAAAAAAACGACCGTAGTGTTGAATATAAGTGACTTTTCTGGTGCATTACCTCTTTTAAGTAGTTTAGGCAAATAACCTTATCTATAAAATCTTCTAAGTATGTTATCTAAATTAATTTTTTGGAATATCAAAAAATTAGCAGAAAACTATTAGTAGAAGCTGATATTAGTAATTATTAAGCGCATAATATTGGTATATTACCTATATATTATTGAACAAGGTTCTTTATTGTGATATCATAAATGCTGCTAGTGATGACTTGAACACATCATTAACAAAAACAACCTTTTGAAACCTGCTGCTTTATGCCAGGGGTCTGCTGCTATAAGTGTCTCTGGCATGGAACCAGCAGGTAGTTGTTTTGATAATGACTTGTTCAAGCCCCTGGCACCAGTTAATCAAGTTAAAGAGGTTGAATATGATAAGTGATAATTACAATTTTGGTGCAATTAACAGAATCCATTTAAGCTATTTAGTTTATATCTTAAAGGTATCTTCTATTTCTAAAACGTTTAATAAAATTCGAATTTCTATTCTAAAAGTTATATTCCTATCTGGATTTAGCAAGGATTCTTAAAAAATCTTAAGAATTTAATAGAACCACAGCTTTTTTCTTTTTTTGATCAAGCTGTTTTACATAAAAAATTTAAATAACTGAGGTTTTTGATTTTTATGTATAAGGTAAAAGGTTTAGCTAAATGTTCTGGTTTGCCAAGAACTAATTAGCTCAAATTAATTGTAAATAATCACGCAGCTATGACATTATGATAAGCAAAGATGAAGAAATTAAAAAGTTATTAAGTCAGATTTTTGATAAACTGCAAAGGCTAGAGCAAAAAATAGAAAAACAAGAGGGAGATGTAAGAATCTTCCTTACCACTAGAGATTCAAACTATGAACCAAGTCACTTGTTAATTGCGCAGCAAAAGGCAACCAGGACTTCAGTAGAGTTACTCAGAGAGGAGATAGAGGAGATACATCAGGTTATCAAGATTATATTATCTAATTAATAGGGAGAGCAAGTTATGATCATTGTGATATTAATTTGTTCGTGTAGTAAATGCGATGCAATCAATAAACGTTAATAGTTTGATTTACCTTCATGCAAGTTAAAAGGATTATGAATTTTAGCTAGAATTTTTTATTTTTACCTGGTGAATCTAAACAGGTTATTAAAGTTCCATATTCTTACAACTGAAAATTAAATTAAGTATAGAACATACAAATTTGATCATGTATAAATAAAATTAACATTAATTTTATTTCGCAAAAATACACTAAAGTGATGTTATTACTTAAACCGGTTTACTTCTATAATTTTGGTTATTTAATAAGGAACAATAAAAATATTTGAGATATGGAAACATTATGAGCAAAGTATATAATAACTCTAAAAGTGCCTTGGTTTTGCAAAAATACACTACGGAAGATATACAGAAACTGTTAAATAGCGGAAAGTTTAAATCAGAGATAGTCCGCCAGTTAAAAATAAATATACGGGCATTTAATATTTATATAAAAGAACATAATCTTTCTTATACTCCTCCTCCATATAAAGTATGGAAATCCTTAAAATCTCAAGCTAAAATAAAAGTGCAGAGAAATTTAAAGAGCCTTTAGAGAAGTTTAAAGAAATGTTTGAAGAAAACAAAAGAAAAAGAACCATAAAAGAACTGGAAGATGCTTATTATTAATGAAGTGTAAATATTGTTTACAAACTAATGTAGTAAGAAATGGCGAATACTACAGGTGCAGGGATTGTAAAAGAAATTTTAGCTATAGTCCAATAGAAGACATAGATCCAGAAGAAATACAGCGCCTTTTAGATAGAGGCATTCATAGGTATGCTATTGCTAGAGAATATCGTTGCACTAACGTTGCTATCAATAAATATATAAAAAAGCACAATTTAATCGAGCCGGTCATAGAAAAAATCACCTTTAAAAAGTAGAAGTTTTCAATAATGCATTCCGGATATCCTGTAAAAACTTATAAACTCATCTTTTATGCAATTCTCTATCTTATCTATGGAAGTAAGTATTGTCCTAGTTAAATGCCGTTCCGGTTTTTTAATCTGTTAATACTTAAATTGTCCCATTAAAGGAAATAATTTAATGAATTATTCATAATTTTCTTATATTCCAACTAATATAAGGTCTATTATATAATTATGATTATTAATTAATTCCCGAAAGTAGAGTAGGGTTAATATTGTAGGAGGGTATTAACGGGTAAGTAGGTATCATAAAGTCGTACAATAAAGAAACACGTTGTACGATAGAAAGTTAAATCTATAAGTTTAATTTAGCAATTATTAATTGGGTAATATATAGATTTTAGAAAACTAACCGCTAGACCGACGAGCTTTCCAGGCGCTTTTATGAAAGCAGCATATGTTTATAAGGCAGTTCGTGGTATCGTTTTGTTATGGCATAAAATATATTTTTAGTTGACAATCACAACACAGGAGAAGATAAAGGGCTTATAGCCCATGCAATTGTGTTTGAACTTTCAGGATAACTGCGGTTTAAAAAAGAATTCAAAATAAAAAAGCAATAAAAAAAGAGTAAAAAAAATGATTGGATTAAGAGAGGAATTTTCAGGCATACATATTCAACCTTTTTACAAGAATTATCATTTACCGCAATTTAATTTGACAGAGAAATTAGGGGACGGTTGCGAGATTATCATACCTGATTTTATAATTCAGGAAGAAGCTAAAGGAAATTACAACGTTGCAGACTTTTTGACAATGATGAAGAAAAGATGTTATGGACAGTAACCGACACGATCCTTGAGGATGCGTTGATGTATGATTGGGTTTACGCCCCTCGTATTTACAATGAAAAAGTAGCGTATCTATGTGATCTAATACCTTTTAAACTCATTACACCCGCTGCAGAGTATAAATTTTTATCTTTTGGCGGTTGTGGAATGGACATGACTTACAAGCTTGAAGCTTACCAGTTGTTAGCTGATGGTTCATACGATGCTAATTCAAATTTTGCAAAACAGGGTATTAAGTGCTTTAAGCATTATTACGGCAAAGAACATAGTGTCGTAAAAGCAATAAAAGAGTTCCTTGGTTCTTAAATAGCAGCTTAAAAGGAATAAAAGTCCTAAGTATAAAGTTAGGGTAAAAAGCTATATGCTGATGCTCTAAAACCTTAGTTTGGATGGCCTTATACGGTTCTTACCATAATTTATAACAAAATATATAGGTTTTCTAATTAACCGGAAATAAAAAAACAGATTTCTAGGCTCTGTCTTTAATATAAAGACGGTGTTATAAAAAGGTTTTCCTTTAAGACCTGTATTTTTTTAGAATATCTAAATCTTGAAGAAAATGATAAAAGAAGTATCTGGCCCGATGGTAGGGAATGTGCGAAAACGGCAAAGTTGCGCTGCAATCCTTTATTTACCTTAGTTTTTTTAAAAGTTTTTTATATATAATATCTATTGACACTTGTTATGAAAGTAGTAACTTAACCTCAAGTTTTAGGAGAATAATGGAGGAGTTTAATTACAAAAAGTGCTCATTCCATATATTATAAGAACTTTTTTAAGAGATTATTATGAATGAAATAGAATTTACTGACCATAATATGTAGAGTAGGTCTCTGATTTGAAGTAATCTCCTCAGCGACCCCTCGTCAAACCGTGCGTAAAGTTTTCCCTTACACGGCTTTCCGATAACTTTTACCCACTGCATTATAGTCACATCATTATCTTGCATATCTTGACGCCTCATTTCCTACAATTACTTGGTCTGCCAACTTGTATAGACCATGATTATTATAAAACCATGAAGGAGGATGGTCTCTCCATCCTTTTGCTCGTTTCTTATGTTTCTTCCTCAACATTATACATAGTGTCATTGTAATGTACCTATCTATCCTCCTAAAGTGTTCTCTAGAGTTTCCACCTTTGAAGTAGTTCGCCCACCCCCTAATTATTGGGTTTAGTTTCTTTTCTATAAGTTCAGGCAATAACCAATGTTGCCTTGTCCTTACTGTTTCTCGAACTTTCTCTTTGACAGTTTTCATAGCTTGATTTGTCGGATAGTAATATGTTTTGAGTTTTCCTGTTCTTTTTGAGGCTTGTCTCACAAAGCGGAATCCAAGAAAATCAAAGCTCTCATGTCTTGTATCAATCACTTTCGTTTTATCTACATTCAGTTCAAGTTTTAGATTTTCCATAACATTATTTACTTCCTTTAAGTATTTATCGGGGCTTCACAGCACCACAAAATCATCTGCATAGCGAACAATATGTGCGTCATGCCCTTTCTTATTAAACCCCTTTTCTTCCCAAGCTGTATCCAGATAGTGTAAATAAAGGTTTGCAAGTAGCGGAGAAATAACTCCACCTTGCGGCGTACCCGTTATTTGCTTTCTAATTTGCATATCTTCCATTACACCCGCCTTCAACCAGAGTTTTATCAATCTAACAATAGAGTTATCAGTAATTCTATTGTTGATTGCCTTCAAAAGTATGTCATGAGTTATAGTGTCGAAATAGTTACTTGCATCTGCATCAATGACATATCTGCATCCATAGTTGAGATATTTATATATCTCTCTATGAGCCATATGTGCACTTCGCTTAGGTCTAAACCCATATGAGAAGTCTTTAAAATCCGCTTCGAATATTGGTTCAATAACTAGTTTCATACATGTTTGCACTACACGGTCTGCAATTGTAGGTATACCTATGGGTCTTTGTTTCCCATTAGATTTAAGGATATATACCCTTTTTACTGGGGCAGGCTTATAAGTTTTGCTTATTAAGCTATCCTTAATTTCGTTTAGAAAGACGTCCACTCCAATATCTTCTTCTATATAAGATATGGATTGTTCATCTACACCTGGTGTTCCCTTATTCGCTTTTACTTTCTTCCAAGATTGCATAAGAATATCTTGCCTATACATCTTGTCATAAAGCACACCAAATTTGCGTCTTGGATTAACTTTGGCAGCTTGGTAAAGTTTACGCTGAAGTACCCGTATATTTTCTTGAGTGTTTATAGCTTTCGCAATCACTTAATACCTCTTTCATTATAAACATATTACTCCGGCCTTTAAATATTGAACTAACATTAGAGAAATGATATAATGATATTGTATCAAGAGTAATAACAAAATGTCTAATAAAAAATTATCACCAAGCGATCTCAAGATATTAAGAAAGAAAGCAGTGGAAGCAATAGTTATACATGGAATAAGCAAGAAACAAGCATCTATTACCTTTGGGTTTTCTAGGAGTTCTATATGGAAATATCTTAAAGAGTACAAAATTTATAAGGAAGAAAGCTTTCGCTATAAGAAGCGAGGAGTAAAGGTAGGAACAGGATCTAAAATCAGTAAAAATCAAGAAGAGGAATTAAAATCTAAAATTTTATCACATACACCTGATGAATTGGGAATGGATTATACGTTATGGAATAGTAAAGTGGTACAAGAATATATAGAATCCAATTACCTTTATCAGTATAACAGGCGTTCTATAAGAAAAATTATGAATAGATTGGGTTTTACGTCTCAAAAACCAATTAAATCAGCCTATCAACGTAATCCAGAGAAGATAAAAGAATGGTTAACAGTCACATATCCAGAAATCAAGTCTCGTGCAATGAAAGAAAGTGCTAGAATTTATTGGGGAGATGAAATGGGGATACAATCAACAGATAATCGAGGTAAAACATATGGTCTTAAAGGCAAGACCCCAGCAATCAAGAGAAGTGGCTCAAGATTTAAATGTAATGTACTAGCTGCTATTAGTCCGCAAGGGTTTATGAACTGGATGGTATTTGAAGATAATTTTACCAGCAAAAAGTGTATTGAATTTTTAGGTAGACTGATCAGACAAATTAAGCAGAAAATATTTTTGATATTAGATAATCATAGAGTGCATCACAGTAAAAAGGTAAAAGCTTATGTAGAAAGACATAAGGACAAGCTAGAATTGTTTTATTTACCATCATATTGTCCTGATATGAATCCACAAGAACTTGTAAACCAAGATGTCAAAGCTAACTCCAATAATTTTCGAGTACTAAAATCAGTAAAAGATTTAACAATTAATGTACGGTCCTATTTAACACAAATTCAGTTTAATGGTATAAAAATTCAAAATTATTTTAAAAAGAAAGAAATAGCTTATGCTACTATATAATGTTCAATATTTAAAGGCCAGAGTAATAGTTAAAGTAGAGCCCCTTCCCTAGTATAAGTTTTGTTGTCTTATACATTGCTGGTACTATGAACTCCTCCGACTCCTCATTCCTGCTTTCTTCCAGATTTCAGCGGGCAGCCTTATACTTTCCGTTACGCAGTGAGTTATCTGCGACAGGGTGAGGTCTCGACTGTTTCCCTCAAATACTTTCTATACATACCATCCTCTATATCCCGAATTCCTATACTAACTTCAGTTAATGGTTAATCCATTAGTAAACACTGGCTTTCACCCCCATTCTAAAGGCTCAGCGGAATCACCCTACATCACACTCTCCCAACATATTTGTGTGACTAACATTTACGAGACTTACTAAGGTTCACTCTCGTTACGGTCTGTATATTTGCTCGTTCCCACGGTTTGGGTCTGGGGACACGTTAGTCAGCGTTGCTTCCGCATTTCAATCACTATCCATACGTACGCCATAGCTACTCGGTCAAACCACTAATTGCCGAGGTAGGACTTTCACCTACTAGTATCTGAGCGACTTAACAGCCCGCTCAAAACGGCATGTTATTACCACAAAATATACCCACAATAGTTATTTAATTTTATTATTTATAATAGCCACGTGGCTAATTAATAGTTTAAGTGTTGAAGCATCAGATACCATAAATAATAATTATCCAGTTACAAATGTAATATCCCCTTCAGAATTAAGGCTAATGCTGGATACCGGGGACACGGAACTTATAGATGTAAGGAATACAGAAGAATTTGTAGCAAGGCATATAAAAGAGGCTAGAAGTGTTCCATTGTCAATTTTAGACTTAAATCAGATTTGTGATAAAACTAAAAAAATAGTATTACAGTGCGAGTCTGGCACTAGAAGTAAATTGGCAGCAAAAAAACTTCAAGCATTATCTAAAGATTTAAAGATATATAGTCTTGATGGTGGTATAAGAAACTGGGTAGAGAAAAATTATGCTACAGTTGAAGGAATATTGCAGCAAATAATAAACTGCCTTTAAATAGACAAGTACAAATTGCTGCCGGCATAATTATAGTGCTAGGAATAGTGCTAACAAAGTTAATATCCCGGTTATTTATTATGATACCGCTATTTATTGGATGTGGATTAATTTTTGCCGGGATATCAGGATGGTGCGGTATGGCAAGTCTACTTGCTCTAATGCCTTGGAACTAAAAATTTAATATTTTTGATATTTTAGCTCTATTGGTAATTTATTTAACCATTTTTTGAACTTGCCTGGTACCAATTAGAAATTTATCATTTATCACAAAATAATGTTCCAAAAGAGATGGACTCGGTTAGAAATGGGAACTACTTGCCATAAATACCGCCTTTTCCGCTAATACGAATAGATTTTTGTTGCCAAAAAATATTTTGGGGAGCGAGTCTGCAAAGTTCAGAAACCCTTAACCCTGTATCAAGGAGTATCCATATAGTAAGTTTTTCCTGTAAGGTGTTACAAGCTTGATAAAGTTTGTCGGCTTCTATTGGTGTTAATGGTTCTCTTTGAAATTGGTAAGCCATGCCCTTAATTTTTTAGAAAAACCAGTGAACCATGATGTTTACCACGATCAGATTATTGATGCTAACAAATTGTAATTACATCGGTAAAGAAAACGCCACAGTAACTCCTTTATCCTGGTTTGGTTTAGCCCATATCTGACCGTTATGCGCTTCAATAACTTTTTTAGATAAAGCAAGACCTATACCTCTACCGCCTGCAGGAGTTTTAGTCTTTGAACTAACAGTAAATGGGTTAAAAACTTCAAATAATTCATCTTTTGGAATACCTATCCCTTCGTCTTTTACACTAAAGACAATAGTGTAATTTTGTTCCGGTTTCAGCTCAATTGTAATTGTTCCCTGCTTACAGTATTGAATAGCATTTACTATGATATTATCGATAGTACGTGAAATGTAGTACTGATCACATAAAACGGTTAATTCATTATATATTTGCAAGTTAAACCATAAATCTTCCTGATCTTTATCTTGAATATATAACTTTTTACATAGTTCTAATCTTTCGTGAACTAAATCAGTTAAGTTTACTTGAGACTTATTCAGCTGATAGTTAATATTATTAAGCTTTGATAAATCAATTAGATTATTTACTAAAGTGGTTAACCTTTCGGAACTATCAGCAATATCTTTGGTCGCATTACGCCTTTGTTCTTCATTAAATTTATCGTAGTTAGCCCATAAAACCTGTCCGAGGCTAGTAATACCGGTAATTGGTGTGCGTGTTTCATGTTCCAGGTTGCGCAAAAGCTCATTTTTAATTTCATATAACTTGGTCAGTTCTTTCTTCTGGTCTATTACTTTATTTTCTAAATAATTTGATTTTTGTTCTATTTCTTCTTCATAAGCTTGTTTTGGTTTAAAAAAGATAACAATAGCAGTACCGGCTAGTAAAAAGGTATAAATAATAAGAGAGGTAGAAGCCGTATTAATAACAATATTATCTATACCTGTATAGTATTGATAAGCTTTTATACTTGAATAAATACCTACTATCATCATAGTAAGTAATAATTTCCATCGAGTTAATATTGCAGCTACTATTAGATTGACAATAAATACTACAAACTGCAAATGACTAAAGTTGCTTAACATTAGAAAAAAGCTACTACAAAAAATCAATAGGAAAAAGATGCTTATACTCCAAGCTACTTGTGCAATATTATCTTTTTTTATAGTTGATGGCCAAATAGGATAAGTCGTAAAACACACAGATAATACAAGCATAATCTCATAAAATGGTAATATTGCATCTTTGTTTTGGCCATCGATAACGTTAGATATAGAGTACATAGTAGAGATAGTAGAAATAGTAGAAAAGATACCAAAACTAGTATAAATTAAATCCCTTTTAGGTGAATTATTCTTACAAAAAACCATTAAATCAAATTCTGTAATAGCTTTTACAAGTTGATAAAATTTATGTTTACCTATAGTTCCGTTACTACAAGACAATTGGTTATTTTTTTTATTAATCCACCCTCCATTTTGCTTTAATAGATAATGACTTCCCATAAAGAATATTAAATTAACAATTGTTCCAGGTAGAATACTATCAACCCCAGTAGTATCCATAAAATATATTCGCCATACTATAACACTTACAAAGCCTGCTCCCATGCCTATTAAAACTGATTTTGTCGTACTACGAAAACCCAAGATAGCCAATATAAGAGGTACATCAATTATTGGGATATAGAAACTTTGGGTCATAAATACCAGAGGCAACAAATCATAATCAAGTAACGCTAGGTATATGGAAATTACCCCAAGTACTACCGAAATAATTTTGGACAAGACTAATTCACTTTTAAATTTTATATTTAATGGATAACAAAAATCGTGAGTTAATAGAACTGATGAAGCATTTATATTAGAATCAGCTGTAGACATACACATGGCTACTACACCTACCATTATAAAACTTTTAAGTCCTGTATGAGCGTAGTTATTTGTTATGTATTGTACTAAGTCTTTAGGATTAAGATTAGGGTCGATATTGAACAGAAGAAATGCAATCCATGCCATTCCCATTAAAATTAACATTAGTAATATAGCTGAAATACTAAAAGCTTTTTTAACCTGAGAGACACTACGTCCTATGGCCACTCTCTGAAACATGGTTGGGTTCAAATCTGGTATGGAAAAAAGCAGAAATAATAATAATACCGACCAAAATTTAGGATTTGAAAGACCTAAGAACTCTTCATAATTAAATAGAGGGTGTTGAACAGCAGTTACTAGATTAAAGGTAGGAAGACTGCTTAAGTCGTTCCATATAACGATACCCAAAACAGGTATTAATACGCCAAAAGTAAAGAATTGTATCACATCTGTGAAAGTAACCGATCTAATTCCTCCAACGCTAGAGTATAATGTCACTACAGATGCAGCTAAAAAAATTGGATAGTTTCCAGATAATCCTAAAAAATCATTTAAAATATAACCAAAAACTTTAAACTGTACTGCTATGAAACCTGCGGAAGCAATAGCCCCACCTATAGCTGATATAAGTCTGACGTGTTTTCCATATAAATCTCCCATTGCCGAAGCTACAGAAATGCTACCTAGAAATTCACTCATTTTTGGAACAAAAACATACGCATTTAGGAATAAGCACACTACCATCCCCAAGCAACCAATAGCGTAATGTAATCCGGTGGTGTAAACCTCAGCTATCGTGATAAAAAGATAATCCCCGCCAATCCACGTAGCAACTATTGTAGAAACTAAAGCCCCAGTAGAAAAATTTCTGTTTCCTAAAGAGTAATCCTTTATGTTTTTTACTCCTCTTCCATAGTAAAGGCCTACTACAAGATTAAGGGTTAAAAACACAATAAAAACTGCTGTATCAATATCAAATTGCATGATTAAAACCAAGATAATTTTAACTTTAATTATTAGTGAAAAAAATAAAATATACAAATAATAAAAAAGATGTTTTTATTATAATTACTTAATTGGTACAAAGCTTATATTAAAACTTTAGTGATATCGTCTGTGCCTGATGAAAACCAATTGAAAACCGGTACAGAGATATATTGTATCGGACTAGTTCATTTTTAGGTGGGTTTAATAAATAGCCTAAGTTACATTTTATCCTATTGAAATTGAAGTTTCACTTAAGTTTGAGTTTTTATTATTATAAATATCGTTTCAAAATAGCCGTTTTCTGTTCTGGCAAATCAGTAAGTTCTTTTTCTAAGGTAGTAATTTTGCTTTCTATTTTTTCAATTTCGGAAACTATTTTTTGCTGTTCAGAAAGCGAGGGAACAGGAATTTCAAAATTTTCAAGTTGAGATTTTGTTATAGCTTGACGTGAAGTTGCTCCCTCTCCTATCTGAAGTAATCTGTCTTTATATTCTTTGCTTACCAGTATTGATTGTACATATTTTGGCAAGGCTTTTTCGTTTGTACGTATGATAGAAACGTGTTGATTGACCCTTGCCGGCAAATATTTATCTTCTACAACACAACATCTTGCTATTGATGCTCCTGTTATGTTGAATAAAACATCATTTTTCCCTACTGTAACGCCTTCTAATTTTTTTGCTTGCTCTTCATCGATATATACTAATCCGTTTTCAACAAAATAACCGTCATAAACATTTTGGCTACGGATAAAAGTAATTCCTTCACTTTTATAAACGCCTTCGCCACCCAACGGCGTGGCACCGCTACCAATTTTAGTAGTTATAACTTGCAGTTTTGTTTTTTTGCCTCTTGCTTCTTCTATCATTGCAGAAACAGAGTTTTTTAACTCTTTCATCTCCTCTTTCGCCTTTTCTTCTTTTTTTTCTAAAGCTTCTATTTCTTCAATAATCTTTATTTGTATCTCTTTAGGCGGAACAGGTATTTTTAAGGATTCAATATCACTCTTTGAAATATTTTTTAATGATTGACCCTTAAATCCTTGCTCTAAAAGAATTAAGTTCTGAGATAAGAAATAATAAATGTATTTAAGTAAAATATTCTTTTTAGTAAGAATATAAGTATGATCTGAAGCAGAGAATTTTTCATTAAGATAATGAATGTTTGCACTACCACCATCTCCTATAAGGATTGCTTCAAAATCATAGTCAAACGCATTGCATTTTTTTAATGAATATGATGAACCCACAAAAGGAAAAGCTCCTTTATCACTGGCAAATGAAGCAGGACGTTTTCCTTTTCCTATAAAGTTTGTTATTTCCCTTATTTCTGCAAAATAATACTTACTTTCAATCTTTACTTTTTTTTAACTGAAGTAGAAATGTTTTTCTCAAACTCCAGTCGGTCAAAAGTCAACATCTCTACCAAAGTGTGGCGTGTAATTTTTTGTTGCAAGTCTACGTGTATTTCACTTTCAAAATCGCCCTTAAACGCGCGATAAACATAGGTGCTTGCTTTCTCGGGGTTTTCAAAATTATCGTCATCAAACAGCTTGGTACACTCAGCAATGGTTTTGCCGCGCTGTATCGGGTGTATACCCTCGCTGCCACGGCGGTTGCTAAACTCATAACCTAAAAAGCGTTTTTCCTCGTCTTTTTGGCCGCTTTTTACCAATACTACTTTTTGTGGATAGGCTAAAATAAAGTAAAACAATTTTTCGGCTTCGCGCTCTAAAGCTTGCCTCCAAAAATCGGCTTCGTTTTTAGCTTTTAGTTTTTTGCGATACTCTTTGTAAAGCTCGTGTTGCCCAATGGTTGTATTGGGGTCTTTTTTTAGTAAAGTAACATAATCGGTAAACGTAATACCTTTCCAAACGTGCGCTACATATTTACTTGCTGGTTTTTCTACTCCGTTTAGGGTAACATCCTTATAGTCGATAAAAAATCTCTCTACGGCTTTTTTCAAGTTAATACTGTCGTAATTATTGTGGCGGCGCAAAAACAACACAACGGTATGGGTGCCTGTAGCCATAAAGGTATTGCTGCCTAGTTCGGTTAGGCCAATAATTTCAAAATACTGCAAAATAATTTCTCGGGCTTTGGTATAAATGCCCGTGTTGCTTAAAATAGAACTGGGTAAAATAATGCCTGCCATGCCGCCATTTTTAAGTAATTGTTTGGTGCGCTCAATAAACAGACATTCAATTTCACTACTATTATCAGTAAGAGCATCGTATAAATCGAAATCCTTTTCGGTATAGTAGCTGCGTGCAGATGTTTTAAATGCCGAAACTGAATAAGGCGGGTTTGAAATTACGATGTCAAACTGTTTATTTTCTTTCGGGAAATTCGCATCAGTTTTTTTTAATAAACCTTTATATTCTTCAGTGTTTTCAAAATTAGCTAAACCATCGCTTAAAATAACATTAGCCAGTCCATCACCATGTAGATAGCAGCCTACTTTACCTACTTTTACTAAGCGATAATCTTTTTCTATACCGTATACATATTGTGTAGCCCAATCAAAATGATCTTCCTGCCAAGCCTTTAATTTCTTTTTTGTTTTGTTAAAAAAATTGTTTGCCTTTTTTTCATCAATTATGCGCTGTATTTCGTGCATACTTTCTGTAAGAAAATGCCCGCTGCCTGCTGCGTAATCAATGATATAAGGTAACAAGTTATTACGTTCGCCTTTTTCAATTTTTTCGTTTACTAGTGTATCTATAGATAAACTTTTAATAATGAATTGAGCTATAGGAACAGGTGTAAAAAATTGCCCTGATTCTTGTTTTAATCCTGTTGTAAGGAGTAATTCAAAAAAATCAGATAAGTATTGCTGGCGCTTATTATAGCGTATCCTAAAGCCTTGTAATAATTCAACAACCTCTTTTACGATTTGGGCATTTTCGTTAAACGATTTTTTGTCATATACTTCTTTAATGGCAAACTCATTGTTTTTTTCGAGGCGAAGTTTATAGATAACGTTTTCTTTAAATTTTCTTTTAAGCTCATCATTGCCTACAAATAAAGAAGCGTATTCGTTTTCAAACTGTTCATCAGAAAAATCAGTGACCTCTTTGTCTAAAAATTCTTTCATGCCCGCTTTGTACAAATCGGTTAAACGTAGTTGAAAGCTGATATTATTGTCTTTGCCTTCCAGCCATTGAAACTTTAATTCCTCATTTTCTTTGGTTGTTTTTTCATCATAGACCTTGCACAAAAACAGAGTGAAAATTTTATTGAAAGCATTGGGTTTATCAGAAACTACATTGTGGCGTAGAATTTCTAAAAAGCGGTTAAAGATAAATCCGCTATCTTCCTGCTGAATAGGTTTCAGTTGCTTACACGTAAGTGCTTTGCTTTCGCAATTATAGGGCTTTACCCATTCTTCAAAAACGCCATTATCTTTAGTAAGTTTATTCCATTTTTCATAAAAATCCTTTGCATCGCCTACACGATAGTCAGCCTCAATTTTTATTATCTTATTTTTATAAATAATCTCATTGCCTTTTAGTTCAGATGCATAAAGCATAATAATATCTGCTTTATTACTGAATTTGAAATAAGTGAATAGTTGGCCTCCATCTTTATGTAAACGGGCGGAAGATTTTTCAAATTCTTTACCGTAGGTTTTGCATTCTATTAAAAGATATTCTGAGCCATCGTCACGGGTAACACAAATATCCAAACTCTTGCTGGTTCCATGCCCTGCTGGCCAGGTTTTTTCTAAAATAACATTTTCAGGCTTGTAGCCTTTTTCAAGTAACTTATCCACACATTCTAAAACAACCCAGTTTTCTGGCCGAGAAAAAGTTAGAGTTATTTTATTTTCTACTTTTATTTTTTTGCCGTAATTAAATATTTCATTTTCAAAATCAATCTCAATAGCATAACTGCCCAAATATTTTTTTATAAAAATATCTGAAGTATTTTCTTTAGGTTTAAAACCAAGTATTTGAATTATTTTTTATTCATACATTAATCTGTTTCAAGTATATCTAAACGCTCTTTATTTTCCATAACACATTTTCCCTAATAAGTTTTCAAATGTAACAATGCTATACACATTTCTATGATTATACCTATATTCAAACTCATGCAAATAGCTTTTTAGATAGTTCTTCGAGACCCTATGAAATTGCCCGAGTATACCACGCTTTAGAATGGCCCAAAAACTCTCAATCGTATTCGTGTGAATATCGCCATCAGTGTATTGCTTCTGGTGATTGACTGATAAATGGCAGATAAGGTTTTTCATTCCCAAATATCCTTTGTATTCATCTTTAATGATGGTAGTTTCTTTTGTTACGAGGATAGTTTGCCCAAGGTCAACATACTGGCGCACCAACTTCTTTAAATCCTTTCCTTTAAGCTCAAACTTGGAAGTAGTAATCGTTTTCACACTTCCACCTCGTTCAATCATACCGACAACAGGTGTTTTCTTCGTGCCACGCCCGCGAGGGCTTGAGGGCTTATTGTCATCCTCTTTGTCCTTGCCTTTTCTTGGCTTACCACCTATGTAAGTCTCGTCCATCTCAACTATATCCCGTAATAGCTGGGCTTGGTCGCTTTCCATAGCCTTACGTATCCTGTGCATCATTAACCAGACTGTAGGGCGATTCATTCCAAGATCGCGTGCTGCTTGGTATGCAGATAATCTCTTCTTGGCATTGAGCATTAACGCACTTAACAAAAACCACTTTTGAAGCGGTACGTGCGTCCTATGATAAATCGTTCCCACAGTAACTCTAAAAGACTTACGACATCCGTTACAATGATGGCGAAGTTCATGCACAAGTTTATTGGTATTTTTAGACCCACAATAAGGACAAATAGGCTCCTTACCCCATCTCACTTTTTCAAGATGCTGAACACAACTTTTTTGATTCGGAAATTTCTTATAAACTTCAAAAATATTCATAACTTTTCCTATACTTTCGTATTTACAAGTATCAGAATATTAGAATAGAATCAACCTAAAAATGAACTAGTCTGTATTGTATTCAGTAAATTGAATTCTTGCGGTAATCCTGATTTTTATATTGCTTATGCTTTAAGGATACAGCTTGCTAATTGACATAATAAAACGTTTAGGTATATATCGGGATTAGACAATTAAACAGCGATATTATAAGCTGCTGCTAAATTGCAGCGAATATTTGACCTATCTACAGGTTGATCAAATTTAACAAATGAACCATTGTTATTCAAAAAATATAATTCCTCCTGCTGTAGTTTGGCAAATAATACCTTATCTCTATAAAAACCCGTACACTCATCTTTTATGCGATACTCTACCTTACCTATAGAAGCCATAGCAGCAAGTATTGTTCTAACTAAATGTTGTTCCATTATTTAATCTATGAATATTTAATTTTTGTAACATTTAAAAAAATAATTTAATAAAAATTCATAATTTGCTTTATGGTTTAACTAATAAAGAGTTATTATATAATTATAATTATTAATTACTAATCATGGATTATTCAACATCCTGTAAATATTCAATAAGATTAACAGAAAAGCTGAAACCATTAGATACCCAAAATGTGTTGGATTTCGAGTTAATTCACAAAGCCATTTATTACGCTAAAAATACCATGGTAACCAAAAAAGGAAGTCCGGCGAGCCTTATTACTCTCACCCCTTAGAAGTCGCTTATATGATATCTGAATATAATTTAAAAACTGATGTAATAGCTGCTAGTATATTACACGACACCGTTGAAGATACGGAAGTTACTGTAGAGATGATACAGGGTACTTTTGGACAGAGAATAGCTCAGATGGTTGATAGGCTTACCCGTGATAGACCAGATGGAACAAAGTTAACCGTAGAACAGGTAATAAACAATGCTTACTATCTAAAAGATAAGGAAGTCTTACTAATAAAGCTATTTGATAGATTGCACAATATACAGACTATAGAAAGTATGAGCGTCGAAAAAACAGAAAAAGCTATAAGCGAAACACTAAAAAAGTTTATAACCCTTAGTATATACCTTGGAGAAAGAGTATTAGGGTTGCTAGCAATAGAAAAGATGCTTACTGAACTCTGTTACCAAAGCATATCTGTTAGACAACCTCAGGTACAAAACCAGCAGATGGTTTTTGAGGATAGTTTCCAGCTTCTTTCTCCAAATTTTCAAAATGATTTATTCCCAAAACACATCCTACGTTTAATGGAATTATAACAATCAATAACCCATAATGCCCAAAATATTTAGTTAAATATATGATCCCAAATGAAGTTATAATATACATCAGGGCACGGGATATAGCATATATGAGGCTACTATAAGTAAAGCGTTAAAAACAGGGAAATGTTTAAAGAAAATGGAAACTGCAGGTACAGTATCTACTGCAAATAATACAATAAACGATTGTATTATAAATATATAAGCAGGGGAATGTGTATTTTCTAATAAATAAGGGCACATTAAAATTCCTATACTAAATATTACTAGTTTTGTTTTAAGAATTTTCAAGGGATATATTTTATGGCTCAAAAGTGAAATTGTTATTAATCCTGCTAACTGTACTATCGAAATAATAAGGTTGTGGTGAATAACAGATTCTGCGTTATATCCAAAAGAGCTTTTTAATATATTACCGCAATGTACATAGGCGAAATAAAAAAACATGCAGGCCACGCACAGTTTACTAGAAATAAATATAAAGTCGTTTTTTTATTGGCTTTTTCATTAAGAATTGGATCATTTTCCAGTACTTTACTATTTATATATGTTTGATCAACTCTTTTTTGTAAACGTCTTTTGGCATCAGCAAATTCCGGTGTTTCTCGTAAAGCAGTTCTAGCAACTGCTCCAACCATAGCAATTGCTGCTCCTATCCAAAAAGCTATCCGCCAATTTAAACCAAAAGATGTAAAAAGAGATGCTACCGCCAGGGCAGCTACCGTACCAACAACTGAAAAAATTGCAATAAAAGATACTATCGGATATTGTATAGGTGGGGTGGTTATTTCAGTTAAATAAAGTTCTGCTCCGACTATTTCGCCAACAGATGACATGCCTTGTAGAATGCGACATATTGTTATTAGCCAGGAAGCTGCTATACCAATTTGGCTATAAGTTGGCAGGTTAGCCATTAAAATACAGGAAAACGCCATAAGAGCTGTGGTTATGACAACTGTAGCTTTACGGCTGATATTATCCCCTAACCACCCAAATATTAAAGCTCCAAAAGGTCTAAATACAAAAGTAGAACAGAATGCAAATGCTGAAAGAATAGATGCTGTTTCAGGATCAGTTTTAGGGAAAAACAACTCATTAAGTAATACCGCCATGTGAACGTAGAGCATTAAGTCAAAATATTCAAGGAATGTGCCTATAGATAGTAATCCTACTGCTTCTTTCTGTTCTCTTGTAAGGCTTCGCTGTTCTACTGTTTTCATTGTGAGGTTTATGGTTATTTAATCAACATTCTCCAATTAAAACAGTTATTTAGTCTAATTTTCAACTATTTATTGCATTAATTATAATAAATTATTGAAAGATTATCTGTTATTTTGAATGATATTGTTTAACACAAGGCGATAATTTCCTGCAAATCTGATTTAACAAATCCTAGATAATTGAGTATACAGCTCCAACTGCGCTTTGTAGTAAATGAATTTATGGGCTATTTCTTGGATTACTAAAAGCTCCTAATGTACAAAGCATATTATAGCTTACATAGTAAATTAATGCTTTACTCCAAACTGATAGACAATAAATGAGCAAAGATAAGTTTTAGTAGCTTCATCTTTTTAAAAATTCAAATGTACGCTTACCGCCGCTTTGCAAGCGCACTTATTATATCTTTAAAATTGCCTTTAATAGGAAATAAAGGATACTTGATGGCACTCAGGTAAGAAGGTTAGTATGCTGTAAGCGCGCCTTAGGACTATGATCCTGTACTCAAGATTTAGCACTTAACCTTCATTGTACTCATTTAAAATCACATGGTGTCTAAAGCCTTGGAACGTAATCAATGAGCTTGTATGTATAAGGTTGATTTTTGAGTATTTTTAAATAATTAGGAGTGATTTATGGATAATATTATAATAGGTATAGATATTTCTAAGTTGACATTTGATGTGGCTTTGCTGAAAAATGAGCAACTAAAGACTAAAAAATTTACTAATAACACTAATGGTTTTAGTGAGTTAAAAAAGTGGTTGGGAGATAAAAAGGTCTCTAATGCACATGCTTGTATGGAAGCAACGGGCTGTTATGGAGCTCAACTAGCTGAATATCTTTATAGTAATAATTTAAAGGTTAGCGTAGTAAACCCTGCTAGAATCAAAGGGTTTGCGCAAAGTAAACTTTGTAGAGTTAAAACTGATAAGGCCGATTGTAAATTGATTGCCCAATTTTGTAGTATAATGAGTCCTACCCTCTGGAAGCCAACAGCACAACACATAAAGCAATTAAAAGAATGGGTAAATCGCTTAGACACTTTAATTGCTAACAGATTACAGGAAAGTAATAGAATAGAGGGCTCCAATCCTGAAGTTGTTGCAGATATTCAATCTCATATTGAGTTTATAGATAAGCGTATTAAGATAGTACAGGATTTAATTACTAATCATTTTAAGGATTATGCAGATTTAAAAGAGAATTACGAACTCCTTGCTTCTATTCCTGGATTAGGAGAAAAGACAATAGCTGTAATATTAGCTTCTCTGGGTAATATCGAAGAATTTGATTCAGCTAAACAAGTGGCTGCATTTATCGGTTTAAATCCGACGCACCGTCAATCTGGATCTTCTTTGAATATACCAAGTAAAATATCAAAAACAGGTGATGCTAAATTAAGGAAATCTTTTTACATGCCGGCTCTTGTTTCTATGCGTTATAATCCCATTATTCAAGAATTCTCTCAACGCTTATCCAAAGCGGGTAAACCAAAAATGGTTATTCTTATAGCGGCAATGCGTAAATTGATTCATATAATTTATGGAGTGCTTAAAAATAAAAAACCTTTTGATCAAAATATTATGAAAAAAGCTGTTGACGCCTAAGATGGTATCTTGAGTTTTTAAAAAGCTTACGCTTTATGCCTCCTAAGGAAAGCTTTGGCTTTTATCTGTAGTCGATACTACGGGTTTTATTAACTTATAATTTAGGAGTATACAACATGACTAGATATTTTAATAGCGGCCTTTACGAAGATGCATTTTATACAAAACATCAACTGTCCTTGCATAATAACTGGAATGTTTATGAAAATATAGAATATGACCGCCACTTACTGGCAGAATATCATAAAGATAAACTTTATTTTTCCTATAGTGATAACAACGATAAGGGGGAGCATGAAATAGACGAACTGTTCTGGAATGCCTTAAGCTATTGTAGTATATACTTTGAGCCCCTTGTTTTTGATGAGGAAATAGCTTTAAAGTGTGGCCTTACTTCATTCATCTATAAGGATAAAAATCTCATTGCTCTATCAGGATGCGGCATAGATTTCTCTCCTAGACTTGATGCTTATCAAGCTTTGACTCATAAAACAATCGACCGAAATAGCAGATTCTTTTTTACTGCTAATCGACCAGATAAATACTTTGAATATGCAGTAGGCAAAGAATTAGCCGATGAAGTGTTAAAAGCTATTGCTTAAAGTCCGTTAGGGCGTGTAAGTTAAAAACCTATACGCCCTATATATGCCACCATTTTATTTACCGGGTATTTCAGCCAAAAGCTAAAAAGCCAGAAACAAGGGTTTTTAATATTCATGGCTTAGGGTTAGCAGTTGAGCGTTGGTATAAGGTTAATCGTCACTTCTTCTGATACCAAAAAAATGCAGAAGCATAATAAAGAGATTGATAAAGTCCAGATATAAGGTAAGTGTGCCGTATACCGCAATATTACCTGCTCTTGCGGTATTACCGTTCATGGCATAGTAAATGGACTTGAGCTTTTGAGTATCCCAAGCGGTAAGCACGGTAAATATTCCCACCCCGATAAAAGAAACGGCAAAATCCAGAGCAGCAGAGCGAAGGAATAAATTGATCAGGCAAGCAATAACCAGACCTATCAAGCCCATGTAAGCAAATGATCCTGCAGCAGTTAAATCCTTTTTGGTAGTATGACCGTATATGCTCATTGCGCCGAAAGTAGAAGCAGTAATAAAAAATGTTTTAACTATACTTGCGCTAGTATAAACAAGAAATATAGAGCCAAGAGATAAGCCGTTAAGGGCGGCAAATATACCAAGATGAAGCATAGCCTGTGCTCTGTCCATGTCTATTAACTTACGACTGAAGAAAAAGATATAAATTAGCGGAGCAAACATCACCACGTAAGCAAGAGGGGTAGAAAACAGCATCATCGCTATTTGACTGCTACTACCGACTTATGTAGGCTACTAGGGCAGATATGCCAAGTGCCATGGATATATTCTGATAAATGGAGAGCATATAGACCCGCAAGCCCTGGTCATAATAAGTGTTTGCTTCTCTTGTAAAGCTGTAATTGTTGTATTTCATAGTATTTTATTTCTGCTTTGTTACTTAATATATTAATCAACATATGTTATAGCATAAATCCCTCTGATTTACAAATCCTTGCTTATAATTAAACCGGAAAAAACAGGTTATTCAGCCTGAGTCCTCTAGTTAGTTATGATTAACTGCAAGTTATATTTTGCGGAATAATCAGCATCCTGGGATATGTTCAAAATAAGTTCTGCAAAATTATTGTATGTCTTGTCGTAATCTAAATTTACCATAAGAACTCTCAAAATTAGGTGATAATAAGTTTTAGCTTCTAAAAAAACTTTTTATAAATGTTTTTAAACTCCTCAACAGTGATGAACAATGAATCAACTAAAGGTAGTTTCTGAACTCCACATTCTACATATAACTCATGAAATTCGGACTTTTGTTGTTCTGTATAGAGGGGTTCACCATTATCGTTAAATTTAATGTTCTTTAAGCTACTATCCGGTTTTAGGAGCTTATCGAGGTTGTGGTAATTTCCATGTCCTATTTCTTTACAAATAGTTGCTGGTGATGGAGTATCCTTAAAGTCAAGGCCGAAGCCAAGAACCAAGAGGCTAATTACTGCTAAAGCTACAAACCAGACAAGTATTCCTGTTATATGTTTTTTTAATACGTTCATGGGTTTTTAGAGATCAATATTTAGAGTGTCGATAATCACCTCCGGGCTTAAACCGGTATAATCCTTAGTATCGTTTTGAATAATTCGGCCTCGGATTTTGGTAAGAGCCGGTAAAACCAGAGCAGTTTCTGATTCTTCAATTTTTTTAATTAAGCGATTAATTGAATCTTTCGATTTTTCATCTGTTTTTGTTTTTAGATCATCTTTTAATGATGGTAGTTTCTTTTTGAATGCAACCGATACCGGTACTGTTTTTGCTTTGATATTTATTATACGACCATCTATTTCGTGATTTTTAATAATACCGTTATCTTCACAGGTAATTCCTTTAAAGCTGATTTCAATAGTATCAGGGTTAACAACACTCGAGTGAGCGAATCCTGGGGATTATACATAGGTTTTGGGATCCGGCAAGTTCGATACCAACATCTGCTCGCAAACTACGACCACTTGTTAAAACTGCTAACTCATTCATTAATTTTCCGGAAAAAGATTTGCCATTAATAAAATTCTCTATCGAAAAATCAGTTTTAGCAAAATCAGGCTTTTGCGGTGAATTCAAGGCTTTGCGCGAAGATGAAAAGATAATATGCTGAGTAAAAAGCAGAACACCTATGCCTGAAACCAGAGAAAGGGTAGTTATTTTGGTTGCAACACCTTCCATCCCAATAAAGGAGAAAGCATTTTTAATTTTATTTATATTCATGATATTTTTTCTTATTTAAAGTCCATGAATTTATAAACTCTTAAGCAATTGCTCAAATTTGTTTACTTCATTAGACACTGCTGCTTTTTGCATTTCAATAGCAATTTTAGTTATGATATTACGATTTTCAGGTAAATAATGCTTCTCGGCTAGTTTTAGTAAATCTTCCGCTTCTTTCAGAAAACACCTTGATTTTGAAATGTCGATAAATTGATAAAACAGAGGAGCGAGTGGGTTTTCTGAAAAATCATCGTAACTATTGTTATGTTTTATGTTCATAAACGACTTCTTAGTATAAAAATATCTTTGGTTATTTATCTTTAAAAAATTCTACCAGTAAATTACTGATTTTTTCCTTATCAATATTCAAGTTGCCTGAAAATACGATACCGTCTTTTTTCCATGAGCCAATTACTTTTCCAGAGGGTAGGGTAATTAGTTCCTGCTTAACAGTTTCTTTGGTATTGATGATTTTATTGACCAGTTTTTCAATATGTACACTACCTGCACCTTTTTTGATATCTTCAGCAATCTCGATGATTGCTTTTTTATGAGCGGGAGATTTTTTGGAAAGAGCCAGGATGGTTTCAGCGGCTCTTGCCGATACCCGTCCCATGTTACTGACTGCGTCCCAGATATCCTGATCTATTTTTGCAAAGGCAAGGTAGTTCTGCATTTTTTTCCTTGAGCAGCCAACTATTTCAGCTAACTTTTCCTGGGTAAGTTTTCCGTCCCGGTGCAGTTTTGCGTAGGATAGGCCTTTTGAATATTCACTTAAGGCCAGTTTTTCATTTTCCTTGATCTGGATGGTTGCAGCTTCTGCATCGGAAGTTTCAACAACTATTGCATCAATAGGAAGGTTAGCGGTTAAACAGGCCTGAAGGCGACGACTACCTGCTATGACTTCATATTTGAATTTGCTATCGTCTTTAATAGGCCTAACGTAAATAGGGTTAATCTGACCGTTGCGTTTAATATCTTCGGCCAAAAGGTTAATGTCACCGAATTCAAAAGAATTGCGATCGGTATATTTCCATCTGGTACAAAGGCTTGGGTCGATTTTAATGATTTTCATAACACGTAAACTCATATCTTATCTATACCCTAATAGTATACATGAAATAACCAGACAAAACAAGAAAAATATCAAAATATAATATTAAATATCATTACTTATTGTTATCATATTATAATAGTAATACTATTATCATAAATAGTTAAAAAAAAGTTAAAAGATTTGATTTGACGGCTAGAGGTATGGAAAGAGTAAAAAGACGCTGTAAAACAGAGTCGGGCTTGATTGGAGCGGTAAGATCTAATGGAAGTAAGGGGGAGACGTAAGAGCTTAGAGCGCGCTGTAACAAGGCGACAAACAGTGTCTTATCTTCTTACTATTTCCGTGATGAAAACCGTGTAACCCATCAAATCAACCCGAAAAGGTTTAAAGTAGGTAAGGGAAGTTAAAACAGGCAGTAGCTCAAGGGTAAGGTGTGAGACAAAGGTTAAGAAAAAAAGCTCCAGATGGAGCATTTTTTCCGTTTAAGGAGCTATTTACCCTTAGGGATAGTTAAAAGTAATTGACACTAAAAAGGAGGGGTATTGTTTAGCTGTGTGTTTTTATGACAACTATTCTTGAGTGGTAAGAAAATAATAAGAAAAAATATAAATATTCTTTTTATTGTTGATATTTTAGAATATTCTATATATAATATAAGTATAAGTAAATAAATAAAGGAGACAAAAAAATGAACACACAATACAGCAGGAAATAATGAACCCGATTAATCAAATCAGCATCGCTACTACCGATAAGACTAACAGGGAATATCAAATTACGTTGTTGAGGCAATATTTAACGAGGGGTGTCAAAGAAATTAAAAAGCTTATTGATAATAATTCAGCAGAATAAGGGGGGGTAAAAGATTATGAGTACAAGAGCAACTTATCAAATAAGCTATGCAGATAATTATAGGAATACATCCATTTATATTTACTGCCATCATGATAACTACCATACCGGGGCAGCTACCAGATTCAAGGATACGTTAGAGTTAAGGAAACGGCTTAAAAAGAAATATTTAAACAATGATTTCCTGGAATGTTTTATTGCCGCTAATACTAAGAATACTTTTTTAGAGATAACGACTAATCATGACGACCATTTCGACACGGATTATTCGTACGATATAGTAATTATGGATGGCATATATTTAAAGGCTTATAACCATTACTTTGTTAACGGTCAGAAATTTCACACTGAGAAATCTTTATACTACGATGGATTACTTATAGACTTCATGAAGATGGAGCTATCGGAAGAAAATATAAAAAAAGAAGAAGAACAAGAGGAGCGTATAAGGCAATTAGAGATAATGACCAGTTGGTATATACAAAAGTAAATAAAAAGTAACTAAAAAATATGTAATTATAAACAAAATGGAGGAATAAAATGAGCAAAAAAGAAAAATGGGAAACTGAACCTGATTATCTACACTGCATAGATGAAGAAACGGGATACTTTTATTACATTTATAGAGATCCTGAATGCAAGCATTTATGCGGTTATGTGGAAATACCCAATACACACAAAGTATATTGGCTTTCTTATATGGATGAGTTGTTCTACGACATAGACGTTCACGGAGGCGTAGCTTATACCGGAACGTTGGAAAATCCTTACGCAAAGGATATCAGGCATAACTATGTAGTTGGTTTTGATTGTAATTATGCCGGCGATTATGCCCCGGCCAGAAAATATCCTGATTTTTACAAGGTATCGAAAAAAGATTATAAGGATATGGATTTTGTAATATCAGAATGTAAAAAACTAGCTAAACAGTTAAAGGATATGGAGGATTAAAGATAAAGCTATTAGTATAACCCCTTATATATTAAATAACCGGATAAAAAATATCCAAATATAATTTTGAAAATAGCTATTTATTATTATATTATATTAATAGTACTATTACCTTAAGCGGTTAAAAAAAGTTAAGAGATTGGATTTAGCGGGGAGGGCAACAGGATGTGCGGCAAGGGAACGCTGCGAAACAGAGCATAGGCTTGATTGGAGTGGGAAGATGTAATGGAAGTAAGGGGGCATAACAGCTTGGAGCATGATGTAACAAGTCAACAAACAGTGCCTTTGCCTCTTTCCGTGAAGTCATTATGCCCCCGCCCACCAAATCAACCCGCAAAGGGTTGGAGTAGGAAAGGGAAGTTGGAACAGATCGTAGCTCAAGGGTAAGTTGTGGTACGGCGGTTAAGTAAAAAAGCTCCAGATGGAGCTTTTTTACATTTAATCGGTTATTTACTCTTAAGAAGATAGTTAAGTAATGGACACTAAAAAGAGGGGGTAGTTTAGCTGTGTGCTTTAACGGTAACTATTCCCATGCGGTAAAAAATAATGTAAAAAAAGATATAAATATTCTTTTTATTATTGATGTTCTTAAATATTCTATATATAATATAAGTATAAGGTAAATAAATAAAGGAGACAAAAAAATGAACACACAAACACAACAGGAAATAATAAACCTGATTAATCAAATCAGCATCGCTACTACTGATAAGGGCAACGATGAATACCAAATTGAATTACTGACCCAACATTTAACAGAAATAGCTAAGGGTGTTGATATCAGAACAATGTTCGTACCCGACGGTAAAATAGGAGATGCGGGAGCTATAGCACTGGCAGCAATCCTAAAGCAAAACACCACATTGGAACAACTTGCCATTCAAAATCACAATATAGGAGATAAGGGAGCTATAGCCCTTGCAGAGGGCTTAAAGCATAACACCACAGTAAGGTTGATTGACCTTTCCCATAATAAGATCGGCGAAGTAGGGATTGTTGTCATGGCCGAAGCTATTAAGCAGAATGCTACCATTGAATTAGTTATCCTTCAGGGGATTGATATGACTGCAAAATGTTCTGCGGCACTTAATAAAGTCTGGGAAAGGATTCGGGAGGTGGAGGAAGAAGATCCCCATCAAAATTGCGTTGGGTGTGGGTGTTGTGTACCAGATTGGTTATAAGGAAAAGTTAAAATAAAAAACAATAAAAACGGAGTAAAAAAATGATTAAATTAAGACGGGTATTCTCAGGCATACATATTGAACCCTTTTATAAAGACTATTATTTACCGCAGTTTAATTTGCAAGAAAAACTATGGGACGGTTACCACGATGTTATTATACCTGATTTTATAATTCAGGAAGAGGCAAAAGAAAATTACGACGTTGCAGACTTTGACAATGATGAAGAAGAGATGCTGTGGACAGTAAGAAACACGATGATTGATGATGCTTTAATGTATAATTGGGTTTATGCTCCTCGTGTTTACAACGAAGAAGTAGCACACTTATGTCATCTAATACCTTTTAGACTCACCACATCAGAAGAAGATTATGAATTGTTATCTTTTGGCGGTTGCGGGATGGATATGACATACAAACTTGAAGCTTACCAGTTACTAGCGGATGATTCATACGACGCAAATTCAAATTTTGCCAAACAGGGCATTAAGTATTTTGAATATTATTACGGGAAAGAAAGCGGGGTATTACAGGAAATAAAAAAGCGTTCCGATTTAAAAATAGCAGGTTAAAAGGTGTTAAAAAATTTATTTACATTCTTACTGCAGTTTTTAACTTTGTCACTGCAATTCTTGCAATTATAAAATTTCAAAAGCTTCCGGAAGCAAGGATCAATTAAAATCTCGATTGGTCAGATTTCCCGAAGCTTTGCTTCTAATAATCAGCATCTTCAAATACATATTAGACACTTTGTAACCCTGCTTACCGGAATCATTACTTTCACTTTAAAAATTCTTTAAGAGTAGATTTCAAATCACGAAAGTGATGAACGTTTTTACAAATATAAAAAACTAGCAGTCTTTTTTTAAGTGTAAGGGGGTGTCTTAAGGGGGCTTTTTGCCCCCTATAAATTACCCCTGCAGGAACATAAAAAGGTAAAAATGATTGACCGTTAGGTTAGAGAGTAATAAAGTAAAAATTTGGAATTCATGATAATGCGCGGTCTTGATATTATTCCGGGTGTACATGAGGGTTTTGCTAGATGGAGAGGGAGTACCGAGTTAAGGAAGCAGAATCAGGAAATAGCTTTTGAAAATGCCTCAAGGATAATAGCAGATCTGACTATTGTTATTGACAGGCTATCAATAGATAAGCCGGTATTTTCAGGTGATGATATAGAAAAAGCCTTGCATAAAGCTTTGATTGCAGGAATTAATCCGGACATTGTTAAAGAGAAGGAATCCCTGGAGTTATGGTCTAAAAAGGAATTACTGTCAATGTATAACATAGTCGTTGCCTCTAATAAACTAAACCTGGTTAACCCATGTGATCTAAAGGGTCGGATGTTATTTGTAAGGATAGATCGGGTAGAACTGGAGAAGAGGTTTGAAGAAAATATCAGGGAATTAGCTGCAAAAGAAACCCATGTCATAAATATCAAAGAAGAAGATATTGCAAAAGTAGCCAGGGGAGTTGAGTTTTCCGGAGAGCAGAAGCAGGCAATCATTGATATTCTGGCAGGTAGCAATATCAGTGTTCTTGAAGGATGGCCGGGAAGCGGTAAGACAACAGTAATACGAGAGATAGTCCGTCATTACAGGAAAGCCGGTTATACCGTTATCGGTACTGCGCCGACTAACAAGGCTTCAGCAGAACTCTTGGCCAAGGCCGGGATAGCAGAGGTGGAAAATACGACAAAGCTCCGGCAAATATGGCAGGAAGTCAAAGGCGGTAATAAAGCCGGATTAAATATTAGAACTGATTATTACGAAGAAGAACAGTACAGTAGCGGCCTGGTAATATTACCTGAAAAAACCATATTGATAATTGATGAAGCATCAATGGTGGATCTTCCTACTCTTGATTATTTTACCAATGAAATTAGAGAGTGCGGCGGGAAGGTAATAAAGATCGGTGATAATAATCAGAATCCTGCAATAGGTTATAAAGGCGGTTTGTCAAAAACCGGTGATATAGCCGGTAGAACGGTTTTAATGGAAAATAACCGTCATCAGAACCGGGATGAGTATGTAAGAGAGATGCATAAGGAGGCAACAAAGGCCATGGGCCGCTATGAGATTGCCAAAGCCATCTCCATATATGAACGACTTGAGATGTTAAGGATTTTTGATAATGAAGAGCAAAAACAACGGGCCCTGGCAGATGATTATAGCTCTTTCGTAATTAATCTCTCTAAAGAGAAAGGAGATCTGATTGCCTTGAGTAATACGGCAATTGCAGCGTTTACCAACGCAGAAGTAGCCAATTTAAACGGCATGGTACGTAAGTCCCTTAAGAATGCCGGTATAATCAAGGGAGAAGGTCGGTTATATACCTCTGCAGCATCTACTTTGGAAAATCAGGAAGAGACGGATTTGCGCCAAAACATGATTGAGTTATGCCTTGGTGACAAGATCATCTTCAAGAGCAATAAACCGGAGTTTGAAGGTTATGGCGGGGTTAGAAATAATGAACTAGGTATCATAACGGAACTTGGCGAAGTTGATGAGAATGGTGTTGGCCGGTTTAAAGCAAGAATCAGGCAAGGAAAGAATAGTTATAAAGTAGTTGAGGTAAAAACCGGTGAAGACATATTACCGGTAAGTTTCAGGCATGGATATGCTTTAACCGGGCATGCTGTGCAAGGAGCGGATGTTGAGTATTTTTTCTATAGTGTGGACAGGCATGGCGGTTATGAAGCCTTTAACGTCGGCGCATCAAGGCATAAGAAAGACTGCTTTATATATCTTGATAAAGAGACGCTGGAAAATGTCGTATACGGTACTCGGGATCTGGATATAAGCAAGGTAAAAGAGGAGTTTGCGGCTTATGCCTATAAGTATCAGAAAGTAGAGGATAAATGGAAACCGGTAGACGTTCCTCTTTGGAAGGTAGGACTAAGATTGCTAATCTCAAGAAGGACGGATTTAAACTTTGCAACAGATTACGCCTTTTATGAAAAAGACCATAGACAGAGAGAAGCTTACCGGCAAAATATTGCAGGTAATCAGGCTAAATTAAATAAGTTATATGATGATCTAAACCGCTGGAGAGAAGATAAGGAAACACCGATACTTGAAAATAATCAGCAAATTGCCGGTGATAGCAAGGGTGCTGAAGAACTGGCAAAGGAACTGAAAAGTTTGAATTTACTTGAAATCGCCTTGCAGAAAGATTTTACCTTAAGCCCTGGTGAAGTAATAATTGATCCTTTAGCAATAGCGGGCGTAGTTGATGATTATAGATACTTGAGAGAAAGTACTGGTAAGAAGTTCAAGTCCTCAAAGGATTTAACAGATAAAATCAACAAGCATGTAGCATCGTTAAAACTCAAGTTAGGCCAAGATAGTAAAGAAAAGATGAAATGGGATGCTTTGGATGAGATGGATAAAAATCTGATCATCCGCTCGCTCTTAAGTAAAAAGGATATATCATTTTTAGCCAAAGCAAGAATCCGGATCAGGAAGTATGAAGAAAAAATTATTAGCGTCGCTAATAAAATCGCAGTAATTGACGAAAGCCTCAGCAAGCAGGCCGCGGTGGAGGGTAGGTTACTTACGGGTAACCTCGGAGGCATGCGCAGGTACCTGGATGCAAGAGAAAGGGTAATAGCTGCTCAAAAAGTAATAGAAGAGCTTGATTCGTATTTGAAAAAACCGGCAATAGAAAAACAACTCTCTTATGAAGCATTTGCTACTTTTGGCATTAAAGTTACAAAATTCAATCTGACAGGTTTTGAAATAATCAGAGCAGGAAAGGCATTTAAAGCAAAGCATTTACATGATAATAGGGACAGAATCAGTCAATTAAAAAACGAACAGGAGAAACCGGAATCGGCAAAGGAGCTAAAAAGGCTTTATAATATCAAGTTGCAGAAAGAACGGTATTTAAAACAGTATGCCGGGGACGATAATATTTTAAATGATGATGAGGACAAGTATTTACTTGCCGGCATCATCCTGCAAAAAAGTAAATCAGCAATACTCGGTGGAAAATACAGGGAAATTACCAAGTCCCTGCAAGAGTTAAAGGTAGCAAGGAAAGAAAGGCAAAGCAAGGCGAGAGTAATTGTTGATTATTATCATGGATTTATCAGGGATGATCTGGAAGAGAAAATGACCGCTATAACGGGTGCTTTATTGAAAGAGGAAGAGCTCATTAAAGAAGAGTGGATAATATCGCAGAAAAAGCATATTAGCGGGAATTCCGGGCGGAATTTTCCGGATGGTTTTAGGGGGGGAGCATTATGATGCAGCTGTACTTGGCTTATATATGAAGGATTTACCGGTTCTTAAAAAACCATTATGCCCACAAGTAACTAATATAGCTAAAAGCAGACTAGCTACTCTAGATCAAAAACGCCGGATGTTAGAACCGGACCTCGAAGAACTAAGAAAGCAGATTGAAGATAGCAGGCTTGGTAAGAGAGCAGATTATCAGCAGGAAGTTGTTATGGGTAAATTAATAACCCAGTTGCAAATAAATTATGAAACAGTACGTAAACATGCAGGGCTTGAGGAACTCAAACATTATTTTGCCTCAATTGATAAGAACGGTACCATTACCAATAACCTGCATTTTAGCAAGATAATGGAGGTAGTAGAACTTGCCCGTCAGGAGGAAGGTGTAATTGATTCCAACGCAATAGCAATAGTCATTGAAGCCCATGGAGAAATTTTACGTATTTGCGCCGGCCATCAAAAGGAATTGGATGAGAAGAAGTTATTACATGCCGAAATAAAAGCAAAGCATGCTGATGAACTGGAGCAGATGCGGGTAATTGAAAAGTTCAGAAATGAGGAATTGCCGCATTTTCTTGGGAAAATATACAAAAATGAAGGGAAAGATATTTTAGCAAGATTTGAGCAGTTACTAAAAGAAACAGATAAGCCGTTGATGCTGGCAAAAGCGATCGGTGAATCTCCTGAGATGCTAGGTAATATCAAAAGCACGAGTTTATGGGCGGAGTTCATCAGAAGTGATGAGGTAAAAGGAATTAAGGCAAATCTTGAAAAGCTTGGGGTGAATTTAACAAAATACATAAATGAGGGTAGCATGAGAGCAGAATTACAGGCAAACCCAGGTAGCGGTGAACTAGCTGCTCAAATCAGGGCGCTGGATCTTGAAATTGCAAACCTTAAGGCTTTATTACCAAATAGAGTCGAGCAAAAGCTGCTAGATGACATCGGGCATTTAAAAGATAGCAGCAAAGCTGAGCAGAAGGAAATCACTGAAGAAATGAGAAACCTGTTCAAGGGAGATAATGCCCATGATCTATTACTTGATTTTATTGCCCTAAAAGGCGTGCAGACGATTAACCATAGAGAAAGTCAAACCACTCAAGAAGTGCAACCATCCAGGAAGAGCAATAAGGTAAGGGCAAGAAGTAGAGCGCAGAGAGAAGCCGGAGCTTCTACACCAAAGATTGATTTTCAAAGTGTAAAATCCTCACTAACAAGAGGACATATTGAGCAAATATTCAGGGATTACGCGCAAAGGATTAATCCGGACGGTAAAATCCTTAAACGAGGTAATAGTATCAGTTGTGGTTCATTGAACATGAATCTTGATAATGGATTATGGCATAGATTCAGCGACGGAAATAAGGGTGATGTGTTTGAGTTCATTTGCCGGGCAACCGGTGCTTCAAAAAGAGATGCCTTATTAACCGTTGCCGGTGTTGTCGGTATTAATGCCGGGGTAAATAACAGCAATAAATTAGATAACAGGAATGATGCCGGTTATGATGATAAGGATAGGAAACAAACGTTAGTAGTGCGGGATAGTTTTGAAGCATATCCGGTAATACCGGCAACTGCTCCAAGGCTTAATATTGATAAGCATTTTAGCTGGCTAACAAAAACAAATAGAATTGATAATATCTGGACTTATAGCAACCGGATGGGTGAGCTTATCGGCGGTACTATCAGGGTAGTAGATAAGGTAACGGGTAAAAAACAGGTAATGCCCGTATGCTACTGCCGTAATGAGAAAACCGGCCTGGATGAATGGAAATTAAAAGGATTTACGGATAACGGTCATAAACCGATATACGGGATAGAGAAGACGGTAAATGAGAAAAAGCCTATATTGATAGTGGAAGGAGAAAAGACAGCAGATTATGCCGAAAGGCTATTACCGCAGTATTGTGTAATTTCCTGGATGGGGGGAGCGCAAGGAACGGCTAAAGTTAACTGGCGACAACTGGCAGGAAGAGAGGTAATAATCTGGCCTGATAACGACATAGCAGGAAAGGAGGCAGCTAAATCAGTATTGCAGGAGCTTAACAAAGCAAATGGTTTTAGCGGGTTTGCTAGTGTAGTCGATACAAAAAGCCTAAACTTACCCGAGAAGTGGGATTTAGCCGATAAGATGCCTGAGCATATTACGCTGGAAGCAATAAAAGAGGCAATAAATAACTCTCAAAGCAAAAATAGCACAATAGGAGCTTTTAGAGCAGAAGCCAAGCAATATGCGGTAAAAGGAGAAGAAAAAATATTCTGGCAACAGTTATCGATCGGTATTAAAGATAGTAGCCCAGGAATAAAACACAAATCCGGTTTATATCAGGAAATTGAACGAGCCCTTGCAAGTAGCCAGGTACTGAGCTACATGGATTATGCTACTGCTAAAGGTGCAGACGAGAGTGTTCATCAGTTTCTAGGTTTTAAAGACGGTTTATATAGGGAAATGCTTGCAAGTTCTACTCTCAATTACCTGGAAGTTAATGCTGGTAGCGAGCAGGCAAGCAGGATTAAGCAGTTATTTGAAAGGGATAAGAATGGTAATTACCCGGCAAAGCCAAAGGAAATAGTTACAGAAGTACAGAATATATACGGCACTAACACTAGCGGATATCAAATTAATAACGAAGGCTACATTAATGATAATAAGAAGCTTGCAGCTGCTAATGTAGAAAAAGCCAAACTGCATGAAATACTTATGAAGGATTTCTGTATTTTGCATCAGAATCAGTTAGGAGTAAGGGATCTGATTAATATCCATAAAGAGAGAATAAGTAAGGATTTATATGAAATCATTAGCAATTATGTTGTAAATCACAAAAATAGCCAGAGCACCTTAAAGGATTCCGATTGCATAAAGATAGCAGCGTTTGCCCATGATAAAATTAATAGCGTTAAATGGTGGGAAGGACTTGCCTGTGATCAGATAAAACTGGTTAAAACCAGCAAAATAGAAATTACAACCGAAACCGAAAAAAGGTCTGAAGTCATAGCAGAGCATGTAACAGCGGCAATGGAAAGAGCAGGTGTAAAGAATGAATCTGTCTTTGGCAGAGTAGAAGCTCATTATCTTGAATATATTACGGCAAGTGCTAATAACATGAATAACAAGAAGTTATCAGGCAAGCTGGTAGCAAGAGCAGTTTATGAAGAGGAACATATTAAAAGATGCCGTGCTAATATGCGCCTGTTTTTAATTGAAGATGGAAGGTTAGATGAACCGGAAACGGCAGGTAGTAAGTTACGGCAGGATATTATGGCCGAAAAACTGGTTGCGGCAGAGTGGCATATTCAGGAAAAACAACCGAAGCTCGCACATAATGAAGTCCGCTCCATTGCCAAAGAGCTGATATATGATAATTATGAACAGGAAATAGCTAAGGTTATAAAAGCTGAACCGATGATATCGCAGTTAGCTAATTGCAATCCGGTAGCAGCAAGATATTTAGCTACAGGCCTAGTGGATTTTAGGAATAATTATGGCAAGGATTTACTAACGGAGGCCAGGACAAAAATTATGGAAGAGGTCTCAATAGTTCAGGCAGATTTACATCAAAAGATTACTAACACGATGCAGGATTATGATGATGGAATATTATCAGGGAAGCATAAATCCTTAAGCAGTAATATACTGGATACCGGTTTACTTGCTGGTGATAGGGAGATGACGGCAAAATCTGTTACTAGCCGGGTGGGAGAAGATTTAACCCATAGACTGTTATTAAGGGGTAGTTCGTACTATGAGGAATTACACGATCATCATGAATACCATAATCATGGCATGAAAACAGGTAATGATAGTCATCACTTTTTAGAACATGAGTACCGGCATGAGATAGCCACTCAAGTAAAGCAAACCAGAGCCATGCAGCATGAGTATCATCAGGAGATGAAACAAAAGCATCAGAGGCAAATCAATATCAACAACGATATTAATATTAATTATTAAAGCAAACCATGCAAAAAAATATAAAAAATCAAAAGAAACTGATTAAAAAAAAGAAAGCTTCGGTAGAAATTAAAAGTGATGCATTGTTTAAAAGGATAATGCAGGAAGAGGTAGCAGCAAAAGAGTTTTTAGAATATTATTTGCCAAAAGAATTTAAGGATTTAATAGACTTATCAAAGGTCAGAATAGAGAAGGAGAGCTTTGTTGAAGAGGGGTTGAAAAGAAGGCTAAGTGATATAATCTACTCTGTCAAAACCAAAGAAAACGAGGAAGCATTTGTATATGTACTTATAGAAAGTCAATCAACAGCTGATTATTGGATAAGTTTCAGGTTGTGGAAATATATGTTGCTTTTGCTCGAAAGGCATATGAAGGATAAAAACAGGCTGCCTTTAATTGCCTCTTTACTGGTATATGTGCGACACGAAGTCGTATTATGTTTTGTTATTATAAAGAAGGAGGTAAAAAAGAAAATATAACCTAATGTTTTGCCATTAGTAACCTAGAGAAACATGCATTACTGGAAACGGTTTTGTGTGAAGCTTTCTCGACAATGGACACCTAAATAATTGTCAACGACTTGGTGACAAGTCCTGATAACTGCAAGCATTATGCGGTTGGGTGGCTAGGTTAACATCATATGGTTAGTGCAACGAATATCTGTAAACGTCGTGAGTAAGAAAGCAGCTAAAGATGCTGACAAGCTGTAACCAAAAGGTAAGTAGCCAGGATTAGATTCTGTATAATAATCTAGCGCAAATGTAGAGCTACCGGCGGATAGGATAAACCTAAGTGATGTGTATGAACATAATACGAAACGTGGTAAGCCCTCTCCTTAAAAATTTAGTAGCTTAAGGAATGGTAAAGGATACTGGAAAAAGCCAAAGCTTTACTGTAATGGTAGAGATAAAGAGCTATATGTTCTTACCCGTAAGGGAGTAGACTTCCAGCTGGTGTAAAATCACAAGAAACTTGTTAACTTTCGCAAAAAGAGAAAGACGGATGAAAATAGTAAGCAATACTATTAACGCAACTCGACCTGACACAATTATTGCATGGCAAGCCATAAATTGGAGACATGCAAAGTGTCAAGTTAGAAAGATACAAGAACGTATTGTGAAGGCAGTACAAAACAACCAATGGCGAGTTGTTAGATCATTACAACGTCTACTTGTGAGATCATTAACAGCGAAACAACTGGCTGTAAGACAAGTAACGGAAAACCGTGGCAAATCTACACCAGGAGTTGATAGAGAACTATGGTTGACATCGAAAATCAAAACTGAGCAGATATATAAACTCAAGTGGAGAAGCTATAAAGCTAAACCATTAAAGAGAGTATATATTCCTAAATCAGATGGTAAAGTAAGACCGTTAGGTATTCCAACAATGTATGATCGAGCAATGCAAGCATTGCAAAAGATGGCTCTTGAGCCAATTGCAGAGACGCTTAGTGATCAACACTCATACAGCTTTCGTCCTATGCGTCGAGCCGCAGATGCCATTGAATATAGCTTTAATCTATTATCTAGGAAAGATTCAGCGCAATGGCTACTTGATGCTGACATAAAAAGCTGTTGTGATCGGATTAGTCATGAATGGTTGATAAATAATATTCCTATTAATAAAAGGATATTAACACAATGGCTGAAAGCTGGTTATATTGAGCAAGGATTAAAACACTAAACTAATATGGGAACACCGCAAGGTGGTATTATTTCGCCAACTCTTGCGAATATGACTTTAGATGGTTTAGAAAACCTGATTAGGAAATCATTCAAGAGAAGTGAAGCTTGGAAGAAGAATGAGAAAGTTAATATAGTCAGATATGCTGATGACTTCCTTGTTACAGGAAAATCGCAAGAAATTCTTCAAAACAAGGTAATACCATTAGTAAAAGATTTTTTAGCTAAAAGAGGATTAAAATTATCTGAGGAAAAAACACGTATAAGGTGTATCACTGAAGGTGTGGATTTTTTAGGTGTTACTATCCGCAAATATCCATGTGGTAAAGTGTTAACTAAACCTAGCTTAAAAAGCCAGAAAAATTTTCGTCGTGAAGCTAAAACAGAACTAGCTAAGCTCAAGGCAGCAACTCAAGCAGAAGTAGTAGCAAAAATCTACCCCAAAATAACTGGTTGGATGCAATACTTTAAACATTCTGCTGCAAAAAGGGTCTTTAAGAAGATTGATCACTGGTTATGGCAAACACTATGGAAATGGTCAAAGAGACGGCATCCTAATAAAAACTGTAAATGGGTGAAAAGGAAATATTTCAATAGATACCAAGGTCAAGACTGGTACTTTGGTTACTGGGATAAAAAACGTAGTACTCCAATATTCAGGCATTTACCTAGGATGAGCAATATACCTATCAAACGGCATGGTTTAATCAAAGGTGACTTTAACCATTATGATTCTCGATGGAAAAGTTATGCTGAAAATAGAACAGCAAAACTAATGCGAAACACCATGACAGATATGGTATATAAACTCTGGATAAAAGAAAGCGGGGAGTGTAAATATTGTCAACATGAGATCAATGATATGACTACGTGGCATATACATCATAAATTGCCACGTCATAAAGGAGGATCAATGGTTATAGACAATCTGATACTTCTACATCCAGAATGCCATAGACAACTCCATAGCAGAAGCACTGTCGGGTTACCAATCCAGGGTGGCCTTATTTATGCTTGAGCCGTATGCGAGGAAATTCGCCCGTACGGTTCTTAGGGGAGCGGGGTAATTCCCGCTTACCCGACAATGGAACAAAAAAATATGATTCCCTAAGGAACTTGTGGGATTTGTTTATCGCACCCGAACAAGCCAGAAAATTAATGACGGAAGATTACAGGCTTGTTGATTTACAATCGATGACCCCGATGATGAGATTAAAAAGAAGTAACATCTAGGGATGCTGGAATATTTTTTAAAGCATATACATCAGCGTGATATGCTTAAACTATGGGGAGAGTTCCTGGAGGAATTCAAAGAAATTGTATTAATCGACAAAGCAAATGGATATATTTACTTAAAGCAATTTATCTGGTATACTGATGCAAAGGTTCCTGAAGAAAGAAAGCAGTTATTGGAGCAGTTAATTAAAGATAATCTATCAAAAGAAGATACTGATAACATTATGAGGACTATTGCGGATTCATACATCGAAGAAGGATTTAACAAAGCTCTGGTTCGAGGTATTGAAAAAGGTAGAGAAGAGGGGATACAAGCCGGCATAGAAAAAGCAGCAAGTAACATGCTTAAATCCAACCTAGATTTAAAATTCATTTCTTCTGTTACTGGCTTGTCTATTGAAACTCTTCAAAAACTCAAAGCTTCTTTGTAGCATCTATAACATGAGTATCAGCATGAGATAGGAGGCTTAGATCAAGTAAACGAGAGCCATACAGCGTCAGTATATATCATCAAGAGATGGAACAGAGGTATGAAAGATAATTTAATATCAAAAGTTAATTAATTAATAGGTTCATATTACCGTGAAAAATTTTATAAGTTTAATTATTGTTGGAATTTTTACATTATTTCCACTCCATACCTTTGCCAGTTTGGGATTAGAACAAGAATACTGGTTAGAAGAAATTGAAAAATATGATGGATTAAGTGGCGGCGGGGTATATAGGTTTCTTAATGGCAACTGGGAAGAGCATAAAAAAGTTATTACAACTATAGCTAAGGTTGTTCAGCAGAATCCTGTTAAACTAAAACATATGGCCATTAATATGTATAGAAATGATCAAGCCATACGAGAGATTTTATCAAATATTCTGTTACCAGCAATCGCTAATAATGATACTATAAAAACTTTAAATCTTAATGGCCTTCCAGAGAGTGCAGCTCCTTTAATAGCTAAGATAATTGAAAAAAATAAAACATTAGAATATGTTACTCTAAGTGACCCAGGTTTTGATAACAGAGGGGCTATTGCGATAGCCAAAGCTCTAAAAAGTAATAGCACTATTAAAAATTTCAGCTTTACAGGTAGCAATTTTGGGATGGAGGCAAGAAAAGCTATAAGATCTTCTGCCGGCTCTAATGTCCTGTTAGAATTTTAACCTTGTTTTATTTCAATATATTAGCTAAAAACTAGCAGTGATTTTCCAGTAAATACCAAAAAACTTGGAAGTAAAATTCATTCTGTTTTTTCTTGAAGGTTTACCAAGCCCATGACTTGGTGTCCTATAAGAAACTGTCTGGATGTTTGCAATATTCTAATCTTCCCGTTAAAGGCTGACCATATTTGAAAGCAGGTTCTTTGGCGAGTAGAAATTTCCTCACCTTAACAATTGTGACAGTATATAAATTAATCAACTCAAATTTTTCATAAGTTATTGTTACCATTTCGTATCCGCAATCTGATCTATGATTTTTACTAATACAGTGTATCTTACTCAAGCAGGACCCTATAAAATTCGATCAGATTTCTTGCTGCAGAATGTGCCTCTGTTTTGGATAAAGTATTACCATACATTTTTATGATATCTTCAGCTATAGATTCATATAATTTATCCCTATTATTTTTTTACCTAAACAAACTTATGTGGTTTTTATTTTTATCTTCTGCTTCGTAACATGTTTTATCATTTATTATAATTTCCATACTTTTGTATCACTCATACACGATTTCTCTAGTTAATAGTTCAATAGGTTAATAGCCTTTGCAATCGGTATTTACGGCACGCAACCAGAATTTCGGCAGTTGCCCTGTTTTAATTAATCTCAATGCTAGTATTTATAAGGATTTATGGGTTTTATTTCCTTTAATTATTTAATGAAATGGTTGCGCTGCTCGCAACCATTTTAAAATTCTTTGTAATTATCATCACCACGTGGTTTTCTATAGGGATAATTAACTTAAGATTCAGCATTTTATGCGTCTAGAAAAATTTCTTAAATTAGAGAAATTATCAATTCCAGAATTTGCAGAAATGATAGGTGTAAATAAGAGTGCAGTTTTTAGATACATACATGAAGATTCCATACCAAAAGCCCCGGTTATGACAAGGATTTACCTTGTAACAAGAGGAGCAGTTTCGGCAAATGATTTTTATAGACTGACTGATCAGATATTTGATGTGGAACTCAAAAAAGGTATTTTCCTAGAGAAGAATTACATGCTGATTCTTTTAGATAAAAGGTTGCGTCCGGCACAACTATTTAAAATAATTTTTGGCTTGTTTTAGGGAAGTTGATAGAATTTAGGGTTGCCTGTTATAAATCGGGGTTTTCAAGTATCAGTTGTCCGGATATTCTTAAGAAATTACTTATAGGTTTTTATGGACTTATAGTTGTATAAAAAATCAGAAACAAATCAATTATAGATAAAATTTATGACCTAGTTAAATAAACAAGATAAATGCTCGCATAGTATCTTACTTGAGTCCTACAAAACCTGAAGATATCTATGGCGAGCAAATAAGCAAACCTGAGTTTTAACCAAACAAGATTGCAGATATGACCATAACACAAAAAGCAGCCGGGTGCAATAAAGCTGCTGACCCGACTAAAAATAATTTACCTTTTTTTCAACCTTACGGCTCGATCTTTGCACCATGCCAATTTGGATTGCCGGAAGCAGTAATTATAACCGAGCTTTTATCTTTAAGATATGAGATCAGTGATTATAGAGAGGATTTCACATTAATAGATTGTTTTGCACATTTCTGAAAAAAGTTCGGTATGAGTAAAATAGATATGCAAAAAGCATCATGCCATTTACACAGGTCAGGTATAATAATCCGCTCTTTTCGGGAAATTACCGTAGGCTATCAAATTCATAAAGAACTGGATATCAGGTTAAATATTACCGGTTTAACTGATTTATCGGAAGCGGAGGTATGTTGATATGGAAATGTTACCGCTTGATAATCAGTACAATTTCAGAGGAAATATTATCCCTGATGAATGGTATATAAAGTTTACTAACGGTAGGGGATCGCCTGATCTTCCCCTGATCTCGATACTCTCTGAAATAGTTTACTGGTATAGACCTAAGGAAATCAGAGACCCGATCACCGGGCAGATATCTTACGTACCTAAATTTCCTGAAGATATATGGCAAACTTCATACGCTCATTTTGAACGCAAGTTTGGTTTTAACCGGGAGAAAATTCGTAAAGTTCTTGTCAAACTTGAAACGATGGGAATTATTACCCGAATATTCCGCAATGTAACTTTAAGGGGTCAAGAATATAATAACAGGCTTTTTATTGATTTGCATAAGGATTCGTTACAGCTATCTGAAAGTAAAAATCAGGATAGCTCAAACTCCTGTAAACCACTTTTTTTTAGTTCTAAGAAAGTTGATGCTTCCCACTTTTTAGTATTACCCTCTCCTCATTTGCAAGGAATAGATAAGAATAAAGAAGAGAATAATAAAGATAGATCTAGATCTACGGATTCAGGTACTACTGAAAGGGGAGAGGTAAGCGCGCAAGAGAGCAAGTCCCAATCCAGAGAATCTACATCTAATTCTTGCAAAAATTCTTTTGACGCAATATCCGACAAGAACGCAAAAAGTCTGAAAGACTTTTATCCCTTAACCCAGAAAGACTGTCATCAATTGCAGTCATTATCAAAACGTGAATTTTCTCTTCGGGTAATGAACGAAATACTGCAGGACATGGCAAGACGTCTAACTGACAGGTTTTTTAAAAGCAGAAAAGCTTTTTTTAACTATTACTCCGGCCTTTAAATATTGAACTAACATTAGAGAAATGATATAATGATATTGTATCAAGAGTAATAACAAAATGTCTAATAAAAAATTATCACCAAGCGATCTGAAGATATTAAGAAAGAAAGCAGTGGAAGCAATAGTTATACATGGAATAAGCAAGAAACAAGCATCTATTACCTTTGGGTTTTCTAGGAGTTCTATATGGAAATATCTTAAAGAGTACAAAATTTATAAGGAAGAAAGCTTTCGCTATAAGAAGCGAGGAGTAAAGGTAGGAACAGGATCTAAAATCAGTAAAAATCAAGAAGAGGAATTAAAATCTAAAATTTTATCACATACACCTGATGAATTGGGAATGGATTATACGTTATGGAATAGTAAAGTGGTACAAGAATATATAGAATCCAATTACCTTTATCAGTATAACAGGCGTTCTATAAGAAAAATTATGAATAGATTGGGTTTTACGTCTCAAAAACCAATTAAATCAGCCTATCAACGTAATCCAGAGAAGATAAAAGAATGGTTAACAGTCACATATCCAGAAATCAAGTCTCGTGCAATGAAAGAAAGTGCTAGAATTTATTGGGGAGATGAAATGGGGATACAATCAACAGATAATCGAGGTAAAACATATGGTCTTAAAGGCAAGACCCCAGCAATCAAGAGAAGTGGTTCAAGATTTAAATGTAATATGCTAGCTGCTATTAGTCCGCAAGGGTTTATGAACTGGATGGTATTTGAAGATAATTTTACCAGCAAAAAGTGTATTGAATTTTTAGGTAGACTGATCAGACAAATTAAGCAGAAAATATTTTTGATATTAGATAATCATAGAGTGCATCACAGTAAAAAGGTAAAAGCTTATGTAGAAAGACATAAGGATAAGCTAGAATTGTTTTATTTACCATCATATTGTCCTGATATGAATCCACAAGAACTTGTAAACCAAGATGTCAAAGCTAACTCCAATAATTTTCGAGTACTAAAATCAGTAAAAGATTTAACAATTAATGTACGGTCCTATTTAACACAAATTCAGTTTAATGGTATAAAAATTCAAAATTATTTTAAAAAGAAAGAAATAGCTTATGCTACTATATAATGTTCAATATTTAAAGGCCAGAGTAATAATATCTTGAGATCGCTTGGTGATAATTTTTTATTAGACATTTTGTTATTACTCTTGATACAATATCATTATATCATTTCTCTAATGTTAGTTCAATATTTAAAGGCCGGAGTAATATATGGGAAAGGTTTTTACCTATGAGAAAAGACAACCGGAAAAAGTTAATAACGATAATTTTAGAATAAGGAATAATATGACAGAGGATGAAATCAGCTTTGAAACAAAAGAACAATACCTTACTGAAATAGAAAATAACCCGGAAGTATCACCGCAACAACGTTTTAAAAAGCTGATAGCAGCGGTGCTGTCTCAAGACAAGGCCTATAACCTGCTTAAGGCTTATAAATCGATTAATGTCCGGGAAGGAGTCATTATCTTAAATCTTGATAAACATATGGAACTTAGCAAAACGGATGAGGAAATCATCCTGAAGCAGGTTCAATCTACTCATAACCGGATTGGTTTTGATGAAGCAGATTCCGGGTTTATTAGCAAGTTACAAATCTTTATGCAAACAGCTAAGGGGGAGCATTTGTTAGCTGATAATGTCCGTAAAAATGTTGAAACAATTAAAAAGGAACCGGAACCGCAAATATCCGGTGATATCTGGGACACTGTACGAAGTAAATTTATTGATTTAGTACCTCAGGGCGAATTACTGGATCAGCATTGGATAAGCAAGCTGGAAGCAAGTATTGATCAAAATTCAAGAAAATTAACCTTAAAAGCTCCGAGCAGTTTTGTCAAGGACTGGGTATCAGATAACTATATGCATCATATTGTGAGATTAGCAGGAGGGATGGGTTTTGCCGTAGGTCTTGGTTATGGCAATGAAAAACCTTACTACAGCAAACTGTAAAAAATACGCACGGAGTTAAGGAGTATGATTTTTATGATCAGCAAAGGAGAAACTAAAAATTCTGTAGTTAAAAGGCTATTAATAATTATGGCAGGTTTTGCAGTATTAAATTCATATACGGCCGAGGCTAATTCCCAAATTGGAAATATAAGTTACTGGTATGATGATGCAGATATCAGGAATGTTATCAGGAATCGCCTTGGTGATAGTGTATATATTGCCCCTGCAGTACCAAGCAACACTGAATTGATCAAGGATGTAGTAGCAGCTGCTTTGCTTGAGGCACAAGCAGGAAAACCTGCACTAATACCGGTAAATCTGAATAATAATCACTGGACGGGGATTGCAATCAGGAGGAAGCTTGATGGTAATATTATCGTATTTTACAACGATTCTTTCGGTACTTCCGTCGGCGGCGTAAGTACTCAGAGCGGTCAGTACATTAAGGCCATAAAAAAGATACTACCGACTAGCGAAATTGTTGACTTGAAGGTTCATCAGCAGAATGACGGATCGAGCTGCGGTGCATTTACGGCCGAGAATCTGATAGCTTTAGCGGGTTTAAGTCAAGTAAACCTAACCCATGAAGCAGCACGAGAATTACTTGGAAAAATTAACGACGCACGAACCATCCGTATTCTACACCTTGGTAGCCTGCAAGCAAAAATAATAACAGCAGCTGAAATAATTGAGGGAAGCATAGCCGGTAAGTACGCGGAAGCAGTAAGCGGAGTTGCCTTTTCCGATATGGCAAATGTTGTAGGAGCTATATCGGACAGGCTTACTCATCTGTATCTGATTGATACCGGCAATATGGGTGTATCCGGCTGAGACGAGGAATCCGGTTACGGACTGTGGACTCGGGGAAGCTATGGAAGCGGTATATTCAAACCTCAAGATTCTTTGCAAGTAAAGCAGAAATGTAGGGGAGGATCTATCGGTTTTGACGGCAAGTTGGATGACGATACTATTATCGGTATTGCTCTAAATCATAACCGGACAAAACTTACGCCCAAATCCACTTCTGAAACCGTAGTAAGTAATATTAGTAACAATACCGGTAGAGGGTTTAGCGGTGATATCAGATCACTCATCGGTAGTCTTTACGGAAGTATCAATATGAATGAAAGACTAGTACTCGGCGGTGAGATTAGGCTTGGTCAGGTTGAGTCTAAAGTCAACTATCACTCCCTGATTAACGGCAATAACAGATTCAAATTAAAAGGGAAATTACTCGGGGGATCGCTAACTGCTGATTATTATTACCCTATAGCTAAACTCTTTCTAGTGCCAAACTTTGGCGTTTCCTATGAGACCGTAAGATTCAAGGGCAAGGATCAGGGAAATCTGAAGATTGAAACTTGCTATCCGCAGACCTGCAATTACGGGAGGAATTGCATTAACGGGGCTTTTTGAATTTGGAGAGTGTCAATTAATCCCTGAAATCAAAGCAGCGTATGAAGCAGGATTTTCCCCTAAATCAAACAGACTAAAGATAAGGAATAGCGGCGGTCTCTCTCTTTCCGATTACAGGATACCCATGCCGAAAGATTCATACAGACTTGGAGCAAGTATAGGGATTGCATACTCAAGGTTTGAGGCAAGTGCCGGTTATGAGCAGGCACGTTACAGGAGTTATTTTGGCAACAGCTTTTATGGAAAGCTGCGGATTAATATCTGATAAAAACTGACAATAAAAGGGAGGAACAGTCATGGGACGAAAAAGCAGTTATTTGGAGCAAATAGATAAATTCATCGGTAGGAAAATCTATTTCCTTCGTCTAGCAAAAGGATTGAGTCGTGCTGAGTTATCAAAAGTAATCGATGTAACCTATCAACAACTACAAAAGTATGAAAACGGAACCAATCGGGTTTCTGCTTCGAGATTACTGCTAATAGCTAAAGCTCTGGAGCATGAGATACCATATTTTTATGAAGGGTTTGAAGGAAGTGATAACAGAGGTGCCCGGTACTGTAGAAAAGCAGGTAGCCGGAATAAATCAAATTAACCAAAGGAAACGGTATGAGTTACAAACAATCAATTTTAAAGATTATACGAAACAGAAAGTTTTTAAAAATAATAAAAAAGCTGCAGCTCGGAAGAATAATCGTAACTTTTTACGCGTTAATTTCGGTGTTTATTCCGGAGTCCCTGGCAATTGATCTGGATGCGGGAGGAAAGGCTTTTTTTGAGCCTGTAGTTGCCTTTAGCAAGGTGTATACACCGGTAGCAATATTCATAGGCGGAGTTGCCGGCCTTGCTTTTACTCCGGGAGAGCCAAAAACAAAAATAGCCGGTGCTGCCGGCGGTATGGCTCTTGGCGGACTCCTGATTAAAGCAGCGGAAAAAGCATTCGGTATTGTCTAAATTAGCAGGGGAGTTACATATCATGGAACGAATATATCTAAGTAAATGCCTGAACAGACCCGTAAGAATAATGGGCTCTTCCTTTTTTGGCGTTATCGGGGGAGGAGTAGCAATGCTTTTAATGTGGATATTATTCAGTATGCCGATAGGGATAATATCGTTTGTCGGAGGTTATACCGTCGGTAGGGCATTTGGGATTATCTGGCATAAGGGGAGAATGGCAGAGGTGGATTTACTGGCATCTACCATTTACCGGGATAATAGGAGGTAAAAACCTGCCGCAATCGCACATGAGGAGATTTTTCTAAATGGAAGATACAAGGCTTATGACGGTTCTTGAAAAAGTAACCGGGCAACGGAACATAATAATGATTGTTACCGGAATCCTGCTGTTTAGCAACCTGTTTCTTTGCTTTAGCATAATGAGCATGAATCGTGAAGTGATACTGGTTCCCGGTATTGATCGGGAATACAGGATAAAAGGCACCGACGTATCCTTAAGTTATCTGGAAGAGTGGAGCAGGACCACACTGGTTGGGTTACTTGATTTAACACCGAATAATGTACTGCATAAAAAGCGTATGATTCTGCGTCATACCCTAACAGGAAGTATTCAGGATATCAGTCAGTACTTTGCTGAAAAATCGGAGCAGCATAAGGAGTTTGATCTGATTACCTATTTTACGGAGACAAAACCGCTGGAAATCGATCCTGAAACTTTGTCGGTAAAGGCAACGGGGATTTTAACCGTCGGTTACGGGAAGAGATATTTTGAGGACAGGGAGGCGGAATATCTGCTTGAATTTCAGATGCAGGGAGGAAAGCTCAAACTTAAGAAGTTTACCGAAATCATCAAACCGGATTTAAAGAGTCCTGCAAAGAAACAGGAGGAAGAGGAGCAGGTATGAAAACGGGTCGGAAGAGAATAATCAGCAGTATTATATTTTCATGCCTTGCGGTAATAACGCAGAGTACCGCTTTTGCTACTTCCCAAGGTCTGGTTGGAAATAGTAACCCTGCAATTGGTGATCCGGGTAAATCCGTTTTAGGGTTACAGCAATATGAAACGGATGGACCTACAAGGATCAGAGCGGTTGTTAGCTACGGTTTGCAGAACCGTTTTCAAGTGCAGGGGAGGAAAATCAGGGAAGTAATAGGTCAGGGATTTTTATACAGTATCAACAGCGATGAATCTGGTAACCATGTTTTTATTACGCCTGTTGCTGCGCTAGGCGAGATGATTGATCTGACTTTTATCTGTGATAACGATAAGGCTATTGATTTAAGTTTGCAAGTTCTGGAAGGGAGAAGTCAGTCAATACTGATTAACGAAAAGGAATTACCCGTTACTGAAAATAGCAGCAAAGAGGTTGCCTGTAATCATGAGCAGGAAATAGCTGCCGTCCATCTACTTAAAATGATGATCAAGGATAGAAAAAGCAGGTATGACGTAGAAATCTTCAATAAGAGCGTGCCCAATACCTTGACCAGAGAAGATACCTCCAGTCTTTCGTTTGTTATTGACCGTAGGTACGGCTGGGCAAAAAACAATCTTAAAGGGCTTAGAGTTGTTATTAAAAATCACGGCTTAGGGTCGATCCGGTTAAGTAGGGAAATCATGAATGATTTATTTGAGGATGTAAAATCGGTACATATTGCTCCTGCTTATTTGCGGGGAGGAGAAAGTGCTTTTGCATATGTTATCAGAGATGACGGTAGATTCGGTCAGAACAGGGAGAAGGAATAATCATGAGAAGTAGCGAAAAAGATTTGCAGGATAGCAAAAAGATCAGAAACCGGCAATTCATCAGGGTTGCTTATGGAATAGTGGCGCTGGCAATAGTTGCTTACGGTTATGATTTTGTAGTGGATCTATTACTCTAGCCTTTAAATATTGAACATTATATAGTAGCATAAGCTATTTCTTTCTTTTTAAAATAATTTTGAATTTTTATACCATTAAACTGAATTTGTGTTAAATAGGACCGTACATTAATTGTTAAATCTTTTACTGATTTTAGTACTCGAAAATTATTGGAGTTAGCTTTGACATCTTGGTTTACAAGTTCTTGTGGATTCATATCAGGACAATATGATGGTAAATAAAACAATTCTAGCTTGTCCTTATGTCTTTCTACATAAGCTTTTACCTTTTTACTGTGATGCACTCTATGATTATCTAATATCAAAAATATTTTCTGCTTAATTTGTCTGATCAGTCTACCTAAAAATTCAATACACTTTTTGCTGGTAAAATTATCTTCAAATACCATCCAGTTCATAAACCCTTGCGGACTAATAGCAGCTAGCATATTACATTTAAATCTTGAGCCACTTCTCTTGATTGCTGGGGTCTTGCCTTTAAGAGCATATGTTTTACCTCGATTATCTGTTGATTGTATCCCCATTTCATCTCCCCAATAAATTCTAGCACTTTCTTTCATTGCACGAGACTTGATTTCTGGATATGTGACTGTTAACCATTCTTTTATCTTCTCTGGATTACGTTGATAGGCTGATTTAATTGGTTTTTGAGACGTAAAACCCAATCTATTCATAATTTTTCTTATAGAACGCCTGTTATACTGATAAAGGTAATTGGATTCTATATATTCTTGTACCACTTTACTATTCCATAACGTATAATCCATTCCCAATTTATCAGGTGTATGTGATAAAATTTTAAATTTTAATTCCTCTTCTTGATTTTTACTGATTTTAGATCCTGTTCCTACCTTTACTCCTAGCTTCTTATAGCGAAAGCTTTCTTCCTTATAAATTTTGTACTCTTTAAGATATTTCCATATAGAACTCCTAGAAAACCCAAAGGTAATAGATGCTTGTTTCTTGCTTATTCCATGTATAACTATTGCTTCCACTGCTTTCTTTCTTAATATCTTGAGATCGCTTGGTGATAATTTTTTATTAGACATTTTGTTATTACTCTTGATACAATATCATTATATCATTTCTCTAATGTTAGTTCAATATTTAAAGGCCGGAGTAATATTAAACCCGCCGCCGGCTCCCTCAAAACCGTCACAGAATCAGAAAATTTCGGTTGAGCTTCCGACAGATAGGTTAGACGGGGGTAAGATATGGTTTAATAATCTTGATCAAAGACTGAAAAAAGAAGAGACGGCAAGAAAAACTTACGAAGAAGAGCACAAGGAGCTGCTAAGTAACCTGGAGAAAAAAATCATCAATCAAAACAATAACAGTGAAATTGAATTATTAAAGGAGCAGCTCAGCCGGTTAAAAAAGGAGTTAGCGGAAACCAACCGGAAGGTAAATGCGAGGAAAGAGGAAACCGCCTTGCCTACGAATAACTATGGCGGTACGACGGCGCACAAAATCGGCAGCGTAGAATCTGCTCCTGTTTGAAAAGAACAATATAAAGACGGAGATAGTTACATCCCGGCGGGAAGTTTTGTATCGGGAGTATTAAGAGGCGGTATTTCTGCTTCAACCGGTGTTGGAACACCTGCGGAACCGCCGCCTATTTTTATTAGAGTAACGGGACCCGGAGATTTGCCGAAGAATTTCAAGATAGATTTAACGCGGTGCCGTATTGTTGCCAGCGGTTACGGTCAGATGGCCAATGAGCGGATAGTAGCAAGAGCGGAGACACTTTCCTGCACCGATAGTAAAACCGGTAAAGTGATAGAGACACAAATAGCCGGGGTAGTACACGGAACGGACAGTAAGAACGGAATAAAGGGAACGGTAGTATCGATGGCCGGCAAGCATTTAAAGAATGCAGCGCTGGGTGGAATGATCAGTGGTTTTGCGGGCACCGGTAAAAGCGATAAGGGATTCATGTTTAATCCCGGTCTTGGCGCAATTTCAAAGGACAAGACAGGTATAAAAGAGAAGATTACCGATTCAATGAGTCAAGGAGCCAGTAACGCGGCGGAAAAATTAGCCGACTATCATATGAAGATGGCGGAAGCGGCGGCACCGGTAATTGAAGTTCCCGGAGCCGTGCCGGTAACGGTATTTTTTTCCAAGGGAGTATATCTCGGTAGTGTCTCGGTAAAAGAGGAGATCAAGCATGAAAGAAAATAGCGGTTATGGATTTTCGGTAAATAAAAGGAGTATTGGGTTATGTAGTAAACTCATGGTTTTTATTGTTATGCTTTTAGGATTAAGCTCCTGTGCCGTATACGAGAATAAATTTGATTGTCCCCCGGGAAAAGGTGCTCATTGTAGTTCGGTAGAGGAAATAGAGCAGATGGTAAATAACGGCGGGGTCTGGAAAGTAAACGGTAAGGTTAAAGTAGCAAAGCAGAAAAAACGTCTTAGGGAAAACTGCTCAGGCGGAAGCTGCGATGACTTTTACGAGTTTGATGACGGCATAAGAAGCGAAAGTAACCCGCAAGGTAAGACCGGCAATATTAACTATACAGTCAGGAAATCGTCATGATAGAGCAATTATCCGGAGTAAAAGAGAAATTTCTGCGGTTTGCAGGTTTTGAAACCAATAGGGAGCTTGGCATTTCCATGCCCGACCATGAGCCGTCTTGTATTAGACCGCCTCGGTAATCCGGGTGACTGGGGTACACTGTTCTGTTATCGCAGTTTTGATCCTACGCGCGGCATTTTTCGGAACAAGGATGACGGTCTTGGTTTTATTCTGGAAGCGCTGCCGCTTGTCGGTATTGATGAGAAGGTAATTAAAAATCTGCAGCATTTTTTTGATAAGGAAATGCCGGAGAAGAGTTTCCTGCAGTTTACTTTGATAGCAAGTCACAAGGTCGGTCATATTTTAAATCTGTGGCGGAAGATGAGAATAGTGGATGATCCGTTTTTAAACAGGATCACGCAGGATAGATTAAAATACATGAAAACTCTTGCTGAAGATTATGGAAATTCCGGTTTAAAGATTGCCCGTAATTACAGGATTATCATCAGTTTCAATTCAATGCAAATAAGCGCAGAGCAGATTGTCAATTTCAAAAGGCAATTATGCAAGAAACTTGAATTGCTCAGTCTTGAACCTTTAAGCGTACCTGCGCAGGGGTTAATGGATTTAGCCGATGAAATGATGACGCAGGAAAATGACATAAACCAGAGGAGTAATAAATTAAATCCGTTAATGCCGTTAAATGAGCAGATTTTAAAGCCCGGAAAAGACCTTGAGGTCAGGGAGCAGGAAATCAGAGCAGGAAAAGCAATAACGAGAACTTACGGCGTAGCGGAATATCCCGAGTATTGGTCACTGGTTGATATGATCCGGTTACTGGGTGATAAGGGTGATAAAGGTTCTCCCGGAACCATACCGGCACGTTTTATCATTAATTTTACGGTGGCAAGCGATATGCCGAAGGGTAGTAGTGAGCGGTTAATAGCACGAGGTGAACAGGTAAGGAAATCAGCAGAGCAGTTTCTGGCAAGATTTGACGGGAATCTAAAACGGGAAGCAGCGGAGTGGGCAGAGGTAATTGACGATTTAAAAGAAGGAAGAATGGTGTTGAGTTTTAATTTTACGGTCAGTATTACGGCGCCTGCTTTCGTTATGGAAGATGCGGAAGCAGCTTTGATATCGCTTTATAACATGAACGGCTTTGAACTTATGCGAATGGACAGGTTTCACCTCCCCCTACAGCTAGCACTTATGCCGATGCAGGCAAGTTATTACTGGCTGGCTCTCCGGTTCATAAAGCAGAGAATGATATCATTAAGTAAAAAGCTGGTGGCGAAGTTGCCGCTGCATGCAGAATGGCAGGGTAATCCGGTATCCGGAGTTTTACTTCAAGCCCTGCAAGGACAGTTATTTAACTGGAATCCTTTTTACAAGATTGCCGGCGGCAATTATAACGTACAGATCTATGGGCCCTCAGGAGTAGGTAAGTCGGTACTGATTCAGGAGACGGCAACAACGATGCTCTCGCATAATGTGCGGATGTTCATTCTGGATATCGGCAAAAGCTATGAGAATATCTGCAAACTGCTTGGGGGTGAATTTATCCGGTTCGGTAGCGGTAGTGAGATTTCATTAAACCCTTTAAGCGGTCTTGTAGACGAAAGCGGCAAGCTAAAAGAGGCTATACTTGAGGATGGAAGTCCCGTACCGATAAAAACCATCAGGGCAGGAGAGAAGGAGTATCATGTCTCACTGGATGGGGTCATGTATGCAAAGAACATCATAACAAGTATGTGCGGTGCCGGTAATAACCCGCACAAGGAAGCATTAATAAAGGATGCTATTTATCGCGCGATAGAACGGAACGGCTCTGATCTTACTATCAGTAAAATCGCCGAGGTTCTTAAAAACGGTAACGGAATAGAAAGGGAGCTTGGTGAGACCTTGTTACCTTTTACCGATCGGGGCATGCACGGCAAATATTTTGAAAATGCCGCCAATATAACTTTTAAAGAAAAGATAACGGTTTTTGAACTGGAAGAAGTAGCAAAGGAAGAGACGTTATTATCGGTACTTATGCAAGTAGTAGCCATACAGATATTCATGCAGGTTTTATGTGGAGATAGGTCACAGAAATTCATGCTGGTAGTTGATGAGGCATGGCGAGCACTTGATCATAGTGAGAAGTTTCTAGCCGAGATGTCAAGAACAATCAGAAAATACGGCGGTTCTCTGGTTACCTGCGTGCAGAACGTAAGTGATTTATCGACAAGCGATCACAGGCGTACAATAGCACAGAACAGCGAGTGGACGGTGATGCTGGAGCAAAACAGCAAGGGTTTAAAGGCACTTGAGGGTTCTGCTTATGAATCATTGATACCTCTTATTGAAACGATACAGTTTGTTAAAGGGAGTCATTCTGAAATGATGCTTTATTCAAGCAGGGTAATGGTAATCGGCAAGTTATTGCTTGATCCGTATGCTCAGGCACTTTACTCAACCGATGATAATGATTTCAGGTATTTAAGGGAATTGGAATCAAGAGGCATCGGGCTTGATAAAGCTTTGGAGGAGCTGGTCCGGTATAAGAGCCAAAGTTAATGTGGAATGAATATTTATAAGTGAAATTAAAGACGGATATCAAGAGGAATAATGGTGGAGTTTAGAAGAAAAAACATATTACATTTTATCGTTTTTTTAATCATCGGCTTGTTAATAGGTAGCATGCTTACTTTAAAATACGCCGATCATGCAGGGCAAACGAAGGTAGTATATATTGCCCGGGAAGAGTTATTATATCTGGAGAAGGAGCGTATAAGAGCAAGCGGAGAGAAAGATCTGTTTTTTGGGATGATAGGTAACGAGTTACAGAAACTTATTGAAGAGACGGTTATGGCTTATAAGAACAGGGGAGTAAAAATCATCTACTCAAGTTATGGCGGGATAGTCGGCCAGGATGTGCGCTCAATCTCAGGAGAGGTGCATGCAAAAATCATTCAAACTCTACAATCAGGAACCGGTAAAAAGGATTCAGCGCCTGATGCAACACAAAATAAACAACAACAGAAAACATGAGACTAATATGAAGAACAAAACAGGATAGAAGCAACCGGGCTTTGAGTTTAACTGGAAAAACAAATTGGCTATCTGGCTTGTTATAGTCTTTATAGCTATGGCTATAGGACAGCGGTCAAAAATATCGGAAAAGCGTTATCGAGATAATGTTGATGAGATCCTGCTTGAGAGGAATGAATTAGAAATACCTGATTTAAGGAGGAAGAAGCAAGGATAACATGAAAAAAGCGTATATGGCAATGGTGTTATACATTTCTACCTTTAGCAATACTGTTTTTGCTATGGATTTTGGTAATCGGGGCGCAAATTATCCGGTAGCGGAAGAAAGCATCTTACTCATGATCCAAAGGAAACTCGGCGCTCTTGATTTAAAAAAGGAAGAAGAGAGGATGCGCAGGATAACCGAAGAAAGGGTTAGAAACCCTATTCCTGTTTCCGGAATTATGCCGGCAAAGGAAACAAGGGAGTTTTGGCACGATCCGACTTATATCCTTACCGAGGATGCGTTATTACCTTGTGGACGAGTGTTATACAAAGCAGGCACTAGAGTAAATCCTTTGGATTACATGGACTTAGATCGCAGGTTGTTCTTTATCGACGGAAGGGAAGAGAAACAGGTAGAGTGGTTAAAAGGTCAGTTGTTACCGGGTAGTAGCAGCGGAGCGAGGAAAATAGAGGACAGGATTATTTTAGTGGGCGGAAGTCCACCGGAGGTACAGGATAAGTTAGGATTCGAAGTATATTTTGATCAGGGTGGGGAACTTACAACCAGATTCGGTATTAGGGGAAGTCCTGCGGTAGCCGAGCAGGCCGGAAAAAATCTGAAAATAGTTGAAGTAGCCGTTGATCCGGAAAAATAGAGTCGGTAACTGATAAAAATCATAACGAAATGAAAAGAGGGAGTATAAATCATGAGTGTAGTTAAAACTTTACAGGAGCGGATCGAGGAATTGGAAAAGCAGAGGAAAGAACTGGTTCAGTGGCGGAAGAATGAAATATTTGAGATAATAAATACCAATGGCGGCATTTGCCTGGATAATAGGTTACTTGCAGGTCTGGCGATTTATGCCTCCATGGAAGAGAACAGGAACGATGCTTTTCTTGAAAAGCTGAAACAAATTGGTTCAAAGGCAACGTTTCCCGGTAGGAGGAAGAAACCGGATGCGAAACCTGGTAACCAGAACGGATCAAAAAATAAGGTATTTTGCAATGTTAAAAAAGAATGAATCCATTTTTGAGAGGAAGAGCGATGCCAGGAAAAAGATCATGTTAGGCGGTTTGCTGGTTAAGGCTGGTTTTGATCATATGCACCCACATGATGCAAGCGTGCTTTACGGAATGCTCCTTGATTGCAAAAGAGCCTTGAAGGAGAAACCGGAATTGATGTCCAGGTGGAGGAAAATGGGGCAGGCGTTACTAGCAGGTAAAAATGATAAATTTATGAAACCGGAGCAGAAAGGGAATGAAACATAGACCGCAGATACCGGTCTATAAGCAGGGGAATCTTGGCGGATGCTTCCTGTTTATAGACCTAATCGACCTAAAAAAAAGGCAGATAGCGATTTTAATAATAGCTATTTTCATACCTGTTTCAGGAGATGCCAGTCTGACATGCAAAGGCCGGTTTGTCAATCCGATAACTGACGTTTGCTGGAGCTGTTTATTACCTATTTCAATCGGCACTCCCCCTACCGGTATAGAGATTGGCAAGGGCTCAAGTCCCAAAAAACGGGATACTAAGAATCCTAAAAGTCCCGTCTGTATCTGCAGCAAAGGAACTCCGCCGATACCGATACCCGGTATTTCCATAGGCTTCTGGGAGCCGGTACGTCTTGTAGATATTACAAGAACACCGTATTGCATGGTAAATCTCGGCGGAGTTATGCTTGGCTCCGATATGCGAAAAGCTAGCAGTTACAATAGAAGCTATGGGAATAGAACTGCGCATAACAGTTTCTATCATGTTCATTATTACATCTATCCGCTTATTTACTGGCTTGAACTGATCACCGATTTTGGTTGTCTTGAGGAATCGACTTTTGACGTAGCATATATGAGTGAATATGACGTTACCTGGAACGATGAGAAACTACAGAGTCTGCTTAATCCTGAAAGTATTCTGTTTGGCAATATGCTAGCTCAGGCGGCGTGCGGCCTGGACTGCGGAGCGGCTACGTTTAACCTGCCTGACGATAGCATGTTCTGGTGCACGGGGTGCTGGGGTAACATGTATCCGTTTAGCGGTGCCAATGCGGATCATATAGGCGGAGTCCAGAATAGCTCATTACTTACTACCAGGATACTGGCCAAGATGCACCGAATAGGTCTGGCGCAGGAAACTTCAACATCGGACGGCTCAATAAATGGAGAGATCTGTCGTAAATTCAGGGCTCCAAAGATTAAAAAGAGCCAATACAAATTACAGATGGTAAATCCGGCAACAACTTCTTCAGGTATAGGGTGTTGGCCGATTGGATTATCCGACATGTTATATAGCAGTTTGAAGGAATATCCGTATGACGGGCAAGATTGGGGGTACTTGATATGGCGCAAGAAAAATTGCTGCTGGCTCTAGCGGTCTTAATTCTCGTGTTTCTTGCGGCAAGCAGCAAGGCAGAAGAGAGGATGGAGCTATTAGCAGAACAGGTAGCGGAAGCTGATAGAGACCGGCTTAAAGGTCTTATAGAGAAATCTCAGGAAATTGTAATGAGTACTATCGCTGAAAAATACAGGGAGTTACTTATGCTACGGCAGCAGCGGGATGGAGTAATAGAGAATAAGAATTTAACGGGCTCAGGTGGGCTAGGTCGCAATTACAGAGACTCGGTTTTGCTAAAAGTTTTTATCAGTAGCAGTATGGGCCCTGAGCTACTTAAAACTTACGTTAGGCAAGCAAGGCGCTACGGAGGGGTTCTGGTATTTAACGGCTTGCCCGATAATTCCTGGGTAAAACTGAATAAGACGGTAACGGAAATAGTAGGTAATGAAGAAGGAGTAGGGATACAGATTGATCCTGAGGAATTTGACCGATTCAACATTAAAACGGTACCTGTCTTTGTACTTATTAAAGAAGCCGACCTGATAACGGGTACATCTGAGGAACCGGCGGAAGATAAGGTTATATACGACAAGGTAACAGGAAATATCGGTATAGAAACTGCATTACGTTTATTTGCCGAAAAAGGGGAATTAGGGCTTGAAGCACAAGCAAAACTGGAGAATGCCGGGAATGATTAAGATTAGAGTTAAATTAACAATGGTTTTATGCGACCTGTTATTGGAAGCGTCTGCTTATGGAGCTTACCGGGATCCGATTGCAAAAACCAATATTAATCCCAAAACGGATTTATTTGAAAAGGAGATAGAGGATTACGGTACTTTCCGGGATCATATGGGTTCTTTAAAGGAGCAGGCGATTGATGGTATCGCCTCTCCCGGTAATCTTGAATTGATAACGGATAAAACGTCTGATGAGATTAAGTCGGCGGCAAGTGATTTAAATGTGATCAAAGCAAGCGATTTACAGGTAAAAGGTCAGGAAGAGGTACTAAGAACTGGTATGACGGAGTTACATGTCGATTATACGGATCCGTTAATAGCCGGACATAAAAAAGATGCCACCCGTATTGCAGAAGCTTCCGGAGTACTGCTTGGAAAACTAACGGAGCTATTTAAAGAGTTTGGAATAGATTGCCGGACCGTCAAAGGAAACAAGGTAACCCAACCTGAGTATTATATTGATGTTAAAAAGGAGCACGTAAAGGATACCGTTTATACCAGGACTATGTGTGAAGAACCAAGAAACAGGTACAACTGTCATGACAGTCTGACTGTGCGTTGTATTAAACGTGGAATGAAGTGGGGGGGCGTGGCAGAATAAAACAATTATTATACCATATCAATCAATCCCTTGGCACTGGTGGATTAGAAGTTATTTCCGTCCTACAGACACTAGAGTAGCAAATAGCTTTAATCGTTTTACGATTAATCCCGTCTATCATCAGGAAATAGCAATATACATAGCAAGTGCTATAGGTGTAAGTTTGTCCCAAATCAATGTAGGAACTCAGGATATAACAGTTACTCATATATGGGATGCATTATACCCCGGATATTCACAAAACGTTGTTTCTAATACCTTGCGTGGTGGAGGTATACCTAGCGGTCTTTCTATACTTAACGGTCTTTCTGTAAAAGCCTCTAAGGTAACTTTCTATTACCAATATCGGAGCGGTTCTGAAATCTGCGCCGAGTGGGTTGATGAATGGGATGAGGTATGTGGGTTGGAGCCATGAAAATATTAAAGTTACTAATGATAATCCGGATGTTCTCAAATAACAGTTTAAGCGGTTTAGATGAGCAGGATAACGGTTTTAAGAATCAGGCTTTCCTTAAGGCATTTGTCGGTAACGGTATGGGAAAGATTTTACCTGATGAAACCGATAAGAACAAAATCGGAGAATGGCGCGAATGATTAAGATTAGATTTAAATTAACGATAGCTTTGTGCATCCGATTACTGGAAGTAACTGCTTATGGAGCTTACCGGGACCCGATTGCAAAAACCAATATTAATCCGAAAACGGATTTGTTTGAAAAGGAGATAGAGGATTACGGTACTTTCGAGAAAGCTATGGACGTTTTAAAGGAGCAGGCAGTTAACGGTATTACTTCTTCCGGAAATCCTCAATTGATATCGGATAAAACGGACGATGAAATTAAAGCCGCAGCAGGTGATTTAAGTACCATCAAGGCAACGGATATAGAAGCAAGGGGAAGGGAAGAGGTAGTAAGAACAGGTATAATGGAGGAATTGCATGTTGATTATACAAATCCATTAAATACCGGGCATCAAAAAGATGCGATTCATATTGCAGAAGCTTCCGGGGTGCTGCTTGGAAAACTAACGGAGTTATTTAAAGAGTTTGGAATAGACTGCCGGACCGTCAAAGGAAACAAGGTAATTGAACCGGAGTATTATATTGAAATAAAGAAGGAGAAGGTAAAGGACACTGTTTATACCAAGACCATGTGTGAAGAGCCACGAAACAAATATAACTGCCGGGATATTCTATCGATGCGTTGTAGTAAACGTGGGATTAGGTGGTGATTGTGGCAAAGCCGTCGGATAGTTATCTCAGGTAGCGAGTTATTTCACTCAGGAAAAACCGTATTCTGGGTAGATCATACCGGAAGAAGCTGTTTTGAATACAAACTCTCGGTGGGGCCACGAACTATTGGCGGTTTCTTCAGCGCTCCTCGTACTATCCCGCCTAATTCCTATCATGTTGCACTGATGAGAGAGTTTCTAGTTACTAAACACCCCGGGAGCACTCTTGATAATATCAGCACCGAGATGAGTTCATGGTGGAGTGGCGGTCTGTTTTCGGTAGACGGTTGGTATTACTGTGGTAGGAGGCTCGGTCATAAAGATTATGGATGGAGAAGTTATACGGTAAATTACCAATATAGGGACGGTTATCCTGTATGTGAGCAGTGCTCAGAAGATTGGAGCGAGACATGTATACTCCAATAAAAAAACTGAATTTTATTCTAGAAATCTCTATCTGCTGGCTAATCCTGATCTTTGGCAACATGGAAGTTGCAATTGCAGGCACAAGATTCATCTCAAGTCATCCTTGTAGTGATACGGGCAGGGTTTGCGTAAGCGGCGGCGGAACGCGCAATATAGACGGCTTTGACGTATACCGTGATTGCTGGGAGTGGTCTTATACTAAAACCTGTAATTATCCAAGTAAGAATAACTGCCGGAGTTATAGCGGGTGCTATTTTGTAGCAAACGGCGGGTGCCTGCTTTTTGATAGTCATGGTAATTGCGTTAATCAGGAGCGGGAATTTTCCTGTAAAGCCTGGGAGCCCGGAGTAATTGAAAACAAAACCGTCAGGTATGATTTAACGCAAAAAGACGGCCAGGAAGGTCTGATCTGCAAGGGTATTCCCTGTATGGACGGGAATTGTATAGATAAAAGTTATTTAACGAACGGCGAGATGATGGATTCAATATCGAAGCTTTATGCTTTTAGCAAGATGAAGCCTGATAGGGATGGAAATTTCAGTTTATTTCAAGGGTCAGGCCTACACTGTTCTAAAAAAATGGGCGAATATACGAATTGCTGTCGAATAAACATGAAGGGTTGGGGAAAAGAATTCAGGGCAAGGTGTAATAAGGATGATCAACTGCTTGCAGATAGCAGGTCAAAGAATTTATGTGTTTATGTAGGTAAGGAAAAAATAAAGTCGCTAGGAGTAACTACCGTTGTTAAACATCATTTCTGCTGCTTTGGCAATATGCTCGATAAAGTGGTGCAGCTGCAAGGTAAAAAACAGCTTGGGTTAAACTTCGGTAGCGGAGGTTCACCGAACTGTCGTGGACTGACTCTTGAGGAAATGCAGAGGATAGATTGGGAGCAGGTGGATTTTACGGAGTTCATTGAGGATTTCAAAGGAAAGTTTTTTGGTAAATATCAGTCACCTAACCCTGATGAAATTGCAGGAAGAGTGAATAGCTCAATGCCGGGTATTAGAAAAGGGGACGATGATCCTTTAGCCCCGCCGAGTAATATGACCGGCTGGAGCAGTAATATACCTGATGAGCTAGAGGATTAAGGGGGCGTGATGAGAAGAAGAACCTGCAATATTCCGATGTTTTTACTGATTGGATTAACGGTATTGCCTTCTATGGCTTTGGCTGAAGTCGGTTTTTTAGATCAGCGTTACCGTGGCTGGTTATGGTTTGAAGAAAAGGAGGGAAGATCCAATTCAAAACCCTATTCCGGTGCTAAGGGTAATGAAGTGCTTGATGAAGAAATTACGGTAGAAGAGGCAAAGGGCGAAGTTGAAGGCATAATAAAAGAGCTGGAAGATTTGCGTTATGTCTATTTGGCCAGGCCGAATTTCAGGACACAGAAAGCCTACCGGGATAAGCTCGGTGAAATCATGGATAGGGGAATAAGGATGCAGCAATTATGGGACGAGCAGAACTTCATCGAACCGGAATATCGTGATCTTGTTAACTCCCCGGAAAATGTATTTGCCGTAAAACTCAATAGAAAAATTAAGGCGGAGGCCGAGAAGGAAATAATCAAGCAATTTGCCAAAGATTATGAACTGGTATTTTTCTATCGTAAATCTTGCCCGCGGTCGATTGAATTTGAGCCTGTACTGAAATCATTTGGGGATACGTATCAGATTAAAATAGAGGCAGTCAGTGTGGACGGCTCGGAATCCGAATATTTTCCGAGAAGTAGTACAATCAGTCAGAAAATGATTGAGAAACTCGGTATATCGGCAACACCGACGGTAATAGCAATAAGAAAGGATGCGAAGAAAGCGTTTGAGCTGATTCGGGGATTTGTCACTTTATCGGAGCTGGAGGAAAATACTGTCAAAGCCTGGCATATTATTGAAGAAAAAGGCATTAATGTCGGGGTAGGTAGATGATACGGGATCTGAAAACATTAATTGCCGGCGTCATATTAATTTTAACTTTTACTGCAAGGGACACCTATGCTAGCGGGCTGAACAAGCTGCTTAAATTCATCGATCAAAGCGGCGGCATGTCCAATTATAATGCCCCTGCTATTATCCGGGATCAGCAGGGAGGGTTTATGACCGGCGGTTCTTTGCAGATCCGCGGCGCAAGACCCAAAACATTACAACCGGCACATGTTCAGTTACCGAGTTTTAACTTTGATGCCTGTAGGGGGTCGGGGGATTTTAGATTTGGAGGATTAAGTTTCATCAATTCTGCCGAGTTCTCAGCTTTTATGAAAAAACTGACGGCCAGTACCGGTGCTTATGCTTTTAAAATGGCGGCAAAGAGTTTCTGTCCGCAATGTGAGAACATCATTGCCGAGTTTGAAGCAATAGCAAGAGACATAAACAATTTCAATCTGGAGCAATGCGGACTTGCCAAACAGCTAGCCGGTGGATTAGTAGGGCAACTTGAGGCGGGGCAGGGACAGAGCTGTCTTATGCATAATGCAGTAATGAGGAACGGCAAGGATTTATCCGAGGCACATAAGCTTTGTGCAAATGGAGCTTCTCCTTACGGTGATCCTGCCGATACGGAGGAGCTTGCATCATTACTCGGGGATAATTTCAATCTGGTCTGGAAAGCGCTCAACAAGGGAAGTTCCGATTCGGTTGAGTTTAAGGAGTTAATGATGAGCGTTGCCGGAAGTCTGATTGCCACAAAAATTGAAGGAGGATTAAGTCTTAAGCCTCTACCTTCGCTGATTGTCGATTCGTCTTTTCTTGAAAAATATATCGGTACCAAAGGGGAGTCAAGCAGGGTGGAGATGTATGTTTGTGATGAGAAGAAGAAATGCCTTGATCCTAAGGTAGTAGTAATAACATTAACGGTGAAGGATACCTTATACGGCAAAATCGGTACCATACTGGATAGCCTTGTTGATAAGGTAGAGGAAGATGCCAAAGATCCCATTTTAAGTGACGAGGAAATGGCTCTAATTGAATATTCCTCAATTCCGATCATTCCTCTTATCCAGCAGGAGCTTTCCAGGCACGGTGATAAGACAAACATTTTCCTGAGAAACGCGGAATTCATCGATGTAATCTGTTATGAGGTGATGAGTGGATTTTTTGAAGGAATCCTGCATAAAACCCTGAAAGAAGTAAGAGCTCTGGAATTTGCCCAGGTTGATAGCGGAAAAATAGAGAGGTATCTCGATACGGCGCAGGAAGTACTATCGATGCTGCGTCATACTAAAGAACATGCTTATAGCAGGTTGGTAGTGATCATGCAGGCCAAAGAGAGACTACGCCAGCAGGAAGCTGAATTTGATCTGATTTTTGAAAAATTGGGGGCCTAAAAGATGACGCTTGATCTATCGATTTTTACATACGGTTACGGCGATGCCATGTACTATATTCTAAACGGTATTGCAATGATCATGAACAAGAAAGGCTTTATGGTGATGATCAGGAGCGTTGCCGTTGTAAGTATCATGATCTCGGCAGTCGTATGGTCGACTAATCGTAGTATGGGTATCAGCGATCGTCCCGTGGTTATTAGAATCATGGCGTTATATTTTGTCATTAACGGTTTACTTACGCCCAAGATGAGTATAAAGATGGAGGACAGGGTTTCAAAGAATATTGAGGTAGTAGATAATTTACCGTTCCTGTTTATTCCTGTAGGCTGGCTTGAAGGTGTTGGGGATATGCTAGCAGGAGCTTTAGAGCAGGCAATAAGGCCGGTAATGAAGTCAGACAGTTTTGAGTATCGCAATTATGGCCTGGCATTTGGGGCACAGATGCAGAGGGAGTCAAAAAACTGGCGCATCAGATCGCCGGAGTTTAATCGAAACATGCATAATTTCCTGGATAAATGCGTGAAATACACCGCCGGGATTGCTCACAAATATACGATAAACGATTTACATACATCGGCTGATGCATGGAAACTGGTTAGTGAAAATGCCGGCGGTATGTCAAGGGTAGGTTTTGTTGTCGGCGGTAAATATCAGAGCATGAAGTGTCATGAAGCGGCAAAATTAATAGAAGAAAGATATTTTCTGGAGGAATATGAATCAATAATCGGTAAGTATGCAAATTCATTATTTGCCAGAGCAAGTAGCCTTGAGCCAAGCAGACGGCCATATGATAAGGAACTTGCCAAAAAGACCTTTGCATCAAATCTGGAAGCAGTATTTTCAGGATTTGCCGAAACCGGAAATGCCAAGGATATTATTGTCCAGCAGATGATGCTCACTGCCATGGCTAACAAAAACAGCGTCAGTAAATACGGAGTGGCAACGGCAAGAGCAAGTCAGGATACGATCTGGGCAATTACGGCGGAACTGGCGCAGGATACGTTGCCGATACTGTTTACCCTGGTAAAATGCATGCTTTATGCATCGGTGGTACTTTTGGCACCGATGATGTTACTACCAGGGGGGCTTCGATATTACCGGACATTTTTGCTTGGAGTATGTTCGGTGCAGTTATGGCCGTTTTTCTATGCAATACTGAATATGTTTGTAGAGATGTATACCGGTATCAGCATTTTCGGTCTTGATAACGGGATAATAAATTATACGACTTACAGTCAGGTAGGTCATAGTGCCGATAGGATAGCAGCAATAGCCGGTAGCATGCAGATAATGATACCATATATTGCATATCAGGCAGTTGCCGGGTCTGCGGCGGTCTTATGCATTTAAGCGGTCAGGTAATGGGGCAAAGCGCTGCTTCAACTGCGGCAGAAGAACATGTCAAAGGTCGTATAAGTATTAATACCGTAGCTATTGATACGATGCAACGGGGCTACCCAAACGGCCCTCAAAACTGATTTTAACAGGCAATTATCGGCGGGTAGTTCGGTAATCAGTCAGTTAGACGGCTCGCAGGAACGTATTACGCCGGACGGTCATATCCATCATTTAACGGGAGCCGGTCTTAACCTTGGTAGTTATACAAACAAGATAGACTTCCGCGGTGAGAAACTAAGTTCCGATCAGCGTGCATTAAACGAAGAGCAGCGGTATATCAGCAGTAAAGGTATGCAGTTAAATGACGTACAGACTACCCAGGAGACCTCAATGGAGAGTTATATTACCCAGCTGGCAAAACGTGTTGATAGCGGTGAAAGAATAAATTTCGGTATTCTCGGTAAAGACGGTCTGGTTCTTGAAAAAGCAGTCAATTATGAACTAGCACACGGAGATCAGTATAATTATGAGAAATACCAAACTAATGCCATAAAAGGAGATATTACCGGTAAATTGGATGCAGGCGACCTAGTAGGAAGAGCAATTAATAAATTACCTCTACCCGGTAAATTTAATGAGTATGCCGGGAAGATTCTTTCTAAAGTCTCGCCTTTTGAACTTAGTGCTTCCATAACGGGTAGTGCTGACTTTGGTAGTACAAATACTCAGGTAATGCAAAAACACTATAATATCAGTGAAGGTGATCATTGGCGCAGTAATAAGGATGCAATAACGGAAGTTGCCAAAAATACCGACTTTAATAAAAGTATCGGTATAAATCATGAGTTAACCGACACTATTACTTCTGCTTCCGAGAAGGTCAAAAATCTGACTTCTGAGATCGGGGTACATCATGAAAGAGCAGAGAACATATCAAATCAGATCAAGCAAGTGGAATCATTCGGTGAAACCTTTAACATCGACGGTACTCATAAGGTAGAAGAGCGGTTAAAAGCAATGGGTCTAAAGAGTAGGGAAGCACATGATTTAATAGAGAATCCGACATCGGCAACTCCGCATCAACGTCGGCAATTTAATGAAGCCAAGAGAGAAGTTGCCGATCAGTTATTCGGTAGCTTATATGGCGTGCCAAATAGGGTACCTGAGGCAATTAGTGCGAAGGAACAAACTCTTGAAGCGAAATATGACAACGAATCTGCTGCTTTAAAGAAAAAAGGGGAACAGGAGATTGCAGCAAGAAAAACCGCAGAGCAGGCCGCATTAAATAACAGGGCTCAAGCAGAAGGACTTGATAAAAGCAGAATACAGAACCAACTTGATACAAATGAACTAGAGTTAAACAGGAAGCACAAGAAAATGACTCAAGAGGTACAAAGTCAGGTAGGCAAAAAATTGACTCAACTAAAAGACAGGCAGACTAACCAAGCCAAAGCAGTACAGGAAGCTGATAAATCAAGGTGGACTAAATGGATTGCAGGTAAAGATTTACCAAAAGAATAAGGGTTTTACTAGCGCTTACGGTGGTAAATATTGCTTAACAGGTAACTACGTGATGGAGAATTGTGCATCTTTCTATGAAAATCACTACTAGAAGATGGTGTATGAGATGGTTTATTACATGACTCTAATCCAAGGTCTTCATTGTAGTTTCAAGCTTTGGAATTAAAGAAAGTAGAGACAGGAATATTATTCTTTATAAAGTATGACATTGGCCACCAAAAAAGGACAAACATTATGATAAATCCGGTACTGAAACTCGCAGAGAAAATATTGATTAAAACTACAAAAGCTATGATAGAAAAAATAAACTGTACGAATACCATACTTAACTTAAAAGGGAGATGTATAGATAATGATTGGCCTCGTTTATTAAAAACCTTTACTTCATTTAAAGTACTGCCGTCCATAGCAACGTGGTCAAAGTATATATTATTACACTTAGCTAGTATATATGGAACTAGGGTAAATGATGCAAGCATCCCCCAACCGCTGTTGTATGTAATAGAGAGAAATCCGCACAAAGGCATAGCAATCCAGGTCAGGACATTCCAGAAATTATCGATTGATATTATTGATCTTTTTGGAGAATCACTCATAAGCACCTTCTGTTACTTGCGGTTTAAATTGTATGATTGTATTGTCTCAAAACTTCTAATATTTTGCAAAGGAATTAAGTTTACCTGTATGGGGTTTTTATTCATGTTGTGCGCTTATGGTGCTAATGCTGATGAACTTGTGCTTGTAAAAAATCAAATCAGGCAGCTAATTGCCGTACAGGAACAACAGAACAATATCCCCTCAGGGTTATTACTTGCAATTGCTACGGTAGAATCGGGTAGCGAGCCGTATGCCTTGAACATTCAAGGCAAGTCGGTGATCGGAAGTAATAAGAGGGAAGCAGTAGCTCTAATCCACGAGGCCCTAGCTAAAGGCATAACGAATATTGACGTGGGAGTAATGCAGTTAAATATCAGATGGCACCGGGAGAATTTTGGATCAATAGAAGAAATGCTAGAGCCGAAAAAGAATATAGAATATGCGGCTAGTTTCCTTTTAACACTCTATAAGAAATACGGTGATTGGCATAAGGCGGTAAGATTCTATCATTCAAGCACTGCGGAGTATTACAGGAAATATTCAAGAAAAATAACTTTAGCATGGATAGGAGCATGAGAATTTAAATGTCAAATAGCAAAAATATAATAATAACTTGGATTATACTCCGAAATTATAATATAATTATGGAATATAACTTTATTGTAGGATTTTACGGCATGTATAAATATAAAAGATACCTAACCTTGAATATTGAACCGCGTCAGTCAATTTTTTATGGGGAGCCAGAAAAACCGGTAAGTCTACATATCTAAAAAATTTATATCATGATTCAATATATTATGATTTATTAAAAACTGATCTATTCCTACGTTATATTAAAACTCCGTCTTTACTCAGAGAGGAAATACTTGCTTTACCGGCTGAAAAACTAGGCTTACCTGTTATTATTGACGAAGTACAGAAAGTACCCGCATTACTTGATGAAATCCATTGGCTTATTGAAAATACAGAAACAACATTTATTTTGTGTGGATCAAGTGCTAGAAAACTTAAACAGCAGGGAACCAATTTACTCGGCGGGAGAGCTATCAAGTATAATTTTTATCCCTTGGTTTATCCCGAATACAAAGAAGATTTTGATCTTTTAAGGATATTTAATCATGGTCTCATTCCTTCCCATTTTCTAAGTTCAAACCCTCGCAAACTGTTACAGGCATATATAGAAGATTATCTAACAAATGAGATTCGATCTGAAGGATATGTTCGTAATGTTCCTGCCTTTAGCCGTTTTTTAGATAGCACTATGTTTTCACACGGGGAGATGATCAATTATTCCAATATTGCCAGGGATTGCGGGATTGATTCTAAAACCGTTAAAGAATACTATCAAATATTGCTTGATACTTTAGTCGGATATTTGATCTGCCCATATACGAAGAAAGTAAATCGTAATATAATCGCTCACACTCCCAAATTCTATTATTTTGATGTTGGGGTTGCAAATGGTATAAGTAAAAGGCAATTCGAAACTTTAGCCGGAGCGGAAGCCGGGAAATCTCTTAAACACTTTATTTTAACTGCATTAATAGCTTTCCTCAATTTAACCGATTCAGATTATAATCTTTACTATTGGCGGACTAATACAAAACTGGAAATAGATTTTATATTAGCCGATCATTTTTCCATGCCTATTCCGATAGAGGTAAAAAGTTCGGTACTTGTTCATAAATCTGAATTGAAAGCAATGAAGGCTTTTATGGAAGAGCATAAGGTAAGTAAGGGCTATGTGGTTTACCGCGAAAATAGTATGAGGAAAATTTCAATTAATAACGATAAGGAAATACTGATAATGCCGGTAAAGGAATTTCTTGGTTATTTGTGGGAACAAAATATTAAATAGAATACGGGGTAATTTAATTATACGGATAATGCAGTAGGGAATAAAAACGGTTATGAGTAAAGTAGTTGGAAACCTGATTAGCGGCGGTCAAATATTCATCCACCAGATTGCCATGTTCAAGCAGATAGCAAACAAGGCGGTAAGCGTATCGTTTTTATTATCTCTGGTCTTAAGCAGCTGGTTTATCCGGGATCAGTTCAATAATGTTTCATGGCATCCTGCTCTAACATACTGGCGGGGTATTATCATGTACGAAACAGACAAGGCTGTTGATCTGTTATTTCCGGGTAGGCCGATTGGTAAAATTGATATCAGTACCGATCATCGTCAGATAAGAGAGGTAAGGCTTGATCACTTTGTAAGGGAGGGATACTACATCAAACATGGAGAGGCATTAAAATCCCTGGTAATAACTTTTGTTATTTACAACCTGATAGGGATAAAGTGTTTTCTGATAATAATTTTCATTGGTTGGGGGAAAATAGGAAAATCAACAAAAAAACCCTGCAGCTAAGCGGTAGTACAGTCAAAACGGCTCAGGAAATAGCAAGTATATTAAGAAGTAGGAAAAAGGCAAGTGACATAATCATTGCCGGTATGCCATTGCTGAAGGATTCTGAAACTAAAGGAATATTGATTACCGGTGCCAACGGTTCAGGTAAGACCAACTATTTACACGAGATATTGCCGCAAATCAGGAAAAGGAAGCAACCTGCTATGGTAATTGATCTGGAAGGAGGGATGTTCGCTCGATATTACCGCCCGGGATACGATATTATTATCAATCCTTTTGATGAGAGAACACATTGCTGGGATTTTCAGAAAGAGGTGCTAGAGAAGGAAGATCTTGAAGCTATTGCTCATTCATTATTTGCCGGTGCCGGTAAGGATTCATCGGAAGTAAATAAATTATTTGCCAACTGGTCTACGGATTTATTTATTACTCCGGCCTTTAAATATTGAACTAACATTAGAGAAATGATATAATAATATTGTATTAAGAGTAATAACAAAATGTCTAATAAAAAATTATCACCAAGCGATCTCAAGATATTAAGAAAGAAAGCAGTGGAAGCAATAGTTATACATGGAATAAGCAAGAAACAAGCATCTATTACCTTTGGGTTTTCTAGGAGTTCTATATGGAAATATCTTAAAGAGTACAAAATTTCTAAGGAAGAAAGCTTTCGCTATAAGAAGCGAGGAGTAAAGGTAGGAACAGGATCTAAAATCAGTAAAAATCAAGAAGAGGAATTAAAATCTAAAATTTTATCACATACACCTGATGAATTGGGAATGGATTATACGTTATGGAATAGTAAAGTGGTACAAGAATATATAGAATCCAATTACCTTTATCAGTATAACAGGCGTTCTATAAGAAAAATTATGAATAGATTGGGTTTTACGTCTCAAAAACCAATTAAATCAGCCTATCAACGTAATCCAGAGAAGATAAAAGAATGGTTAACAGTCACATATCCAGAAATCAAGTCTCGTGCAATGAAAGAAAGTGCTAGAATTTATTGGGGAGATGAAATGGGGATACAATCAACAGATAATCGAGGTAAAACATATGGTCTTAAAGGCAAGACCCCAGCAATCAAGAGAAGTGGCTCAAGATTTAAATGTAATATGCTAGCTGCTATTAGTCCGCAAGGGTTTATGAACTGGATGGTATTTGAAGATAATTTTACCAGCAAAAAGTGTATTGAATTTTTAGGTAGACTTATCAGACAAATTAAGCAGAAAATATTTTTGATATTAGATAATCATAGAGTGCATCACAGTAAAAAGGTAAAAGCTTATGTAGAAAGACATAAGGACAAGCTAGAATTGTTTTATTTACCATCATATTGTCCTGATATGAATCCACAAGAACTTGTAAACCAAGATGTCAAAGCTAACTCCAATAATTTTCGAGTACTAAAATCAGTAAAAGATTTAACAATTAATGTACGGTCCTATTTAACACAAATTCAGTTTAATGGTATAAAAATTCAAAATTATTTTAAAAAGAAAGAAATAGCTTATGCTACTATATAATGTTCAATATTTAAAGGCCAGAGTAATATCTGTAGCGTAGAGCATTTAAAAAATAATTCCAGACTGACTACTAAAAATCTTTATGAAATGATTCATCTTGATACGTCTTCAGCACTCATCAAAAAACTGAAGGGAACATCTGCTGCTACTATAATGGATTTAAATAATGAGAAGAATGTCACTGCTCATAATATCAGAAGTACCGCTATGGCATATACCAAGTGGCTTGAACTTGTTGATGAGAATGTAAAGCCCGATAGAAAGATATGTTTCAGGGATTATTTCAGGAATCTTGATAGGGAAGGTGACCGCTGGATATTCTTAACTGCCGGTACAAAGCATGCAAGGGTACTACTTCCTTTGATTTCGTTAATACTTGATGTAGCTGTAATGTCTCTTATGGAACAAGGAGAAGATTTAAAACGCAGGTACTGGTTTGCCATGGATGAACTGGCTGCGCTAAACAGATTGCCGGCTCTGGAGGTTTATATTACCCGCCTTAGAAAATACGGCGGCTGCTTACTTGCAGCTACCCAGAGCTTCAAGCAGTTTTATACAAAATATGGAAGAGATGCAGGTAACATAATGCTCTCACAGTTCAATACCAATATTGTCTGCAGGATTAATGACCAGGAAGAAGCGGCAATGATTATGAAACAGGTGGGTAATATTGAATACAGCAAAAAACAGAAGAATATATCATTTGGCGCTCATGAACATAGGGATGGAGAGAGTTATACCGATCAGGAGCGTACCAAGCCACTGATTGATATTAATGATTTCAAGCTTTTGAATCCTTTGGAAGCGTATGTGCTGCTTCCGGAAGCAGAAGTTGCAATCGGTAGGATCAAGTCTGAAATACAGGCTATACCTAAAAATCTACAACCGTTTTTTCTTCCAAAATCAAATGAAGAAAAAATATTGCCCGGTTTCCAAAATGCAAAAAACACCGTAAAGAAAAAGGAAAAAGCTGTAAGTAAAAAAACAAAATAAAGGTATCAAAGTGATTTAAGTCACGTATCCGTAATAGTAGTCAATAAATTTTTATTTAACAAATTACAAACTGCTTGATGAATAGAAGGTACTCTAATGTTCCAATAATCAACTCGTTTGTTGATAACTGTTATTCTTCTGACAGGTGCGATTAACGATTGGCTTGTTACTAAATAATTCCAGTGTTTCAAAAAGTTTTATAAAACTCCTATAAGATTTTTATAAATCTTTATCATTGAGTTTTGTCAAATATTTTTCTTGAATATTTCAGGAATTAGGAAATAATAAAAATAAAACTAATTAATAAATCATGGACAAAAACGAATTAAAGCAAGCTGTATTAAACAGTGATTTATATTCAAGATCTGAAAAGCTTTTAATAAACGAGTTAATAAGTATTTCGATAGATTTTGTATCTGTTGCAAGTGCTAAGTACTTAATGAGTAAAACCGGGTTATCACAAACAACTACATATACTTCACTTAGTTCTTTAAAGAAACGAGGGGTGCTAATTGTAAATAATAGGGAACCTAACTCTTATACTCTCAATCAGGAAGAGCTAACAAGGGTATTGAATTTCCATAAGAATAAAAACGAAAGTTAATGCATAAAATCTTTTAATTTTAATAGGATTAACAAATGTAATACGTAGCAGTTTAAAAAATTTCCGTAAATTACCCGAAACATTATTGACAATATCATTCCATATATTATACTCTATAAGCAAGACATAAAAAAACGTCTGAAATTGGAGCTTCAAACGTTTTTGTGTCTTGTGATTGAGAATATTTAAATCTTCTAAAACCTGAATACTCTCAATAATTCATTAACTCAACCTTTAACAGGAGAAGTATATGCAGTGTAGCAACAATTCCGCCTTAAGTAAAGATATATTCTTTCAGGCAAAGAATCATATTAATATCAATTCCATATTAAACAAATCGTCAGCCTTAAAGGAAATCAGTGGTACAAAAGCAAAAAAAGCTTTAACAAAAAATTTACTTGCACCAAGAGAAGCAATGCAGATGCTTTCTAATTTAGAAGCAGCCAGGGAAGCTATCAAAATATTTAATGAGCGTAATGACATAAAATTACCTGACAATATTATAGAAATTCCAAACTTTAATAGAAATAGAACTGATTCTGCAAATCTATCCGAGAGTGCTGACCAAACTTTTGTAGGAATCGGAACAAGAGCAAGGAAAGCCTTTATTGAGAAAGCAGATGAACTAAATATTAACGGGGATATTTCCGAGTATGACCCGATAGCTTCAGAACAGGTAATAGAGGAGGCAAAGCATAATAGCTATTTGCAGGATAAAGGTTTATGCTTTTGCTTTTCTATAACAAAAAAGGTGAAGGTATAAAATGATTATAAGAGATCGTTTTATTTCACGAGAAGAAGTATCCAAGCTTCTCTGGGGTATGGTTGGTGATATTTCTACCCATAGTTTATCAATGTGGTTAAAATCAAAAACTGATAATGAATTTGTGGTAGTACCGAGGGAGTTTGTCTATATAACAGTGTTATTTTTTGAAGCAACGGCATCGGAATATAAAGATAGGTTACCCAATTCACTAGAGATGTTAAAAGACTTAACGTCTATAAAAAATTATTTGTAAAATAAGGGAAAAATCCTGCCTACAAGAGGAACATATAATTTAAGAATGTAAAACTGCTACATTTATCAAAGCTAGAGAGAGTGGAACAAATAGGGAAACACTCAAATCTCTGAGTGCTATTTTATTCAGAATACTTCATATTCTGCAATCTGTGATGTCCCGACAGTTGATACGGCAGTGCTAATTGGCAGGTAGGGTTTTATAATTTATACTTATAATAGAAATCAAGAGCTAGAAGATAAGCTTATTAAAATAAGGCGTTGATTTTCGGCATAACCACATGGAAAAAAATACCGTCTAAGTATGTAAGTACCAGGAATATGTTTAATTTATTTCCCAAAGGTAGTTATCATAAAATAGCAGAAGGAAATAATATTATGAATAAATTAAAGCAGTTAAGAATAGCTAAATAAGAAGTCCGAATATAAGAGTACTATTGTGAAAAATTAAAAGTTGAAAATTCAACCTTTCTGATGGATAAGTATGTAGTATATGCGAGATTAGATATACTAATCGACATTAGTGGAAATTTAATAACTACATGAGGAAATAGTATCCTTCAGTCATAAAAAGTTTTAAGAAAGATGCTAAGGAAATATACGCAAAATATACAGGTTATGGTAAGCAGTCGAGAGTATCTTTGATTAAGTAGGAGTTCAAAAATAAATACCCGAAACAACTAACTAAGGAAGAAGGATTAGAACTAAGAAAAATGCGGAAGGAAGCAGGTATACCAATACCTAAAATAGTAGAATATATGCATACTTACCCATCAAAAATCAGTGATATGGAAAGGGGAATAAAAGGAGTTGACCCTGATTTTGGAGAGATTAAAGAAACGTTACAGGTTAATTATACAATATAAAAACACTTAAAAAAAGGAAGAAGGTAGAAAGTGAAGGAAGACAACTAGCCTGTATAAAGATATGCTGCAAATAGAGAGCTAACAGAAGAGGATAAAATAATTATTCTTAATAAAATAGAATGCTGCATTTATGAACCTATTCAAGCATCGATATTTCAAATGTGACCCAATAATCTGGGCAATAAGAGGTAAATCAGAAATAGTATGATAAAAGAAACTACCGCCATATTTAGAGATTGACCTAATATTATGCCCAAAATATCATCGAAAAGTATAGATAGGGAACTTTGTAACCTTCCGTATGTTATCACCAAAAATAGTTAGGATAGAGTTATTCCTTCTGATTTATTATCTCAGAAATATGGAAGAATAGTTAAAGACCATGAAATAGCAGTTCTGACGGCAAACAAAACCTAATACACTTGCAGAACAGATTCTAAAACTATATAAATAACGCCAGTTGCGCATTAATGGAGTCCTTTAAACTCAATAAATATAAGGTATACAGAAATATGAGTAATTTAAAAAAATAAGGTTTTTTGAAGTAATTTTAATACAAACCGATGATTTTTATAACAAATTCTATATTTTTAACCCCCAATAGTAGTGATATCGTAGGAAAAGACTAGTGTTCATGTATGTTCTAATGCGAAACTGGCGTTAAATAGGTTTGCCGAGGGATTTAAGCTGAAAGTTTTTAGTTTAATCAAAAGGGAAGTAAAATTATATAAGCCGCCAATTCTGTTACAATATTTTATCGCTTTAAATAAAATTCCAAGGAAGTTTTCGATAATTAATCAGTCTTACTGGAATCATTGTAAAGAATTATTTAATTCTATGCGAGTTATTGATCGTATGGCTATAAGGAATCGGATGAAGCGTTGCTGATCTCTAATGGACTATAACAATAGAAACTTAACAATAAAGGATTATAGAGGTAAATTATGCTTGAAAGAAAGAAGGTTACCAAAGCAATAGCAATTTCCAGGGTATCTTCAAAGGAACAGGAAGAAGGCTATTCAATTGCTGCTCAAAAACGTCGTATACAGGAATATTGTACTCGTAGAGGTCTTGAATTGATCAAGGTTTTTGAGTTGGTGGAGTCTTCTACCGTTGGAAACCGCACGCAATTCATGGAAGCCATTAGGTATGCTAAAGATCATAAAGAAATAATAGCAGTAATTACCGATAAAGTTGATCGCTTACAAAGATGGTTTAAAGAATCGGCATTACTTAATGATCTAGTTGAAAAAGAAAAAATAGAATTACACTTTCATATGGAAAACTGTGTAATTCATAAATACTCCACTTCGAATGAAAAACTAATTTGGAATATGAATGTAGTAATGGCGCAATCTTTCGTTGATAGTTTAAGGGATAATGTAAATCGTAGCATAGAGCAGAAACTGCTTGGTGGAGAATGGGTTAGTACTGCTCCGGTCGGTTATTTGCATGTCAAGGGCGGTAGAAGGCAAGGTACGATAATTATAGATCAGGAAAGGGCACCTTTTATTAAAAGGCTTTTTGAAGAATATGCTACAGGTACTTACACTATACCACAGATGCTGGCCAAAACTAGAGAATGGGGACTGACTAATTCAAGAGGCAATCAGGGTTATTTGTGCCGTTCTCATATCCATTCAATACTGACTAATCCATTCTATTATGGAGTAATGCATTACCGAAAAGGTAAAAAGTTGTATCCACATATTTATCAACCGATAATCTCAAAAGATCTTTTTGATGATTGTACGGCAGTGCTTAAAGGTTGGAATAAAAAACCATTTAAATGGGGAGAAAAAGACTATATATTTAGGGGTGTAATAACTTGTGCAGTTACAGGTAGATTAGTATCATCAGAAACCAAGAAAAGGAAGCGTGCCGACGGTTCAGATTATGAGATAACTTACCTTGGGGCATGGAGTCCTGAAAACCCAAATAAGAAGGTATTTGTAAACGAAGAAATATTATTGAAAGAAGTTGAGCAGATTTTTAAGTCGATGTACCTAGAGCCTGAGATGCTGGAAAAGGTTATAGGATATGTAAAAAGCTCGGCGGCAAACGAAAGAGATTATTATAAGACTCGTATATTAGAGCTGAATAAGGAGCTAAACAACGTAAAAAGCAAACTTGACAAATTAATGGACTTTTATTTGGAGGATAAGCTTAGTGAAGCCGAATATGATGAGAAAAGGGGACAATTAATTATTACCCGTGACAAGATCATAAGGGAATTGGAAGTCAATAATAATGCAGACGATAATTTTAATGAAAGAATGATTGATGTACTTCAAATAGCTGCGAATGCTCATAAAGTTTTTCTTCTGTCGACGAATGAGAAAAAAAGAAGATTAATAAATTTAGTCTTATCGACAGTAAAATTAAACGGCCGTAAGCTAGAGTACACCTTGTGTCCACCGTTTGATATGTTTGTAAAATTACCTAAAAATGAAGAATGGCGCACCCGAGAGGAGTCGAACCCCTAACCTCTTGATCCGTAGTCAAGTGCTCTATCCAATTGAGCTACGGGTGCGTATAAAAAGGTTAACTACATGAACCGACTTACTTATATAGGACCAAACATATCAATTGTCAAGGATATCTCAGGAAAGGGTGTTTACAAAAGAGTATGAATAAGGATCACTAAATATCTTTCTTAAAAACTGATTATTCAAACTATGACTAGTTTTATAGCCATTGATCGAGCCAATAAAATGGGTACCTGTAGTATATAAATCACCCATTAAATCTAGCATTTTATGGCGAGCAAACTCGTTTTCATGGCGAAGCCCTTCATGGTTAAGAATTGTATCTTTATCAATTCCAATAGCGTTATCGAGGGAGGCACCTCTAGCTAGGCCTTTGCTTTGTAGGTAATTAAGATCCTGAAGGAAGCCAAAAGTTCGTGAATTAGCTATTTCCTCTTTAAAATTATTTTCTGCACAAAAAGTGTGCTTTTGTTTTCCAATTACTTTACTTGCAAAATCAATTGTTAAATCAATTGCTATACTGTCTGAAGGGGAAGCAAAAATTTCAGTCCCAGAATCTTCAATTCTTATTTCTTTAAGTAATTTTAGATATTTTTTGCGAGCATTTAAAACTCTTAAACCAGCACATTCAATCATGAACACAAATGGTTTGCTACTGCCATCCATTATTGGCACCTCTGAACCATCAATTTCGACAAGTAAGTTATCAATACCACATCCCCAAATAGCTGCCATTAAGTGCTCAATGGTTGAGACAGAAATATTAGCGTTATTTTTTATAGAGGTAGATAAAGAAGTATCAAATACACTAGAATAATTTGCTAAAATTTTATTATCTACACAAGAGACATCAGTTCTTATGAAAAGAATACCAACATTTTCGCTAGCAGGTCTTAATGTTACCTGAGTCTTATTGCCAGAATGTACCCCTATACCAAAACAGCTTATGGGGTTTTCAATAGTCAATTGATTCATCGCTTATTAACTAATGTACAAATATTTAACTCCCGAATTCTAGTTGCTGCAAGATATAAATGGCAAACAAAATTTTATTACGTAATGTTTCATATGTAAAAGCTATTGCCTGAAATTAAAATACTAAAATGGTGTGTATACAATTTTGCTATTAAGCAAAATAAAAAGCTAGGCTTTGTTCTGGAATCTGTTATTATTCTCTTGTGTTTTAGGGGGTCTTAGATCTATATTCCCTAATATTATTGACTTTCTAAGTTAATATATAATTAAAATAAATTTATGCAAAGACAAATTGTTATTTTAGCTGCCGGAAAAGGTAGTAGGATGAAATCAAATCTACCTAAAGTGATGCACAAAATAGGCGATAAGACAATGCTTCAAATGGTAGTAGATAATGCGTATGCTGTTACTAAAGATATTGTATTGGTATATTCAGATCACATAGCTAAATATTTATTTGCTTTTGAAAATCAGTGTAAGTTTGCTCTGCAGGATGAACAACTTGGCACTGCACATGCAGTTTGGGTGGCTAGTGCTTTGATCAATAATAATATACAAAATGCAGTGATCTATGGGGACAACCCGCTTATCACCCCGGAAATAATTACAGAATTATTTAGTTATCTTGAAACTTCTAATTCTGCGATAGTAACATTAGCATTTGAGCATGAAGAACCAAATGCGTACGGCAGAATCATTCTAGATGAAGAGGGTAATTTTAAAAAGATAGTTGAATTTAAAGTAGCTACTGCTCTGGAAAAGAAAATAAAATTATGCAATTCTGGAATAATGGCTTTTGCCCCGGGTATTTTACAAAAATATTTACCTGCTTGTATTAATAGGTCTCGTGCTATTAATAATAGCGAATTATACTTAACTGAAATAATAGAAATCTGTACCAGTGCTGGTGAAAAAGTAAGTTATTATACTTCTAAAACTCACTATTTAGTTATAGGGATAAATACCCAACAAGAACTTGAGGCAGCTAATGAGATTAGCAAGAATCGCAAATTTCTTCTATAAGAAAGTATAAGTAATTGAATAAAATTTTAACTAATATTCCCTTAAATTGAGTCTGTCATATAGTTTGTGTAAGTTGCAAAAGGATATAGTAGAAGATACTATAAAAAAGCAACTTAAATACAGAGGAAAAAATGGCTAAAAAATTAGCAGAAAAAGAAGTAGATATAAATACTAAATTAGTCGAAGAATTACTATCAAAAGCAGATCCATCTGAATTATTTGGTCGCGGGTGGATTATTTAATAAACTTAAAAAGCAAATAATAGAGAGAATTCTTGAAAGTGAATTAGAACACGATCTAGGTTATTCTAAACATAGTAAGATAATCAAGAGCGATAATAATCGTCGCAACGGCAGTTATAAAAAAACGATTATAGATGACGACGGTCATCAGATTACCGTAGATGTTTCAAGGGGACAGGGAAGGAGAATTTGAACCTCAATTGATTCCTGAAGGAGTTAGGAGATTTAGTGGTTTTGATGATAAAGTGATTTCACTATATGCAAGAGGGATGACTGTCAGTGAGATACATAGCCATTTAGAGGAGATATACCAGACCAATATTTCCAAGGACCTTATATCAACTGTCACTGACGGAGTAATAGAAGAAGTTACTACATGGCAAAACAGGTCCCTAGACGATGTATATCCAATATTATATTTGGATTGCATACACGTTAAAGCAAGGGATAATCATACAGTAATTAACAAAGCGGTATATCTTGCAATAGGTGTTAACATGGAAGGGAAAAAGGAATTACTGGGGATCTGGGTCGGTAAAAATGAAGGTTCCAAGTTTTGGATGCAGGTTGTAACTGAGCTAAAGAACAGAGGGATAAAACAGATATATGTAGCATGCGTTGATGGATTAAAAGGCTTTCCTGAAGCCATAAATAGCATTTATCCTAATACGATTGTACAACTCTGTATAGTACATATGGCGAGGAGTTCTGTAAAATATGTTTCTTATAAGGATTTAAAAGCGGTCACAGCGGATCTTAAAAGGATTTACACTGCCAAACAGCGAAGAAATAGGATATCTGGAGCTAAAATCGTTTGCTGCTAAATGGGATAATAAATATCCTGTGATCTCTGATATTTGGCAAAGGAATTGGAGCGGGATTATTCCTTTTTTTGCTTTTCCTGATGAGATTAGGCGGGTAATTTATACTACCAATGCGATAGAATCGATAAATCGTCAAATCAGAAAAATCATCAACAATAAAGGGGTTTTTCCAGATGATAAGTCTATTTTAAAAATCGTATTTTTGGCTCTAAAAAATGCTGCCAAAAAATGGACCATGCCGATTAAAAATTGGTCTTTGGCATTGAATCAATTTGAAATTTTATGCGGGGATTTTAGGCATGATTTACTGGAATTAAAAAATACAACAACTTACACAAAATAAATTGATTGACTCAACAACTTGCTATTAACTTATCAAGCTGCCTGATTTTTTACCACTGTCAGATCAAGTCGTAACTAGTACATCATCAAAACCACTAAATTTCCTAACTCCTTTAGGAATCAATTGAGGTTCAAATTCTCCTTCCCTGTCCCTTGAAACATCTACGGTAATCTGATGACCGTCGTCATCTATAATCGTTTTTTCATAACTGCCGTTGCGACGATTATTATCGCTCTTGATTATCTTACTATGTTTAGAATAACCTAGATCGTGTTCTAATTCACTTTCAAGAATTCTCTCTACTATTTGCTTTTTAAGTTTATTAAATAATCCACCCGCGACCAAATAATTCAGATGGATCTGCTTTTGATAGTAATTCTTCGACTAATTTAGTATTTATATCTACTTCTTTTTCTGCTAATTTTTTAGCCATTTTTTCCTCTGTATTTAAGTTGCTTTTTTATAGTATCTTCTACTATATCCTTTTGCAACTTACACAAACTATATGACAGACTCATTATCTCAGGAATACAACACTAGCTCATCCTGTTCTTCATTATCATCTTCATCTAGTAGTAGTATGCCGTCATATTCGATTTCGTCATCATCGTCTTCTGGTAGTATGTCATATTCTCCCTCCTCCACATCGTCCTCTTTGGTATCGGTGGTTGGGATTAGATCAGATAGAGAGGTAGTAAAAATGACGGGAAGTGCTCCAGGGACTGATCAACAACTTTCTTGGCATACAGTTCCTGTAATAGACTCATCAGATACGATCTCATTGGATAAATCCTTGTCAGGCGATAATGACTCGATTTTGGATCATTGATAAGTAAGGGGTTGGTAGTAAAGATAAATTTAATCCTATACTGGTGCGGAATGGCGCTATCCATTCCGTATTCTTTAGGGTAAGATAAGGTAATTGATCTAGTATCATGCTTAATTCAAGCTTTAGGGTAAATTTTCCTATATAATACTTGCGTAGCAGCTTAAATTAATATATATTTGGCAAGTCTATCATATTAGGGAGGGGGTGTAGCTCAGTTGGTTAGAGCATCTGCCTGTCACGCAGAAGGCCGCGGGTTCGAGTCCCGTCACTCCCGCCACGTGGTACGATTATTGATTTTTTCAAATTCTGAGAACGGGAAAGCTAATGTATAACATAGCTTACGGCCTTTTAGTTCTAGGTTCGCAAATATAAAATTCAGTAATTCCCTTTTTTCATTTACTGTCGAACTCTTGAAAGTTTCATAAGCTTGAGAGCTAATGTTTATAAGACCTATAAGCTTTTTTGAAAATTTATCATCTACTCTGTCGTAGCTTTTGAGTAAGTCACTTAATTCATATTGACGTTCTTTGAATTTATTTTTTTATGTAAAAATTCTTCCCTTGTTAAAATTCCATCAGCTACCAGATCTATTAAATTATCAAGTTTATTTTGAATCGATGTATGTTCCTGTTTTAATGCATTAATTTCACGATTAAAATTATGTTTTTTCCTTCATTAACATTCATCAAATATTCAATTACCTGCTTTAATATATCAGGATTCTTTATTCCAAGGTTTTGTAAAATATCTTCAAGCTGTTTAGTTATTTCATCCTCTCTAACCCATAACTTCTTTTCCGAATTATCAGGATCCGATGTTCGTAAGTATGTCCCTCTGCCACTTTACCATTTGCATATTTCTTGGTTTTGGTATCAGAAGTTACCAACCGGCCGGTAATAGCACATTTTAATATACCCCTAAACAGAAATTCCTTTCCCCTATACTGAAAGGGTTTTTTATTCCATCCCATACGTACTGCCTCGCAAGCCTTAAATACTTCTCTAGTAGTAATAATCTCATGACGATGTGGCCATAATTCGCCTTTTACTCGCATTTCACCATAGTAGAAGGGATTCTGGATCATCCTATGTAAAACTGTCTTATTTATGTAATGACCATTTTTGCTACGTAAACCCCATCTTTTTGCTTTTAATACCATTTCAGATAAAGTATATGCTCCTGTTGCGTACTCTTCAAATATTTTTGTGATTAAAGGGGCCTTGATGGGATCAACTATAATTACTCCCCTACCGCATTCATCTCTTTTATTCAAATAACCAAGTGGTGCACTACCATACCATTCCCCGTGAACCTCAACTTTCTGTTTAAAACTTTTTTTGACATTTTCAGTTAAGAGATCAATATGACATTTGGCAATAACGACTCCCATCCCCCACATCATTAATTCATGGGCAGTAGATTCCTGATGTATAACGTAACTTTCACTATTAAAATGTAATTCCAGTTTACCTTTTTTAACTAATTCATCAAGTAAGGGAGTTTCTTTCTGGCTTCTTTGAATGCGATCTACCTTATCGGCAACGAATGCTATAGGTTCACGATGCTATTTTATGAATTTGATAATTTCCATAAATTCCTTTCGATCACCCTTAGTTGAAGATTCAACTATTTTAAACTTCTTTAAAATATGTAATCCTTTTCGATCACAATATTTTCCAATCTTTCAGTCTGTACTTCAAGAGAATAGCCTTCCTGTTGATCTTTAGAGGAAACTCTGGATAAAATAACGGCTTTTATTGCTTTCTCTGCCATAGTGTTTTTATCAAATTGATTTTTAATAACAAGTTATAAGCTAATTTGTAAATGTTAAAGCTATTTTTATCGAGGTTTTTCACATCAGAAACTAATTAATGGTCCTAAGAACATCTCTTGAAAGTTTTTTAAGGATCAGCTAGCGCCCTTCAACGTAATAGCAATCATATCGAATGTTCATAGTCCCTTCATTTGCTTAAAATTATTAAACCAACCAAGAGTACTTTCAACTATCCTACGTTTAAGAATTACCTAAAAATACATTTGATCAATAATTTTATGAGCAATTGCAAGTAAGCTTAAAGTTAAGTAAGATATTTTGCCCTAGTTTTTATGAGCACTTCTTTTGGCACCATCACGATCCTGGAGGTTAAATACCTGTATTTCGCATGATAATGCTAAACCAGGAATATCTGTAGTTATATGACGATTTCTACCCTTAACTTTTTACCGGCATCATATACTATAGATCCCCTTTTGACTAGTCTTAACAGATTGAATCTCGATAATTCTTACAGTCGGCGTTTACTTTTTAGCAACTTTCTCTCTGATCTATGTATCCATATATTTCTTGATCTCTTATATTCGTAGGGTACATGCCTTCACGTATTAATTTTAAGCATTTTACCTTTTATGCCTGCAGAACTTTTAAAATAGGTTCTGAGAGTTAATCCCAATTCTGATACATGAGTAAAAGTAATAACGTGTCAAGTTTTTAGTTAGAAAAATTGAGATGATTATTATAGGAGTTTATAAAATAGAAAGTAATCGATGGATACTAACTAATTTATAATATAAACGGTATTAATAAAGAGCAAATAACTGATTTTGTCTATTCAATCCAGCAAATCCTGTTTTATTTGAAGAGCAATAATTTTTTGGCAAAAACCTATCAAGTTACGGGCTAATTTTCTTGATTCTTTTTCGTCTATTTGATCCGGACAAGATGCCAGGATAGTAGCTGCTATCCCATTAAATATTTCATGTTGTGACCTACCGGTTTTTATTGAATCAAGAAAATGCTCTTCTGTTACCGATAATGTTTTGGCAATAGGTGCCCTTTGTTTATGAGTTAAAGTAATTGTTGTAGTAGATTCGGTATACCTCGATTTTTTTCATATTGTTTACATCACTTATATACAATTTCTTTAGTCAATAGTTCAATAGGTTAATAGTCTTTGCAATCGGTATTTACGGCACGCAACCAAAATACCAGTAAGTTGCCCTGTTTAATTAACCTGAATGTGAGTATTTATAAGGATTTACGAATTTTATTTCCGTTAATTATTTAATGAGGTGGTTGCGCTGCTCGCAACCATTTTAAAATTCTTTGTAATTATCCTCAACCCGTGGTTTTCTATAGGGATAATTAACTTAAGATTCAGCATTTTATGCGTCTAGAAAAATTTCTTAAACTAGAGAAATTATCAATTCCAGAATTTGCAGAAATGATAGGTGTAAACAAGAGCGCAGTTTTCAGATATATACATGAAGATTCCATACCAAAAGCCCCGGTTATGACAAGGATTTACCTTGTAACAAGAGGAGCAGTTTCGGCAAATGATTTTTATAGACTGACTGATCAGATATTTGATGTGAAACTTGAAAAAAATATTCTTCCTAGAGAAGAATTACATGCTGATTCTTTTAGATAAAAGGTTGCGTCCGGCACAACTATTTAAAATAATTTTTGGCTTGTTTTAGGGAAGTCAATAGAATTTGCGGTTGCTTGTTATAAATCGTGGTTTTCAAGTATCAGCTATCCGGATATTCTTAAGAAATCACTTATAGGTTTTTATGGACTTATAGTTGTATAAAAAATCAGAAACAAACCAAGTATTAAGTAAAAATTATGACCTAGTTAAATAAACAAGATAAATGCCCGCCTAGTATCTTACTTGAGTCCTACAAAACCTGAAAGATATCTATGGCGAGCAAATAAGCAAACCTGAGTTTTAACCAAACAAGATTGCAGATGTGACCATAACACAAAAAGCAGACGGGTGCAATAAAGCTACTGACCCGACTAAAAATAATTTACCTTTTTTCAATCTTACGGATCGATCTTTGCGCCACACCAATTTGGATTGCCGGAAGCAGTAATTATATTACTCCGGCCTTTAAATATTGAACTAACATTAGAGAAATGATATAACGATATTGTATCAAGAGTAATAACAAAATGTCTAATAAAAAATTATCACCAAGCGATCTCAAGATATTAAGAAAGAAAGCAGTGGAAGTAATAGTTATTACTCCGGCCTTTAAATATTGAACTAACATTAGAGAAATGATATAATGATATTGTATCAAGAGTAATAACAAAATGTCTAATAAAAAATTATCACCAAGCGATCTCAAGATATTAAGAAAGAAAGCAGTGGAAGCAATAGTTATACATGGAATAAGCAAGAAACAAGCATCTATTACCTTTGGGTTTTCTAGGAGTTCTATATGGAAATATCTTAAAGAGTACAAAATTTATAAGGAAGAAAGCTTTCGCTATAAGAAGCGAGGAGTAAAGGTAGGAACAGGATCTAAAATCAGTAAAAATCAAGAAGAGGAATTAAAATCTAAAATTTTATCACATACACCTGATGAATTGGGAATGGATTATACGTTATGGAATAGTAAAGTGGTACAAGAATATATAGAATCCAATTACCTTTATCAGTATAACAGGCGTTCTATAAGAAAAATTATGAATAGATTGGGTTTTACGTCTCAAAAACCAATTAAATCAGCCTATCAACGTAATCCAGAGAAGATAAAAGAATGGTTAACAGTCACATATCCAGAAATCAAGTCTCGTGCAATGAAAGAAAGTGCTAGAATTTATTGGGGAGATGAAATGGGGATACAATCAACAGATAATCGAGGTAAAACATATGGTCTTAAAGGCAAGACCCCAGCAATCAAGAGAAGTGGCTCAAGATTTAAATGTAATATGCTAGCTGCTATTAGTCCGCAAGGGTTTATGAACTGGATGGTATTTGAAGATAATTTTACCAGCAAAAAGTGTATTGAATTTTTAGGTAGACTGATCAGACAAATTAAGCAGAAAATATTTTTGATATTAGATAATCATAGAGTGCATCACAGTAAAAAGGTAAAAGCTTATGTAGAAAGACATAAGGACAAGCTAGAATTGTTTTATTTACCATCATATTGTCCTGATATGAATCCACAAGAACTTGTAAACCAAGATGTCAAAGCTAACTCCAATAATTTTCGAGTACTAAAATCAGTAAAAGATTTAACAATTAATGTACGGTCCTATTTAACACAAATTCAGTTTAATGGTATAAAAATTCAAAATTATTTTAAAAAGAAAGAAATAGCTTATGCTACTATATAATGTTCAATATTTAAGGACCAAAATAATACACTAACCAAGGTACGTGGCTGGCGTAAGAAGCTATCAAACTTACACATCTGTGGACTATAACATTCTCAAAATATTGCTCAGATCCAGTAGTTTCTTCTGAAGGGAAAATAACCTCCGGAATGTTGAGTATATTAGTAGTTTTTTTTGCCGGTAGTTACGTAATTTTTTTATATAATTTTTTAGCATAAACTTACTTTTTTACTTTTAGGTAAGTTGTTTATACTTTGTTAATCTCTTCGCACTAATAAATAAAATTAATATTGGGGAATTATTTTTCTATAATCGGGTGTTCTTCTTTAAGTTGATTTCAAAAAATATTATATATATTATCTGGTTGTTAAAATTATAAATTTATAAGGAGAGCTAAAATGACAGTATATATAGGTAAATTGGCGCCTGATTTTACAGCAAAAGCAGTGATGCCTGATGATTCAATAGACAACAATTTCAATTTAAAAACTTACTTAAAAGGCTATAAAGGCATTTTATTTTTCTATCCACTAGATTTTACTTTTGTTTGCCCTTCAGAAATTATTGCTTTTAATAACAGGCTCGGAGAGTTTAATTCAAGGAACACTAAAGTAGTAGCTGTAAGTGTCGACTCCCATTTTTCACATCATGCTTGGAAATCAATGTCAGTAAATAAAGGCGGAATAGGAAATGTTCAATTTCCGTTAGTGTCAGATTTAAGTAAAGAAATCTCTAAAGCTTATAACGTACTGAGTGATGAAAGTATATCGTTTAGAGGTACATTTTTAATTGATGATGATTTTAAGGTAAGACATTACCTTGTAAATGATTTACCTCTTGGTAGAAATGTTGATGAAACTCTCAGAATGATTGATGCTTTAGACCATCATAATGTCCACGGTGAAGTTTGCCCGGCAGGGTGGAAAAAAGGTGATCAAGGGATGAATGCTACAAAGCAAGGAGTTTCTGACTACTTGACCTCCCACGCTGAAGGGTTATAAAAGGATAGGAGCAGGATAGTACATGCTAGAAAATCTTTTTGTCAATAATAAAGCTCCTGCCTATTCTAATAAAACTATAGATATATTAAGGCTTATCAGAAGTGAAAATGTTGGTCCTAAGACTTTTTTAACCTGATAAAGTTTTTTGGTTCAGCGACTCGGGCCTTAGAAAATGTAGAGGATTTTTCAGTTAAAGGAGGAAGATCGAAGCCAATTAAGGTTTGCTCTAAAGATTTTGCCCTGAAAGAGCTTAAAGAGTTAGAAAAAAATAATAGCTATTTAATAACTTATAAAGATCTAAATTATTCTGAATTATTATTACAAATTCCTGATTTTCCTCCTGTTTTATCTTACAAAGGCAATATATCGTTGTTAAATCACGAAAAAATTATTGCAATAGTAGGGGCAAGAAATAGTTCAGTTAACGGTAAGGCTTTTGCAGCAAAATTATCTAAAGATTTGGTAAAAGCTGGTTATGTAACTGTTTCCGGTCTTGCAAGGGGAATTGATTCAGCAGTGCATTCCAGTAGTTTAGGTAATACAATTGCCGTAATAGCAGGGGGCATAGATCACATATATCCGCCAGAAAATAAAGCTTTGTACGAAGAAATAGCAAAAAATGGGTTGCTTTTAGCAGAGTTACCTATAGGATCTAAACCGCTTAGTCAGCATTTTCCTCAGCGTAATAGGATTATATCAGGGCTTGTGCACTGGCAACGATAGTAATTGAAGCCGGGATGAAATCCGGGTCATTAATTACTGCAAGTTTTGCCCTGGAGCAAAATAGAGATGTTTTTGCGGTACCTGGCTTTCCACTTGATCCAAGGTGCATGGGCAGCAACCAGTTAATAAAAAATGGTGCATATCTGCTCGAATCTGTTGAGGATATTCTAATAAATGTGATGTCTAAAGATAAATTTCAGAAAGAGCTTGAAGAAAAAGCAAGTTATTTTAATAATGTGAGCCTTTATATGGGGAATAATAGTAATATTCAAGTGACAGATAGAAATCGTACTGCAGTAGTAGAATTGCTTTCAGCGTCGGAGGTGACTTTTGAAGCAGTAGCACAGCAATTGCAATTAGAACTACCGATATTGTATACAATATTTCTGGAACTTGAACTTGCCGGTAAGATTACAAGATCTGCCGGTAATAAAATTTCATTAATATATTAATTTAGGTTTTCATGAAACTCGTAATTGTTGAATCTCCTGCGAAAGCAAAAACTATCAATAAATATTTAGGTAACGATTATAAAGTTATAGCGTCTTTTGGTCACATCAGAGATTTACCTTCCAAAAATGGATCTGTATTACCAGACCAAGATTTTGTTATGAAATATGAGATTTCCGATAAATCTTCTAAATATGTTAATGAAATCGTAAAATCGGCAAAAAACGCTAGTGAAATTTATCTTGCTACTGACCCTGATCGGGAAGGGGAATCTATTTCTTGGCACGTAATGGAAGTGCTAAAATCCGAGAAAGTAATCAAGGATGATAATAAATTTAAGCGTATTGCTTTTAATGAAATTACAAAAAAGGCTGTACTTGATTCAATAGCCCATCCAAGAACTGTTGATGGTAATTTAGTTAATGCTCAACAAGCAAGAAGAGCTTTAGATTATCTATTCGGTTTTACCTTATCCCCGATTTTATGGCGTAAATTACCAGGGTGTAGATCAGCAGGTCGGGTCCAATCAGTTGCGCTGCGATTAATTTGCGAAAGAGAGGACGAAATTGAACGTTTTATCTCCAAAGAATTTTGGGATATGAAACTCGATATGTTTGGGAGTAAGGGAGATCTTTTTGTCGCACGGTTAACCCATGTAAATGGCAATAAACTAGATAAATTCTCAATTGTTAATCAGGCGCAAGCAGATGAAATAGTTCAGAAGTTGAGTTCTCAAAAATTTCATGTTTTATTGGTTGAAAAAAAGCAACAAAAGAGGAATCCATCTGCTCCTTTTATTACTTCTTCTTTACAGCAAGAAGCTTCAAGAAAACTTGGTTTTAGTGCTAAAAAAACTATGCAGGTAGCACAGAAATTATATGAAGGAGTAGATGTTGGAGGTGAAACGCTAGGGTTAATTACTTACATGAGAACAGACGGCACCACACTTGCCGCTGATTCGGTAGATAGCATAAGGAAACTTATTGGAGAAAAATACGGAGCTAAGTACTTGCCAACTAAACCAATTATCTACAAATCTAAATCTAAAAATGCTCAAGAGGCTCACGAAGCAATTAGACCGACAGATATAAATCTATTACCTGAAAAATTAGCTAAAAATTTAGATACTGATCAATTAAAACTTTATGATTTAATTTGGAAAAGAACTGTAGCATGCCAAATGGAAGCAGTAGTGATAGATATGGTGGGAGTTGATTTTATTTCTGACGATAAAAGTTTTATGGCAAGAGCTACTGGTTCAACAATTGCTTTTGACGGATTCTATAAAATCTATCAGGAAGGTATAGATGATAACAAGGAGGAAAACTCTAGAATTTTACCTCCGTTAACGGAAGGAGAAGATATTGCTACTAAAAAAATTATTCCGGAACAACATTTTACGGAACCGCCGCCGAGATACTCCGAGGCTACCTTAGTAAAAAAATTAGAAGAATTAGGTATTGGCAGACCCTCTACTTATGCAACAATAATTTCCGTATTGCAAGACAGACAGTATGTTACTATGGATAAAAAAAGGTTTAGTCCAAGTGAGCTCGGTAGATTAGTAACAGCATTTCTGGTCGGTTTTTTCGAAAAATATGTACAGTACGATTTTACTGCTGAATTAGAAACAGATCTTGATAAAATTGCCGAGGGAAATCTTGGTTGGAAGTCATTACTTTCGGAGTTTTGGAAGGGATTTAATGATAATGTTGGCGAAGTTAGTGACCGCAAAATTAGTGAAGTAATAGAATATGTTGAAAAGGCTCTTGAATACCATCTATTCGGAGATAAACAGGGAAATAAAGAGAGCATAGAAAAAAATAAAAGATGCCCATCATGCCTAGATGGTATACTCAATTTAAAGCTAGGTAAATTTGGCGCATTTTTAGCCTGCAATAATTACCCTACTTGTCAGTATAAAAAACCTATTTCAAAGGATATGGGGCAAGTTTCTGATGAAAATGCTCCGGTAACTGAACCGACAAATAATAAGGAATTAGGGGCTGATAAGGATGGTAATATAATAACGCTTCGGAAAGGTCCATATGGATGGTACGTACAGCTTGGGGAAGCAAGTTCACCTAAAGATAAGCCAAAAAGATCAGCACTACCGCCAACTATAAATCCGGATACTGTAACTTTAGACGTTGCGATAAAACTACTTAATCTACCTATCTTAGTTGGCTCTCATTTGCATTCGGGGGAAGAAATTTTAATAGGTATAGGCCGTTTTGGGCCATATTTAAAATATCAGAACAAATTTATCTCTATACCTAAAAATGTTGACCCTTTCAATGTGGATATCAAGCAGGCAATGTCTTTAATTGAACAAAAAAATCAAAAAACCGAGCCAGCTGCTAAAACCAAAACAAAGAGAAAAAACGAAAGCTAAAAAGATTTACCTTAAAGGCATTTTAGGGGATATTCTGTTTAGGCAATAACATCTGCTTAGTTTGAGCTGATTGACTGACATAATTATTATAGAAATAAAGAGTAATTCTAAGTTTTTTTAAATAACACTCGCGGTTAAAGATAAGTTTTATTTTTGAGTTTGACTTTTTTAAATAGTATTTATATAATCGGCGGAAAGTGAATTTTAAATACTAAATTAGGTATAGATAGAGTGACTAAAATCATTAAGGCAAAGTATAAGGCAAGTAGAAGACTAGGTAAAAGTGTGTGGGGAGATGCAAGAGATCCTTTTAATACAAAAAATTATCGCCCAGGTCAGCATGGTCCTAGTGGACGCCCTAAAACTTCAGATTACGGCACTCACTTACAAGCCAAACAACTTGTTAAAGCACATTACGGTAGAATAACTGAAAAACAGTTTAGAAATACCTTTACTCTTGCTAATAAAATGAAAGGTAATACGGCAGAAAATTTTGCCGGCTTGCTTGAAAAAAGAATAGACATGGTGGTTTATAGGTTAAATCTTGCGCCTTCGATATTTGCTGCTAGGCAGTTAGTATCCCATAAGCACGTAAAATTAAATGGCAAAAAAGTCAATATACCAAGTTTAAGAGTAAAAGAAGGTGATATAATTGAACTTAAGGATTCTTCAAAACAAATAGTAATTTGTGCAGAATCCGCTCAAAAACTAGAAAGATCAGTTCCTAATTACTTGTCTTTAGATGCTGACTCTATGTCCGGTACTTTTGTAAGAACTCCTTCGATTTCTGACATTCCTTATCCGTTCGAAGCCGACTTTAACAAAATAGTTGAGCTTTATTCTCGCTAGGAAAATTTTAGGTATCTTTTATATCTTGTTGATCGAAGAAATCTGAGTTTTCGGAGCAACTTGGTCATTAATAGATCCAAGAAGAATGGTTACAAATTAACAATTTAGATCTGACCCTCTAAGGATAATTTCTCTTGTATAAGCCAAGCCATTTGGGTGCATATATCTTCTTCTCCCAGATATTCTAAAGTCAAATTAACTATAGTATCGTAATCACTAAATAAGTATTCTAATATTAATTCACATGGTCGGTTATCTGTGAATTCTTTCAGTAATTTTCTTACGCTTGGTTTTTCGCTAAAAGAGTCTTCCAATAATTCTACTCTAGAACCTAATATAGCGCTAGTATCACCTAAGTGTTCATCTACTCTATAGGGTAGTAAACATTGTTTAATCTTAATATAGGAATAAGTATTTAGTAAATCCCAATAATCAGGGCTAACTTGTAGTTTTAAGTATAACAATTCTTGCCTTGCTTTCTCTGTTACTTGGCTAATCGATTGAACATTAAGACCACTGTATTTACCTTTGAAATGCTTTTCCAGACATCATTAACAGGAAAAGACTCCCTAAGGAGGTACTTTGCATGTTTTAAGCATGAATCTGGAAGCTCTTTATATATCATTTATATGTGGTTTTCCTACCTGCTAAGCTTTCAAATTTATCCATGAAGTCGCTAGTTTGGCACAGGTCAATAAAATATTCTATAATATTGTTTTTTATTGCCTTACAGATCACTAAGGTGTTTTGACGGAATTTACTTGCGAGTTGAAACGCCTGATTGTAATAATCATGAGCTTCCTTAAAGTACTTTTGAAGATTTTCTACATATCCCATATTGTATAGAGCATCCACACTTTGACCCAGCGCGTTAGATATACTAAAGTAGTACAGGGCTATAACAAGATTTCCTTTCTTAATATGGTAGCACCCAATATTATATAACACAGTAGCCAAATTACAGATAGCATTGGTATAATTACTCTTACTTATGACTATTCCTTTAGATAGTGCTTTATTAAAATAATTTACAGCTTCTTGATAAAGCATCGCAGATTCTTCGTATTTTCCTGCTAAGACCTGATTATTAGCCTCCCTTAAATAGTGGATAGCTAATACATTAGGAGACATTTTCTGAAGAGTTATTACTTCAGAATTAATTCGTTTCTTATTTTTTTCCTCTTCTACTCGTTTCATATAAAAAAATTTTTCCAATTCATTTTTGGTATAATAATATCGAGGCCAAAATATCATATTGCTCTAGAATAAATCAGTAACCTTTATTATAAAAAATAAGAAATAATATACTGAAACCTTTTTAGCCTATAGTTGATTCGGTGTATAGTATTTTTTGAAAGATTTTCTAAATATAATGTTACTTTACAAATTATATAAAAAAGCAGTTGCAATATACTTACTTTCAACTTTGCGATCAAAACTATAATTTCCACGTATTTTAAAACGGAGCGCTTTTCTGTGTAAAATATTTAGGCTAATACCTAAATTAAGCCTAGGTTTTTTGTGCAATAAATATTGATTTTTTATACAACAGTAACTATCTTTCGTAATTACTATACTATTAGAAGAACCTTTTATATTTACTAAATTTTCTATTTTTACATAAAAAACCGGTTTTATAATAATCTCTTGGTGGGTTAAAAGTTTTTTAAAACTGAGTTTAGTCGTATTAAGTAAGAACTGAGTTTTTTTTCTTGGTATAAGAACTTCAACTTCTCTATTTTTTTTATAAAATTGATAAATATCAAAATGTGAATATGTAGTGCGAAAGGATAGTTTAATTATTGTATCTCTATTTAATGTATACGTATTCGTGCTTTCTATACTTGCTTTGAACATTTTACTACGTGATCGAGTTTTGATAGAATAGGGATAATTTATTGTATTACTCTAGCCTTTAAATATTGAACATTATATAGTAGCATAAGCTATTTCTTTCTTTTTAAAATAATTTTGAATTTTTATACCATTAAACTGAATTTGTGTTAAATAGGACCGTACATTAATTGTTAAATCTTTTACTGATTTTAGTACTCGAAAATTATTGGAGTTAGCTTTGACATCTTGGTTTACAAGTTCTTGTGGATTCATATCAGGACAATATGATGGTAAATAAAACAATTCTAGCTTGTCCTTATGTCTTTCTACATAAGCTTTTACCTTTTTACTGTGATGCACTCTATGATTATCTAATATCAAAAATATTTTCTGCTTAATTTGTCTGATCAGTCTACCTAAAAATTCAATACACTTTTTGCTGGTAAAATTATCTTCAAATACCATCCAGTTCATAAACCCTTGCGGACTAATAGCAGCTAGCATATTACATTTAAATCTTGAGCCACTTCTCTTGATTGCTGGGGTCTTGCCTTTAAAACCATATGTTTTACCTCGATTATCTGTTGATTGTATCCCCATTTCATCTCCCCAATAAATTCTAGCACTTTCTTTCATTGCACGAGACTTGATTTCTGGATATGTGACTGTTAAGCATTCTTTTATCTTCTCTGGATTACGTTGATAGGCTGATTTAATTGGTTTTTGAGACGTAAAACCCAATCTATTCATAATTTTTCTTATAGAACGCCTGTTATACTGATAAAGGTAATTGGATTCTATATATTCTTGTACCACTTTACTATTCCATAACGTATAATCCATTCCCAATTCATCAGGTGTATGTGATAAAATTTTAGATTTTAATTCCTCTTCTTGATTTTTACTGATTTTAGATCCTGTTCCTACCTTTACTCCTCGCTTCTTATAGCGAAAGCTTTCTTCCTTAGAAATTTTGTACTCTTTAAGATATTTCCATATAGAACTCCTAGAAAACCCAAAGGTAATAGATGCTTGTTTCTTGCTTATTCCATGTATAACTATTGCTTCCACTGCTTTCTTTCTTAATATCTTGAGATCGCTTGGTGATAATTTTTTATTAGACATTTTGTTATTACTCTTGATACAATATCATTATATCATTTCTCTAATGTTAGTTCAATATTTAAAGGCCGGAGTAATAAAATAAAATGAACATGATCAGGATGATTAAATGTCCAAGTATATGGATCTTTTATAGGCACATTATCGAAAAAATATTTTTGACGAAAATATTTAGCAGCTTGAATTTCATTATAATGAGTACATTTTACGAACCTAATACGCTTGAAATCATTTTGCTTTAAAATATTTAGTATGAAATCATTTTTCCTTAAAGTGTAAGCAGGAAATATAGAATAAGTTTTTGTAGAAGATAAAGGATCTTTTAAAATCTCATCTTTTAAAGCAGCATATTCATCACGTACTTTGCGATTTTTTCGTAAATAATCCCTAAATAGCAGTGATAACTCTATTTCAGGATGCCCTTCTTCGTAAACATGAAGATTTACATTAACATCTCCCCTTTTTGTAAATCCATGTTTAAATGGAATGTTCCATTCTCCTTTGTATATATAACCTAAGCTTTCCAAAATATTTGTCATAGTATTAACGGACCACCTCAAAGGAGTAAATGGTTTTATGACCGTAGTGATGTCTATTTTAGGCTTTGCAGCAAGACCAGGGACAAGAAGTTGAACCGATATGATGTACTTGCCACACAATTTAGGCCAAGAGCCTCGCTGATTTTGATACCTTCTGTCTCAAATATTTTAGGCCAATCCTTATCATAAGGTACAAGTTTGATTTCTTTGGTTCTATCTTCGCTTAAAGCTAATTGTAAAAATAAACAAGAAGAGCCATTAACGTAGCCGCTGCGTTCAAAATCCAGTTTATAGCCTAATTTTTCATAGAATCCTTGACTCTGAAAGCTCATGGTAGCAACCGTAGCTATATTGCAACCTACTTTGCGACCATAATCGTGTACATGTTTCATCAACTCCGTCCCAGCTTTTTTTTGCGCCACTCCGGATGCACCCAGAGCTGGTCAGTATATATCGCACCAAATACCACAAAACCATTACATCCAGCTACAATTTCATTAGCCTTATTCCGAATAAAGAAAGCAAAAGGGTGAGTTGAACCTAATTCAGCAGTTTCATCATTTAGCTTTCTGGTTAAAAACTCAATGTCATTAATATTGGGCAGCAGGCTATGCTCAATTTTTAATTCCTCTTTAAACTTGCTATCAATACTGCTCATAAAAACTGTCTTAGAAATATTTAACTCCTATAGCTTCTCTAACCTCTTCCATAGTCTGTTTCGCTTGCTTAGATGCGTTAGCAGTACCATGATAAAGTATTTCCTGAACATCTTCTTGCTTTATACTTTCCCTTTTTTCGCGTATGTCTTTGAGTAAATCCTGAATACTATTATTCAAAATATTTTTTATTGTCATATCTCCAAGGCCGCCTCGTTTATAGTGCGCTTTTAAAGACTCAACCTCTTGCTTATCAGGGTGAAAAATATCCAAATAAGTAAACACTACATTTCCTTCCACCTGGCCTGGATCGCTGATTTTTAGATGAGCCGGATCAGTAAACATCTGGAATATTTTCTGTTTGATTTCTTCTTGCGTATCTGAAAGGGAAATAGCATTACCTAGCGATTTACTAGCTTTAGCCTTACCATCAATTCCCATTAACCTTGGAGTGTTGCTTAAAATAGCATTGCACTCTTTAAGGCACTCTGAACCATAAATTCTATTAAAACGCCTGACGATTTCATTTGTTTGCTCAATCATCGGCACTTGATCATCACCGACAGGTACTAATTCTGCCTGAAAAATAGTTATGTCGGCTGCTTGACTAACAGGGTAGCACAAAAAACCAGCTGGTATGGAATCATTAAAACCTTTCTGTTGAATTTCAGATTTAACCGTAGGGTTTCTTTCTAGCCTCCCAACGGTTACTAAATTTAGGTAATAAACCGTTAATTCGCCAATTTCCGGAATCTGAGATTGAACGAAAATTGTCGTTTGGCTAGGATCAATTCCAACGCTTAAATAATCTTTGGCAATTTCAAAAACATTTTCTGTGATCTTCTTCGGATTTTCAAAATTGTCCGTCAGAGCTTGGACATCAGCAATCATAATATATTGATCATATTTATATTGTAGCTTGACTCTATTTTGCAGGGACCCTACATAATGCCCTAAATGTAATCTACCACTTGGTCTATCACCTGTTAAAATTCTTTTTTTCATTTGTCGTGAACGTAAAAATACTATTAATTAGTTGATGAATCGTGCTTTTATAGTTATTTAATGAATCTCAGCTCCCTAAATTATATCGCAGGATCGAGGTGTATTTATAATAATAAATATAATTTAGAACTTGCTTTAGGTGTTTTAGATTATACTTACTATGTTTTATCCCACCAAGCTTTAATTTCCATTAATGCTTGCTTAAGGACTGCTTCAAGACCGATATTTAAATATCCGGAAATAAGATGTATTTTTTTATTAGCTATCTTTTTAAGCAATTTTACTTTTTTTGTTAGTTCCCGCTCCTCTACACTATCAATTTTATTAATACACAAGATTTCTGTTTTATCCTTAAGCAAAGGAGAATATGATTCAAGTTCATTTCTAATTGTTAGATAATCTTTGTCCACATGGGTAGAGTTTGCATCTATTACATGAATAAGCACACAGCACCTTTCTATATGTTTCAGAAACTTATCTCCAAGGCCTTTACCGGAATGAGCTCCTTTAATAAGACCTGGAATATCAGCCAAAACGAATTCTTCTCCATCTACATAAACAACACCGAGGGAAGGTTTTAGGGTAGTAAATTGATAATTAGCAATTTTGGGTTTTGCTGCTGTAGTTCTTGACAAGAATGTAGATTTACCAACATTTGGAAAACCAATTAATCCGGCATCAGAAAGAAGTTTTAGCTTTAAATAAACATCCATTTCTCCGCCAATTTCTCCCTCTGTTCGTTTTCTAGGAGATTTGTTTGTACTTGATTTAAAATGGCTATTTCCAAGTCCACCTTTTCCACCTGGAATAATTTCAAATTGCTGGTTATCTTGTGTAAAATCATGGATTAGCAAAGTTCCATCTTCTGAAAAAATTTGCGTACCAACTGGTACTTTTAGAATTAACGAAGTGCCGGATTTACCCGTCATGTTACGTCCTTTACCTGACACACCATTTTCAGCTTTAAAGTGCCTTTTATAACAAAATTCTAACAGTGTATTAAGATGGGAATTGCTCTGGAAGATAATACTTCCGCCTTTACCGCCGTCACCACCATCAGGACCACCCCGGTCAATAAACTTTTCCCTTCTGAAACTTACTGATCCATTACCGCCGTCCCCCGCTTTGATATATATTTTGGCTTCGTCTATGAATTGCATATTACTTTTTGGCGGCTTTTTTAATTAAAACTACACTGCGGATTTTAACAAATTTTTGCCTTGTTGTCATTAAAAACACTTTATTTAAATATTATCGCTTGAATTAATATTTGAAAGTTCTGTATCGGAAGCTACTTATTACTCTGGCCTTTAAATATTGAACATTATATAGTAGCATAAGCTATTTCTTTCTTTTTAAAATAATTTTGAATTTTTATACCATTAAACTGAATTTGTGTTAAATAGGACCGTACATTAATTGTTAAATCTTTTACTGATTTTAGTACTCGAAAATTATTGGAGTTAGCTTTGACATCTTGGTTTACAAGTTCTTGTGGATTCATATCAGGACAATATGATGGTAAATAAAACAATTCTAGCTTGTCCTTATGTCTTTCTACATAAGCTTTTACCTTTTTACTGTGATGCACTCTATGATTATCTAATATCAAAAATATTTTCTGCTTAATTTGTCTGATCAGTCTACCTAAAAATTCAATACACTTTTTGCTGGTAAAATTATCTTCAAATACCATCCAGTTCATAAACCCTTGCGGACTAATAGCAGCTAGCATATTACATTTAAATCTTGAACCACTTCTCTTGATTGCTGGGGTCTTGCCTTTAAGACCATATGTTTTACCTCGATTATCTGTTGATTGTATCCCCATTTCATCTCCCCAATAAATTCTAGCACTTTCTTTCATTGCACGAGACTTGATTTCTGGATATGTGACTGTTAACCATTCTTTTATCTTCTCTGGATTACGTTGATAGGCTGATTTAATTGGTTTTTGAGACGTAAAACCCAATCTATTCATAATTTTTCTTATAGAACGCCTGTTATACTGATAAAGGTAATTGGATTCTATATATTCTTGTACCACTTTACTATTCCATAACGTATAATCCATTCCCAATGCATCAGGTGTATGTGATAAAATTTTAGATTTTAATTCCTCTTCTTGATTTTTACTGATTTTAGATCCTGTTCCTACCTTTACTCCTAGCTTCTTATAGCGAAAGCTTTCTTCCTTATAAATTTTGTACTCTTTAAGATATTTCCATATAGAACTCCTAGAAAACCCAAAGGTAATAGATGCTTGTTTCTTGCTTATTCCATGTATAACTATTGCTTCCACTGCTTTCTTTCTTAATATCTTGAGATCGCTTGGTGATAATTTTTTATTAGACATTTTGTTATTACTCTTGATACAATATCATTGTATCATTTCTCTAATATTACTTCAATATTTGAAGGCCGGAGTAATAGCTTCTGTTTCTAGCACTATAGAACAAGTACTGTTACGTAAGCAGCGTTGCATTAGAAACGCTGCTGCTGTTTCTTAAATTATTTATACGATTCCCCAAATTGGAGCCCCTAGGCTAATATATACCATGCTTACCTTGTAGAACTTAAGTCATCACAATAAGTAAAAGTAATCCCTCCATGAATATCAGGCACAGGTGGCGATATTTTATGACCAGTAACACAGATAAAGGCAACAAGTGACCTCTGTTGTTCCAAAGGCTCCTCTACAACCTTGTAGATTTCTCTGGTTTAATGTTCAATAAAATTGAATTTCCTATTTTGGCAAAAAGATTTTACGTTTTGAACCAGATTAGAGTAACAAACGGTATCTTCTAGCCTATCGCTTATTGCACCTTCTGGCAGGGATTTAAAATATAATTCGATATTCAAACTAACAAGTTGGGGATTAAATTTCTCCTGGTCGCTGCAGCCAAGATGAACCCAAATGCGCAAGTCTAAAATCGAAAGCTTAAATGATTTATTTAATGGGATATAACCTCTTGTTTTAGTAATTTCTGATTTATCTTAAATTATTTGAAAGCTGGTTACTTATCTCAAATAACTAACCTATCAGGCTGTCTCTTATACATATATAAAACTATATTATGAGGTAGTCAGGTTGTCAATCAGAAAGCGTGGTAAAGTCTATATTTATATATGCTTTTTACTTCAATTTTTTCAAACCATTTTCTATATTTTTATATAGCTTAAGGTATTAAATTTCAGAGAACCAATTGTAATTGGGTGTGAAGCCATCTTTTACCCTGATCTGATAAATGCAGCAGGATTTTGTTCTCTATTAATTTATAATAGCTAGTGAGGTAATTTAGCTCATCTCTATTAAGCAAATCCTTATTTATCAGATTTTTCTCATACGGGACTAAAGTTAACATTCCAAATTCTAAAAAGTTGCAATTGGTTATTTCCCTAACATACATCATATTTTCTATTCTAATCCCAAATTCACCTGGTTGATAAAAACCTGGCTCATTTGAGATAACCATTCCAACTGCTAACTTTGTACCATAGCTAGTTAAACTGATATTTTGCGGTCCTTCGTGTACACTTAAGAAACTACCAACTCCATGACCGGTACCATGTGGATAATCATCTCCACCTTGCCATAAAAATTGTCTGGCCAGGATATCAAGGTTTGCGCCTGTCACTGATTCTTTCGGAAATTTTATCATGGCAAGACTTAAGTGACCTTTTAGAACTTTAGTATAATATTCCCGATATTTCTGCTCAGGTTTACCAATAATTGCCACTCTAGTAATATCTGTTGTCGCTCCAAGATATTGTCCTCCGGAATCAATTAGCAACAAACCGTCACCCGCAATTTTCTTTGCAGAATTTTGACTGGCTCTATAATGAATAACAGCTCCATTTTCCTTAAAACCTATAATTGCTGGGAAACTGTCAATTACATAATTATAACCTTTACTTCGAAAATCCTTAAGTTTAAGCCCAAGATCATATTCGGAGTAGTTACTTAAATCGCTATTTGCCAAAAAAGATAAAAATTCAACCACAGCTATGCCGTCTTGAACGTGAGCTTCTACTATTTTACCAATTTCTACGGCATTTTTGCAGGATTTCCATAAAAGGCATGGATTTACCACATTTTGATGTTCTCTCTGTTTTATTATATCCGAGATATATTTCGAACATAAACTATCATCAAATAATATCTTTCCCTGTTGTTCTTGAATAATTTGAACGAAAAGGCTTTCAGGCATAATAGTAATTCCCTTTAAATCGTCTTGGATTTGTGTAATATCCGTAAATAAGTAAGCATTTTCTTTAGTAATACATCCATTTGCTAGCAGTAGCGGCGAAAATTCTATATCTGCAGCTCTGATATTAAATAACCAGCACAATATTTCTGGATTAGTTATGATTAAAGCTTCTCCTTTATGGGCATCTAAAAAATTGCGGCATTTGGCAATTTTTTCTGCTCTTTCCTCCCCTGCAAAACTAACATCATAATTATAAATTTTAGAATTTGGTTTTGAGGGCCTTTCCTTCCATATTTTATCAATTAAGTTTCCTCTTAATGCCCTCAAATTAACCTTTTTAAAAGGTAGAAGCACATTACTTGTAAAAATTGCAGAGTCATAACCTATTATATCACCAGGACCTACATAAGTTTGCCATGAAAAATCGATAAGTTGCTTTTGATCAAAAACTTGAAATAAATCTCTATCTAGCTCTTTTGCACATTGTGTTAAATATCTACCGTCCGTAAAAAATAAAACAGTATTTTCAAGAATAACAGCTAGACCATTCGACCCGCTAAAACCAGTTAAATATTCCAGTCTTTTTGCATAAGCTGGAGGGTATTCAGATAAATATTCATCTTTAGTAGAAATAATATAACCATTAATTTGATTTTCTGGAAATAACAGCCTTAACTCATGTAATTTCGTCTTGGTTACATTAGTCATATTACCTCCTTAATTATCTCTAACCATTCCTTCTCGGAAATAATTTTAATACCAAGCTCTTCGGCTTTTTTTAATTTACTTCCGGCTTTTTCCCCGGCAATAACCAAATCGGTATTAGCAGAAACACTACTGACAATTTTTGCTCCTAATTTTTCTGCTCTTGCTTTAGCTTCATTCCTTGAAATAGAATTTAAAGTACCGGTAAAAATAAGGTTCAATCCTGTAATCGAAGAAGAGATTGTATCATTCTCATAATCCTCAATTTCAAGAATTGAAACCAGCTGATTAATAGTCTCAACGTTCTGGTTACAAGAGAAAAAGTTTTTTATATCCGCAACTGTTTTATCAGCAAAACCTTCTAAACTTCTTAGTTGATAATATTTCTCCTCATCTTCTCTTGCAAGCAGCAACATAGAATTGATAAAATTATTTACACTTCCAAATTCTTTTGCCAGTATTTTAGCATTAGATTGACCAATCTGCCTTATACCTAAAGAATAGATAAATCTGGCTAGAGTCGTACGCTTAGCCTCTCTAATACTATTAAACAGATTCTCTACTGATCTCTTTCCCCAACCACTCATATTTTCGAGTTTTGTAAGACTTTGACTATTTTTATCTTCAAGAAAAAATATATCAACTGGATTATTAATGAGCCCCACAGTTTGGAGGAATTCTATCTGTTTTGTCCCGAGTCCCTCAATATCGAGAGCATCTTTGCTTGCAAAATGAATAATTGACCGTACTAGCTGTGTTGGACAACTAAGGCCATTATTACAGCGAATCATCACCTCTTCTGGTAAAATATGGAGAAGAGAATTACAGGAAGGACAATTAATTGGCAAAGAAACTATTTTTTCCGAGCTGGTACGTTTTGATAAATTTACCTCATTTACTTTAGGGATAACATCACCAGCTCTATGTAATAAAACTGTATCACCGACTCTTATATCTAACCGTTTTATTTCAGCAAAATTATGTAAAGTGGCCCGGGTTACAGTAACTCCTCCAATTTTTATAGGCTCTAATTCTGCAACTGGCGTTAGCACTCCTGTTCTACCTACCTGAATAGTAATACCGAGTAATTTTGTTTCAGCAATTACTGCTGGAAATTTATGAGCTATAGCAAATCTGGGGCTACGAGCAATAAACCCTAATCGCTGTTGTAATTCAAAATTATTAACTTTATATACTACCCCGTCGATTTCATAAGCAAGACTATTTCTTGTTATCAGAAGGTTTTGGTAAAAAGCTTTTAACCCCTCAAGTGAATTTGCCAACTTACCAATTTTATTTGTTTGGAATCCAAAATCAGCCAAAGCTAATAGTAGGTTTTCTTGGGTATCCGCAAATTTCATGCTTGAATGGCCAATACCATAAGTAAAATATTTCAGCGGTCGTAAGCGAGTTATACTTGGGTCTAGCTGGCGCAGCGAACCAGATGCTGAGTTTCTGGGATTAGCAAAAATCTGTTTTTCTTGCAATTGCTGTTGTAGATTAAGTTTTATAAAATCTTCTTTCTCGATAAATATCTCTCCTCTAACTTCTAAAAATTCAGGAGCGCCAGTAATCTTATGGGGGAAATTTTTAATAGTTTTAATATTAACGGTAATATCCTCTCCAATATACCCATCACCTCGAGTAGCACCAGTCGTAAATTTACCATTTATGTAAGTAGCAGAAAAAGAAACTCCGTCAATTTTTGGTTCGCAATATATTTCAGGAAAATCATCTGTATGTAAGAACCTTTTGATTCGGTCGATAAAATCAGTAATATCTTCAATCTCAAAACCATTAGCTAAAGATAGCATTAGGATTTTATGCTCGTGCTTTTCAAATTTATCCAAAATGTTGCTTCCAACGTTTTGAGTTGGGCTATCTTCTGTTAAATACTCAGGAAATTCTTCTTCTAAATTTTTAAGAGTAAAAAACAACTGGTCATATTCTGCATCTGAAACCTTAGGTGCATTTTCTTGGTAGTAGGCAATATTATACTTTTTTATCTCTTTGGAGAGTTTCTTAATAAGCTCTCTAGCTTGTTCTTTGGTCATCACCTTTTGGATATCCATTTTTTGTCCTCTTAAGGCTAATATATAGAACAGTTTTAGCAAAATCTTCAAGCAGTTGCAATTATATATCCCGGGTACTAAAATCCTCTCTTATTTCGCAATCAGAACTACCTCCAATTACAAATGCATACAGCTGTTGCATAATAACATCACTTTATTGTTATATTACCATTGGTAATATAACCTAATGTTCTCTTTAAGGTCAGTTACGTTTAAATGGGTAATTTAAGTAACACCCTATTTAATTATCTAGGAACAGTAATGAATTGGAATAATATTGAAGAAATCGCTAAAAATTTAGAAGAAAGTTATTCAGAAGAAGAAATTCCTGATGAAAATGATTTAGCTTCTTTAAAAGAAATGGTAATGTCTTTAAACGATTTTGAAGATCATGACGTTGAAGTTGATGATGACCATCTAAAGCGGATTATGGAATACTGGCTTGAGCTTAGAGGATAGCTAATCTGGTTATTACCTAGATTTATTTCCTTTTATTTTCTTGTGTAAAAATTTTTTTAAGATATAAACTTACCTATTTTGATATTTTGTTTTATTAACTATGGGGTCGTAGCTCAGTAGGATAGAGCAAGTGATTCCTAATCATTAGGTCGGAGGTTCGAATCCTCTCGATCCCACCAAGTATTTAAAAATTTTACCGCCTAATTTTAGGTCTCCCTAGTACATCTATTGATTTCAAACACAAATATCCAATGTTTTTGGAAGAAAATAAAACGAGAGGTTGTGGAAGATATATAAATTATTGCGGGCGTATACTTCTGTTTATATTTCTCTGTTAAGACTCGACGATGAATAATGATATAACCTTATCAAAAAGGAATAAAAATTAGACATTTACTACAATCAGGAATTAGGAGGAGTTTGTAGAGCTAATAAAAGCTTGGTTAAACCACTATCTTAGAACCGTATCTTTTTTTAAGAAGAGAAAAGAGGAGTAAAATACCTTTGATCTCTCCCCTCGAGTCTGTCATATAGTTTGTGTAAGTTGCAAAAGGATATAGTAGAAGATACTATAAAAAAGCAACTTAAATACAGAGGAAAAAATGGCTAAAAAATTAGCAGAAAAAGAAGTAGATATAAATACTAAATTAGTCGAAGAATTACTATCAAAAGCAGATCCATCTGAATTATTTGGTCGCGGTGGATTATTTAATAAACTTAAAAAGCAAATATTACTCTAGCCCTTAAATATTGAACATTATATAGTAGCATAAGCTATTTCTTTCTTTTTAAAATAATTTTGAATTTTTATACCATTAAACTGAATTTGTGTTAAATAGGACCGTACATTAATTGTTAAATCTTTTACTGATTTTAGTACTCGAAAATTATTGGAGTTAGCTTTGACATCTTGGTTTACAAGTTCTTGTGGATTCATATCGTGACAATATGATGGTAAATAAAACAATTCTAGCTTGTCCTTATGTCTTTCTACATAAGCTTTTACCTTTTTACTGTGATGCACTCTATGATTATCTAATATCAAAAATATTTTCTGCTTAATTTGTCTGATCAGTCTACCTAAAAATTCAATACACTTTTTGCTGGTAAAATTATCTTCAAATACCATCCAGTTCATAAACCCTTGCGGACTAATAGCAGCTAGCATATTACATTTAAATCTTGAGCCACTTCTCTTGATTGCTGGGGTCTTGCCTTTAAGACCATATGTTTTACCTCGATTATCTGTTGATTGTATCCCCATTTCATCTCCCCAATAAATTCTAGCACTTTCTTTCATTGCACGAGACTTGATTTCTGGATATGTGACTGTTAACCATTCTTTTATCTTCTCTGGATTACGTTGATAGGCTGATTTAATTGGTTTTTGAGACGTAAAACCCAATCTATTCATAATTTTTCTTATAGAACGCCTGTTATACTGATAAAGGTAATTGGATTCTATATATTCTTGTACCACTTTACTATTCCATAACGTATAATCCATTCCCAATTCATCAGGTGTATGTGATAAAATTTTAAATTTTAATTCCTCTTCTTGATTTTTACTGATTTTAGATCCTGTTCCTACCTTTACTCCTCGCTTCTTATAGCGAAAGCTTTCTTCCTTATAAATTTTGTACTCTTTAAGATATTTCCATATAGAACTCCTAGAAAACCCAAAGGTAATAGATGCTTGTTTCTTGCTTATTCCATGTATAACTATTGCTTCCACTGCTTGCTTTCTTAATATCTTGAGATCGCTTGGTGATAATTTTTTATTAGACATTTTGTTATTACTCTTGATACAATATCATTATATCATTTCTCTAATGTTAGTTCAATATTTAAAGGCCGGAGTAATAGTAGAGAGAATTCTTGAAAGTGAATTAGAACACGATCTAGGTTATTCTAAACATAGTAAGATAATCAAGAGCGATAATAATCGTCGCAACGGCAGTTATAAAAAAACGATTATAGATGACGACGGTCATCAGATTACCGTAGATGTTTCAAGGGGACAGGGAAGGAGAATTTGAACCTCAATTGATTCCTGAAGGAGTTAGGAGATTTAGTGGTTTTGATGATAAAGTGATTTCACTATATGCAAGAGGGATGACTGTCAGTGAGATACATAGCCATTTAGAGGAGATATACCAGACCAATATTTCCAAGGACCTTATATCAACTGTCACTGACGGAGTAATAGAAGAAGTTACTACATGGCAAAACAGGTTCCTAGACGATGTATATCCAATATTATATTTGGATTGCATACACGTTAAAGCAAGGGATAATCATACAGTAATTAACAAAGCGGTATATCTTGCAATAGGTGTTAACATGGAAGGGAAAAAGGAATTACTGGGGATCTGGGTCGGTAAAAATGAAGGTTCCAAGTTTTGGATGCAGGTTGTAACTGAGCTAAAGAACAGAGGGATAAAACAGATATATGTAGCATGCGTTGATGGATTAAAAGGCTTTCCTGAAGCCATAAATAGCATTTATCCTAATACGATTGTACAACTCTGTATAGTACATATGGCGAGGAATTCTGTAAAATATGTTTCTTATAAGGATTTAAAAGCGGTCACAGCGGATCTTAAAAGGATTTACACTGCAAACAGCGAAGAAATAGGATATCTGGAGCTAAAATCGTTTGCTGCTAAATGGGATAATAAATATCCTGTGATCTCTGATATTTGGCAAAGGAATTGGAAGCGGGATTATTCCTCTTTTTGCTTTTCCTGATGAGATTAGGCGGGTAATTTATACTACCAATGCGATAGAATCGATAAATCGTCAAATCAGAAAAATCATCAACAATAAAGGGGTTTTTCCAGATGATAAGTCTATTTTTAAAATCGTATTTTTGGCTCTAAAAAATGCTGCCAAAAAATGGACCATGCCGATTAAAAATTGGTTTTTGGCATTAAATCAATTTGAAATTTTATGCGGGGATTTTAGGCATGATTTACTGCAATTAAAAAATACAACAACTTACACAAAATAAATTGATTGACTCACTTCCTGAGCAATATTTATCAGGTTTTCAGGTGTCTCATCCTTTAAATTTATAGCTTTAACAATAGGTCTTAAAATTTTAACTGGGTTTTTTAAACCGCTTCGGCTAGTTCTTCTTTCAAGCTCTTTGGTTTATCCGTAACTTCTTCTGCTACAACAGTAGATTTTGCTCCTTTCGCTCCTTTTGCAGCTTTTTCTTCTCTTAATCTTTTTAATCTTTCTAATGGACTTTCACCACTATTAAGAGAGGCCATTAAAGCACCTGTATCAACAGCCTGTGTTGCGGTTGACTTTGCAGGAACTGACTCAGTTGGAATTGCCTTAGGTTTAGAAAAAAGCAAACTAAACCTTTCAGAAAAGGTTAAAGACTTATCATTTATCTTTTCATTTATTCCAGCAAAAATATTCTGCTTTACAGGAGGTGGCGGTGGCGCCATCATAAACAGCGGTGGTGGTACATCGTCCATAGAAGGTTGTGTTGGTACCATAGCCAAAGATGACGATGGTAATGGAAGAGAAGGAGCGCCTATAGAACCACTATCTATAGAAACTAAAGGTCCCTTTACACCTACTACTTCTTTTGGTGTATCCTTAACTACCGGAATTTTAGTTCCTACAGGTTTGTCAAGTTCTTTCCTTCGTTTTATTGCTTCATCAAATTCACTAGTATCGACATCTGCCTCATTAAACTCATCTGCTATAAAGGCTCTTCTAGCGCCTAAACTTCCTAGCTCACTAAGCTTTTTATTATGCTCTTTTTCTGCTTAATCAATTTTTTCTTGACGTTTTCTTATTAGTTCATCTAATGGATTTTCAGCTAATTTATCAATTCGTGCGGAATAAGCTTCTTCTGCACGTCTTTGCGCTTCTTCTTGCGCTACTTTCTCTGCAAGGAGCCTTTGCTCTGCTAAATCTTTAGCTCTTTGTTCTGATTCGGCGATTTTACGTGCCATTTCTTCTGCTTTAGCTTTAGCTGTGTTTTCGGCAAGCAGCTGCGCTTGATATTTAGCTTGATATTCAGGAGTCTGCGCATCAGCAGGATCTGCTTGAGATTTGTTTAGTTTTTCTTCTACATCACGAATTTGAGCAACAAGTTTTGTTTTTTGTTTGTTAAGATCAGGAAGTTCGTCCCAGTCATCATCAGCGCCAATTTCATCAATTTTCTCTACAGTTTCTGTAAGTGCCCAGTTTAAAATATTTAATTTAAGCTTATGTTCTTCGACTGTTTTTTGAATTTGGTCAGGAGAAAAAAAGAACAGGACCAGAAATAACCGTTCCCTCTTTTTTAGCAGGCTTGCCAGCTCTACTCCTAATAGCTTCTAGAAGGTCACCCTTACTAGAAGCAAAAACTGTAGATGTAGAAAACATTAAAGCACTAATACTACTTGCAGCAAGTAAATATTTTGGTGAACTATTTTTTATCATAACCAAGCCTTAAAGTTAATATTTGTTAATTAATAACATAACTATTTCTTTCAAAATGTCAAGGATTTGAGTTAAAAAATCTTAGTTTATAGTAATAAATAGTTCTAAGTCTAAGTTATTTTGTGATAGAACTATACATTATAAGGAATTAAAGAGGAGATCATATACTAATGAATATTTATTTTTATAAAGAAAAAAGTTAATTTATATTATTTATGGGCAGCAAAGGTTAAATACATTATACTAACTAGAATAAATAGTTAGTCTGTTAATACCGATTTTATAAGAAGCCTATTTGTTGAATCTCTAAAACTATTATGATAATTTGTAATAAGAGTAGAATATTAATCGTTGAGTAAACATCTAAGCAGAGTTCTAAAGTAATTATGGATTTATATCAAAATCAACATATTTATATTGCTTCCTCTTATTTTTTAGTATTAATTATTTTAGGCTATATCTTAATCCAGGCCTTATGCGAATTAAAATCCTTAAAAAATGAAAAAAAGGACTCAAACTAGATTAGCTTCGGTTGTTGGACTTTTTATTATAATTTCTATGGGGGTATATTTTATACTTTCAAATTTAGAAGATAACATAGTGTTTTTTTATCCTCCCTCTGATATTGAAAAAATAACAAATGCAAAAACAAAGATTCGAGTCGGGGGATTAGTAAAAGAAAATTCAGTTGTAATATTAGCCGCCAATAAAATAAGATTTACCATTACTGATTACAAAAACACTTTAATAATAGAGTATACTGGCATATTGCCGGTATTATTTAGAGAAAAGCAAGGAATCGTAGCAGAAGGCACCTTTGTTAACGGTATATTTGAAGCTAAAAAATTATTAGCAAAGCACGATGAAAATTATATGCCTCCCGAGATAGTAAAAACTTTAGAACCGTGAAATAATCAAAAAAGTATTTTTATAAACTCCCCCTCCGGGCAACATACCCATTCATAAGGGGTAGAGAGAAAATGATTTGACTATGAGCAATTAAAGGCTATATTTTGATTTTGGCCAAAAAGCAATTTTAGAAATAGAAACCTTAAGATTTTAAAGTAAAAACAACAACTCCAAATAAATAACTATGAGTCTAAAATGCGGAATCGTTGGATTACCAAATGTCGGTAAATCTACATTGTTTAATGCTCTTACAGCAAGTATTGCAGCAGAAGCTGCTAATTACCCGTTCTGCACAATTGAACCTAATACTGGTATGGTTTCGGTCCCTGATGAGCGTTTAGCCAAACTAGCCGAAAACGCAGGTTCTGCTAAAATTATTCCTGCCTTTATTGAATTTGTAGATATTGCCGGACTTGTCAAAGGGGCAAGCAAAGGAGAAGGACTTGGGAATAAATTCCTATCTCACATCAGAGAAGTAGATGCGATTATCCATGTCCTAAGGTGTTTTGAAGATCAGGATATTACCCACGTACATGGTAAAATAGACCCTATTCATGATGCCGAAATAGTAGAAACAGAATTGATCATTGCTGATCTTGAATCAGTTGACAAAAGAATAGCCTCTAATGAGAAAAAACTAAAATCGGGTGATAAAAAAATTGCTGAAACAATTGAATTACTAAAAGCTTGTAAAACTGTTTTGGAACAAGGTAAAGCTGTGAGAACTCTTACAGATAAATACGCCAAAAAGGAGCTCTCTTCGTTACAATTAATTACTTCAAAACCTGTGTTATATGTGTGCAATGTGCTTGAGTCTGAAGCTGCTAGTGGTAATGACTTTTCAGCCCAGGTAGAACAAAAAGCTAGAAAGGAAAAAGCTAATTTAGTAATTATTTCCTCTAAAATAGAAGCAGAAATTTCTACTTTGAATACAGAAACTGAAAAACAGGAATTTCTTGCAAGTTTAGGGCTGAAAGAGACCGGACTTAGTAAGATTATTCAATCAGCCTATTCTCTGTTAGGCCTGAAGTCATTCTTCACTATTGGCCCTAAAGAAGCTCATACGTGGACTTTCGAAAGCGGGACATTAGCTCCGCAAGCTGCTGGAATTATTCATACTGATTTTGAAAGAGGTTTTATAAGAGCCGAAGTAATTAATTATGCTGATTTACTCAGTATAGGTAGCGAAGCAAAAGCGAAAGAGCTCGGAAAGCTAAGAATTGAAGGAAAAGAATATGTCATGCAAGATGGTGATGTAGTTCATTTTAGATTTAATGTATTGAGTCTGTCATATAGTTTGTGTAAGTTGCAAAAGGATATAGTAGAAGATACTATAAAAAAGCAACTTAAATACAGAGGAAAAAATGGCTAAAAAATTAGCAGAAAAAGAAGTAGATATAAATACTAAATTAGTCGAAGAATTACTATCAAAAGCAGATCCATCTGAATTATTTGGTCGCGGGTGGATTATTTAATAAACTTAAAAAGCAAATAGTAGAGAGAATTCTTGAAAGTGAATTAGAACACGATCTAGGTTATTCTAAACATAGTAAGATAATCAAGAGCGATAATAATCGTCGCAACGGCAGTTATGAAAAAACGATTATAGATGACGACGGTCATCAGATTACCGTAGATGTTTCAAGGGGACAGGGAAGGAGAATTTGAACCTCAATTGATTCCTGAAGGAGTTAGGAGATTTAGTGGTTTTGATGATAAAGTGATTTTACTATATGCAAGAGGGATGACTGTCAGTGAGATACATAGCCATTTAGAGGAGATATACCAGACCAATATTTCCAAGGACCTTATATCAACTGTCACTAACGGAGTAATAGAAGAAGTTACTACATGGCAAAACAGGTCCCTAGACGATGTATATCCAATATTATATTTGGATTGCATACACGTTAAAGCAAGGGATAATCATACAGTAATTAACAAAGCGGTATATCTTGCAATAGGTGTGAACATGGAAGGGAAAAAGGAATTACTGGGGATCTGGGTCGGTAAAAATGAAGGTTCCAAGTTTTGGATGCAGGTTGTAACTGAGCTAAAGAACAGAGGGATAAAACAGATATATGTAGCATGCGTTGATGGATTAAAAGGCTTTCCTGAAGCCATAAATAGCATTTATCCTAATACGATTGTACAACTCTGTATAGTACATATGGCGAGGAATTCTGTAAAATATGTTTCTTATAAGGATTTAAAAGCGGTCACAGCGGATCTTAAAAGGATTTACACTGCAAACAGCGAAGAAATAGGATATCTGGAGCTAAAATCGTTTGCTGCTAAATGGGATAATAAATATCCTGTGATCTCTGATATTTGGCAAAGGAATTGGAGCGGGATTATTCCTCTTTTTGCTTTTCTTGATGAGATTAGGCGGGTAATTTATACTACCAATGCGATAGAATCGATAAATCGTCAAATCAGAAAAATCATCAACAATAAAGGGGTTTTTCCAGATGATAAGTCTATTTTAAAAATCGTATTTTTGGCTCTAAAAAATGCTGCCAAAAAATGGACCATGCCGATTAAAAATTGGTCTTTGGCATTGAATCAATTTGAAATTTTATGCGGGGATTTTAGGCATGATTTACTGGAATTAAAAAATACAACAACTTACACAAAATAAATGATTGACTCAATGTATAAGCGGATAAAACTATGAAAGTAGTAGGACGCATACCGCCAATATTAATCTATTTTTTAGTTTCTCTTTCTACACTGACTGAAACTATATACTCAGCTGCATTGCCGGAGATTGCTAAAAGTTTGAATACTGGCGGTGGGATAGCTCAGCTTTCTACAACCGCTTATTATTGCGGTTTTGCAATAGGAATATTTACCTTAGGTAGAGTATCAGACATTTTTGGAAGAAAGCCAGTAGTACTTTTTGGCATATCTTTTTATTCTATTGCAGCTTTGCTAATTAGCTATTCTCCTAATATTGAAACTTTTATTAGCTTGAGATTTCTGCAAGCTTACGGTGCTAGTGTCGGCTCTGTTGTAGGCCAGGCAATGACTAGAGATTCATATAGAGGGTGGGAATTATCTTACATGTATGCAAGCGTTGCTATGGTTATGGCAGTGGTACCTTCAATAGGTTCAGCCATTGGTGGTTACATAGTAGAATATTCAAACTGGCAAACCGTTTTTAGGTTCTTAACTGTTTTAAGTACTAGTTTACTTCTTATTTATATCAAGTTTTTACCAGAAACTAATGCTTATATTGGAGTTGCACGCAATAACAGGTTTCTTAGTGTTTTAAAGGTAGCCTTAAAAGACAAAATACTTCTTAGTTATTCATTCATGGTCGGCTCGTTTAATGGCATTTGCTTTGGCTTTTACATTCAAGCACCTTTTATCTTTATTGAAAATTTAAAAATGTCTCCTTCTCATTATGGCCGGTTATTTCTTTTGCTCAGTGCTGTAAACTTACTAGGTAGCATAATTAGCAGAAGATTAATTAAAAAATTAATCAACACTTTCAGGGTAAAAACTATTGGTCTAGTCTTAAGCGTAGTCGGTTGTATATTACTTTTACTCGGCTCATTTATAATTGATAATAGTTCTACAGTAAATACGGTATCCCTACTCATCTTTGCTCCCATGGCTATTCACTTAATGGGACATAGCTTAGTAGTACCAATGCTTCTCCGCCATGCGCTTGAAGATTATTATAAAGTAACAGGTAGTGCCGGAGCAATTTTTGGATTTTTATATTACTTGATTACTGCATTAGTTAGTTTGATGATTTCTTCTCTGCACAGCAATACTATTAATAATTTTGCTATATTATTTGCAAGTTTACTCTTTATTTGCCTTATCTTATTTTATAAAACGCTGCAATGGCGTAAAACGATGAACAAACCAGAATTCTACTAAATATTTTTGCAAGGAATGTAAATTTTACACTAAGCGCTTGCGTCTTCTGGAAAAAGATTTAACTCATCAATATTTCCTTTTGAGATATACACCTCTACTTTACTTGAAAAAACAAGAGTATGAGTTGCCACTGCATTGATAAAACTCCTATTATGGCTAACAAACATAACAGTTCCTCCATATACCGCTAGTGCCTCGCTCAAAATTTCGGTACTAAGTATATCTAAATGGTTAGTTGGTTCATCAAGAAGTAAAAAATTAGCTTCTTGTACCAATAAACAAGCAAGACTCAGGCGGCTTTTTTTACCACCCGATAAAATATTCACCTGCTTATAAACATCATTGCCTCTGAATAAAAATGAACCAAGTAACCCCCTTGCATTACCTTCTGAAAGTTCTGGATTAGAAGTTTTTAAGTTTTCAAGTACCGTTTGTTTCATATCCAGATACTCAGCTTGATCTTGTGCGTAATATGCCATCTTCACATTATGTCCAATTTTCATACTACCAGCTAAAAAGGGAATGTGGTTTACAACACTTTTAATCAAAGTAGACTTACCTAGCCCATTTGCACCAACAATAGCAATTTTTTGCCCCCGCATAACTGTAAATGATGGTTTTTTAACAAGAGGATTATCCTACAGCACACTCTTCAAATGTTATTACTTCCTTTCCACTCTTGTGTTTAAGCGGGATTTTTATATTAATCTCTGCATCATTTTTGTTTACTGTAATATTAGAAGCATCGCTTTCAAGACGGGCTACCATCTTCATTTTACTACGGGCTTGTGTAGCTTTTGAAGCTTTTGCACCAAATCTATCAATAAACCTTGATAACGTTTCTATTTTACCTTCAATATTCTTTAATTCAGCAATCTTGTTTGCTTCCCTTAACTCGTACTGTAACAAGAAAGAGCTATAATTGCCTCGATATTCAGTTAAACTACCGTCCTTCAAGTGAAGAATAATATTAGGCAACCTATTTAATAACGATTCATCGTGCGAAACAAAAAGTACTGTTCCTTTGAATTTTTTTAGGTAATTCTCAAGCCATACTATAGATGGTAAATCGAGGTGATTAGTTGGTTCATCCAAAATTAGGAAATCTGGATTTTTTATCAAAATTTTAGCAAGTTCTAACCTCATTTTCCAGCCACCAGATAAAGTTCTAGGGCATTTTTCTAAATCTTCCTCTTTAAAACCTAGGCCTTGAAGTATCTTGGCGGCATTATATTCAAATGAATATCCATCTTTACTACGAAAAAGGTTTTCCAGAAATTCAAATTTTTTATATTTTTCATTACTAAAATTTTCTGCCATTTCCATATTAGCTTTATTCATATTAAGCATAATTTGGTATAACTCTTCATTACCTGACATACACTCAATAAGGATCGAATCTTTATGATCAGGGTTAGGTTCTTGAGGAAGGTAACATATAAGTTTAGATTTTGGCTGCATAACACTGCCGTTATCAGGTTCGTCCAGATTACATAATATATTCAAAAGAGTAGTCTTACCTGCTCCATTAACCCCCACAAGAGCTATAAGACCATTTTGTGGAAAATTATAATTGATATCCTTTAGTACAAATCTTCCCTGGAAATTTTTAGATAAATTAGTAAGTATTAACATATTCGGTCACCATAAATTAAAGATTAAGGTTAATTAAACCACTTAAAAAGTGCCGAATGAATTTAAAGTTCTCTCTATGTGGCGCACAAGTAAAGATTTTATGCGCTACGCTACGCAGTAGTATTTATTTCTTTTTTTAGACATATTACTTCGGCCTTTAAATATTGAACTAACATTAGAGAAATGATATAATGATATTGTATCAAGAATAATAACAAAATGTCTAATAAAAAATTATCACCAAGCGATCTCAAGATATTAAGAAAGAAAGCAGTGGAAGCAATAGTTATACATGGAATAAGCAAGAAACAAGCATCTATTACCTTTGGGTTTTCTAGGAGTTCTATATGGAAATATCTTAAAGAGTACAAAATTTATAAGGAAGAAAGCTTTCGCTATAAGAAGCGAGGAGTAAAGGTAGGAACAGGATCTAAAATCAGTAAAAATCAAGAAGAGGAATTAAAATCTAAAATTTTATCACATACACCTGATGCATTGGGAATGGATTATACGTTATGGAATAGTAAAGTGGTACAAGAATATATAGAATCCAATTACCTTTATCAGTATAACAGGCGTTCTATAAGAAAAATTATGAATAGATTGGGTTTTACGTCTCAAAAACCAATTAAATCAGCCTATCAACGTAATCCAGAGAAGATAAAAGAATGGTTAACAGTCACATATCCAGAAATCAAGTCTCGTGCAATGAAAGAAAGTGCTAGAATTTATTGGGGAGATGAAATGGGGATACAATCAACAGATAATCGAGGTAAAACATATGGTCTTAAAGGCAAGACCCCAGCAATCAAGAGAAGTGGTTCAAGATTTAAATGTAATATGCTAGCTGCTATTAGTCCGCAAGGGTTTATGAACTGGATGGTATTTGAAGATAATTTTACCAGCAAAAAGTGTATTGAATTTTTAGGTAGACTGATCAGATAAATTAAGCAGAAAATATTTTTGATATTAGATAATCATAGAGTGCATCACAGTAAAAAGGTAAAAGCTTATGTAGAAAGACATAAGGACAAGCTAGAATTGTTTTATTTACCATCATATTGTCCTGATATGAATCCACAAGAACTTGTAAACCAAGATGTCAAAGCTAACTCCAATAATTTTCGAGTACTAAAATCAGTAAAAGATTTAACAATTAATGTACGGTCCTATTTAACACAAATTCAGTTTAATGGTATAAAAATTCAAAATTATTTTAAAAAGAAAGAAATAGCTTATGCTACTATATAATGTTCAATATTTAAAGGCTAGAGTAATAAACAAGAATGGCTAACTGAAATTGAAGCAAAAAATATATTAAATGCTTACAATATACCAACTGTCAAAACTGTTGAAGTAGAGACTCCGCAAGAGGCTTATAAAGCTGCGAAGAAAATAAAGAGAAAGATGGTACTTAAAATTCTCTCACCGGATATTACTCATAAATCTGATTCGGGAGGAGTGATCTTAAGTTTAGATTCGCCGGAAGCAGTACTCAAAGCGGCCGAGAATATGCTACAGCGTTATAAAACAACCCACCCTCATTCTAATATTCAAGGCTTTGCCCTTCAAGAAATGATCGAGCGTTCTGGAGCACATGAGCTAATATTAGGGGTTTCAGAAGATAGCGTTTTTGGGCCCGTGATGCTTTTCGGTAAAGGCGGTAAAGCGGTTGAAATGGTGAAGGATAAATCCCTTGCCTTGCCTCCTTTAACACCTGAATTAGTGATGCGTACTCAAATTTATAACTTGCTTAAAGGTTACCGAGATGAGAAACCGGCAAATATGGAAGCTATTGTGCAATGTCTGGTTAATTTATCGCAGCTAGTTATAGATCTGCCGATGGTTAAAGAATTAGACATTAATCCATTGCTTGCAGATAACCAAGGGGTTATTGCGTTGGATGCCCGTATAAAGGTCAATCTTGGGCTACCAATCATAATCGTCTAGCAATAGTGCCTTATCCACATCATTTAGTTAAAAAGATAGCAATAGCTGGGTATGAGGATCTGATATTACGACCTGTAAAATCTAAAGATATTGCAGCCTTAAATGAGGCTTTAAATAAAATTAAACTGGCAAATCATTCACAAATTCTCTCGTCCCTGCCATATGAAACAACTTTGGTATCAGCTCGCCTAAGTCAAATTGATTATGATAAGGAAATGGTTTTTGTAGTCGAGAATAAAAAGAATAATTCTGGTGAAATTCTAGGTATTGCCCGTGTTCGAAAAATAACAACAGGAAAAACTGCAACGTTAGAATGTATGTTTGATGCAATACCGGAATTTTATATTAATGCCAATTTATTGCTCGAATATGTAATTGAGTATGCACATTCTAGCAAAATTAAAACTTTATTTACTGATTTATTACATCCACTGTTTCATGAGCCTTATAGAAAAGCAGGATTTAAGGAAATCCCGCATAGTAAAAAAGGTACAGATAGATTAGTTTATGATTTATAGTTTTATGGAATTAGATGTTAAACTCTATAGAGTAGATAAACATTATCTTAGTAAACATTTTGCTGTTAAGTAAGGGTAAAACTGAATATTAAAATGAAAATTTAGAATTTGGATATTATTGCTAAATTTATTCGGGATTTGCGCTAGGCACTAACCAGAACTGTCCTGGTTCAAGGCTTCTAATTTTATCTCCTACGGATAGAAACTTTTTTGCTTTTTCTAGTTTTATTAAACCTTCTCCTCTTGGTTCATCAGTTAGTTTAAATACATCATAGTGACAAGGTACGGTAAAAGGCTGGCCCAGATCAATATAAGCCCTTACCATATCTTCAGGATCCATATGGGCATATTGTATAAACCATCTCGGTTCGTAAGCACCCATAGGCAGTAGAGCTAAAGAGTCTGTCATATAGTTTGTGTAAGTTGCAAAAGGATATATTACTCTAGCCTTTAAATATTGAACATTATATAGTAGCATAAGCTATTTCTTTCTTTTTAAAATAATTTTGAATTTTTATACCATTAAACTGAATTTGTGTTAAATAGGACCGTACATTAATTGTTAAATCTTTTACTGATTTTAGTACTCGAAAATTATTGGAGTTAGCTTTGACATCTTGGTTTACAAGTTCTTGTGGATTCATATCAGGACAATATGATGGTAAATAAAACAATTCTAGCTTGTCCTTATGTCTTTCTACATAAGCTTTTACCTTTTTACTGTGATGCACTCTATGATTATCTAATATCAAAAATATTTTCTGCTTAATTTGTCTGATCAGTCTACCTAAAAATTCAATACACTTTTTGCTGGTAAAATTATCTTCAAATACCATCCAGTTCATAAACCCTTGCGGACTAATAGCAGCTAGCATATTACATTTAAATCTTGAGCCACTTCTCTTGATTGCTGTGGTCTTGCCTTTAAGACCATATGTTTTACCTCGATTATCTGTTGATTGTATCCCCATTTCATCTCCCTAATAAATTCTAGCACTTTCTTTCATTGCACGAGACTTGATTTCTGGATATGTGACTGTTAACCATTCTTTTATCTTCTCTGGATTACGTTGATAGGCTGATTTAATTGGTTTTTGAGACGTAAAACCCAATCTATTCATAATTTTTCTTATAGAACGCCTGTTATACTGATAAAGGTAATTGGATTCTATATATTCTTGTACCACTTTACTATTCCATAACGTATAATCCATTCCCAATTCATCAGGTGTATGTGATAAAATTTTAGATTTTAATTCCTCTTCTTGATTTTTACTGATTTTAGATCCTGTTCCTACCTTTACTCCTCGCTTCTTATAGCGAAAGCTTTCTTCCTTATAAATTTTGTACTCTTTAAGATATTTCCATATAGAACTCCTAGAAAACCCAAAGGTAATAGATGCTTGTTTCTTGCTTATTCCATGTATAACTATTGCTTCCACTGCTTTCTTTCTTAATATCTTGAGATCGCTTGGTGATAATTTTTTATTAGACATTTTGTTATTACTCTTGATACAATATCATTATATCATTTCTCTAATGTTAGTTCAATATTTAAAGACCGGAGTAATAGTACCGACTGTTACGATACCGTGTGTATACCAATTATCTGTGAGTTGCTGTAACCCATATATAGAAAGCATAACAGAGTCAACCTTTGTTTTATCACCAGATTTGAAATTTTTATGCTTAACATGGGAATTTAGATATGAAAGGGCAAGACCAATAACCATATCTTCATTAGCCTTGGTATCAAAACCTAAGCTTGCTCCTCCTACTGAGGCAGTGTAACCTGCTGCTCCTTTATTGGTTTTTTGCTTCACCTTAAGCATAGAAGGGTTAATCCACAAACCGTACGCAGTGGGATAATCACCGGCAGATAAACCGCTATTTCCTGCTGAAGCTAATTCTGCTTTATGGTCTAGAACCTGAGGTCTACCACCTATCAGATTTACTATTACATATAGAACTAATATCTCTTACTAAATCTGCAAGTATAGGTGTTTCAGTCGGAGTTAAACGTTTAATTGAATCTTCTATACCACTAGCTCCTGCTGCTAGTATATTTACCGCTTCTGCTTGTATGCCAGGAGAACGTAAAGCTATTCCACTATTATATACATCTTAAGAATCAAGAGTAGCATAAGCATTAACTGCAGTAGTGATCACTGCTAAAGTAGAGGCTGTTGTTAACAGATTTTTTAATAATTTTGATCTTTTTACCATAGTTTTTTCCTGTTTTTTATTTACGGTTAATAAATATATACTTAAAAAATATACTTAATGACCACCAAAATCATGGTTAGTCAAATAAATCTATCCTGGGACTAACCCTGCATAGATGCCTTAAATATCAATTACGAACTGAGTATAAAAGCCCACCCATACAATCAGTAACGATTACGTTCATTATGAAGAAGACAAATTTTTTAAATATGTAAATTTAGAGTCAATCATTTATTTTATGTAAGTTGTATTTTTTAATTCCAGTAAATCATGCCTAAAATCCCCGCATAAAATTTCAAATTGATTCAATACCAAAGGCCAATTTTTAATCGGCATGGTCCATTTTTGGCAGCATTGAGTCTGTCATATAGTTTGTGTAAGTTGCAAAAGGATATAGTAAAAAATACTATAAAAAAGCAACTTAAATACAGAGGAAAAAATGGCTAAAAAATTAGCAGAAAAAGAAGTAGATATAAATACTAAATTAGTCGAAGAATTACTATCAAAAGCAGATCCATCTGAATTATTTGGTCGCGGTGGATTATTTATTACTCCGGCCTTTAAATATTGAACTAACATTAGAGAAATGATATAATGATATTGTATCAAGAGTAATAACAAAATGTCTAATAAAAAATTATCACCAAGCGATCTCAAGATATTAAGAAAGAAAGCAGTGGAAGCAATAGTTATACATGGAATAAGCAAGAAACAAGCATCTATTACCTTTGGGTTTTCTAGGAGTTCTATATGGAAATATCTTAAAGAGTACAAAATTTATAAGGAAGAAAGCTTTCGCTATAAGAAGCGAGGAGTAAAGGTAGGAACAGGATCTAAAATCAGTAAAAATCAAGAAGAGGAATTAAAATCTAAAATTTTATCACATACACCTGATGAATTGGGAATGGATTATACGTTATGGAATAGTAAAGTGGTACAAGAATATATAGAATCCAATTACCTTTATCAGTATAACAGGCGTTCTATAAGAAAAATTATGAATAGATTGGGTTTTACGTCTCAAAAACCAATTAAATCAGCCTATCAACGTAATCCAGAGAAGATAAAAGAATGGTTAACAGTCACATATCCAGAAATCAAGTCTCGTGCAATGAAAGAAAGTGCTAGAATTTATTGGGGAGATGAAATGGGGATACAATCAACAGATAATCGAGGTAAAACATATGGTCTTAAAGGCAAGACCCCAGCAATCAAGAGAAGTGGTTCAAGATTTAAATGTAATATACTAGCTGCTATTAGTTCGCAAGGGTTTATGAACTGGATGGTATTTGAAGATAATTTTACCAGCAAAAAGTGTATTGAATTTTTAGGTAGACTGATCAGACAAATTAAGCAGAAAATATTTTTGATATTAGATAATCATAGAGTGCATCACAGTAAAAAGGTAAAAGCTTATGTAGAAAGACATAAGGACAAGCTAGAGTTGTTTTATTTACCGTCATATTGTCCTGATATGAATCCACAAGAACTTGTAAACCAAGATGTCAAAGCTAACTCCAATAATTTTCGAGTACTAAAATCAGTAAAAGATTTAACAATTAATGTACGGTCCTATTTAACACAAATTCAGTTTAATGGTATAAAAATTCAAAATTATTTTAAAAAGAAAGAAATAGCTTATGCTACTATATAATGTTCAATATTTAAAGGCTAGAGTAATAATAAACTTAAAAAGCAAATAGTAGAGAGGATTCTTGAAAGTGAATTAGAACACGATCTAGGTTATTCTAAACATAGTAAGATAATCAAGAGCGATAATAATCGTCGCAACGGCAGTTATGAAAAAACGATTATAGATGACGACGGTCATCAGATTACCGTAGATGTTTCAAGGGGACAGGGAAGGAGAATTTGAACCTTAATTGATTCCTGAAGGAGTTAGGAGATTTAGTGGTTTTGATGATAAAGTGATTTCACTATATGCAAGAGGGATGACTGTCAGTGAGATACATAGCCATTTAGAGGAGATATACCAGACCAATATTTCCAAGGACCTTATATCAACTGTCACTGACGGAGTAATAGAAGAAGTTACTACATGGCAAAACAGGTCCCTAGACGATGTATATCCAATATTATATTTGGATTGCATACACGTTAAAGCAAGGGATAATCATACAGTAATTAACAAAGCGGTATATCTTGTAATAGGTGTTAACATGGAAGGGAAAAAGGAATTACTGGGGATCTGGGTCGGTAAAAATGAAGGTTCCAAGTTTTGGATGCAGGTTGTAACTGAGCTAAAGAACAGAGGGATAAAACAGATATATGTAGCATGCATTGATGGATTAAAAGGCTTTCCTGAAGCCATAAATAGCATTTATCCTAATACGATTGTACAACTCTGTATAGTACATATGGCGAGGAATTCTGTAAAATATGTTTCTTATAAGGATTTAAAAGCGGTCACAGCGGATCTTAAAAGGATTTACACTGCAAACAGCGAAGAAATAGGATATCTGGAGCTAAAATCGTTTGCTGCTAAATGGGATAATAAATATCCTGTGATCTCTGATATTTGGCAAAGGAATTGGAGCGGGATTATTCCTTTTTTTGCTTTTCCTGATGAGATTAGGCGGGTAATTTATACTACCAATGCGATAGAATCGATAAATCGTCAAATCAGAAAAATCATCAACAATAAAGGGGTTTTTCCAGATGATAAGTCTATTTTAAAAATCGTATTTTTGGCTCTAAAAAATGCTGCCAAAAAATGGACCATGCCGATTAAAAATTGGTCTTTGGCATTGAATCAATTTGAAATTTTATGCGGGGATTTTAGGCATGATTTACTGGAATTAAAAAATACAACTTACACAAAATAAATTGATTGACTCAAATTTGCTCGTAGTGACTTATTTCCTCCAGAAGGTATTTTATTCTTTTCTCAATACTTTGTTGTAACTCTTCTCTTTTTTGGTCGTTTGTTGCTAAGCTAACCACTTCCGCTAAAATTTTTTGGAAGTCTAATTTTTTTTCCTAATTCCAGCTTAAAATTCTCCATCTTTAGCTGGTCCTCTTTCTCGACACGCTCTATTTCAAGTTAGCTAATTTTTTCTCTGGTACTAAGATCTCTTTCATACATTTTACTATAAAGTTCTCGTTTTTGTGTATCAAGTTCCTGAAATTGCGCTTTTAGTTTCAAGTATTCAGAATCTTTAGGGAAAGCAATTTCTGCTGATTTTAATCTTGATTCTATTTCTAAGGATTCCTTTTTTGCGCTTTCCAATTTTACCTTACTAGCATAAAGCTTCTCTTTATACCTCTCAATATCTTTTGGGGTTTCTTCGGCATGTTTTTTTAAATTTTTTTCGTATTCATGAAAAGATGCTAACTCTAATAATCCCCTAGTAACAACTTGTGATGGAATCATCGGATTCAAAGGATTATCAGGATCAAATTCCATCTCTGGCGTTTGAAGGAAGCTTTTCATAGAATCGCTTAAGTCTCTTTTAATTGCGGATAATCTTTTCTGGGATTTTTGGTATAATCTTTCATAGAGTTGGACATCATTTGATAATTTTTCCACCAGTTCTCGGGCTTTTTTAAGGTTTTCTTCTGGTTCTTTAAAATATGCTTTTCTAAGCTCTTCTAGCTCTGTTTTTAATTTTCTACTTGCTTCAGAATTTTCATGCTCTAAATTTTTTAGCTTAAGCTTTTCACCTTCCCACTATTCTCGTATAGGCTTTTCCTGCGCTTCGAGTTCTCTGTCTCGTGCTTCAACCTCCTTGCGTTGTTGACTTAACTCCTCTAATCCTTTGTGTTTCTATTTTCTCTTTTGACATTTTCTGCCTCCGTATCTAAGATTTTTATAACTTATCTGCTATAGCGGTAAATCAGGAATCGTCGGAAATTTAAGTTTTACCACGAATCGAATATATTTATTGCTACAACTTAGCCGTACTATAAATTAAAAATTTTATTAGTCAATAACTATAGGTTTATCTTAAAAGATAAGTCATTTTCAGACCAATTAAGTATAGATTAGATTATCAAGAGCTTTGTTGCCTAAATTCTGATTTTGGTTATAGTATGTATAAAATTAGTGCTTGATGTTTAAAGTAATAGGTTATGAGATATTCTAGATACATATTTATTGGGTTAGCTATTAAATCCGCCTTATTGCTATCATATTATTTATATACCACACATTTTTCACATACTAATGGCAAGGATATAATTATTGGTGAAGAACAGGAAGAGTTCAAAAGAAGGCCTATTGACCCGGGAGGAATTATTATTCCACATTCAAATAGCCTAATTTATGAGAAGTTAAAACCTGTGAATGCTCTTGAGGCAGAGATTAATTTATCTTCTGAGCCAGAAGAACCACTAGAGCTTAGTTTTCGATCCCATGCAAATGATGTTGCTGAATATGACTCAATAGATAATATTTTAGCTAAAATTGATTTAGATGGAGAGGGTAAACCGGATGTAAATGTTTCTTCTTCCGAAGTTGTTAATACTGAACTAATTCGTGCTATGGAAGATGATGGCAATATCTATAACAGTATAGATGAGGATAAAGGGGAAGGTCAAGCCAATATACCGCAATTAAAAATTACAAAGCTTTCAGGAGAGAATAATAAATTATATAAACTTAATAAGAATGCTACAGATTCCGGATATAAAATTCAACTATCCTTAGCGTGGTCAGAAAAAGAAGCAAAGAATGAGTGGGAAAGAATACAAATGCGGCATATGAAATATTTAAAAAATGCCCAATTGGTTATAAAAAAAGTTAAAACTAATAATAATAGGATAATTTATTTAGTGATGGCAGGTAATTATCCTTCCCTAAACCAGGCAAAATTAGTCTGTAAAAAACTTGTTTCAAGTAAACAGAATTGTATAGTGACAAAATAGCAGGCAAAAGTAAAACAGAAGAAAACCTTGAGGAGACTTAGATAACTTCTAGTGGGGCGAATGACGGGGTTCGAACCCGCGACCCTCAGATCCACAATCACTAGGTCGGAGGTTTGAATCCTCTCTATCCCACCATATATCTAGGTTTTTACATAACATCTTTTAAAAATATCCTTTCTTATTATCTATTTTTATGAAATGATAATGTTATAAAAATATAGCATTATGATTATGGATAAAAAAGAACTTCAGAAGCAGCTGTATCATGTGATTCGATTATTACAGAATCCACTAATCAATAATAACGAATTAATGAAAAATTATACTATAGAAGTGTTATTTGATACTTCTGAGAGAATAAGTAATTTTTGTAATGAATTAAGTGAGGAATAATAATGAACACAGATAAAAAAAGTAAAAGTATAGAGATAAAATTTACTACTGATAAACTAGAGAGTATCAAACCTCCTGTAAATGAAGTAGTACACATATAACGTGATACAGGCGAAAATGGATTTATACTTAAAGTTTACCCAACAGGTAAAAAGGTAAAAGCTTATGTAGAAAGACATAAGGACAAGCTAGAATTGTTTTATTTACCATCATATTGTCCTGATATGAATCCACAAGAACTTGTAAACCAAGATGTCAAAGCTAACTCCAATAATTTTCGAGTACTAAAATCAGTAAAAGATTTAACAATTAATGTACGGTCCTATTTAACACAAATTCAGTTTAATGGTATAAAAATTCAAAATTATTTTAAAAAGAAAGAAATAGCTTATGCTACTATATAATGTTCAATATTTAAAGGTCAGAGTAATATATTGCAGCGAGCCAAAGCCTCCACCGAGCTTTATCCCCATCTTTGCACCGCTAGATAACCAAGTAGGAGCACCGAGCGCCTTAAAGACCTACTCCTGCTAAATTACCCGCAAGAATACTACCGGCAAGCATTGCAAGACCCGTAACCTGTTGCTTTTTGGCAAGTTTTCTAACTGAACTTTCAACATTTCTGCCAAGTCCCTCTAATTTGCTTTGCTGCTGTTTGTAGTTTTCTTCAAAAGCCTCTATTTATTTCTTTAACCTTTCTTTTGATATCATCCTGATAATTCGTGTATTCCCGTATCTTTTGATTATAATCACTCCCTGCCTGCTTATATCTGTTACTTAAGGATTCGCCTTTTTTATCGTAATCCGATATCATCGATGCAAATTGATCTTGCCGAGTTTGGTAATATTCTTTTTCCTTATCTATAAGAGTTTTCTGTTTCTCCAGTAAATCCCTTTTATTGCTTAATTTTCCTTGAGTACTACCTAACTTAGTTGCCAAAATGCCGTATTCCTTTATGTCTTTTTCTAGAATTTTTTTAGCATTAGCAAGTTCTTCGTGTTGCTCCGTTATTGCCCCAAGTCGTTCTTTTATCAACTGCTCGGTAGTTCCTCTTTTTTTCTTTAATTCCTCAAACTTGTTCTGATAATTAGTGATTTCTTCTCTAGTTAAACCTGCTAGCTATTCTTTGTGAGAAGCTAATTCTTGATTAATGCTGTTGACCTCATCCGGTAATTTGTGATACTCCTCTATTAACTTACTAAGTTCAGGAGCTTTTTTGGAAAATCCCTTAAAGGCTTCTTCTAAGGCTAGTTTCTTTTTAGTAAGTTCCAAGCTACCTGATTTAAAATTTTCTTCTTTTTTCCGATATTTATCAAATTCTGAAAACAGCCCTAGCTCTCTATTTTCAATATTTTGTCTACCACTAGCAAGATTACTGCCGTATTCGTCAAGTTTACTTTTCTCCTTTTCATGCTCTCTTCCTTGATAACTTAAATTCTGTAAAATATTTTCATATTTTTTAGCATTACTTCCTATACTATCAAGATATTTACCCATATTGCTTAAACCGCCTAACATAGAACTATGCTGGGCATGTAGACTCTGTAAATAGCTGACGTGCTGATTATATCTATTTTCTGTTTCGGCTTTGTTTCTTCTGGCTTTCTTCTCCCCCGTCCATATCCTTACTTGTCCGCTCATCTTTTCTTACACCTATACTATCAATTATCTAAAAATCAAACGGGTTTTTATTATCTATGCCTGTAATATTCTTAGGAAATCCGCTATCTAAAATTCTATATTCCGCTTTTCTCTCTTCTCTAGTTTTTACCTGCATTGCCATATATGAAAAACTATCAACGACATCGCATTCAAAACTAGAATGGCTAGCTGCTCGTTTACTTCTTTTACTTGGGTCGTAATCATATAATCCTTCTATGCCGCTATGGCATCTTTTACTATCTATCTTACATTTACCTAAAAAATTACGGGTCTCTTCAAGTCTTTCCTCGTTCCTATACTTACTACCTATTATAAACGGCGGAAAACATAATTTTTCAGCCATTTCGTTAGCTTTAGTAAGCCTACCTTCCAAGGTAACAGGGTCTCTTCTATTCATATCGTGCGGAAGAACGTTTTTAGCATATTGATAACCTCCTCTACTCCTTAGGACATTCAAGTAAAAATCTATCGGCTTATTTTGATTGTAGTAAAAATCTATCACTACTATTTCATCGTTCTTTTCTTGACAAAACCAAATAGTCGTAAAATTAGATATCCCTATATCCCAGTAGGTATCAACCGAATAAGCGGGGTCGTGGGGGAAAAATCCAATCCTACCTGCTATTTTGGCAATATTTAAATCTGCCGCAAAAATATTACCTTCCTCTTCCGCTCTCGAATATTTATAGGCTTCAAAATCACAATAATACTCCCGTCTTTTTTCAGCTGCCGACATCTCGCCTTTACCTTTTTTTAATTCTTTTAAATCATACAAAGGTCTGCCGTCATGATCAGTAGTTTGTTCAATGTTTTTTACTTCACAATAAGTATTTTTATCGTCCTTATATTTATTATATAATTCTTCACCGTGAGTAAGTCTCGGATCATCGCTTGGAGTATACAAATACAATACCCAAGCCCGAGAACGTTCAAACATCGGCTCTAAAGAAGCAATAGATTTCGGATTACAGTAACTATATTCCGAAATTACCGCTCCTTTGATACCCCCGCCACGAAGATTTAAAGGTCTATCACTACCGACAAACTGAATTATCGAACCGTTAATTAATACTATTTTCTGCTTACTTTGGGAGTTTTCTTTGATTAATTCATCTGGAATATAAGACATATAAGCTTTGCCGTCTAAGGTCATACCGTCCCAAACGCTTCTTTTTGCTTGGGCATAAGTCGGATAAATATACCAATAAGTCCCTATTTCTTTTAAAGCTGCCGCCACAATCCAATTTAAACCTAATATATCCTTTCCCGCTCTTCTATGCCACACGGCAATAGCACGTTTGCCTCCGTCTAGTAAATAATTCCACAACGGCACCTGAAAAGGATACGGCCGCCAATTAATCGGAAATTGTATTTTGGTCATCGCTAATCTTTGAAATTTTATTTCATAAATTACCGATAAATTTATTATGTTTTTTTATCATATTATTAATCTCTAACATTTCTAAATTCTTTTCAAATCTTTTAATAACCAATTTCTTATCTTCTTCGTTATTTATTCCTTCGGGAAATATCATTTCTAGATAAATTTTTAATTCTTTAAGTTTTTCGTTAATTGTCATACAAACTCCTCTTTTTGAATATTAATTCCGTAAATTATCTCGTTAAAAACGTAATAATTCCAATTGTGCAAGATCGTTATCAGTTTTTACGCTACCCGCAACTTGTCCGTTACTTTTAGTCCTGTATTTTGGATTATTTGCTCTAAGAAAATCCCGAAGCGCACCGTCGGAATATTTATGAATTCTTTTGATTTTCTGCTCTTCTATATCGTATATTTCTTCATCATATCCGTATACTGCCCTCTCGTATAAAACTCCTTCGGCAATTTCCGCCGCATATTCCTTGGCAACAGATACGGCAACGTCAAGTAACTTATCGGCTTTAATGATTCCGTATAATTTAAAAGCATTTAGCTCTATTTTATTACCTGCTAACGCAATAGAGCTTGTACTAGCAATATGACCTCAAAACTCCTGTACTTTTGTAACATCTCCAAAAAAATCAAGAGTTCCAGGTTTTAATTTATCAAATGAGCCGTCAATGTTTTTAAAACTATCCATATTGCTTAAATGTATATTTATTACTCTAGCCCTTAAATATTGAACATTATATAGTAGCATAAGCTATTTCTTTCTTTTTAAAATAATTTTGAATTTTTATACCATTAAACTGAATTTGTGTTAAATAGGACCGTACATTAATTGTTAAATCTTTTACTGATTTTAGTACTCGAAAATTATTGGAGTTAGCTTTGACATCTTGGTTTACAAGTTCTTGTGGATTCATATCAGGACAATATGATGGTAAATAAAACAATTCTAGCTTGTCCTTATGTCTTTCTACATAAGCTTTTACCTTTTTACTGTGATGCACTCTATGATTATCTAATATCAAAAATATTTTCTGCTTAATTTGTCTGATCAGTCTACCTAAAAATTCAATACACTTTTTGCTGGTAAAATTATCTTCAAATACCATCCAGTTCATAAACCTTTGCGGACTAATAGCAGCTAGCATATTACATTTAAATCTTGAGCCACTTCTCTTGATTGCTAGGGTCTTGCCTTTAAGACCATATGTTTTACCTCGATTATCTGTTGATTGTATCCCCATTTCATCTCCCCAATAAATTCTAGCACTTTCTTTCATTGCACGAGACTTGATTTCTGGATATGTGACTGTTAACCATTCTTTTATCTTCTCTGGATTACGTTGATAGGCTGATTTAATTGGTTTTTGAGACGTAAAACCCAATCTATTCATAATTTTTCTTATAGAACGCCTGTTATACTGATAAAGGTAATTGGATTCTATATATTCTTGTACCACTTTACTATTCCATAACGTATAATCCATTCCCAATTCATCAGGTGTATGTGATAAAATTTTAGATTTTAATTCCTCTTCTTGATTTTTACTGATTTTAGATCCTGTTCCTACCTTTACTCCTCGCTTCTTATAGCGAAAGCTTTCTTCCTTAGAAATTTTGTACTCTTTAAGATATTTCCATATAGAACTCCTAGAAAACCCAAAGGTAATAGATGCTTGTTTCTTGCTTATTCCATGTATAACTATTGCTTCCACTGCTTTCTTTCTTAATATCTTGAGATCGCTTGGTGATAATTTTTTATTAGACATTTTGTTATTACTCTTGATACAATATCATTATATCATTTCTCTAATGTTAGTTCAATATTTAAAGGCCGGAGTAATATTTCCGTGAATAACATAACCGGTTTTATTATATTGAAATTCTTCTCCTTCAATAATTTCACCATCGAAACTCACCTTTAAAAGGTTATTTTCTGTGACCTCTTCGAACCTTAAACCAAAAGGATTGATATAATAATAATTTGCGCCGTGCGGTCTTGCTGAGAGATGAGTATAGGTGTGATCATCCATACCTAATTTTGCTAAAATCTGGTAAGCGTAAGCTAAGTTTTTTAACTGACATAATACTAAAATTATCTATCTAATGAGGTTGTCTCTGTGCTTGCAAAATTGAGTTTTCGGTAACTAATGCTTTCAGCTACGTGGATTTTTTACGTAATCCGAACCGTTTAAATCGGCAATTGTCCGGGCTACTCTTAAAACTCTGTTATACCCTCGCATCGAAAGTTTGAACTTTTGGGCTGCCTCATTTAACAAATTCCGTCCTTCATCAACAGGTATAGCATAATCCGTAAGTAACTGGCCGTCTAGATTATTATTAAGTGCAATACCATAACCTTCGTAGCGTTTTGTTTGCAATTCTCTAGCTGCAAACACTCTTGCTGCAACAGTTTCCGAGCTTTCCAAGTTAGTTGTTGTAAGAGTATAATCAAAATCGTAAAACTCGTCACTACCTACTTCAATATGCAAATCAAATCGGTCAAGAATAGGCCCTGAAATTTTACTTTGATAATTGCTTCCGCACAAGAGGGGCTTATTGCATTCCTTGCTCGAATCACCTAAGTATCCGCATTTGCAAGGGTTCATGGCGGCAATTAACTGAAACCTGGCTGGATATTTTACTTGTGTCCCGGATCTGGAAATTAAAATTTCTCCTGTTTCAATAGGTTGCCTTAACGATTCTATTACTCCGAATGGAAATTCCAGTAATTCATCTAAAAACAGTACTCCATGGTGAGCTAAAGATATTTCTCCGGGTTTTACCTTTCGGTCCATTCCTCCGCCTACCATTTCTGGTATAGAACAATTATGATGAGGTGTTCTAAATGGTCTTTCCTTAGTTAAGCATCCCTCTTTAAGATTGCCAGCAATACTTGAAATCATACTGACTTCTAAAATCTCCTGAGGAATAAGTTTTGGTAAAATAGCAGGTAATCTTGAAGCAAGCATGGATTTACCAGTTCCTGGTGTCCGTACATTAACATATTATGACCGCCTGCAGCTGCTATTTCGAGAGCTCTTTTTGCAATTTTTTGGCCTTTTATATCTTTTAAATCCGGATAAGTAGCTGATTTATTACTAACGGCTGGTTCCGGTCTTGCTAAAGCTTGTATTCCGCTAAAATGATTAATTAAACTAAGCAAATTATCAGCAGCTATTACTTTCTCATTACCTGACCAAGCAGCTTCAGATCCATTATATTTTGAACAGATGATGCCTTTATTTCTACTACTTGCTCCGATAGCAGCAGGTAAAGCTCCGTTTACAGGTAGAATTGAACCGTCTAAAGATAATTCCCCAAAAACTAGATAGTCCATCATTTCATCGCTAGGGAGTACTTTCATTGCTGATAATATTGCTGCAGCAATTGCTAAATCAAAATGGCTTCCTTCTCTAACAAGATCTGCTGGGGCCAAATTAACTACTATTCTTTTTGCTGGAAGAGTAAGACCAATAGATGATAAAGCAGCTCTCACTCTTTCCTTTGATTCAGCAATAGTTTTATCGGCTAAGCCAACGATGACAAAATTTGGTACCCCTGGCGATATTTGCACTTGGACATCTACATCTGTTATGTCTACGCCGCTGAAAGTTAGGCTGCAAATTTTGGTAATCATAAATAGGATTAAATTTAAGGTTATTATTTTTTTGTGTAGGTAAAAATTGTATTTTACAAGTTTAATTACAGTATAGAGTAATTTTTGGAGGTAACTTATGAAAACTAAGGAAAAAGTCAAGAACAACTTCAGATAGAAGTGATGGCAAACTATTCAACCAACTAATGAAGCCCGATAATACCTAAAAAGTTCCTTACATTTATTTGCCAATGCAAAAATTGCTAAAGATTTCGCCTAAGATCTCATCCACTGTTATAACGCCCGTGATATTACTAAGGTATCTTATAGTCATTCTAATATCTTCTGCTGCTAAAACCAGATCATTTTCAAGATTTGAATTACTTAAAGACTCAAAAGCATAAGACAGCTGAGTTCTATGTCTCTCTCTAGTAATTTGGGGATTTTCTGAAGGGCTAGCTATTTGTTCGGCAATTTGGCAGATATGATCCATTAATTTCTCTACATTTTTGCCGGTTTTAGCTGATATGTAGAGTATATGCTTAGGTATGTGAGGCATAAACAGGTTCAAATGATTATAATCGTGGTTTGATACCTCATCTATTTTATTAAAAACAACTATCGTATTATCATCAATGAAATCTATAAAAAGTGCTATGTCTTTTTCATTTAATCCTTGCACATCATACATAATAATTTTGATGTCAGAATGCTTTAAGGTTTCCCTAGATTTTTTTATCCCGATTTGTTCGATCTCATCTACGCTGTTATCTCTAATTCCAGCTGTATCTTGAAGAATAATCGGGTATCCTCCTATATCAAGATGACCTTCAATAACGTCCCTCGTAGTTCCGGCAATATTTGAAACAATAGCTATTTCTCTTTTAAGCAGCAAATTCATTAAACTTGATTTACCGGCATTAGGTTTTCCTACTATCGTAAGTTTTAAACCGTTTCGCAGGCGTTCACCTCTGTTATTATCCCTTAAATGGTTAGAGATTTCGCAGCATAAATTATTGATATTATCTTTTGTGTGCGCAAGTACTTCAGCGGGTATATCTTCATCGGGAAAATCAATATAAGCTTCAATTAAAGACATAATTTTAAGAAGTTGCTTACGCCAATTTGTATATATTACTTCTAATCCTCCACCAAGTTGTCTTATGGCTTGCTTATGCTGTAATTCCGTTTCTGCGTCGATAAGATCGGCAAGTCCTTCTGCTGCTGTTAAATCAAATTTACCGTTTAAAAAAGCTCTTTTGGCAAATTCTCCTGGTTCTGCCACTCTTAAATCCTCTATCAAACTTAATGCCTGGTTAAGTAATTTTATTACTGCTATACTGCCATGAGCGTGTATTTCGGCTGATTCTTCCCCTGTAAAACTGGAATTTGCGTTAAAATAAACGACCAAGGCCTTATCTATCTCCATCCCGGTTTTAGGGTGAAAAATTTTCCGTAAATACATTTTTCGTGGCTGTAATGCCGTTATTTTCCCACTAATTAAGCTTTCCAGTGCTGATAGGCTATTTGGGCCTGATATTCTGTAAACAGTTACCCCGGCTTTTCCCACTCCTGAGCATTGGGCAAAAATTGTATTCATTAACTATTCTTAATTGTTGATAGGTATTTACATTTCTTATATTATACCGTTAACTTGGATATTTTAAAGCTATTTAAGAATATTAGGTAGACCATGAATGATAATGAAAACAGTAATTACTTATCTTTAAGCAAACTTAATTGTACAATTGATGATTTTACCCCTAATATACTTAATTTAGTAAAAGCAAAGAAAAAAGGTGATTTATATAGAAAATTTGCCCAAAGATTTTTAACTTATATTCCTGTTGATTACAGGTCAAAAGATAAAATATCATTATTTGGTGATTTTACGGATGAAGCTTTTGAATTTTTTAAACAAAGAAAAAATGAAGAAAGAAAGATTGAGATTTCAAAAGTTAAATTTCAGAATAATAACTCTATTACCATATTAATAATTATTGAAAATCGGCCGTTTATTATTGATTCATTAAATTGTTTAACCTCAAGATTGGGGTTGCAAACTATTTTTACGTTTCATCCAGTAGTTTTTTCTAAAAGAGATAAAAACGGTAATTTAATTGATATTGTTTCGACTGGTGAAGAAGCGTCAAGAGAATCACTAGTATTTATTAAAGCTCTGGGAAATTTTAATGAAGAAACTATACAAGTCTTAAAAAAGGAAATAAATAAAATTATTGATTTAGTCGATTACACCTATAACTCTTGGCAAACTTTACTAAATAAATTAATTGCGGTAACTAATGATATATCCCGCCATAAGGATGTGTATGAGGAAAAAAGGGTTTCCTGCCGAAGAGACAATTGATTTTCTAAATTGGCTGTAGAAAGATAATTTTACTTTTCTTGGTATGGTTGAATTTGATATTCCTTCTATGCAAATAATCCATGAAGATGGGGTAAAAGATATTTGGCAAGAGAATAAGGAAGAGCTAAAGATTATAATAGAGTTTTCTAAAAGGGATTATTACTCTAATAAACTTGCCATGCTTGGTAAACTTAATAAGGTATCGCCGGTACATCGTAATGCGCTTGTAGATTATATTCTAATTAAGCACCTAGATGAAAATGGGCAATATAAATCAGGTAGCATAATTTTTGGACTTTACGGAATGGCAATTTATTACCAATCCATAAAAAGTGTACCTATTTTACGGGGAAAAATGAATTACGTGCTTGATGAATCGGGGTTTCCTTTAAACAGTTATAATTCTAAAAAGCTAAAAAATATTATCGAATCTTTGCCTCGTGATACTTTAATTCAAATTGACGAAACCGATTTGTATTGTATGTGTCTCCACATGCTTTCAAGTATGCGTAGTAAAAAACTAAAATTGTTTATCCAACAAGATTGGGCTGGATCCTTTATTAATATTATTATTTTTATGCCAAGGAATCGACTCACGCCGGATGTGTATAATACAATTAGTAACTATCTGTCACAAAAGTTTGATAGTGAAATTATTACTGATAATATAACCGTACTGGCTCAGGACTTTTTACACCTTTTTGCTACTATTCCCTTAAAAGATAAAAGCAAGCTGAATTTTGACCCTCAGGAACTAGAAGAAGATTTGATAAAAATTACTACTAATTGGTCAGATTCTTTATTAGAGAAATTATGTGAAAAATATGGAGAGTACGAAGGGGGACTAAAACATAAGCAACTAGAATTTGCTTTTCCTCCTGAATATAAGCATAAATTTAATGCAAGTAGTACAATTGAGGATATTAACAATCTAAAAAAAGCTTCAGATTTAAATAAAACTGTTTTTAATCTTTTACAGAAATCACCTTCAGAGTTTATTTTAAAAATCTACAATCCATCAGTATTTTTACCCCTTTCGGACACTTTGCCTGCTATAGAGAACTTGGGTTTTATAGCAATTGATGAGCAAAGTTCTATAATCAAAGAAACAAATGAAATTAAGCAGAGCTGGATTTATGAATTTATTTTAGCAAGCCATACGGAAATAGAAATTCCATTTAGCATGTTAAAGAAAAATATTGAAGTAGCTCTTGAGAAAATCCATGAGGGAATATTCCCAAGCAACTCTTTAAGTAAGTTACTTGTTATTTCCGGCATGGATTGGCAAAAAATTTATTTATTGAAAGCTCTAACAACTTATTTACATCAAACCGGTATTTCTTATGGAAAGGCATACGTTCAGCTAACTTTAATAAAACATTATAAATTTACAGAACTGCTTGTAAAGCTGTTTACTGCTTTATTCGACCCTGAGTTATATTCAAAAAAACTGGCAAAATCAATTAGCAAGGATCTGGAAAATTACCTTGATGGAGTTTCTAATAGCACGGAGGATAAAGTCCTCGTAATATGTATCAAATTATTAATGCTATTACTAGAACTAATTTCTACCAAACAAAAGGTGAGGAAATAAAACCTTATATTTCTTTTAAATTTGATTCTCATAAAGTACCAGATTTACCGCTACCAAGACCTTATGCCGAAATTCTTACTTATTCTATGACTCCGGCCTTTAAATATTGAACTAACATTAGAGAAATGATATAATGATATTGTATCAAGAGTAATAACAAAATGTCTAATAAAAAATTATCACCAAGCGATCTCAAGATATTAAGAAAGAAAGCAGTGGAAGCAATAGTTATACATGGAATAAGCAAGAAACAAGCATCTATTACCTTTGGGTTTTCTAGGAGTTCTATATGGAAATATCTTAAAGAGTACAAAATTTATAAGGAAGAAAGCTTTCGCTATAAGAAGCGAGGAGTAAAGGTAGGAACAGGATCTAAAATCAGTAAAAATCAAGAAGAGGAATTAAAATCTAAAATTTTATCACATACACCTGATGAATTGGGAATGGATTATACGTTATGGAATAGTAAAGTGGTACAAGAATATATAGAATCCAATTACCTTTATCAGTATAACAGGCGTTCTATAAGAAAAATTATGAATAGATTGGGTTTTACGTCTCAAAAACCAATTAAATCAGCCTATCAACGTAATCCAGAGAAGATAAAAGAATGGTTAACAGTCACATATCCAGAAATCAAGTCTCGTGCAATGAAAGAAAGTGCTAGAATTTATTGGGGAGATGAAATGGGGATACAATCAACAGATAATCGAGGTAAAACATATGGTCTTAAAGGCAAGACCCCAGCAATCAAGAGAAGTGGTTCAAGATTTAAATGTAATATGCTAGCTGCTATTAGTCCGTAAGGGTTTATGAACTGGATGGTATTTGAAGATAATTTTACCAGCAAAAAGTGTATTGAATTTTTAGGTAGACTGATCAGACAAATTAAGCAGAAAATATTTTTGATATTAGATAATCATAGAGTGCATCACAGTAAAAAGGTAAAAGCTTATGTAGAAAGACATAAGGACAAGCTAGAATTGTTTTATTTACCATCATATTGTCCTGATATGAATCCACAAGAACTTGTAAACCAAGATGTCAAAGCTAACTCCAATAATTTTCGAGTACTAAAATCAGTAAAAGATTTAACAATTAATGTACGGTCCTATTTAACACAAATTCAGTTTAATGGTATAAAAATTCAAAATTATTTTAAAAAGAAAGAAATAGCTTATGCTACTATATAATGTTCAATATTTAAAGGCCAGAGTAATAATGAGTTTGAAGGTATTCACCTTAGAGGTGGAAAAGTTGCACGAGGTGGAATTAGATGGTCAGATAGGGGAGAGGACTATAGATTGAGGTATTAGGCTTGATGAAAGCTCAGATGGCTAAGAATGCTGTTATAGTACCTGTTGGTTCAAAAGGTTGTTTCTTTGTTAAATTTGAACAAAAGGGTTTCTCTCGAGCGGACTATATGGCAAAAGTTGTTATATGCTATCAAAATTTTTTGAGAGGACTTCTAGATCTTACGGATAATTGGGTTAATGGTAAAATAGTCTGGCCGGCAAAAACTGTAGTTTACGATCTTGATGACCCCTATTTAGTAGTAGCAGCAGATAAAGGAACAGCATCTTTTTCCGATTATGCTAATCAAGTTTCACTTGAATATAACTTCTGGCTTGGTGATGCCTTTGCCTCCGGCGGATCACTGGGCTATGATCATAAAAAGATGGGGATTACAGCTAAAGGTGCTTGGATTTCAGCTCGTTCTCATTTTTATGATATGGGTAGGGATATTCAGTCTGAGCCATTTACAGTAATAGGTATTGGAGACATGGCAGGTGACGTATTTGGTAATGGGATGTTGCTTTCCAAATATATAAAATTGGTAGCGGCGTTTAATCATATACATATTTTTATAGATCCTAATCCGGACTGCAAGATAAGTTATAAAGAAAGGCAAAGATTATTTAATATACCCGTTAGTAAATGGTCGGATTATAACTCTGAATTAATTTCTAAAGGTGGAGGGGTTTTTGAGAGATCAGTAAAAATTGTCCATATATCGAAGGAAATACAAAGCCTTCTGGATTTAGACAATAGCTCTGTTACTCCTAATGATTTAATCAAGGCTATTTTAAAAGCTGAGGTAGATTTATTATGGAATGGCGGGATAGGAACATATATCAAAGCATCATCAGAAAACAATGCAGGTATCGGTGATAAAACCAATGATAATTTACGTTGTGATGCTAAAGATATACGTGCGAAAGTAGTCTGTGAGGGTGGTAATCTTGGAGTTTCTCAGCTTGGTAGGATTGAATATGCTCTGTGCGGAGGGCGTATAAATACTGATTTTATTGATAATTCTGCCGGAGTTGATTGTTCTGATCACGAGGTAAATATTAAAATTGCTCTAAATACGGCTGTTTCTTCGGGTAATTGTACTGTAGAAGAACGTAATTATTTATTACAACAGATGACCTCGCAAGTTGAAGAATTAGTATTAGCTGACAATTATAATCAGAATCAAGCAATTACTATTGCGCAAAGAACACCAGTTTTAAATATTGAAAATTTCGGACAGTTGATACGCAATTTAGAACAAGAAGGTTTGCTAAACAGAGAAGTTGAGTTCTTGCCCGCCTTATCAGAACTTTCACGTAGGGCAATTGCAAGGGAAAAAATAACAAGACCAGAGCTTGCAGTATTGTTATCGTACAGCAAAATGTCAGTAGAAAGAGAGCTGATGTTTTCAACTATTGCAAAAGATAAATACTTCGAGAAATATTTGTTTAATTATTTTCCGAATTTAATGAGAGAGAGGTTTAGTGATGAGATTTTAAATCATCCTTTAAAAAAGGATATTATAATTACTGTTATAGCTAATAAATTAGTCAATCAACTTGGAGGGTCATTAATTACTGATATCAAAAAGGAAACTGGCGGTGTTTTATGTGATATCGCAAGAGCTTATAGTGTAATTTGTGAATTGTTTGATTTAGACGGTTTATGGAAAAAAGTAGAAAATCTGGATAAAACAATCAGTACAGAAATAAAAGTAGACATGTTTACCGATCTTACTAAAACAATGCGTAGAGGTATTAGTTGGTTTATAAAAAATACTAAGTCTCCTCTGAATATTTTAGAAACAGTAGAAGAGTATAAAGAGCAAATACACCGGATAACTAATTTAATGAGGAAACTCCTAGTTGGCGAAACTAAAACAAAATTTTTTAATAAAATAAATATTTACAAGCAAGCAGGAGTGCAAGAAAATCTGGCAAAATCTGTAGCTTCCCTAGAATCTTTAGTATCGGTTTTTGACATTATTTATGTAGCCAAAATCACTAATTCTAAAGACGAAGATGTTGCAAATTTATATTTTGAAAGTGGGGATTTACTCAATATTGATTGGCTTAGAAAATCCTGTGAGGCACAGATAGACGATTCTTATTGGAATAGGTTATCAATCCAATCATTAAAAGATGATTTTTATGATAAACAAAGGCGTTTTGTCATGGAAATAGTGAAAAAACACCAAAATAAGGTTGATTTATTAAGTTGGATTAATGACAATAACCAAAGTGCCGGTATTTTTACTGATTTTGTAACAGAACTTAAATTACAGGAAACTGTTAACTTAAATATGCTTATATTGGCTAATAAAAAATTTGAATTATTCTTAAGGCAACTTAGTGATTGATTATGACTTCTAAACTGGGAGAGGCAAGAGAAGCAGCAGGGTATAGTATTGAGTATGTTGCGGACAAACTAAATATCCGTAAGCAATATTTACTTGCACTTGAAGAAGGGAACTATGACATAATGCCGGGAAAAGTTTATGCCGAAGGATACAAAAAAATGTATTGTGAATTCCTGGAGATTAATAATTCCCAGAATGAGCAGGACAATTGTTCAGCAGCTACCCAAACATTAGATAGTACTAAGGTGCCTATTCGTACTAAAAAATATACCAAATATATAATTATTTGTTCTATTATTTTGCTGGCTTTAATGGTAGTACTATATGATTTTTTAAAGGCGCAACCTGAAGAATTACTTATAACAACACAATCAGATGATGGAAACGATGGAAGTAGACAAGAAAGCCCTGATACACCTTATAAAAAAGATTAATAGTAATGTAGACAAGCTGATTTTCGAATTAAATGTAAAAGATAAGCAAATTGAAGAGTTAAAAATACAGAATCAGGAATTAAAAAATAACAGTGCAACAATTCTTAATCAAATTAAAGAGTATATTAAAGAACTAGAAGAAATAAGAAATCATTATGTCGATAGTAACAATAACTCTAAATGATAAAACTTTTAAGTTATCTTGCCCAGAAGAAAGTCATACTGAACTTCATTCTCTTGCTAAAGAACTTGATAATGAAATAAATAAAATAAGGCAAGCCAATCCTTCAGCTTCTTTTGAGCTCGTGCTGGTTATGGTTGCACTTAATCTTTTGGATAATAAACAAAAGCAAGCAAACTTGAACGCTCAACATATAGTAAAAGAGGTTAATGAAGATATCCAAATACTATTATCTTCGATATTTAATGAACTGAGAGTAGTTGCAGAAAAATTAGAAAGATGATAAAAGTAATCTAAGGGCTGCTTAGTGCGTCAGAGTAGATAAAAACCCCCCAGGGCGATAAGCATTTGCAAGGGATTGGTCACTTTGGCATCATCGTGGTGATGTAATTGCTGAGCCCACCTTATCGAAAGTTCTCTGATGGTGGACTTTATTCAACGGCTAAAGTGGTTCTTGCTTAAGATTTTAAAACTAATCTATTTTAAAACTACTCTAGGCATAAAGAAGTTTAAGTTCGATAAACTCCTGAAGTTATTAGTTTTTCAAGCTATTTTCTATAAAATTAGTAGCATGTACAATATAAATCTGTATAATGGCAGCGGTAAAAAATTGGAAAAGACCATAAGCAAGTAAACCTATAGACATTCCACTTCGAGCCAGTAAAAAAGTTTAGTGGGAATAGGACAAAATTTATTATCTGATGAAAGAGGTAGGGTTGAGCTAGTTGTCGGTAAACCGACTTGCTATTCTAAATCAGCTAAGGAAGAAATAGAAACCGATAAAATTGATATTTTATCTCCTTCGCTTGAGTCTAATAGCTTTACGTCTTTATCCTCTTTACAAAGCTTGCCATTGGCAGAAGAACTTTCTGTACCAAAGAAAATTAGAATCTGAAGATTTTTCTGCTCTTTTAGCTCCGTTATCTGCTTTTAATAAAGAAAATATTACTTCAGCACCTCTAGTGTCGGTTAGTGGTCCAGAATTAGCGAAAGAAACTCCGTCTATTTCACTACATGCTATACCTGAGCCTATCCCGCCTTCTTCATTAAAATCCATTAAGCCAATGGCATCGGAGTCACTTGCTGATGATACTTTTCTTTCAGTAACTGGTAGTGATAAAAATTCGGATTTAGGTATTTCTTCCCAAAGTACTGATTTAGAAATTAATCAGAAATATTTAGAATAGGGGAGTACGCAAGAAGAACAAGAAACAACAACTTGGGAGAGGATGTAAATTTTATTTTTCAGCTCGACGAGTAATAACCTTATCGCTCTTTCAATTTTAACAAAAGATTAATTTTATCAAAATAGGATTCAAAAATTTTATCCAAAGGGGCTTTAATAACTTGTTCCTTACCAAATATTTTTGCCGGAATTGTAATTTCTAGTGCATGTAACATCATCCTTTTAAAAGGTAGTCCGCCATATTTTAAGTCTCCTAGAATCGGAAATCCTAGTTGTTTGCTATGATACCTTAATTGGTGCATTCTGCCAGTTAGAGGATTATATTTTATTATAGCACTATCGTTGTTAAGTGCTAATATTTGATATATAGTTTTTGCAAATTTTCCATTTTTACTTTCTTTTACTATTTCGTGAGTTCCGGATTTTTCTTTCCCAATATAACTTTCAATAGTCCCTTCTTGAGGAATAAAAGACATATTACCTGTTAATACTGCTAGATAAGTTTTCTGTATTTGCTTTTCTCTAAAAGCCTCTCCAAGTAAAATGGCACTATTTAGATTTTTAGCTATAATAAAAACCCCACTCGTATCTTTATCTAGCCTATGAACTAATTTATACTGACTTTTTTCAGTTTCGTTCAAATATTGCAAAGCATGATCGATACTGATAGCTATTTTGCTACCGCCCTGTGCTGCAATACCATGAGGTTTATTAATAGCTATAAATTGATCGCACGAAAAAATAAGATATTCATTAAGAATTTTTTCAGCTAATGAAATGGCGGCAGAAGAAAAAAAAGTTTTTTCACGAATTGTAAGATTTTCATTTATAAGATAATTAGCAATATTTACTACATCACCTTTACTAACTCTCTTATCTGATTTTGCTTTTTTACCATTTACTTTGATTTGCCCTTTTCGTAAATTCTTTTCGATAACCCCGTGAGTTAAATAGGCAAATTTTTGCCTTAGAAATCTATCTAACCTTGTTTCTACAATATTTTCAACTCGCAATTCTATCATTTTAATTTACAGCTAGATATTTAGTCCATAACAAGGTAGAAAGTAATATTACAGTACCTATTTGATGAAGTAACGCAAGCGTAATAGGTACTAAATAAATTAGAGTTAAAATACCAACCATAACTTGTAATATAAGCGCTATAATCAAATAAATTAATGCTTTAGATAAGAGCAAGTTTTGTATTTTAAACCCAATAAAACAAGTAATTAAAATAGCTATTGTAACAATATAAGCTAACATTCTATGAATGAACTGCACAAATACTGGGTCATAAAAGCTATTAAAACCAATTTTTCCAGAAGTAATTTCATTTGGTATGATTGCGTCTCCCATGAGTGGAAATTGGTTATAAACAAGGCCTGCATCAAGGGCTGCAACAAAAGCACCAAAAGTTATTTGAATAAATAATAATATCAAGCAAATATTTAATCCGATATTAAGCGGAACTAAATTGGCTTTTATCCCCATGTATATTTTATAAAAGGACTGTGCCATTAATTGCCAGAATAATAGGGTATATAAGGCAAGTGCGAGTAACAAGTGAATTGCTAACCTAAAGTGGCTTACGTAAGGAGCAGAGATAAGACCGCTTTTTACCATATACCACCCAGCAATTCCTTGGCTAATCAGCAGAATTAACCCTGTAAGATATATATAAATTTTTTTGCTGCTAAGGATCTTATTAAATAAAAAATATATCAAAGGGAAGATATATAATATACCGGTAATACGTCCGGCAATTCGGTGAATAAATTCTAGCCAGAAAATGGATTTAAATTCTGCTAAATTCATATTATTATTTACCTTGATATATTCGGGAGTCTGCTTGTATTTATCGAATTCGCTTATCCATGACGCTTCAGTTAAAGGAGGGAGAATTCCGGTTACGGGTTTCCATTCTGTAATAGACAAACCGGAATCCGTTAAACGAGTTAGACCACCAATAAAAATCATACAAATAATTGTACCGCACATTACTCTTAACCACAGAGTTAGGTAGTAATTTTGGTTGGTATTAAAATCTTTCATCTTATAGCTAATATAAACTAATAAGCAAGGTAGCTAGCATAACAATTAATAAAGTTATTACCATAAAAATGGCAGTTTGCTGGTTATGTAAAATAGATAATTTCTTTATTAATTGCTCTTCTAAAACATCTAAACGCCAATTTTCTTTTGGCGATTCAGGTGGATTATCTTTTTTCCAGTAATTATATAAATGGGCGAAACTATAACCAATTACTTCAAGTAGATTTAGACTTATGCTTTCCTTTCGACTTATATTTAAGCTTATAACGATGATTATAGAGATGACATAAATAACTAATTGTTTGAAGATTTCATAGTAATAGTTACTTAGCTTGTATAACGGATAAAAAATATTACTAATTGGCGTAAATACCCATAAAAATCCTGCAATAAAGCAAGCTAGGCTTATCAAAATAAGGCTAAATTTATTGTAAATATTCATCTCTAAGGTAATGCCCTTTTTATGTTTTATAATTTCTTTCCACGGAAAAGAAATTATAGTAAACGCACCGGAAAGTAATATTGCTATATAAAAGAAATTACCAGAAAAGAGGTGAGATAATTCTGCTTTATTATAAAAACTTAAACTAAAAGGAATATTAATCATTAATGAGATCCCAATGCTTGCCGATATTAATAGGATAGTATGTTTAAATTTCCCCAGTTCTAAGCAAAGAGTAATTCCTTTCCTATCCCGAAGGGTAGCACAAAGGGCGCTAAGCAGGCATTTGTAGATAATATGAATAAATAAATAACACGTTACCCCAATAAGAGCTGATTTATTACCAGAGCTAATGCCAATTGTCATCATTCCCATGGCCACTATTGATAAATAACATAGGAGCGCAAATATATTTTCTTCGAAAATTGCTTTAAACCCTGAATACAGGATCATAATTAACCCGATATATTTCAACGGTTCAAATCCGTAAAATACTTTGATTAACAAAACTACTCCCAGCTTGGTAGTAAAATTGATTAAATATAAAAATCCGGAAGCTGAAGCTGCTTTATAATAATTAACCATCCACCCAGAAAAGGGAAAGGCTGCAATATTAATTACCATAGCTGTAAACATTACATAAAGTATGGCATGCGAATATTCTGGGTCCTCCATTAAATTAGTAACCAAAATAATTTCTGAGGAATTGCTTTTAAACATAATATAAGCAATACCAATTAGAATCATATTACTCGTTACTAAGTGAGTTAGAAAATATTTTTTTCCACAGTTAATCGATGTAAAACTTTTCTCTTCTTTACTACTTCCTATGAATATAATAATCGATGACATAACCATCATTATTTCAAGACCGGCAAACATTGAAATAAAATCTTGAGCCAGAAGGCTAATAAATACAGCAGCGCCATAAGTACACCCTATTATTAATTCATTATATTTTTTTTGACCAAGAGCGTAAGAATTAGCAGTTAATAATACTAGCAAAAAAGTCGCCCCAATTAATTTATTAAAATCGTCGAATTCCCAAATTAATTTTAAATTATATAACTCAAAAGAATATCTACCTTGACCCAAGAATAGCCCTATAGAGCTAATAATAGGACTAACAAGTGCAACAAATTTAAATAATCTACTATGCCTATTAATTACTAATAACAGCAATACAAAAAATATCGTTATGGTTGCTGGGTGAAAAAACATTTTCGTAGATTCCTATTTTACATAAAAGTTAGAAAAATATTGATTATTTGTTGAATAAAAAAGAAACAAATAACAAAAATTATACATGAAACTAGGCTAATAAACATGAAAAGAGGCAGTTTTTTTTCTTTATTATTATCATTTTTTGTCTTTATTGGTTCATATATAAAACGTAATACCTTAAGCATATAAAACGCTGAAAATAAGCTGCTAACTGCAATAACTATCATTACTAATAAGTTTTGTTGATTAGCTGCTGCTACCATAATATAGAATTTGCTGATAAATCCTGCAAATGGTGGGATACCTATTAAAGAGAGAACAGCTAAAAGGAAAATTGCGCTAGTTTTGGGCATGTTTTTGTTTATTCCCGTAAGGTCAGTTAGGTAATAAGTTTTATCTAAGCTGTAAAAATTACCCGCGGAGTAAAACAAACAGATTTTGCTAAATGAATGGGAAACCATATGGATAACTGCTGCCGCTAACCCCTTAGTAGTAAATAGAAAAGCACTTATTAGAGCAATACTTAACTGGTTAATAGTAGAGTATGCTAATATCATTTTAATTTCGTTGTATTTCAATGCCTGAAGTGAACTATATAATATTGTTATAGTTGGAAGAATTACCAACCAGTTATAACCGCCAAATAGATATTGTAGGTACTCGAGCCCAAACACATAAAAAAGAATTTTATAAATACAAAACAAACCGGTTTTAACCACAACTACCGCATGGAGTAGGGCGCTGACAGGGTAGGAGGCAACCATAGCGGCCGGTAACCAATCATGTAATGGATAAAGTGCGGCTTTACTTATGCCAAATATAAAAAAGAGTAATAAAAAAATAGCAGCTGAATCTGAAAAATAATACTTTATAAAACCACCGCCAACAAATGTACCGGTACCTATTTTTGAGTAGATAACTATTACTGCTGGTAGAAATAATGTAATACTGCTGAGTAATAGGATTTTTAGATATTTATTTAGACCAGCAAGTGTTTTTTTATCGAAGTGATGGACTATTAACGGAATTGTACATAATGTTAGCAATTCGTAAGCTATAAACATGGTAATCAAATTCGCAGATAAAGCAACTACGCAACCAAGTAAGATACAACAATTAACAAAAAATAAATATTTACTGGAATTTGTAATCTGATTAATGGTTAAAAATTTTATTGTATATAGAAGGGCAGGAAGCCAGAGTACCGCAAGCATAGTTAGGAAAATGAGGCCAAGTGGTTCAATGCTAAATGCTATAGAGTATTTGCCGATATTTAATAAAGTGAATTTTATTACAGTGCCTTTTATGAATAAGTCGTCAATTATTATCACGTTAAATAGAAAAAATACGCTAATGCTAAGCAGAAAAAAGCTTCTAATTTTGCTATCCTCTTTGGTAAAAAAAGGTGCAACCAAGTTAATCATACCAAGAAGCATAGTGGAAATAACTAAAAAATTTAAAGGTGTGGGGCTGGTCATTATTTAATCTGTTTTTGTATTTAACCTAACCTATAGTCATGGAAGTATGGTAACCAATCATTTCTGCTATTTCATACATATATAATAATGTCAAAATATGTATGGTTACAATAGCAAATAACCCTGATAAATTTGTACTTATTTGGATCACTCCATTTTCTTCTTTGGCAAAGAAAATAGCTTTTGCAAGTTTAAGATGGTATAGTACTCCAAAAACTGAAGCAATTATTACAATAATAAATTCTAATCCCAAATCTTGTCGGATTAAAAGTTCAAATATTTTAATTTTTATTATAAACATACTAGTTAGCGGTAAAGAAGCACTAAAAAGAATAATAAAAGCTGCTAAAATTTTGAACCAAGGTGAATCTTTAATTTGCTTTATTGAATATATATCTAGATTGTTTGTTTTGTTTTCAATATGGGCTATGAGGGTAAATAAACCAATTTTGTTAATACTATCAATAATTAGCAACTGAAATAGCAAGGCTTTTGCCGGCCAAATTGATAAAAGAAGAAATGCATAACCAATTTGCAGGGCTGTAGAATAAATAATAATTTTTTTTATATTATTTGATTTCCAAGCTAAATAGGAGCAAATAATCAGGGTCGTAATTGCCATAGTTCGCAGTAGTAATGAAAATGGTATATAGACTAAATTGACTTCGACAGTAAAATACAGGAAGCGCATTATCATATATATCCCAAGTAAACTAGAAATAGCAGCGACATAAGTAAGAACAAATGGTGCAGTGGCCGAGTAAGCTCTCATCATCCAAAAATGTAATGGAAAAAATGCCATCTTCAAGATAGCCCCAGTTAAGAAAAACACTATAGCTATTATTAGTAGATGTAACTTTGTTGATCCTGCCACATTTGATCCGTAATTAACTTGTAGAATATTAGAGATATCAGTAATATTGAGGCTACCGGTAATAGCAAAAAAGAAGCCAATAGATATTAGAATTAGCGTGGCGCCAATTGTACCTAAGATAAGGTAATCAAATGCTCCGATTAGAGCTTTTGGCTCTTTTCCTTTTGAGATCAACACGTAAGTTGCTAGAGATGAAATTTCAATAAATACATAAAAATTAAATAAATCATTAGTACTAAGTACTCCAAGATATCCGGCATGGGCAAATAAGAGCAAGCTGTAGAACATATGATGTTTTTTATCATCAATATATTTAGTAATTGTTTTATTAATAAGTTGTTTGCCAAAAAGTAAAAAAAATAGCAAAACACCATTTATGTATATTATTATCGGCTGATTTAGATAATCTAAGCTATATTCTATACCAATTGGCGCTTGCCAATTACCAAAAGAATAGGACAAGGAATTATCTGGTTCTGGTATTCCATAAAGAGCAATTATCAGATTTGTTATAATAGCAATAGTAGCAATAACCCAGGAAGTGAATTTATGGAAAGTTAAAGCACAAAATAGGGCTGAAAAAAAAGGGATTAAAACTTGCAATGCTGGGATATGATTAATTAAAGTCATTAATTATCCTCTTGCTGAGTTATTGCACTTTCCGAGATAGTACCGTATTCTTTATATATTTTATATATTAAGGCAAGCCCTACGGACATGGTGGAAAATCCAACTACAATGGCAGTTAACATCAGTACATGCGGTAGGGGGCTGGAAAAATTGTACGGGCAATTAGCCAAATTGGGGCAAATATCAATTGGGAGAATAGCTCCACTTACTTTACCAAGCGCTATGTAGAAGAACAGGACTGAACTTTGGAATATTCCAAGGCCGAGGATTTTACGTAAGTAATTATCGCTAGTTAACATTATAAAAAGACCGGTAACAAGTACTAGTACTGCAAAAAAATAAATAATATTTTGCATGGTAGAGAACTAATCCTCCTTTAAAACTAAATAAATTAAACACATAATTGATGAAACCGTTAAACCGACTCCAATTTCAATAAAAAATATACCGAGATGTTGACCGGTAAGAGGATGGTTTATCCACGGGATTTTAGCAATTGAATTATAGTTTAAGTAATTATCATCAAACAAAAACGACACAAGCCCTGTAGATGCATAAATTAGAACCCCAAATATCCCGCAAATAATCAGAGCTTTTTCTGAAAAAAATTCGTAAGTTATTTTAGTACCGTTGATGAGGTCAAAAGCAATTATTCCTGAAGCAAAAATTACTCCTGCTTGGAATCCTCCTCCCGCTGAAACTTCGCCGTTTAACTGGATGTAAATAGCGTATAGAATCAGATAAGGGATTGTAAATGAGACTACTGTTTTTAAAACGGAAAAATATTTCAGCATTATTCCCTCCGGCGTGCAAGTATTAAAATTACAGCAATGCCGGCAATTAGAATCACACTCGTTTCGCCTAAAGTATCATAACCTCTGTAACTGGCAAGTATTGCTGCTACAATAGAAGGTATACCAATATCATTTTTGGTATTTTCTAGATAGTATTTTGTCAAATGTGATTGTACTTCTGTGTTTGGGCGTCCGTATAAAGGTAAGTCAAGATTTGCAATAGTTAATAGTAGAATAAGAATTACACACAAGATTACCGCAAGAAGGGTTCTAGTTTTACTTACTGACTTATAATTCTCATTACCAATTATTTTTACAAGATTAAGCAAAACACAAGTAGATAGGCAAGCACCAAGAGCTGTTTCTGTCATCGCTACGTCCAGTGCATCCATAAATAAATAACATATTGCAATTACTAAGCTAAAAGCTGACATTAATAGGATAGATTCAATTAAATTTTTAGATACTATTAACCTAAAACAAATTATTATCAACAGGATAGAACTGATGGTAAGAAGGGTAAAGTTTAATTCCGGATCTACTATTGAAGGAATAGAAAAGAATGCAATCACTTTATTCTCCCATCTTTATCTATTTTATAGAGAACAGAAGCCCTAGCTAGGGCGTGCGTAGATACAGGACTTAATAGTAAAATTACTATAGTTATTATTATTAATTTAAAAGCAGAGCTAAAATCTGACTGAAGAAAGCTAAGTCCTACCAGGCAAAATGGTATGCCGCAGCCCTCAATTACACCGCTTGCATGAATCTTAGTATAAAAATTGCGGAATCTTATTAAACCTACAATACCGGAAGCAATAAATCCCAAGCCTATAACTATAAGTATAAACCCGATATATATCATATTTATTTCCAAACCCATAATTGCCAATATCCGTAAAACTACATTATTTTTTTTCTAAGAACAAGAGCTCTATAATTTTTATATTATTTTTTAATTTTGTACTTAGTGGCCACCGACTTAAAAGATATAAATATAACTATAGGTTAAACAAAGAACTTTGGGAGGTTTTAATTGGAAAGAGGAAATATCTCTAAAAATTTTTCGATGAAATCTGTAGGAGCAGAAAATACAATAATTTCTGGTTATGCAAGTGTATTTAATATTATTGATAGTCAGAACGATATAGTTCAAAAAGGAGCGTTTAAAGATACGAAGCCGGAAAATATTAAATTACTCTGGCAACATGATACCCTAAAACCAATTGGCATAATAAAATCGTTATATGAGGACGATTATGGCCTAAAAATTGAAGCAGAAATAAATAACAGAATTCTACTGGGTAAGGAAACTACAGAACTTGTAAGACAAAAAGCAATAGATGGTTTGAGTATCGGTTTTTGTGCTAAGGATTTTGAATATGATAATCAAGGAGTTAGGTTACTCAAGAAAGTAGATCTTATGGAGATAAGCATCGTAACCTTTCCAGCAAATAGAAATGCCGGAATAATAAATGTTAAAAAACATCTGATCATCCCATTAATCAATCCCTAGAGAGAATTGAGAAATTATTAGAAACGCTAATTAATTTGGAATAGAGGAAAATATGGAACTTCAACATAAACAAATAGAAGCAATAGCTGATAATGTACAAACTGTTTTAAATAATGAATTACAATCAATAAGTAAGTATAAGGAGCTTGAAAATAAATTTAATATTACTCCGGCCTTTAAATATTGAACTAGCATTAGAGAAATGATATAATGATATTGTATCAAGAGTAATAACAAAATGTCTAATAAAAAATTATCACCAAGCGATCTCAAGATATTAAGAAAGAAAGCAGTGGAAGCAATAGTTATACATGGAATAAGCAAGAAACAAGCATCTATTACCTTTGGGTTTTCTAGGAGTTCTATATGGAAATATCTTAAAGAGTACAAAATTTCTAAGGAAGAAAGCTTTCGCTATAAGAAGCGAGGAGTAAAGGTAGGAACAGGATCTAAAATCAGTAAAAATCAAGAAGAGGAATTAAAATCTAAAATTTTATCACATACACCTGATGAATTGGGAATGGATTATACGTTATGGAATAGTAAAGTGGTACAAGAATATATAGAATCCAATTACCTTTATCAGTATAACAGGCGTTCTATAAGAAAAATTATGAATAGATTGGGTTTTACGTCTCAAAAACCAATTAAATCAGCCTATCAACGTAATCCAGAGAAGATAAAAGAATGGTTAACAGTCACATATCCAGAAATCAAGTCTCGTGCAATGAAAGAAAGTGCTAGAATTTATTGGGGAGATGAAATGGGGATACAATCAACAGATAATCGAGGTAAAACATATGGTCTTAAAGGCAAGACCCTAGCAATCAAGAGAAGTGGCTCAAGATTTAAATGTAATATGCTAGCTGCTATTAGTCCGCAAAGGTTTATGAACTGGATGGTATTTGAAGATAATTTTACCAGCAAAAAGTGTATTGAATTTTTAGGTAGACTGATCAGACAAATTAAGCAGAAAATATTTTTGATATTAGATAATCATAGAGTGCATCACAGTAAAAAGGTAAAAGCTTATGTAGAAAGACATAAGGACAAGCTAGAATTGTTTTATTTACCATCATATTGTCCTGATATGAATCCACAAGAACTTGTAAACCAAGATGTCAAAGCTAACTCCAATAATTTTCGAGTACTAAAATCAGTAAAAGATTTAACAATTAATGTACGGTCCTATTTAACACAAATTCAGTTTAATGGTATAAAAATTCAAAATTATTTTAAAAAGAAAGAAATAGCTTATGCTACTATATAATGTTCAATATTTAAAGGCCAGAGTAATAATATGGGACGCGCTTTCTTTCTTACTACCACCGGAGAAAATATTAACTTCAGGATAATTGCTCATTACAATAACCAGATTACATTAGAGGAAGAAGTTTATGAGGATTTATTAAAACATAAAGAAGTAAGCTTAGAGCCAGCTTGCGATAAAAACTTTAGAACTTGTTGCAATAAGTTCAATAATGCAGTAAATTTCAGGGGAGAACCAACAATAACTAACCATAGTTTTTTAAAAAATAATGTGGGATAAACAGACGATAAAGTACTTTTTTTTAGGGTTTTTTAGTGTTTTTAGATTTGGATCTTCTAGATCGGTATTACAGAAACCTTGCGATATCGTTGCTTATGTTTTCAAAGTTGAAAATTATATTAATAGTGCTTACCAAAGCTTGAGAAACAACTATGAAGGAAACTAAAAAATTTTTTGATGCTAACGGTCTGAATAAAGGCTATAGTAAGGCATTATTTAACAAGTCTGCTGAACTAGCAGTAAGTAGTAGCCAGTATAAACATGTTATGCCTCCACTAGATGTTATGGCTGCATACGAAGAAATTAACCCTGGAACTATAAAAAAAATAATTGAGATGGCGCAGAAAGAGCAGAATTACCGCCATTCTTTTGAACTACTTAACGTTGAAAAATACGATAGAGCAGTAAAATTTGGGAAGATATGCGGGGTTGCTTTGTTAGGGATTATTGCTCTAACAGCTATCATTTTATCGTTTGGAGGGTATTATGTGACTGCTTCTGTTTTTTCTTTATCTGCTTTTGGCATGATTGGTGTTATATCTTTCTTACAATCCAGTAAAGAACCTAAAAGTAAAGTTTTTCATAAAAATTTTAATCCAAAAAATAGAGTGCATAATCATAAAGCACGGAACAATAATTAAGTGATATAAAATCGTTTTTAAAACGATAATGAACAGTTCTTGAGAATTTAAAAGATTATGGATAAAAAATTAGTAGCTTTGGTTGGAAGGCCAAATGTTGGGAAGTCTACCTTGTTCAATAGGCTCAGTATTAGGAAAAAAGCAATAGTTCATGATCTTCCAGGCGTAACGCGGGATAGAAAATATGCAGATGCCAAGATCGGGCCAATGGTATTTAGGATAGTTGATACCCCTGGGCTTGAAGAATCACAAGAAGGCAAGCTAGAGCATCGAATGATGCAGCAAACTATGCAAGCTATAATTGAGGCGGATTTGGTTTGCTTGATTGTTGATAACATATCTGGGGTAACGCCGGCGGACAAGTTCTTCGCTAATTTTATTAGAAAATATAATAAAAATTATATAGTTATAGCTAATAAATCAGAAAAAAAATTTACTCATGATAAAGAATTTTATAGTCTGGGGTTTGGCGCACCAGTACCGATGTCTGCAGAACATGGTCATGGCCTTGCTGATTTATATGAGGCAATTGCAGCTAAAATAGATGCAGAAGATATTGTAAAAATTTCTGATCCGCAAACTTCTGATTCAGTTCAGATAGTTGTAGTAGGTAGGCCAAATGCCGGAAAATCGACATTTATTAATGCCATTTTGGGAGAAGAAAGGTTAATTACTGGCCCGGAGGTGGGTATTACTAGAGAATCCATAGAAATAGAGTGGAGGTATAAAAATCATAATTTAAAACTTATAGATACAGCCGGCCTTAGGAAAAAAGCAAACGTTACCAAGAGTTTAGAAAAATTATCTACCGGTGATACGATAGGTAGTATCAAATTTGCCAATACTGTTATTTTAATGCTTGATGCTACCATTGCTTTAGAACAGCAAGATTTATCCATTGCTAATTATGTGATTGAAGAAGGTAGAAGCCTAGTAATAGCAGTTAATAAATGGGACTTGATAAAATTAAGACGAAATTACGAAGAAGAATTTACCTATAAGCTGGAAAAATTTCTGCCCCAAGTAAAGGGCGTTCCAGTAGTTTTTATTTCTGCTATAAATCAGCATAAAACAAATGAAGTACTAGATAGAGCTGTAGAGATGTATGATTTATGGAATAAAAAAATAACAACAAGTAAACTAAATGAGTGGCTTGCTTTTGCTATACAAGCGCATCAATTACCTCTTCAGAAAAAATTGGGAAGAAGGGTTAGGATTAAGTATGTTACGCAAATTAAAACATGTCCTCCCACTTTTAAATTTTTTTCTAATGATCCAGCTAGTATTACCGAAGCTTATATTAAATATTTACTTAATTCCTTGCGTGAAAATTTTTCCATGCCTGGCGTGCCGATAAGAATGTATTTTGCTAAAACTGATAATCCTTACAGTACAAAGAAGTAACTACTTGGCTGTGTGCTTGTGGTGTTGACAAGAGAAGCTTACGTGATAGCATTGAGTATTAGTAAAAGTGTATTATCAAGAATGTTATGGCTAAAAAAAATATTACTTACAAGGTCTGAAGAAGATAATAATTACTTAAGAAATATTCTTGTTCCGAAAGGTTATAATTGTTTAGATTTAAGTTTAATTGAACACGTCAATCTACCTTTTAACATAACAGTTCTAGAAGATTTTACCGACATAATAGTTACAAGTAAAAGAGGTGCGAATCTTCTCCCCGTTGACGAAGGGATAAAAAATGTCTGGGTAGTGGGAGTTACTAGCGCAGAAATAGCAACGCAAAAAGGTTATAATGTTCAATATGTAGCTCACTCTGCAAGCGAACTTATAGATAAAATACCTCGTAATATTTATAAACATGCTATCTACCTTTCAAGTAATATGATTAGTACGAGAATGCCATTTGGTATTAAAATGATAAATGTTTATAAGGTTAAATATAAAGACCATTTATCGGATAGTGAAGTTCAGATACTAAAAAGTGGCCTGGATTATATACCGTTATATTCAGAAAATTGTGCAAAAACCCTGATAAAATTGATATTAGCAAATGATTTATTGAAATATATAGAAAATTCAGTAATTATTGCTATAAGTTCTAAGGTGGAGAAACTGCTAACGGATTATTTTACCAACATTGTGACTTGCGATTATGCAGATCAGATCCTGGGAAAATTAGAAAATTATGACCTTAATAGAAACTGACAGAAAGCTAAAACAAAAAAATGAAGATCAGCAAGGGGTGAATATCAAACCTAAGGTTGGTTGGCAGAAAGTGAGTTTTAAAATGGTGGGGGTAACTTTTCTGATAGCTTTTGGGTTATTTCTGTATTTTGTTATTGCTTATAAAGATTTATGGCTTGGTACTATTAATCGTTTAAGCCCGTTTGCTTTCAATAAAAACCAAAAACAAGAAGTACAGCAGGAAGAAACTGCTCAAAATAGTGATAATGACTCTCCTAAAAATAGCGAAGTATTACCTCGCTTTGCTCCCGATCCGGATGAAGAAGATCTAGATGTGTTAAATGATACTGACGATTTAAATCCATATGATCAGCATGCAGAAGATACTGCTACTGGCAATAATCAAGAAATTACTAGTGCTAATTTGATTAATGACCTGAATGATTACAGAATTTATCTTGCTAATGTTAATGAATTCTTGCAAAAGTTTTATAAAGATCAATCGTACTCTGAGAATTTGGATATTATAATGCGGGTTGATCTTCCAAAAGAATTTGAAGAAATAATGATATTGTGTAAGCGTTATGATAGTTTGTTAACTCAGGATGTTCCCTCTTATGAGCAGGTTTTATTATTTAATACAGATATTTTTAGCAAATTTTTAAAAATTAGAAAAGAAACTGATTTTTATAAGGAAAGGAAACAATTAAAAGCAAAAATTGAGAATAAAATTGGTTCGTTTATGGAATATGCTTTCTCTGTTGATTTGCAGCAGGAATTTTTAGAATAACAATTAAAAATTGTTATTTATAATAGGTATATTTTCTATATATGTTATTTCAACAACCAAGAAGTTGTGCTTTGGGATATAAAATTATTTGAGTAAAAACATGATTAGATTTCTGATTTTATGTACGATTTTCTTTTTTCTTTATTTGGGTTTTAATACCCTCAATGAATTTGATTCAGCAGTTAACATATCGGTTTTGGATTATCAAATTCAAACAACTGCTTTTACTTTTATTGCTATCTTCGTAATTGCCCAATTGTTATTAATGATAGTCCTAAAAACTATTTTTTCGATATTTGATTTACCATTTATCATAAGTCGTAGCTGGCATAAAAGGAAATTAAAAAAAATAAATGAGCGTTTATTAACAGTAATTTCCGAACTTATCATTGGTAATAAGCAGAGATCATTAGAGCTAGTAAGCAAGCTTTTACCAGATTTAGACGAAAATTCTATAGAGTTTACGAATCTTGTTCTAGCGGAATCGGCAAATAGTTTTGATATGCAAATTCAAAAGTTTCGTAATTTAGTGGGCAAAAAGCATTATAGTAGATATGCTGCCAAAAGGCTTGCGCAAATCTTTTTTGATAATAGCCGATACACAGAATCAGAAGAATATGCAAATAAGGCATTCAGCAAAAATGATACCGATTCTTCTCTTATGATTATTCTAATTAGGATTTATGCAAAAACTGCGGCCTGGAACAAAATGATATTTGTTATTTCTAAATTACAACGGGCTGATGTAAGATTACTAGAACATTACTCAAAAGAAATATCGAGTTATTATTACTTAGCGGCTAAAGAAGCTGTTTCTGCAGGTAATGATAATGAAGCAGTGAAATTTTTAGAATCATCTTTAGAACTGAAACCGGACTATTTAGACGCATTAAATTTATATGCTGAATTAAACGTAAATATTAATAATTCTGCTTCGCTGCTTAAAATACTTAGATCAGCCTTTGTTAGCAATCCGTGTTTTGAAATTGCCCAGATGTATATAAAGTGTTCAAGAAGTTCCGTAAATGCAGTTTATGGAACTTTAGCAGGTCTGGTTAACCCATCACAAAACAATGCTTTATTTCTAGCGATAGCTGCATATTTAGGCCTGTATGATAAAGTTGCTGAAGTAAGAGAGCCAAAGCTTATTAATTACGAATCTAAAAGCTAAAATGGATTTTAGCTCTAGTTTTTCAAATATCGTTTTAGATAGAAGACAACAGCTTTTATATGAAGAACTTCAAAAAACAGCGGAATCCATAAATAAAAAATCTTTCGTAGAAAATATTATAGCAAAATTCAAAAGTTCAAAAAATCCTAAAGGAATTTATCTTTATGGAGATGTGGGGCGTGGAAAAACAATACTTATGCAAATGTTTTTTGCCCTGATTTCAGTTAAAAAAAAGTTTATTCATTTTCAGAATTTTATGCAAGAGCTACACCAAAAAGCGCATAGATTGTAGACAAGTAGCGGAGATGATAGAATAGTTCAAAACCTTGCTCATGGAATTGCAAATGGGGCCATAGTTTTGTGTATTGATGAATTTGAGATAAAAGATATTACGGATGCAATGTTTATAATGGGGTTATTTGCGTTTTTATCTCAAAACGGAGTTTTTATTTTTCTAACTACTAATGCAGCTCCGGATGACTTATATAAAGATGGTCTGCAACGCGAATTGTTTTTGCCTTTTATAGAAAACATAAAGAAAAATTTTATGGTTTTGAATCTAGATAGCAAAAAAGACTATCGTTTAAAGAAAGTAGTAACTACTAGAAATAAAATACTTTTTCCTGATAATGACGAAAATAATACTGCCTTTTATAAAATTAAAAATAGTTTGTGTTCTAAAGAAGAACTTCACCCAGGTAAATTTAAAGTGTTTGGCCGAGAAGTTATTTTTGCTAATACTCATCAAAACATTTTATTTACTAATTTTAATGAACTCTTTATGCAGGATTTTGGCTATGCAGATTATGTAAAACTTTGTCAGAGATATGGAATAATAGTACTTGAAGGTGTAAGGCGGATATCTGAAGACGAAACAAATATTATTACCAGAGTTATTAATTTTATTGATAATGCTTATTTTATAAGGTAGTATTATTTGCTTTACTTGAAGATGAGCTGTCTTTAATATATACCTCCGGTAAGAGATTAGCTGAATTTCAAAGGGCTGTTTCAAGGTTAAACGAGATGAATAGTAGCGATGAAAAATTGGGACACTCCTAAATTTATCAGTTTTGAAGGGGGAGAGGGAAGTGGTAAGTCTACCCAGAGTAAGAAACTTTATGAATATTTAGTTTTAAAAAGTATTAAGGTTATCCATACACGTGAGGTAGGGGGTACAAAAGAGGCTGAACAAATTCGCAATCTTCTGATCCATCAGCATTTGTATGACATTTCTGAGTTAATGTTGGTTATGGCTGCCAGATATGAGCATATTAACAACTTGATCATACCAGCGTTGCGGGAGGGGTATAGTGTTATTTGTGATAGATTTGTTGATTCTACTGCTTGTTATCAAGCAGGAGGCCATCTTACAATAGAAGATATCTTTGACCTTCATAATAAGTTAATGAGAGCAAGTGATGATCACAGAGTGGTTATGCCTGATATTACATTTTTTATGGATTTAGAGCTGCAAGTCGGTATAAAAAGAAGCCTACAAACGGGTGATGTAAATAAGTTTGAAGAAAAAAATATGAGTTTTCACCACGAAGTTTATGAAAGGTTTAAAATTATTACAAGTATGTATAGGGATCGGATCAGAATAATCAATTGTAAGAATAAAGAAATAGAAGATATTCACCAAGAAATATTATCGCTAATTAACGAAGTATAATAAAGAAGATAAAATAAATGTTAGAGCAAAAATACATGTTTATTTTTGCTTAAGAAGCTTATATATTAATCAACTATTGGTTATGTAATTTAAGATATACGTCGAGCATGAAATTTGATATAGATTCAGGGATTTTATTGGGTTTTTACTAGCTACTATAATCCTAGGGCTTGCTTCTAGCCGTGGTATTAGGAATATTAAAGAATATGCTGTAGGTAACAGAAATTTTAGCACGGCCACTATTTTGGAAGTCCAGAAATTCTGATCAGCTTCTTGCAAAGCTGCCAATAGTTAAAACCTTGGCGGTTATAGTAGCTTTTAGTAAAGGTTTGGATATAATCACAGTTTCTTGCTTATTGGCTTTACTCCAAAAGTTAAAATTTATGAGTTCAAGAAATGAAAAAAATATTATTTACAATATTATCCTATAAGAATAAAGAAATAGAAGATATTCGCCAAGAAATACTATTGCTAATTAATTAAGTACAATATAAGGAGCATAAACTCATGTTAAGGTTAACTCTAATATTTATATTAATTATTATAAATATTAATTATGAACTAGCTGTTGCTAAAGGTAATGATATGGGAGAAATTATGAAAGAAGATCGTTTAATACCGCGGGAAGTATTGTTTGGTAATCCAGATAAAATTGCAGTACGGATGAGTGAAGACGGAAAATATATTAGTTACCTTGCTCCCTTAGCGGGGGTACTAAACGTTTTCGTTGCGCCAGCTAGTAATCCATTAACAGGAAAGTCAATTACGGCTGATAAGGAAAGAGGTATTAGAAGTTATTTTTGGGCTGAAAATAACAATAATGTTATTTATTCTATAGATAATAAAGGAGATGAAAATTTTAGGCTTTATTCAATTGATATAAATACTAAAGAAAGTATCATTCTTACTCCAAAAGAAGGGGTTAGAGCTTCTGTAATCAAAAAAAGTAAAAGCTTTCCAGATGAGATTTTAGTTCAGATGAACAAAAGGGTTCCAGAATATTTCGATATTTATAGAATTAATGTTAAATCAGGCAAAGTAGAGATTTTTTTTGAAAATAAAGAAAAGTATCTAAGCTTTATAATTGATGATAATTTTAAGATTCTCTTTGCTTATAAGATGTTACCAACTGGAGAAGGGGAGATTTATAGTTTTAAGAATGGGGACCTTTCCAGTCCGCAATTATTCCAAAAAATAAAAACAGAAGATATGTTAACTAGTTCACTTTTGCATATAACTACTGACGGTAGAACTCTCTATGCTGTTGATAGTAGCCAAAAAGATAAATCAGCTCTTTTTGAAATAGATTTATCAACTCAAAAAAGAACTCTCCTTTATGAAAATACCAGAGCTGAAATAGACTCTTGTTTAGTAGAGCCTATTTCTAAAAAGATTCAAGCTGTATCTATTGATTATCTGCAAAAAGAATGGATAATTCTTGATCCGCAAATAAAGGAGGATATAAAAAATTTAGCGAAGCTTAATGAGGGGACGATTGAAATTACCTGCCGCGTAGAAAATGATAATAAATGGATAGTTGTTTATATGCAAGATGATGGTCCATATAAATATTATTTATATGATCGGGCTACTAGAGAAGCTAAATTTTTATTTGTTTCTAATTCTACACAAGAAGAATATTCTTTTGCTAAAATGTATCCCGTGCAAATTACTTCTCGGGATGGTTTAGAATTGGTTAGTTATTTAACATTACCTAGGTGGTTAGATAAGGGCGCGCGGTTAGACAACCCAATACCGCTTGTCCTATATGTTCATGGTGGACCAAATAGCAGAGACAACAATGGGTACAATGCTACTCACCAATGGCTTGCTAACAGGGGGTATGCAGTACTTAGCGTTAATTATCGTGGTTCTACCGGTTTTGGCAAAAGCTTTATTAATGCCGGTGATGGGCAATGGGCCAGAAAAATGCAAGATGATCTAGAAGATGCGGTAAAATGGGCAATAAATAATAATATTGCTGATAGGAGTAAAATAGTAATTATGGGAGGAAGCTATGGCGGTTATGCTACCCTTGTTGGTATGACTATGACACCTGATTTATATGCTGCAGGAATAGATATTGTTGGCCCATCGAACCTAGAGACTTTAATGAAATCGATTCCTCCTTATTGGGTACCAGTTTTTGCCCATTTAAAGAAAATTATAGGGGCTTCTCCTGATAATCAAGAGGGAAAAAAATTTCTATTTGAGCGTTCACCTCTTAATTATGTAAAAAATATAAAAAAACCTTTGTTAATTGTACAAGGAGCTCATGATCCCCGTGTTAAAAAGTTTGAGTCTGATCAGATAGTATCAGCCATGAAAAAGCACGGAATACCAGTAGTGTATTTACTCTATAAAGATGAAGGACATGGACTTGCCAGACCTGAAAACAGGATGTCGTTTTATGCTCACGCAGAGGTATTTTTAGCAAATATTCTTAAAGGAAGGTATTTAGGTCATGACGGTAATTTTCCTGGTTCTTCGATGGAGATAATAGAGGGTAAGGATCTGACCTGGACCAAAGAAGTTAGTGCTTCTTAATGTATTATAGCGTATGATATTTTTCCGTTTCAAGGCTTAAAATTAACTTTAGGGGCTTGGAAGCTTAAACTAAATATATTGATTGAAAATATTTCTTTTGTATAATTGCTTGTATAGTAATTGATTTAATAATTATTTTTATGCAAAAAGTTCCTTTTATTAGTGTTGTCCTGCTATCTTTTTTGCTAAGTGGTTGTTTACCTGTTATTTTTACTGGTGCAACAGCTTCGGTAACAGAACTTGCTAAGGATAGACCTAAGGAAGAGGCCTTGAAGGATTTTCGCATAGCATCTGCAATAAAAGCTTCATTTATAAAAAATAATTTCAGAGAATTATATACTAAAATTAAAGTAGAAGTAGTTCAAGGTAGAGTATTATATACCGGATTGGTTGATAAAGAAGAAGACACGATTAACGCTGTTCAGATTGCATGGGATCAAGAAGGGGTAACGGAAGTAGTAAATGAGCTTAAGGTAGATAAAAATAGCGGTAAATTTGATATTGTTCAGTATACCAAGGATAGTATGATTACAAGTCAGATTAAGTCAAAAACTTTTCTAGATAGAAGTATAAAATTTGTTAATTATACCGTTATTACATTAAACGACATTGTTTATTTGTTTGGTATAGCAAGATCAGAAGAAGAACTGCAGAAGGTAGCAACGATTGCTTCTAATATTAATGGGGTTCAAAAAGTTGTAAGCCATGTTAGGTTAGGGGATTATACACCTAAAACCAAATCTTCAGGAGGAAAGCATGAGGAAGAAGAGGTATTACTGATTGATGAAGGAGAGTCTTCTGATTTTAAAAATGAGCAGGAATCGGTAGATAGCTGGTAATGTTTTGGAGTATGTTTAGTAAAAGGTTACTTACGTATATTTATAACGCTAGCCCGCTAGCAATGTTGTTTCTTCTTGCCGTAATATTATCATCTTGTCAGAGCAATCCGGGATCCTTGCAGAGTTTGTCTAAGGAGGATAGACACAATACAAAATATAAAGGACATTTTAAAGTCGGGGATAAATATAGTATTAAAGGTAAGTCCTATAAGCCTCAAAAGTATAATAAGTATGCTAAAGTTGGTAAAGCTTCATGGTACGGTCATAAGGACGGTTCTCATGGCAAAAAAACCGCTAATGGGGATATTTATAATAAGGAATTATTAACGGCGGCGCATAAAACCCTTCATATGCCTTCTCTGGTTAAAGTAAAAAATCTGGAGAATGGCAAATCTGTTATAGTACTTGTCAACGATAGAGGGCCTTTTGCCCGTGATAGAGAAATCGATGTGTCCGAAAAGGCTGCCAAATTACTTGGTTTTGAACATAAAGGAACAGCTCAAGTAAAAGTACAATATCTCCATTCTGAAACACAAAAAATGCTAAAAACTTTTGGTCTTGCCGATAAAGAAGGTTCTATTTCCAAGAAACCTTTGCCTAATAAGAAATGTAGCGTTAATTGTCATGTAAAGCTGGTGAACCTAAAATATGGATATAAGGTAGATTCATAGGGTAAACATTCCAAAGATTTTGAGGCCTTAATGGATTAGAGGTGAGTTAAGCTACCTCATGAGCAAGCCGCTATAAAATTCGATCAATCTCAGATAAGAGTCTGTCATATAGTTTGTGTAAGTTGCAAAAGGATATAGTAGAAGATACTATAAAAAAGCAACTTAAATACAGAGGAAAAAATGGCTAAAAAATTAGCAGAAAAAGAAGTAGATATAAATACTAAATTAGTCGAAGAATTACTATCAAAAGCAGATCCATCTGAATTATTTGGTCGCGGGTGGATTATTTAATAAACTTAAAAAGCAAATAGTAGAGAGAATTCTTGAAAGTGAATTAGAACACGATCTAGGTTATTCTAAACATAGTAAGATAATCAAGAGCGATAATAATCGTCGCAACGGCAGTTATGAAAAAACGATTATAGATGACGACGGTCATCAGATTACCGTAGATGTTTCAAGGGGACAGGGAAGGAGAATTTGAACCTCAATTGATTCCTGAAGGAGTTAGGAGATTTAGTGGTTTTGATGATAAAGTGATTTCACTATATGCAAGAGGGATGACTGTCAGTGAGATACAGGGCCATTTAGAGGAGATATACCAGACCAATATTTCCAAGGACCTTATATCAACTGTCACTGACGGAGTAATAGAAGAAGTTACTACATGGCAAAACAGGTCCCCAGACGATGTATATCCAATATTATATTTGGATTGCATACACGTTAAAGCAAGGGATAATCATACAGTAATTAACAAAGCAGTATATCTTGCAATAGGTGTTAACATGGAAGGGAAAAAGGAATTACTGGGGATCTGGGTCGGTAAAAATGAAGGTTCCAAGTTTTGGATGCAGGTTGTAACTGAGCTAAAGAACAGAGGGATAAAACAGATATATGTAGCATGCGTTGATGGATTAAAAGGCTTTCCTGAAGCCATAAATAGCATTTATCCTAATACGATTGTACAACTCTGTATAGTACATATGGCGAGGAATTCTGTAAAATATGTTTCTTATAAGGATTTAAAAGCGGTCACAGCGGATCTTAAAAGGATTTACACTGCAAACAGCGAAGAAATAGGATATCTGGAGCTAAAATCGTTTACTGCTAAATGGGATAATAAATATCCTGTGATCTCTGATATTTGGCAAAGGAATTGGAGCGGGATTATTCCTCTTTTTGCTTTTCCTGATGAGATTAGGCGGGTAATTTATACTACCAATGCGATAGAATCGATAAATCGTCAAATCAGAAAAATCATCAACAATAAAGGGGTTTTTCCAGATGATAAGTCTATTTTAAAAATCGTATTTTTGGCTCTAAAAAATGCTGCCAAAAAATGGACCATGCCGATTAAAAATTGGTCTTTGGCATTGAATCAATTTGAAATTTTATGCGGGGATTTTAGGCATGATTTACTGGAATTAAAAAATACAACTTACACAAAATAAATGATTGACTCCTCTGATTCGTAGTAAATCTTAGTTTTGTATTAAGTACTGCTCTTGCTCCTTGAATTAATAAAGTTCGCAAATATATATCGCCTCTTTTACTGATTCCAAGTAGTTTCTCTTTGCCACCGCTAGAAGCTTGTCTTGGCACTAACCCAAGCCTTGCAGATAGTTGTCTACCATTCTCAAAATAACTTCCATTACCAATAGATGCTATCAAAGCAGTAGATGTAATTAAACCTATACCAGGTATAGCAATTATTTGTTGATACTTATCTAATTCACTAGCCATTATTTTTAGTCTACTTTCTAAGCATTTTATTTTCTTATCATTCTCGATAAATTCCTCTTTTAAATCACTGAAAGTTTGTTGACTTATTGGACTTAATTTCCTGCTGTCTAGAACCTCTGTTAACTTTGTGTTGTGCGCCAAGCATACTAGTCCACCCCTGCGCCAAGTGAGAAGTCCACTTTCAAAAGAAAAGAACAATGCTAATTTAGTTAATTTATTTGTTAACTAAATTAGAGTTTAAATTAAATTGAATGAGGAAATATAGTATGTCAACAATTAGAGAAGTGCTGTACCAGCACATCAAAGGTAACAGCCAAAGACAGATAGCCAGATCATTTGATCTATCGAGGGATACAATAAGAAAATATATTGAGTTAGCAAGACAAGAAAATCTCAGTATTTTAGCTAGTGATTCTGAATTAAACAGGATAGCAATCAAGGTTGAAGAAAAATTATATAAGAACGAACCTATACAGAAAGCATCTGCGATGATAATGCTTGCAGAATATAATGAGGCAATAGGGAAATGGCTAAAACAAAGAAGTATAACCCACACCTAAATTCGGCGTTTACTATTATCAGAAGGTGTGAAAGTAAGTAATCGGAGTATTAACCGATATATTCAAAAAGCTTTTCCTAAGCTACCCAAGAGTACTATTCATATAAAGACTGAACCGGGTCAAGAAGCTCAGGTAGATTTTGGTTATATTGGCAAGATTCAGGATGTTAATGGTAAAAATAGAAAACTTTATGCTTTTGTAATGACTCTGTCCCATAGTCGTTATCGTTACGTAGAGTTTGCTTTTTCACAGGACCAAGTTAGTTGAGCTCAGCTCCATGTAAATGCTTTCAACTTTTTTGGTGGTGTACCCAGTAGAGTAATATTGGATAATTTAAAAGCCGGGGTCATTAAACCTGATATTTATGACCATACTTTAAATGAGACTTATTCAGAATTATCAAGGTTTTATGGTTTTACAATAGATCCAACTAAAGTTTTTAAGCCGGAGCATAAAGGCAAAGTGGAGCGCTCTATTAGGATAGTTAGAGAACAACTTATAGCCGGTAAATCATATAGCAATATTATAGAGGCTAATATTGAAGCGATCAAGTGGTGTAAAAATGAAATATCACATAGAATATGTACTACAACAGGATCAAAGCCAATTGATACATTTTTATTGGAAGAAAAGGAATGTTTACTTCCTATACCGTCAGGTATTTTTGATATGCCGATTTGGACTACCTGCACAGTACAAAAAGATCACCATTTTATGGTCAAAGGTAATTTTTATTCGGTGCCAACAAAATATATCGGGGAAGAGGTTAGTATTCGTATTGGGCTAAAGACCGTTACAGCCTATTATAAACACCAGATCATAAAAACCCATCCGAGGAATTATAATAAAGGTCAATGGATTACCGACGAAAAAGATTACCCAAAATCTGCTTTATATTATTTAGAGAATAATCCTGAGAAATGTTTAAGTTGTGCTAAAGGCATAGGTAATTCTACATACCAGGTAATAAGCAGAATTCTTGCATCAGGCGGTAGAATATCACTACGTAAAGTTCAAGGTATTTTAAGATTATCGCAGACATACGGTAATGACAGACTAGAAGCTGCATGTTTGCGAGCTGTGTCTTATGATAATTATACTTATGAGGCTATATCCAATATTTTAAAAAATAAACTGGATCAGTATTCTATTCCTAATATTGAAGGCGGCAAAGTGAAGAATATTAAGGCTAATGCTTAAATATAGCTCTGATATGGAGGCTAATTATGCCTAACTTACAACTCGATAATTTGGTACAACAACTTAAGTTATCTGGAATATCTGATAGTTTGGATAGCAGGCTAAGGCAAGCCAGAGACGCTGCAATGCCATATGAAGAACTGCTTTTAATGCTATTCCAAGATGAGGTGGATAATAGAGATCAAAGCTCTCTGCAAAGAAGAGTTGTCCAAGCAAAATTTGAAGAAACAAAAACATTTGAAGGGTTTGATTTAAAACGATATTCACTCAAAATTAGACATGCAATTAATGACTTAATGACTGCAAAATTTATCAAAGAAAAGAACCATGTAATCATTATGGGGCTGGTAGGTACTGGTAAACGCACTTATCTCAAGCTCTTGGAATGTTAGCTTGCCAGCGCAATAAAAAGGTAAAGTTTATAAGGAGCAACGAACTACTCAATGAATTTTATCGCTCTAGAACCGATTTTACTTATGATGTCATTTTTAAGCGATACACAAAAGTTGATTTATTGATTTTAGATGACTTTGGCTTAAAAACTTTGTCAGCAGAACAATCATCTGACTTATATGATTTAATGGCCGTGCATATAAATGCTAGTCTGATCATTACCACAAATAGGAAAATTGAAACATGGGCAGAAATATTTTTTGATCCTGTTATGGCTAACGTTGCTTTGGATAGAATAGTTAATAATTCGTATAGAGTAGTATTAGAGGGTGATTCTTACCGAAAAAATTTTACGCCAAAATTTAAAATGGAGGATGACAATATGATACAAAAAAGTTAGTATAAAGTGGACTTCTCATCTGGCGCACAACATGATACGGCTTTACATATTGCTTCTGCATCAGCTTGGTCGTTTTTATTAGTTTTTACATATGGCTTTACAAATTGTGGCGCCATTAATTTTACCTCGTGCCCTAGTTTGCTAATTTCTCTAGCCCAATAATTAGCACCTCCACAAGCTTCCATACCTACTAAACATTTAGGTAAATTAGCTATAAAAGTTAATACCTGATCCCTCATTAGTTTTTTCTTTAATACAACCTTGCCATTTTTATCTACACCATGAAACTGAAAAATTCCTTTTGCTATATCAATACCTATTGTATAATATTTGTCATGTGGACCTCTCTATTGTTGTTTATGATTTATTTCCTATCCTAGAACAATAACATTTGTTATAGATTCTGTATACCAAGGTAGGTCCATACCATTATAAAAAACTCCTTGTACAGAAACTGTTAATTTAGTGGAATACAACCTTATTAACTTAATCTATAATTAAAATTATAATATTCACTCTAACCTAAAGTTGTATTAATTTTATTATTAGCAAAAAGTTTTTCTAAATATTTTGAAATATTTATTATTATTGATCGATTGACAGTTTTTGAAAGATGGTTTAGCTTGGCTTCCAAATCTAACGGTAAATAAATTCTAAGGGAGTTTTAATGTCACAAATAGCAAGTTTGTGGTTAAGTATTAGGCATAGTAAGGTAAGGTATGTAATATGGCCGATTCGGTCGAGCGATATACATAAGTTTTTGCCAATGGCTCTGCTGATGTTTTTTATACTACTAAATCAAAATTTAGTAAGGAGTATAAAAGATAGTTTTGTTGTTACCATGATTGGTATGGAAATCCTTAGTTTTATAAAACTCTGGGGCGAAGCACCCATGGGCTTATTGTTCGTAATATTATATGTACGTATGTGTAATGTTATGACTACTGAACAGGTTTTTCGCATAGTAGTTACAGGATTTCTTCTTTTTTTTCGCCTGTTTTGCTTACATTATTTTTTCTAATACTGATTTTTCATCCTGATCCTAAACGAATTAACGCTTACATCGCTCTTTTTCCGCACTTTAAATGGTTTATTGTTATGTGGGGGAAATGGAGTTATATTTTATTTTATATAATGGGTGAGCTTTGGCCGCTAATAATTTTTAGGCTATTTTTTTGGCAGCTTGCTAATAAAATAACCAAAACTGAGGAAGCTACAAGGTATTATGTGTTTTTTGGTTTGTTTGGGCAGACAAATTTGCTAATTTCTGGTAGTATTATAATTTATTTTTCTAAGGGGCAGCATTTTTTATTGCCGTTATTTACAGGCATTACCAATTCCTCAGAAGTGATTTTAAAATCAATAACCATACTCCTGTTGATATCAGGAGTGATTTGTTTGTTACTCCATCGTTATATTGAGATAAAAAATATTGAAACTATCAAGGGTATAATTTTTAAAAATCAAAGAACGGATATATTAAAATTAGGGCTTCGGCAAAGTGCTAAAATGGTTTTTACCTCTAAATACTTAGCTGTTATTTGTATATTAATGGTTTCTTACAGTACTTCTATAAATTTAATTGAAGGGCTATGGATGTCGAGGATAAAAGCTTTATATCCGGAAACCAAAGATTTTATGGTTTATCAAGGGAATGTGTTATTTTGGACAGGTGTGTGCACATTAGTTTTTGCTTTTATCGGTAATACCATAGTTAGGCTTTTCGGTTGGTTTTGGGGAGCGGCACTCACGCCTTTGGCAACGCTAATTGCAGGCCTGAATGTTTTTTGGATTTGTATTATTAGAAGAGCATTTAAACCAAATATTTGCGACTTTATTACATTTATCGCCTTTAGTTATTATCGTATTTATCGGTGGATTACAAAACGTACTTGGTAAGGGTATCAAATATTCTCTTTTTGACGCTACTAAAGAGATGGTATACATACCACTTGATAAAGAAATGAAAACTAAAGGCAAAGCAGCAGTGGATATACTTGGAGCAAAGCTAGGTAAATCGATCGGAGCCTCAGTACAATTCATCACTTTTTCTATTTTTCCAGCTGCCCACCATGAAGATATAGCAGGGTTTTTAGCTGCTGTATTTGTAATTGTATGCTTAGTATGGGTTTATGGGGTGGTATTATTAAATAGAGATTACAAAAAAGTTCTAAAAGCATCAACAATATAAAAACTGCTATTTGTATTTAATGATATTATATCTCAGTTGCTTCCATTTATGCTAGAATTGCAGAAAACGGTTAACAGCAGGAGAGCTGTAGAATGTCAGAGATTACCCCAATTACAGTGGCATATGGTGACGGAATAGGTCCTGAAATTATGCAAGCGGTATTGCATATTTTGAGGAAAGCTGAAGCACAAATCCGAGTTGAAGTAGTTGAAGTAGGTGAAAAATTATATAATAAAAATTATACATCGGGGATTGCACCGGATACCTGGGAATCTATAGAGCGGACAAAAATTTTACTTAAAGCCCCAATTACAACTCCGTAAGGGGGAGGATATAAGAGCCTTAATGTAACTATGAGAAAAACTCTGGGGTTGTATGCTAATGTTAGGCCTTCAGTATCTTATTATCCTTTTGTTAGTACTTTGCATCCAAATCTTGACCTGGTCATAATACGAGAAAATGAAGAAGACCTATATGCTGGTATTGAATATAGGCATACTCATAATGTAAGAGAATCGGTAAAATTAATTAGTAGAACTGGATGTGAAAAAATAGTCAGATATGCTTTTGAATACGCCGTAAAAAATAATCGTAAAAAGGTTACCTGTTTTAGTAAAGATAATATTATGAAATTCTCTGATGGTATTTTTCATCAAGTTTTTACTGAAATTGCTAAGAAGGAATACCCAACTATCGCTAATGAGCATTATATCGTCGATATAGGAACCGCCAGGCTTGCCACTAAACCAGAAATTTTTGATGTAATAGTAACTTCTAATCTTTTTGGTGATATTATTTCTGATGTTACAGCTGAAATTTCAGGGTCTGTTGGTTTGGCGGGATCGGCAAATATCGGTAAGGATTTTGCTTTATTTGAAGCAATTCATGGGTCAGCACCTGATATAGCAGGAAAAAATATTGCCAATCCGTCCGGTTTACTTAATGGAGCAATTATGATGCTCGTTCATATCGGGCATGGGGAAATAGCAGCTTTAATTGAAAATGCATGGAAGAAAACCCTTGAAGATGGAGTCCATACGGCTGATATTTACAATACAGAAACATCTACTAAAAAAGTTGGAACCAAGGAATTTGCCGAGGAAGTAGTAAAGAGGCTAGGGCAGAAACCTTCCAGATTAACAGTAGCTGCGCCTATAGCTCACCTACCGGAAAAGGTGCTAAAAGCTTTGTTTATGAGATTAATACAAAGGAGAAAAAATCTTTAGTAGGCGTTGATGTTTTTATCGATATGAATGTAAATTCAGCTCATGATGTTGCCGCCCAAGATAAATCCTATAGATGCAGGTCCTATGGTCCTTAGAACTATTTCTTCTAAAGGGTTAAAGCTTTGGCCACGTGATTATAGTTTCTTTATGAACTCCGATCATTGGTGCTGTAGGTTTATGCCTGATTCAGGAGAGATAACCCACCAGGATATTACTGATCTACTTAACAAGTTAGCTAATGCTAAAATTGATTTTATTAAAGTAGAAAATTTATATAGTTTTGACGGTAAGCCAGGCTATTCTTTAGCTCAAGGGGAGTAGTGATAATTGAGCTAGATATAATGTCTAGTTAATGTTATAATAGCTCTTTTGAGTTTATTATAGCTCGCATAATTTCAAAAATGGCAATATTTACTCTAGTATTTTTAAAAGTCCTTTCATCTCTGCTAAGTGTAGTTATAGGATATTTGTCAGGTAGGTTTTCAAACGTTGAAAAAGATAGTATAGCTTCGTTATTATTTTATTTTGTTGCTCCAATTGTCTTTTTTGCCATTCCTACCAGTACCAAGCTTACCTTTAGTTCCCTAGGAATTACCGGTGTTACTTTTGTCATATGCAGTTTCTTGGGTTTTTTCAGCTATTGGTTATATGGAAAAATATGGCAGGATAGTCATAGAAATATTTTGGCTTTTTCTGCAGGAACAGGTAATAGTGGATATGTGGTTTTACCTGTGGCAACTAGTATATTTAACGATAATACTCTTAGTATATATGTTCTTGGGCTAATTGGAATTTCAATTTATGATGCCTCTATTGGTTGTTATTTTTGTGCAAGAAGCGTAAGTACTTTTAAAGAAAGTATGTTAAAGATTGCTAGATTACCCTTGCTTAATGCTTTCTTTTTAGGATGCACTTTGAGTTTATTAGGTTTTTACTTGCCAAGTTTTTTCCAGGAATTTGTATCTAATATGAAAGGAGCTTACTCGATTCTTGGTATGGTTATGATTGGTATTGCTCTTTCCCAAATCAAAAAATTTGAGCTTGATTTGAAATTTACGGCAGCAGCTTTTGCTAGTAAGTTTTTACTTTATCCGATTGCATTTAACATTTTTATCATCTTTGATAGATTTTTTCTGGGATGGTATAATAATGAATATTATAATGCATTACAATTACTTTGCGTTGCTCCTCTTGCTACTAACACAATTGTTCTTGCTTCGCTTTATAAGATATATCCAGAAAAAGTTGCAACTGCAGTGTTGCTCTCTTTAATTTTTGTACTTATATACATGCCAGTTATGGCTTTAATCTTCTTGCAAGATATTACAGTGCCTTTAGGCTAAAAAATAATTAAAGAACCTTATAGTGATTATAACCAATTAAATTTTAGTCTATGAGGAAATTGTAATTTTGTTTCTCATCGTAGTATAAATATCTACCTTTTCTAAGGCTAACTTCCATTGGATTATTTATATTTCAGAAGTCCAATTGCAGTTTGCTAGTATTTAGTTTGTGGTACGGGTACTCAAATTTTTATATCTGGTTCAGCAGCTTATTTTAATATGTTTTTCCAGATTTTCTTTTTTGTAACGTAGAAAAATACAGTAAAAACTAAAAGGAAAATCATTACTTTTAGACCCATAGATTTTCTATGCTCCATTTCCGGTTCTGCCGCCCATTGTAGAAATACCACTACGTCTTTTGCCATTTGTTCTACGGTTGCTGGGGTGCCATCAGAAAAAGTGACTTGTCCTTCAGTTAGTGGTGGAGGCATAGCTATTTGCCCACCTTCAAAATATGGATTATAATATAAACCTAGCATCAATTTAACGTTAGCAGGGGCTTCTTTATAGCTGGATAATAACGAAAATACATAATTTGGTCCATCCTGTCTTGCTTTTATTATAAGGGATAGATCTACTGGATACGCCCCATTGTTAGCAGCTCTTGCAGCTTCTTCGTTCGGATATGGGGAAACAAACCTATCAGATGGTAGAGCAGGCCTATCAAATATTTCACCTTCGGCATTTGGGCCATCCTTAACTGTGTATTTTTGAGCAAGTTGTTTTATTTCCGCTTCTGAAAAACCTATATCCTTTAAGTTCCTATAGTATAGATTATGATTGCTATGACAGGTAGAACAGACTTCAAGGTAAACTTGAGCTCCCCGCTGAGCAGCTTGCCTATCGAATGTTCCAAATATGCCTTCAAACGGCCAAACTAACTGTAAAGGCTTTTTTGCGGTAGTGTCCGCAATTGCGCCAAAACTGCTAAAGGATATTAAAAAAGCAATAATAACTCTATTATACATAATTTGTTACTTTTTTATCTTTACCTAAATAACGTTATTATTCTACTGCTTCCTTTAGGAGTGGCAGAGGTTTTTCAATTTTACCAGTCAAAGGTACTAAAACAAGAAAATGGAAAAAATAATAACTAGCTGCAATTCTGCTAACTGTTAGGTAAGGCTCTTCTGCAGGTTTCCCTCCTACATAACCAAGGACTAAACAATCAATTACAAATACCCAAAATGCCCATTTATAAAGTGGTCTATAGTTAGCGCTTCTTACGGGTGATCTATCTATCCAGGGCAGAAAGAATAAGATCAAAATGCTACTAAACATTAATACTACGCCTCCGAGTTTTGATGGCACAGCTCTGAGGATTGCATAAAATGGCAGGAAATACCATTCAGGTACAATATGAGCAGGCGTAACTAAAGGATTAGCGGGTATGTAATTGTCCGGATGACCCAGTAAATTTGGCTTGTAAAATATAAAATAAGCAAATATCAATAAGTAAATCCCAAAGCCAAAAAAATCCTTGACTGTATAATAAGGATGAAAAGGGATCATATTTTTTTCTTTTAGCTTTACTCCTGTAGGATTATTAGACCCATGAGTATGTAGTGACCAAATGTGCAGAATAACGAGAGCAACAATAATAAAAGGTAGTAAGAAATGCAGTGAATAAAACCGATTTAAGGTTGGGTTAGCAACTGAAAATCCACCCCATAACCATGTAACAATACTTTCACCGATAAGCGGTATAGCAGAGAACAGGTTAGTGATCACCGTTGCTCCCCAATAGCTCATCTGTCCCCAAGGTAAAACATATCCCATGAAAGCCGTAGCCATCATGGTAAGGAAAATAACTAAACCTATTTGCCACAGCAACTCTCTTGGGGTTTTATAGGAGCCATAATATAAACCACGGAATATATGCAAATAAACCGCAACGAAGAACATTGATGCCCCAACAGCATGCATGTATCTGATCAGCCACCCGTAGTTAACATTCCGCATTATTTTTTCTACACTATCAAATGCATGGTCAACGTGCGGGGTGTAGTGCATCGATAATACTAGGCCGGTTAATATTTGGATAACAAGAGCAATCCCGGCAATTGAACCCAGATTCCACATATAGTTTAGGTTTTTGGGAGTTTTATATACGGCAAAGTGGAATAAAAATGAAAAAATCGGCAATCGGTAGTTTATCCAAGCAATAACACCTTCAGTTTTAGCTGTATCTTGAACTTCATTGTTCTTCATAACTATCCGATCCTAACTTTAGTATCTGAAATAAATTCATAAGGAGGAATAGCAAGGTTTAATGGTGCTGGACCTTTTCTTATCCTTCCTGAAGTATCATAATGGGAACCATGGCACGGGCAAAACCAGCCAAGATAATCACCTTTATTTGCAAGTGGCACACATCCAAGGTGCGTACATATACCGATTGTTATAAGCCACTTATCATGACCTGTTTTAACCCTTGCACTATCTTCCTGAGGATCAACAAGTGCTGACATATGAGTTTCTCTAGCTTCTTTTATTTCTTCTTCAGTTCTATTTCTAATAAATACAGGTTTGCCTCGCCACTTGACAGCCATAGTGTGGCCTGGTTCGATTGACGAAATATCGACCTCAATTGAAGAAAGAGCTAACACATCTGCGGACGGGTTCAGAGAATCAACAAGCGGCCAGGCTGTACAAGCAACGCCAACTGCTGCAAGGCTACTAGCAGTAAGGGTCACAAAATCTCTTCTTGTGGTTTTATTTGAATTTTCTGAAAAATTATCGTCTGACATAGATGGTCTACTTATAATAACTAATTATACATTCTTGGCATTATATAAATATGAGTTTATGATATCAATAAATTAAATAAAATTTTGTTTAGTCCTCATTATCATAAGGATTCGGTTTGTTATAATTTATCGGATCTATGATTTTTTTTCATTCCTTCTTCTAGTTTAGATTCCTCCTCCGGTGGGTACGTATTGCCGGAGGATCTTGTAAGCAGGCCCAAAAATCGCTCAAATGAGCTATCTTAGGGATACAATATTGAGCTACTGATTTTGTTTGGATGAGCGCATCAAATACTACGTCTTCAGCTTTCTTTAGTATTCCTGAATCACTAAGACCTTTAAAAACCCAGTATGCAACTACAATTCCGGTAATAAAAATAGTAACAAACCATTTACTTAATATACCATAAACAAAAACTGTAAACGGGCTTTTAAAAAGTACCTTAAATTTTCCTATAAACGAGTCGAACATAACTTAAAACCTATTAAGTTAATTATTGCATTAATTGCTAAAATTACTGCCTTCAGTGTAAACTGAATTGTTAGTAGAAGAAATGATATTTTCTTCTACTAACAAATATTTATGTTTATATGTTGTAAATATTTTCAATTAGGTAACTTGATAGATAAATAGACATAGGTATGATAATACAGTTGACTCCGGTCAGTATAAGGAGAAGAGAATAGTTATTATTTTCACTTTGTATAATTATTCCCGACAGTATGATATTTGGTATAATCAACGGGAGAAGTAAAGTTGAGAGTAAATTGGTATTTGAACGGAAATAACACTGGATTGATGATATTAAAATTATTACCCCGCAGCTGGTAGCCATTAATGATATTCCTGTAATAATTATCAAGTTTAGCTTAAGTACATCTATATTGAACAGAAAGTATGAGATGGCGACATTTAATATAAAAGCCATGCTTCCACAGGTAAATAATCCGAGATACTTAGCTAGAATTATGTGAATAGGTTTAAACGATGTAAGCAATATCTCTAATGAACCGTCTTCCACTTCTGATTTTAAAAAATTTCCGGCAATGCCAATTAAAGAAAGTGGTATAGAAATCACAGTAAAAATAACCCCTAAATTAGCAATTTTATCATGGGAACTTACGATAGTTATGCTACCGCTATAAAATACGAAAAAGATAAAAAAATACTTGGTTAAATTATGTACCTTGTTTTGGAGTAGGAATTCGTGTTTTATAAAGTGTATCATTAAAAAATTAAATATTTAATAATAAGATTTGATTTTTATTACTATCAGGATTGCATCCTAGCATAGGCTCTTAAACAATTTCAAATAATTCTTTTCCCAGTTTAATAAAATTCCCTAAACAAATTTGTTTAGGAAATAGAAACCAAATCTATAACTAAAGCAGATTTAATCAAAGGCTCGGTATGTGAGCTTGCTATTATTATTCCTCCGTTATTAGCTTTTGAGATAATCAAGTTATTTAAAAGTTCTCTGCTATTTGTGTCAAGGTTGTTTTCTACTTCGTCAAGCAACCAGATAGGGGAGGAACAGGCAAGTAGTCTAGCTAAGGCAACTCTCTGTTTCTGACCAGCTGAAAGGGCGTAGCATTTAGTGTGGATATAATCTTCGAGTTTAAAATAAAAAATTGCTGCAGAAACTAATTCAGGCGAATTATATGTTTTGGCCCAGAATTCTATATTTTCAATTACGGTTAATTCTGTTTTGACCCCAGTTTTATGTCCAATATAAACGCAGTACGGTTTTACTAAATCTTCTAGTATTATATTATTTTTACCAAAAGTAATTTGCCCTGAAGATATCCCTTTTATTCCAGCTATTGCCCGTAGCAAGGATGTTTTGCCGCATCCGTTTTTTCCTCTGAAGTAGACTATTGAGCTGGGCAAGAAGGTTATAGAAAAGTTTTTTATAAGCTTAGATTCACTAGTATTTATGCAGACAGAACTTAGAGAGAGCATTTTTACACACTACCAATAATAAATTTTCTTATAAACCCTAAACGTAACTAGTAATATTAGTTGTACTTAATATATAGTTTTATTACCATGAATATTATGCTGGTACTACTCATAATTCTAAATCAGTATAAAAAATTGTGTGAGGTTATTTTATGTCTAACGAACAAAATCAGCAATACAAAAAATTTGTGAAATTTGACGGCAGAAATTATTGGATTTTTGACATAAAAGAGGCAGCAAAAGATATTGGTTTAGATATTGAACAATTACCTTTTTCTTTAAGAGTTTTGTTTGAAAATGTTTTAAGGAATGGCGGGAATCAAGAGCGGCTTTCTGCTTTTAAAAAATGGTTAAATCTTAAGACTCCTTCAGAAGAAATAAATTTTTATCCTGCAAGAGTATTAATGCAGGACTTTACCGGAGTTCCGGCTATAGTAGATCTTGCTTCTATGCGGGATGCAATAAAAATTGCTTGGCGCTAGCTCTTATAAAATCAACCCTTTAATTCCTGTAGATTTAGTTATTGACCACTCTGTCCAGGTGGATTCTTATAGTTTGTCTGATTCTTTTGCTGAAAACGTTGCAAAAGAGGTAGAAAGAAACTTAGAAAGGTATGAGTTTTTAAAGTGGGGTCAGAAAAGCTTTAGTAATTTTAGGGTGGTGCCGCCAGGTACAGGTATTTGCCATCAGGTAAATCTTGAATATTTAGCTCAAACTGTTTGGATAAAAAATGAGACAGAAGGAGAGATGCTATATCCTGATACGTTAGTTGGAACAGACAGTCATACTACTATGGTTAACGCATTGTCGGTACTTGGCTGGGGAGTAGGGGGAATTGAAGCTGAAGCGGCAATGCTTGGCCAGCCTCTCCCTATGATATTACCAGAAGTAGTAGGATTTAAGCTAATCGGTTTTCTGCAAGGTAATATTACAGCCACAGATTTAGTGTTAACAGTTACACAAACGTTAAGGAAGAAAGGTGTAGTTGGTAAGTTTGTAGAATTCTTTGGTTCTGGTCTTGATAACTTATCTTTAGCAGATAGAGCTACTATATCTAACATGGCACCTGAATACGGTGCAACTTGTGGGTTTTTTCCAATAGACGAGGAAACAATTCGTTATTTAGAGTTAACAGGCAGAAATTCCCATAGGGTTAAAGTAGTTGAGCAATATGCCAAGAACCAGCTTTTCTGGAGAAATTCTAACGACGTAACCTATAGTGATGTTCTTGAACTTAATTTATCAACGCTTGAGCCTTCTCTTGCTGGTCCTAAAAGACCTCAAGATAGGGTTGCTTTAGGGTATGTAAACAGTAATTTTAAAGAAGCCTTGCCTTCTCTTGCTGGTAATGAAGCAACTACTGATGTTAAATTTAATGTTAGTTCTGGAGATTATAAATTAGGGAATGGCGATGTGGTAATTGCTGCTATTACTGCTGCACCAATACGTCTAATCCTTCTGTGATGGTTGCTGCTAGTATAGTTGCAGAAAAAGCTTATGAATTAGGTCTAAAACCTAAGCCTTGGGTTAAGACTTCCCTTGCTCCTGGCTCTCAAGTGGTGACTGAATATCTACAAAAAGGCGGGTTGGATAAATACTTGGATTTTATGGGTTTCAACCTTGTCGGTTATGGTTGCACTACTTAGTATAGGGAATTCAGGTCCACTAAAACCTGAAATAGAAAAATTGATAACAGATAACCGTCTTGCGGTTGCATCGGTTTTATCAGGAAATAGAAATTTTGAAGGCCGGATACATCCTCTTGTTCGAGCCAATTATCTTGCTTCACCGCCGTTAGTGGTAGCTTATGCTATTGCCGGAACAATAAATATTAATCTTGATAAGGACTCGATCGGAAATGATAAAAATGGTAAAGCAGTATATTTACAAGATATTTGGCCCACTAATGTTGAGATCAAATCATATATTGAGTCATGTATTACAAAAGATATGTTTAAAGAAAAGTACAAAAACGTATTTGCGGGTGATGAAAATTGACAGGATATAAAAGTTAAAGAAACTGATACCTACAACTGGAATAGTAACAGTACATATATTAAAAATCCTCCATATTTTGAAAATATTAATAAACCGATGCAGGAATTAAATGATATTAATAATGCCAGAATACTTGCTTTGTTCGGTGATTCAATTACTACCGACCATATTTCTCCGGCGGGCTCAATAAGCAAAATCAGCCCTGCGGCAAAATTTTTGATGGATAGGGGAATTTCTCAAGCTGAATTCAATTCTTATGGAGCACGAAGAGGGAATCACGAAATAATGATGAGAGGGACTTTTGCAAATGTTCGCATTAAGAACTATCTATGCCTAGGGATAGAAGGAGGGGTAACTATTAATCACTTAAATGGTCAGCAAATGAGTATTTATGATGCAGCTATGGAGTATAAAAAGAAATCTGTCCCATTAGTAATTTTTGCTGGTAAAGAATATGGTACTGGTTCCTCAAGGGATTGGGCTGCAAAAGGTACAAGTTTACTTGGAATAAAGGCTGTTATAGCTGAAAGTTTTGAAAGAATTCACCGGTCGAATCTTGTAGGTATGGGTGTTTTACCAATCTCTTTCCAGAATGGCAAAAAATGGATGGATTTGAACCTTAAAGGTGATGAAGAAGTTAGTATTCTGGGTATAAGTAGAGATATGAAGCCTTACCAACCTTTAAAATGCTTGATAAAGCGTAAAAATGGTGGAAATGACGTTATTGGATGTTATAGTGCAGGTTTATACTGAGAATGAAATAGAGTATATTATTACTCTAGCCTTTAAATATTAAACATTATATAGTAGCATAAGCTATTTCTTTCTTTTTAAAATAATTTTGAATTTTTATACCATTAAACTGAATTTGTGTTAAATAGGACCGTACATTAATTGTTAAATCTTTTACTGATTTTAGTACTCGAAAATTATTGGAGTTAGCTTTGACATCTTGGTTTACAAGTTCTTGTGGATTCATATCAGGACAATATGATGGTAAATAAAACAATTCTAGCTTGTCCTTATGTCTTTCTACATAAGCTTTTACCTTTTTACTGTGATGCACTCTATGATTATCTAATATCAAAAATATTTTCTGCTTAATTTGTCTGATCAGTCTACCTAAAAATTCAATACACTTTTTGCTGGTAAAATTATCTTCAAATACCATCCAGTTCATAAACCCTTGCGGACTAATAGCAGCTAGCATATTACATTTAAATCTTGAGCCACTTCTCTTGATTGCTGGGGTCTTGCCTTTAAGACCATATGTTTTACCTCGATTATCTGTTGATTGTATCCCCATTTCATCTCCCCAATAAATTCTAGCACTTTCTTTCATTGCACGAGACTTGATTTCTGGATATGTGACTGTTAACCATTCTTTTATCTTCTCTGGATTACGTTGATAGGCTGATTTAATTGGTTTTTGAGACGTAAAACCCAATCTATTCATAATTTTTCTTATAGAACGCCTGTTATACTGATAAAGGTAATTGGATTCTATATATTCTTGTACCACTTTACTATTCCATAACGTATAATCCATTCCCAATTCATCAGGTGTATGTGATAAAATTTTAGATTTTAATTCCTCTTCTTGATTTTTACTGATTTTAGATCCTGTTCCTACCTTTACTCCTCGCTTCTTATAGCGAAAGCTTTCTTCCTTATAAATTTTGTACTCTTTAAGATATTTCCATATAGAACTCCTAGAAAACCCAAAGGTAATAGATGCTTGTTTCTTGCTTATTCCATGTATAACTATTGCTTCCACTGCTTTCTTTCTTAATATCTTGAGATCGCTTGGTGATAATTTTTTATTAGACATTTTGTTATTACTCTTGATACAATATCATTATATCATTTCTCTAATGTTAGTTCAATATTTAAAGGCCGGAGTAATAAAAGCGGTAGTATACTTGGTGCAGTATTGAAAAATTTAGCAGATAGCCCTGGGGATAATAAATTGGAGGAACTTGGTTAATGCGTAACAAAATTAACACATATTTGCAACCCGGAAAAAAGAATATAATCTTGATATATGTATTATATTTAATCGGATTGATGAATCCGATTATTCCTTTTTTAGGGGGCGCTTTTGCTTATGCTAACAAGTCAAGTCATAATAAATTGTGGCAAAGCCGTTATTTATTCGCATTAAAAAATTTTTATATTTACATATTTTGGGTAGTACTATCGCTAATAAAAAATTGGATTTTTATGGGGTTTGTCCTATATATTGCCGTATTTGTGTGGCTAATAATAAGAAGTATATTGGCACTACGTTTTTTATTTCAAGATTTGCCTTATCCTAATCCTTCAACTTTTTGGATTTAATAGGCATTAAGTTAATCTATATAGCTAACTTAAATACACCCAATAATTCTATATGACAGCTCCATTGGAATTGATCAATTGGGTTTACTTCTTCAAGTTTGTATCGTTTGTTACGTGTAATGATATTTGTATCTTGAACAAAACTTTTGGGGTTACATGATAAATATATAATAGTTTTGACTGTGGAAGTAGCAAGCAGGTTTGCTTGTTCTTCAGCCCCAGCTCTTGGTGGGTTGATAATCACTGCATCATATTTGTTTAGCTCGTCCCATTCTAAAGGTTTCTTAAATAAATCACGCTGATATATTTGGGCTGTTAATTTGGAGTTATTAATTGCTGCTGTTAATGCTTTAACGGCAGATATTTCTGCTTCAAATCCATCTACATTACCAAATTTACTGGCGGGGATCGTTAGGGTTCCTCTTCCGCAAAATAGATCAGCAATTTGTAATTCTTTATTATTAGTGATTTTTAATTTGCCAAAAATAAGATCGATATATTCTGCTAGTATAATATCTGTTTCTTTGCTAACCTGGAGGAAACTATGATTATCAATAGTTACTGCTGTATTTCCAAATAATATGTAGGGTTTTTCTAAAAAATATACTAAGCTCCATTTACCGTTATTAATTATTGTAAATCTAATAATTTTATTATTTATTGCAAAATCTTTAAGAGTTGCTTCTGTTGATAAAGAAAGGCTATTAGGTTTTTTTGTTTCAATAATTAAATCTATGCCGTTATCTGCCTTGGTAATAAGTATTTTGCATTTTTCTTTATCTACCAATAACTCTTTAAGAACTAACTTTAGCTTATTTATTAAATCTGATAATGCTGGAAGGAGTAACAAACAGCTATCAATATTTACTATTTGGTGCGAATGGAATTTCTTAAAACCTAAGAATAATTGATCTTGTTTTTTAACAACTTCCAAAATAGCTCTTCTACGTTTAGAAGCGCCTATAGATCTTATAGGGGATATTTTGCAACTTATATCGTATTTTGTAAAAATTTGTTCTAATGCATCTAACTTGAAGCGCTGATAGTAATTCATCTCAAGGTGCTGTAAACTACAACCGCCGCACACAGTGAAATACTTACACGGTGGAGATACCCTATATTTTGAAGCTTTTAATACTTTGGAGATCGTAAAATATAACTGGTTTTTATTAAAGTGCGTTTTAAACTTTATTACTTCATCTGGAGCAGTATAAGGTATTTCAACCATTTTAGAAGAGTCTAAAGTATTATTTGAAATACCAAAACCACTGGACTTAAGTGCAATGATAGTACATACATCGCACTCCGTAATAGCCATGGTTGATAAGTAGTTGCTATTTTTTCTTGTTACAGGCGTCTTTCAGTTTTTGACCAACTTTAAACTTTGGCTGATTATACTGAGCTATCTGAATTGCTGCACCGGTTCTTGGATTACGACCTGATCTTGCTGCTACTTTACTTACGCTAAAGCTACCGAAACCAACTAGAGTTACTTCTTCACCTTTGCCAAGTGCTCCGATAACAGAACTGGTAAACATATCTATTACCCTTTCTGCTTCTGCTTTTGTACAGTCGTGTTTGTCAGCGATAAATGATATGAAATCTCCTTTGTTCATATGAACTTCTCCTTGTTAATTATAATTTTATTAATCAATCAAAACATTCTGATTCTAACACTACCTTCCCGGCTCTAGTAGAAAAAAACATAATTTGCTATATTTTCTTACTAAATATTTGCTATTACAGCACACCAGTTTTTGAAATGTGGTAAGCCCTAGTTTCAAAAGCTTTGATCATTTTATTAGTAGCCATAGAAAAAAACGTTCCTATAACAGCGTCTAGTATCACCGATTTGAATTCGAAATCAATAGAAAACTTTACTTCGCACTGATTATTTATTTTTCTGATGCTCCAAAAGTTCTTTAATTTTTTAAATGGCCCGGATATTGCTTCAACATTTATTGTAAATTCTTCCGGAGTTTCCGTTGTTATCACAAGGGATTTATAGGTTTCTCTAAAGAACTTATAGCTAATGGTTAACTGGGCTATAAGTTCTTCTTCAGTTTTTGACAATAATTGTGCGTCTGAACACCACGGTAGAAACCCAGGATATTTTTCTATATCTAATATGATATCCCGAACCAGTTTTGCTTCATAAGGCAATAACCTTATATCGTTAAATGAATGCATTTTTATACTTTTACAGGCATTACGACAAAGTTATCTTTTGGGTTTTCTAACGTTTTGATAAGGGCAGGGGAAGAAGCATCATTAAGATATATATGCACTTGTTCTTCTTTTATTGTGGTTAAAACATCCATAATATACTTGGGATTAAACCCAATAGTAATGTTGTTACCAGAAAAGTTACAATATGATTCTTTATGATCAGAAAAATTTATACTTTCATTTGCTGCACCTTTTGCTTCTCCTGTTGCTGTAATTGTTAGCTGAGCATCATTTAGAGAAATTTTAATAGCTCTGAATTTATCAACTGTAATGGTTGCTACTCTATCTATTGCATTGGCCAGAAGTTTGGTATTAATTGTTAACTTGCTTTCATTGGAAGTCGGGATAAAAGTTTCGTATTCAGGAAAATTACCATCAATTAATTTGGAAATTAGCACTAAGTTATTACAAGTGAATTTAACCTTGTTCGCTCCAAGAGTTACAGATATATCTGAATGAATATTTTTTGTATCTTTAACAATTTTTAACAACTCAACAACAGTTTTTTTAGGGATGATGACTCCAAAATCGTTAACATTTGCCTTTACCTTACTAGTAGCTATTGAAAACCTATGAGCATCAGTAGCCGCACTTGAAAATTCTCCCTTTTTGACGTGTAAATATATACCATTTAAATTATAGCGGGTTTCTTCATTCGACATTGCAAAGCTAGTATATTCGACAATACGGGCAAATTCTTCACAATTAATCTTTAATGATACTTCTGCGTCTAGATCTTCCATTTGAGGAAAATTACTGGCAGGTAAGGTTAGTAAATCAAATTTACAGGAATTACCTATAACATGTAAATGCTCATCAGAACCTGCATCTTGTTTCAAAATTATTTCTTTATCTGAAATTTTTCTTACTATTTCAGATAAAATTTGTGTTGAAACGGTTGATTGACCTTCTTTTTTTACTTCAGCTCCTATGGTCTGATTTAAGTATAAGTCTAAGTCTGTTGCTCCAATTTCTAAAATTCCATCGCGGGCTACTAATTTTACATTACTCAGTTCTGATATCACATTTCTTTTTTCCACCACTGATGTTGCAAAACTAAGGATATAAGCAAGCTCTTTTGTTTGAACTGTTATTTCTAAGCTATTGTTATTTACGTTTTTAGACATAATTGAAACTTGGTCTGTAATTAAAATCGAATATTAATTTTGTAGCATACGGATCAGTAAATTTACTTCTTCCCGCACATCGGCATCTGTAGACATTAACTCTTCTACTTTTTTTACTGCATGGATAACGGTAGTATGATCTTTTTTACCAAATTTAGAACCGATATCTGCTAGGCTTTTTGGGGTAAGTATTTTAGATAAATACATCGCTATTTGCCTTGGTCTTACTACTGTTCTAGCTCTTCTAATAGATGACATTTCAGAAATTTTGATGTTATAATGATTAGCTACTCTTTTTTGTATATCTTCTATAGTAATTATTCGTTCATTGGAGCGGAGCAGGTCTCGTAGAATATCTTGCGTGCTTTCAAGAGTTACTTCTCTGCCAATTAAGGTAGAATGTGCTATTACCTTATTTAAAGCTCCTTCTAGTTCTCGGACATTAGAAGTGATTTTTGCAGCTAAAAAATTTATAACATCTTGAGAAATATTGATATTCATTTGTTCTAACTTAGATTGTAATATTCCAACTCGTAGCTCATAGGTAGTACTGTGAACATCAGCAACAAGCCCCCATCCTAATCGGGATTTTATTCTATCTTCTATATTATCAAGATCAGACGGTGATCTATCACACGAAATAACCATTTGCTTATTATTATCAATTATAGCATTAAAGGTATGAAAGAATTCCTCTTGCGTGCTATCTTTTCCGCAAATAAATTGAATATCATCAATCATTAGCACGTCTACTGATCTAAACTCTTCTTTAAAAGCCATTACATCCTTATTACGAAGAGCTTTTATAAACCTGTACATAAACTTTTCAGCGGATAAGTATAAAACTTTTCTTTTAGGATTTATTTTCTTAGAATGCCAAGCAATAGCGTGCATTAGGTGGGTTTTACCAAGTCCTACACCTCCATATAAAAACAACGGATTGGATTTTGCAACTGCTGTTTTAGATTCAGCTACTGCTAGTGCCGCAGCATAGGCAAGTTCATTTGGTGGACCAATCACAAAATTTTCAAAGGTAAATCTTTGATCTAGAAAAGCTAAGTTATCATCTTCTATTTCTAAATTTATAGAATTTTTAATTTCACTCTTTTCAGGTTCCTGGGATCCTTCAGGCGGTACTACAGCATAAAAGTTATGAAGCTCTTTGGTAATGATATCTACAGATTTTACCTCAGGGTCGTAATGAGCAATTAATTTTATTATAGTTTCAAAGTAATTAGATTTAATCCAATCTCTAACAAAATTACTAGGAGCTGCTAACAATACTTTATTGTTTTTTGTTTTTTCATAAAAAGTAATTTTGCTAAACCAATTTTTATAAAGAGCATGGCCGTAATGGCTTATGAGATCTCTGCTAACTTCATCCCATAAGTTATGTGAACCCTCATTATGTAGGTTATTATGCTTTGATATTATTTCAAGTGGTTCTAATTGCTTCATATAGTTAAATAAGGATCAAGAAGTGGTTAACTAACTTGGATATTTAAACCCAAAATTAGAGTTAAAAACTTACCTTGATATCAATAAATTATGTATATCTATAAAATAGACTTGATGTTTTCTTCATAGTAAGTAAATAATATTACCAATAAATTTTTTTGCAAGATATTATCGATGGTTTTTCTAAAAAGAGAACAAACAATCAAAAAATTACTTTATCGAAGTTGTAATAGGGGATGCAAAGAAATAGACCTTATAATTGGCAGGTTTGTAAAGGAAAATTTAGATAAAATGACTGATGAAGAGCTAGAAGTTTTTTCTGAGTTGTTGGAGCTTTCGGACGCTGATATTTATGACTGGTACATAAAGAAAAAACCTTTACCAGGAGAAAAATCTAATTCGGTTATTACTCAGTTATTAAATTTTATTCCATAGAGAAATGCAAAGAATCTACATTCCCTTTATTGCTAAATGTTTTTTTGCTTATGAGTATTTTAACAACATAAGAAAAAATATTTTATTAACGTTTTCCGATGAAGAATCCACGATAAAAGCTTATAAACATCTTAAATTTCTCGTAGATAAAAATGATAATAACAATGTTTTGTATTTCCCTTCATTAGATACATTGCCGTATGATCGTATCTCTCCAAACTCAGAAATAATAGCGGCAAGGGCAAATGTCTTAACTAATTTGAGTTTAGGTAAATCACCAAAAATTATCGTCACTAATGCCCAAAATTTAATTGTTAAGGTACCCTTACCATCAGTATTTAAAAATTCAGCAGTTACTATTACTAAAGGAGATAAATTACTTATAGAAGAACTTGCATTTTTTTTAGTTAATAATGGATTTATTAGAGTACCAAATGCCCTGGAAAGCGGAGAATTTGCGATTAAGGGGGAGATAATTGATATAGTACATTCCAATAATAAAGGTTACAGAATTAATTTTGGCTGGGAGGTGGTAGAATCAATTAAAGAATTTGACCTAAATAGCCAAATTTCTACCAAATCAGTTGATAAGCTAGAGCTATCTTCTGCTAGTGAAGCAATTTTAAACCTTAATAATATAGAGGTTTTTAGAAATAATTTCCTAAAGAATTTCGGTGTAAATTATGTTAGGCATAATATGTATGAATCAATAATGTCAGGAAAGAAATTCCAAGGTTATGAACATTTATTACCGTTATTTTATGATGAAATGGCTAATTTAAGTGATTATCTGAGCGAGCACGTAGTAATCTATGATAATTTATCCATACAATCAATTCTTGAATTGGAAAAATCCTATGATGATTTTTATCAAGCAAGGCTCCTTTCTAATAAGGCTAATCCTGATTCATTTTATTTTGCTCTCCCTCCTGATAAACTTATTTTTTCAGGTGCTTTTGCTAAAGAGATTTTAAATCAAGGTGATAATTTACTTATTGAAAATAGTCCGGAAAAGGAAGATGAAACAGAAACCATTAATAAACTACTAAATGGTAGGGGAATTCATAAAGCATTAAGGGATATTCAGTGGCCGCAATCTCTTATTCTTCCCCGTTTTGATTCATCTATTTTACCAACTTTAATCAACGATTATAAAAACAATATCATTATAATATGCTGCGGCTCGAAAAGTGCACAGCAAAGGATAAAAAATATTGTTGAAAGTTATGAATATACTACTTCTGAAATATCGCTCCTTCAGGATGCAAAAAAGCACTTGGTAAATATAGCTATTACTCCTCTCTCTCACGGATTTTTTACCCAAAACTATTTATTTATTTCAGAACAAGATATTTTGGGAGAAAAATTTACTTCTCAAAGTCATAAACCAAGTCGCAGGAAACTCAAGAACATACTAACTGAACTTGATAATATATCTGAAGGAGAACTTGTAGTTCATAAAGAACATGGAATTGGAAGATTTGAGAAAGTAGAAACTATATTAGTTAGTGACGTTCCTCATGATTGTCTAAAAATTATATATTTTAATAACGATATTCTGTATTTACCGGTCGAAAATATCGATTTAATAACAAAATATGGTAATGAAGAGGTAGAACTTGATAAGCTTGGCGGAGTAAATTGGCAGAAGCGGAAGGCAGGTCTTAAAAAGCGAATAAAAGATATAGCAGCAAACCTTATTAAAACTAACGCAGAAAGGGAATTGCATCGAACAAACATCGTTAATTTTGACCCTGAATTATATTTAAACTTCTGTAATCGTTTTATTTATAGCGAAACAGAAGACCAGCTTTCTGCAATTAATGATATTGAAGCAGATTTAAAAAGTGGTAAGTTAATGGATAGGTTAATTTGCGGTGACGTTGGTTTTGGAAAAACCGAAGTAGCTATGAGAGCTGCTTTTATGATTGCTTTTGATTATCAGGACGATCACCCTCAAGTAGCAATAATCTCTCCTACTACTATTTTATGCCGTCAGCACTATATGAGTTTTGTTGAACGTTTTAAGGGGTGTGATATTAATATTGGCCAATTATCCAGGTTAATTAGTAGTGCGCAAGCTAAGGTAATAAAAAAGGATATAGAAACAGGCAAAATTAATATTGTAATCGGTACTCATGCTCTTTTATCAAAAGACATAAAATTCAAGAACTTAAAGCTTTTAATTATCGATGAAGAGCAGCATTTTGGTGTAGCTCAAAAAGAACGTCTTAAATCTTTAAAATCGGGTGTACATGTTTTATCACTTTCTGCAACACCAATTCCGAGAACTCTGCAAATGTCTATGTCGGGCCTTAAAGATTTAAGCCTTATTGCTACCCCGCCAATAGATCGCCTTCCAGTTAGAACAGCGGTTATGCCATTTGACGGAATAATAATTAGGGATGCTCTAATGCGGGAACGTTTTAGAGGAGGCAAAAGCTTTTATGTAGTACCGAGGATAAAGGATATTGAATGGGTTACCAAGAAACTTATGGAATATGTTCCTGAGCTTAAGTTTAAAATAGCTCATGGGCAGATGTCTCCTAAAGATATTGATAACATAATGAATGAATTTTGTGATGGTAAATTTGATATATTACTTTCAACTACGATAATAGAATCTGGAATTGATATAGCAGCTGCTAATACAATAATAATTCACAAAGCAGATATGCTCGGTCTTAGCCAGCTTTATCAATTAAGAGGAAGGGTTGGTCGTGGTAAGGTAAGAGGATATGCTTACCTTACACTAATGAATGATAAAATTACGACAAAACATTCTTGGCAACGATTGGAGATTTTGCAGAATATTGATTCGCTTGGTGCAGGCTTTACTATTGCAAGCCATGATATGGATTTGCGGGGTTTTGGGAATTTGGTAGGTGATGAGCAGTCAGGACATATTAAGGAAGTGGGCTCTGAATTATATCAAGAAATGCTTAATGAAGCTATAGCAGAACTTAAAAATCAAAATGTTACTAAGAAGCAGCTAGAGTTTACTCCCTCTATTAATCTTGGAATAGCTGTTTATATCCCAACTACTTATATTGAGGACAGTTCTCTTCGTCTTGCTATATATAGGAGAACAGCTAATCTTAAAAATCATTCTGAAATTGAGGCATTTAGAGATGAAATGGTAGACAGATTTGGGCTTTTACCTGAAGAATTTAATAACTTGCTTAAGATAGTGGAAATAAAAAACATATGCTATTCTCTTAAAATAGAAAGCCTAGATAGTGGAGCAGGCGGTTTTGTAGTTAAATTTAATAAAAATTTTGATGTTTCAGATAGAGTAATGTCTTTTATGCAAAAATTTCCAAGACATGCAAAAATTAAACCTGATAATAAATTGGTTTTTATTAAAGATTTAAAAAACTCAGCTGATATTTTAGAAGAGGCAAAAGAATTTCTTAAACATTTTCAGGAATAATGACAGTTTATTTAGAAGGTTTAAACCTCCATAATTATCATAATTTTCAGGAATTAAAGCTAGTTTTTAATAATAACATAATTATTATCCTGGGTGAAAATGGTAGCGGTAAAACAAATATTCTAGAATCAATTTCATTACTCTCTCCAGGTAAAGGTTTAAAAGGGGCAAAATATGAAGAGATGGCGTATAATTACAGCGGGGGCTGGTCCAGTAGCATATATTTAAAAAGCAAGATTGGTAAAGCATTAGTAGAATCTAATTTTACCCTTAACAATAATTTAAGAACAATAGAATATAATGGATCAAAAATCCGTAATACGGAACTTACTACTCTTGCCAATATCATTTGGCTTACCCCTCAGATGGATGGAATATTCTTGAGTTCTCCTTCTGAACGGAGGAAGTTTCTTGATAGAATAGTTTATAATTTTTACCAGGAGCACGCTAGTAATATAAATAAATATGACCATTTAGCTCGTGAACGCTTAAAGCTTCTTATGCAAAAAAGTTCGAATTTTAATGATTCTTGGTTAAAAATCCTTGAAACAAAAATTGCTGATATAGCATTAAAAATCATTAAGTTACGCTCAAATGTGATAAAATTTGTACAAGAATATATAGATATGGTTGACACACCTTTTCCTAAAGCTCAGCTTGCAGTTAATCATTTATTTGGTAAAACAATAGGAGATAAAGAGTTTTTAGAAACATATTCAACAGGCCTTTGCAGAAATCGACAGAAAGATAGTGTTACTAAGAGAACAAATTTAGGGATAAATAAGCAAGAACTGATTGTAAAACATAAAGAAAAAGACCAATTTGCAAGATTTTGTTCTACCGGTGAGCAAAAAGCTTTATTAATTTCAATATTAATAGGTCAGATTGAAGCAAATAAAGCAATAGCAAAAACCACTCCTATTTTATTATTGGATGAACTGTTTGTTCATCTTGACGATAAGCGAAAAGATTGTCTTGCGCAATATATAATAAATAGTAAACTACAAACCTTTGTAATTGCAACAGATATGGCAGGCCTAGAGAGGATTGCTGCAGTCGGTCAGATCATTTATGTTTAACAAAAAATGAATCAAAACATGGAATTAAAAAGACCGGATTGGATTAAAGTTAAAGCTCCGAATTCAAAGGAATATGAAAATACCAGATCCTTAATTAGCAAGCTTAAATTAAATACCGTGTGCCAGGAAGCTGCTTGTCCTAATATTGGGGAATGCTGGCAAAAAAAACATGCTACCGTTATGATATTAGGATCAGTTTGCACGCGAGCTTGTGCTTTTTGTAATGTAGCTACCGGCTGCCCTGATTTACTTGATCCTCATGAACCAGAAAGACTAGCTGAAGCAGTAGGAAAGTTAGGACTTGAACATGTAGTAATAACTTCCGTTGACAGAGATGATCTCCCTGATGGCGGAGCGACTCATTTTGCTAATTGTATAAAAAAGATACGAAAATCGTCGCCAAGTACTACTATTGAGATTTTAACACCAGATTTCTTAAAAAAAGAAGGAGCAATAGAGGTAGTAGTGGAGGCTAAACCTGATGTATTTAATCATAATATTGAGACGGTTCCCTCTTTATATAAAAGGATTAGACCGGGAGCTAGATATTTTCATTCTTTAAACTTACTATATAAGGTAAAAAAGCTGGATCCAAAAATATTTACAAAATCTGGTATTATGGTGGGCCTTGGTGAAAGTAACGCAGAAATAACCCAAGTTATGGATGACTTACGGGCGGCAGACGTAGATTTCATAACTATCGGTCAATATCTTCAACCGACAAAAAAACATGCCGAAATTGCTAGATATGTTACGCTAGAAGAATTTAAGTATTTTGAAAGATTAGCGAGGACAAAAGGATTTCTAATGGTATCAGCTTCACCCCTTACTAGGTCTTCATACCATGCTGGTGATGACTTTAAAATAATGAAACAAGCCAGTAGTATTATTAATCAGGCTTGTTAGGATTTTAGAAAAACAGTTGGAAGTATTGGTAATTAATATAAGCCTCTTAATAACTACGTCCGTGGTTTCTAGCTAATTGAGTAACGTTGAACTGGACAGTACTTTTATGAAGCATCGGTGGTATATCTTTGACATGATCTAATAATTTAGCGAGTCAATCATTTATTTTGTGTAAGTTGTATTTTTTAATTCCAGTAAATCATGCCTAAAATCCCCGCATAAAATTTCAAATTGATTCAATGCCAAAGACCAATTTTTAATCGGCATGGTCCATTTTTTGGCAGCATTTTTTAGAGCCAAAAATACGATTTTTAAAATAGACTTATCATCTGGAAAAACCCCTTTATTGTTGATGATTTTTCTGATTTGACGATTTATCGATTCTATCGCATTGGTAGTATAAATTACCCGCCTAATCTCATCAGGAAAAGCAAAAAGAGGAATAATCCCGCTCCAATTCCTTTGCCAAATATCAGAGATCACAGGATATTTATTATCCCATTTAGCAGCAAACGATTTTAGCTCCAGATATCCTATTTCTTCGCTGTTTGCAGTGTAAATCCTTTTAAGATCCGCTGTGACCGCTTTTAAATCCTTATAAGAAACATATTTTACAGAATTCCTCGCCATATGTACTATACAGAGTTGTACAATCGTATTAGGATAAATGCTATTTATGGCTTCAGGAAAGCCTTTTAATCCATCAACGCATGCTACATATATCTGTTTTATCCCTCTGTTCTTTAGCTCAGTTACAACCTGCATCCAAAACTTGGAACCTTCATTTTTACCGACCCAGATCCCCAGTAATTCCTTTTTCCCTTCCATGTTAACACCTATTGCAAGATATACCGCTTTGTTAATTACTGTATGATTATCCCTTGCTTTAACGTGTATGCAATCCAAATATAATATTGGATATACATCGTCTAGGGACCTGTTTTGCCATGTAGTAACTTCTTCTATTACTCCGTCAGTGACAGTTGATATAAGGTCCTTGGAAATATTGGTCTGGTATATCTCCTCTAAATGGCTATGTATCTCACTGACAGTCATCCCTTTTGCATATAGTGAAATCACTTTATCATCAAAACCACTAAATCTCCTAACTCCTTCAGGAATCAATTGAGGTTCAAATTCTCCTTCCCTGTCCCCTTGAAACATCTACGGTAATCTGATGACCGTCGTCATCTATAATCGTTTTTTCATAACTGCCGTTGCGGACGATTATTATCGCTCTTGATTATCTTACTATGTTTAGAATAACCTAGATCGTGTTCTAATTCACTTTCAAGAATTCTCTCTACTATTTGCTTTTTAAGTTTATTAAATAATCTACCCGCGACCAAATAATTCAGATGGATCTGCTTTTGATAGTAATTCTTCGACTAATTTAGTATTTATATCTACTTCTTTTTCTGCTAATTTTTTAGCCATTTTTTCCTCTGTATTTAAGTTGCTTTTTTATAGTATCTTCTACTATATCCTTTTGCAACTTACACAAACTATATGACAGACTCGATAAAATCACTTAATGTGAGCCGTGATATTTTCAGTGTCAATTAAATCGAGCCAAGGTGAATTTATAAAATCATTTAATTTGAGCCCGTTTTTATCGATGAAAGCGAGCTCACTCTCATTTTGAAAGCAAGCCGCTACAGTTAGGGTAAAAACTAACTGTTTCAGATTTTTCTACCGGTATATTTTTATAGGTGCGGGTAGATAAAATTTTTATCGCTAAATTCGTACAGTCTAGTTGTTTTTTGTAATGGTTGTGTAATCTGAAAGCAGTATTATTACTCTAGTCTTTAAATATTGAACATTATATAGTAGCATAAGCTATTTCTTTCTTTTTAAAATAATTTTGAATTTTTATACCATTAAACTGAATTTGTGTTAAATAGGACCGTACATTAATTGTTAAATCTTTTACTGATTTTAGTACTCGAAAATTATTGGAGTTAGCTTTGACATCTTGGTTTACAAGTTCTTGTGGATTCATATCAGGACAATATGATGGTAAATAAAACAATTCTAGCTTGTCCTTATGTCTTTCTACATAAGCTTTTACCTTTTTACTGTGATGCACTCTATGATTATCTAATATCAAAAATATTTTCTGCTTAATTTGTCTGATAAGTCTACCTAAAAATTCAATACACTTTTTGCTGGTAAAATTATCTTCAAATACCATCCAGTTCATAAACCCTTGCGGACTAATAGCAGCTAGCATATTACATTTAAATCTTGAACCACTTCTCTTGATTGCTGGGGTCTTGCCTTTAAGACCATATGTTTTACCTCGATTATCTGTTGATTGTATCCCCATTTCATCTCCCCAATAAATTCTAGCACTTTCTTTCATTGCACGAGACTTGATTTCTGGATATGTGACTGTTAACCATTCTTTTATTACTCCGGCCTTCAAATATTGAACTAATATTAGAGAAATGATACAATGATATTGTATCAAGAGTAATAACAAAATGTCTAATAAAAAATTATCACCAAGCGATCTCAAGATATTAAGAAAGAAAGCAGTGGAAGCAATAGTTATACATGGAATAAGCAAGAAACAAGCATCTATTACCTTTGGGTTTTCTAGGAGTTCTATATGGAAATATCTTAAAGAGTACAAAATTTATAAGGAAGAAAGCTTTCGCTATAAGAAGCGAGGAGTAAAGGTAGGAACAGGATCTAAAATCAGTAAAAATCAAGAAGAGGAATTAAAATCTAAAATTTTATCACATACACCTGATGAATTGGGAATGGATTATACGTTATGGAATAGTAAAGTGGTACAAGAATATATAGAATCCAATTACCTTTATCAGTATAACAGGCGTTCTATAAGAAAAATTATGAATAGATTGGGTTTTACGTCTCAAAAACCAATTAAATCAGCCTATCAACGTAATCCAGAGAAGATAAAAGAATGGTTAACAGTCACATATCCAGAAATCAAGTCTCGTGCAATGAAAGAAAGTGCTAGAATTTATTGGGGAGATGAAATGGGGATACAATCAACAGATAATCGAGGTAAAACATATGGTCTTAAAGGCAAGACCCCAGCAATCAAGAGAAGTGGTTCAAGATTTAAATGTAATATGCTAGCTGCTATTAGTCCGCAAGGGTTTATGAACTGGATGGTATTTGAAGATAATTTTACCAGCAAAAAGTGTATTGAATTTTTAGGTAGACTTATCAGACAAATTAAGCAGAAAATATTTTTGATATTAGATAATCATAGAGTGCATCACAGTAAAAAGGTAAAAGCTTATGTAGAAAGACATAAGGAGAAGCTAGAATTGTTTTATTTACCATCATATTGTCCTGATATGAATCCACAAGAACTTGTAAACCAAGATGTCAAAGCTAACTCCAATAATTTTCGAGTACTAAAATCAGTAAAAGATTTAACAATTAATGTACGGTCCTATTTAACACAAATTCAGTTTAATGGTATAAAAATTCAAAATTATTTTAAAAAGAAAGAAATAGCTTATGCTACTATATAATGTTCAATATTTAAAGGCCAGAGTAATATCTTCTCTGGATTACGTTGATAGGCTGATTTAATTGGTTTTTGAGACGTAAAACCCAATCTATTCATAATTTTTCTTATAGAACGCCTGTTATACTGATAAAGGTAATTGGATTCTATATATTCTTGTACCACTTTACTATTCCATAACGTATAATCCATTCCCAATTCATCAGGTGTATGTGATAAAATTTTAGATTTTAATTCCTCTTCTTGATTTTTACTGATTTTAGATCCTGTTCCTACCTTTACTCCTCGCTTCTTATAGCGAAAGCTTTCTTCCTTATAAATTTTGTACTCTTTAAGATATTTCCATATAGAACTCCTAGAAAACCCAAAGGTAATAGATGCTTGTTTCTTACTTATTCCATGTATAACTATTGCTTCCACTGCTTTCTTTCTTAATATCTTGAGATCGCTTGGTGATAATTTTTTATTAGACATTTTGTTATTACTCTTGATACAATATCATTATATCATTTCTCTAATGTTAGTTCAATATTTAAAGGCCGGAGTAATATTTATTTCTTGGCCTTCCAGGAAGTTGAATATACCAGCCATCAGGTGATTTTGCTTTCTTAACCATCTTTACGAGAGATCCATCGGTGATTTTGTGCTGTTGTACAAATTTATCAACGTCTAACCAAATCTTAAGCTTTCCTCTTACTTTAAGTAATAATTGCAAAGGTTCTGCAAGTGCATCTATTTGACTACTGTACAATTCTTGGTCGCAAGTAAAAACATTTTTAGAAAATTCTTGTAGGTTTTTTACTACACCCAAAATGTTATCAAGATCGCCTACTTTATCGGGCAGTTTTGTAACTATTGATAAATTTTGTGTTGATTCTTTTAAGAAACTTTTTCTTAAAACTATTTCCTTTTTTATATAGTTTATAAAAATTTTATTTACAAAATTATATGAAATGTAAATTAAGTGTTGTGCGCCAGGTATTTTTACCGATAAGCTATCGATTACCTTAGACCAATCTGATTCCATCCCTAAGGTTGAATACTCCGTTAAAAAACCTAATATATCAACCATTTCAAGAGGTTTTAAGGGTTGAGGGGTTTTTAATTTCTGGACCTCTCTTTCTAAGGTCAATATTTCATTTCCCAGTTTTTTATATCTTTCTTCTTTGCTTTGGCTAGCCAAACCTTTAGTGTTACTCGAGTCTTTGATTAGCAGTTTTTTTTGATTTATTTGCTCAGTAAGATGTTCTATATCTTTTTCCTTTTGCTGTTTCTTTAATATTATTTTTTCAGTCTTTTCCTTTGCCAACGTAATTTTTTTCTTTTGTCCCGTTAAGTTAGGATCAAGTGATTTAGACAAAATACTGATCATTTTCTCTAAAGCTTTAACAGTATCCTCATTTGTTATAACTTCTGTCTGCTTATCTGTTGTTTTGTGTTCGAACAATTGTAGAAAAGCCTGTTTCATAAAAATTTCTGATATACTGTTATTTTAATTTTGGGCATTAGCAAATATAAAATTTGTAACTTTAAGTTGTATAATTTGTAGGAATTATTACAAAACTTCTATAAAAGTCAAATTAAACCTTAAGTTTAACTTAATCTATAAAAATTATTTTATAGTTATGTTAATGCTAAAATCTGAAGGCGTCTAATTGCAGGATATCGTTACTATCAAGGTATAGCTTTTCGGGCAAGAAAATTTTTGCTAGAAAGCCATTTTCTGTAGGATAAAAAATTGATATTAAACTGTTTGCTTTATCGGAATTGTTTTTGTTACTTAAAATATTTATCAATTTTGCTAGTTCGCTTGAATTTTTAGGATATAACTTGAGATCATAGGATATATTTTGCATAATGTCTTCTATGGAGGAGAAGCTTTTAGCAGTTATTTTTGCCCCTCCTTTATCAATAAAAACCTCACAGGTAACTACTACGGATTCCTTTAAATTCATCAAGTGCGCATAATCCTTCATGATTTCTTCGTTGTATATGGTAATTTCTATTATACCTTGAGGATCAGAGAGCATTATGGTTACAAATCTCCCGCGTTGGGACATCCGAGAGTCCTTTTTAATTATCACACCGGCAAGTTTTAATAAGTAAGAACCTTCTGTCAGCTCATTTTTTACATACATTGAATTTTTTATTCCGTATGTTTCAAATATTGGAATATGCCTTGATAATGGATGTTTATCCAGGAAAAGTCCCATTACTTCAAATTCATGATAAGCTAATTCTGCTTCGGTAAGTTCTTCTGTATTATTAACTAATATATCTTCGCTTACTTGATTAACTTGTATTAAACTAAATTGACTGGATTTTTTTTCAGTATGGTACGAAAGGCTATAAGCCATTAATTTTTGTACGCTCATAAGCAGACTATGCCTATTGGGATGAAGGGAATCAAAACATCCAGCTTTAATAATATTTTCTAATAATTTACGATTAATTAGCTTGGGAGGAGTTCTTTCAATAAAATCAATTATACTTTTAAATTTCCCGCCTTTTTCTCTTAATTTTTCAATTTCGTGACCAAAATTAGCTGTAACGCTTTTTATAGCTCCAAAAGAAAATATAATTGATTTAGAGGTATCTTCATTTTTTCTAATTGTAAAATAGCCATTAGATTCATTAATTGATGGGGAGATAATTTTAATGCCAAAAATTTTTGCTTCTTGTAGAAAGATATTGATTTTATCACTATTATCAATATCCAAATTCATTGCTGCTACTAAAAATTCAGTAGGGAAATTGGCTTTTAAAAAAGCTGTCTGATAGGAAATAACGCCATAAGCCGAAGCATGAGCCTTGTTAAAACCATATCCTGCAAACTTTGCTACTTTTTCAAATATTGATTTTGCTTGTTCAGCAGGAATATTATTTTTTATTGCTCCACTGACAAAAATCTCTTCTTGCGCATCCATTTCGCTTTTTACTTTTTTACCCATCGCACGTCTTAGTAAATCAGCAGAACCAAGACTGTATCCAGATAATTTACGAGCGATCTCTAATACCTGTTCCTGATAAATGATGACTCCGTAAGTAGATTTTAAAATCGGCATAAGTATTGGATGCAAGTAATCGGCTTCTTGTTTACCGTGTTTACAGCCTATAAAGGCCGGAATATTATCCATCGGACCAGGACGGTAAAGAGCGCCCAGAGCAATAATATCGTCTATATTATCTGGCTGAAGTTTTCTAAGAGTATTTTTCATGCCGATACTTTCGAACTGGAAGACACCACTTCCTATCCCTTGCGTAAGCATAGCAAAGGTTTTTTTATCATCTAGGGGGATTTTTTCTAGCTCAATATTAATTCCTTGTTCTTTAAGCAATTCAAGGCATTTGGTAATGACAGTGAGTGTCTGTAAACCTAGAAAATCAAATTTAATAAGACCGGTTAATTCACAATATTTCATAGAATATTGCACTATTAACATGTCAGAATTGGTATCTTTATATAATGGTACGTTTTCTATCATATCTTCATTAGCAATTACGATACCGGCAGCGTGGGTGGAAGAATGTCGATGCAGGCCTTCTAGAACAAGAGCGGTATCTAGAACCTGTTTGATTAGCTCGTTATCCCCATTTAGATTATACAGACCTTGACCGGCTGCTGCTTCTCCCAGTTCTGGAACTTCATCAATAGCTTGCCTTAAGGTAACAGGATTTACAGCATTAAAAGGTACAAGTTCGGTTAGATAATCTGCAATATTGTAACTGAGTCCTAAAACTCTGGACACGTCTTTGATCACGGCTTTTGCCTGTAATTTACCGAATGTAATGATCTGTCCTACTCTTTCTTCACCGTATTTGTTCCTAACATAAGATATTACTTCTTCCCGTCGCTCCTGGCAGAAATCGATATCAAAATCAGGCATTGAAACGCGCTCAGGGTTTAAAAAACGCTCAAAGAGCAAACCAAATTTTATAGGGTCAAGGTCAGTAATCTGTAAGCACCATGCTACAATAGAACCGGCACCTGATCCCCGGCCAGGGCCTACTGCAATCCCATTTTCTTTGCTCCACCTAATAAAATCGGAAACTATTAAAAAATACCCTTGAAAGTTCATCTTGCAAATAATGCCCAGTTCGTACTCAAGACGGGCAAAATATTCATTACGAATTATAGATTCTTGTTCTTTGGAAATTTTATCCAAGGAAAACTTAACAGCTAGTTTTTGTTCTAGCCCTTTCTTTGATTCCTCTTTAATGAGCTCTTCTTCAGAAATACTACCGTCAGTAAAATGTGGTAAAGCTGGATCCTTTACTTCTGCCATTACATAAATTCTTTTAGCTAAATTTATGCTATTTTCGATTGCTTCCGGTAAATCAGAAAATAGCTCAATCATTTCCTCGGCACTTTTGAAATAGCACTGATTACTTACTCTTTTTCTGTTTTGTTCATCTTTTACGACGCCTTGAGAAATGCATAATAACGTATCGTGTGCATCATGCATTTTTATATCGCTAAATAAAACCTGATTCGTTGCAATTAATGGAATCAAAATCTCAGTTGCTATTTTAAGGTAGGGTACTTCTATTTGTTTTTCGTTAGTTAAATTATGCCGCATTATCTCGAAATAAAATCTATTGCCAAAAATCGAAACTAATTTTTTGGCTTCTTCTTTAGCTGTATTATAATCACCTTCTAATAATAATTTTCCAATTATACCTTTAGTATAAGATGATAAAACTATTAGCCCTTCATTATATTTTTTTAAATCACCAAGGCTTATATGGTTGCAAATTTTGCGATCATTTTTAATAAAACTATAACTTACTAATCTTAGTAAATTCTTATAACCTATTTGGTCCTTTGCAATTAGTAATATTTCAGCAAAATCCTGCTGCGAGGTTTTGTTGTGAAAAGAAATGTTTAAAATAACGCCACATATAGGCTGTATACCAGATTTACTTGCTTCTATAGAAAACTCTAATGATGCAAATAAATTACCTCGATCAGATAAACAAACAGCACTCATTCCATGTTTTTTCGCAAGGGTTACGAGATCTTTTACTTTTATTGTACTTTCGAGCATTGAATAAGAACTTTGTGTACGAAAGTGGATAAATTTATCGTGAGGCTGTATCATCGCTATTTAGCATTCTGAATCTATGTTTGGTTTGATTATAGTATAAGAAGTTAGTTAATCAATATAGATTAACACTTCTTTTTATAAGGCAGATATTTCTACTATTTAGCCGGATATGGTTTATCTAAAAATTATAAAAATTCTTCTGGACAAGCTGTTTTAGCTTTATTGTAATCAACTTTAGGTATAATATTAACTATATACCTACTCTTTAGTTGAGATATTATACCTTCTCTTAAACTTATTATTGGCATATGCCAATAATAAGAGTTAATAGTGGTGGTTTCTTAAAAACATCTAGATCTTTCCCAAGTAAGAGCATTAATATAGGGATCACCACTTCTTTTTAGTAACACGAGTTTATTTTCATTATTGTTAAAAAAATTATTTTTCTAAATCCTTGCAGTTTTTCTTTAGAAGTTGCGCTCTTAGTACAATAAATTAACTTGTACATTTTTCAAGATTTTGCTGGATTTTATTTATCTATCATCATATAAGTTTAAAGGTAATACTTAAATTGGGATCGTTATGGATAAAGAAAGAGCACTTGCAGCTGCACTTAGCCAAATAGAAAAAAATTATGGCAAAGGTTCGGTAATGAAATTAGGCCAGCGTCAGGAAATGAATATTGAAGCTATACCAACAGGTTCTTTAGGGCTGGATGTAGCATTAGGTATTGGCGGTATACCGAAGGGAAGAATTATAGAGATTTTTGGCCCTGAAAGTTCAGGAAAAACTACTTTAACGCTGCATATAATTGCAGAAGCTCAGAAAAAAGGTGGAACTTGTGCATTTATTGATGCTGAACATGCTCTTGATCCGGTTTATGCTAAAAAAGTGGGAGTAAATACCGATGAATTAATTATCTCCCAACCAGATACCGGTGAGCAAGCTTTGGAAATTACTGACACTTTAGTTCGCTCCGGCGCGGTTGACCTAGTGGTTATTGATAGTGTAGCTGCTCTTGTCCCAAAAGCCGAAATTGACGGCGAGATGGGAGATTCTCATATGGGGTTGCAAGCAAGACTTATAAGCCAAGCCCTTAGGAAACTAACAGCTTCTATATCTAGAACAAATTGCGTAGTGATTTTTATCAATCAAATCAGGATGAAAATAGGTGTAATGTTTGGTAGCCCTGAAACTACTACCGGAGGTAATGCCCTTAAATTTTATGCCTCGATTAGAATGGATATTAGACGTATTGGATCAATAAAAGATAAAGAAGAAGTTATTGGTAACCAAACAAGGGTAAAAGTGGTTAAGAATAAAGTGGCCCCACCATTTAGAACGGTAGATTTTGATATTATGTATGGGTCTGGTATTTCAAAAGAAGGAGAAATTATTGATATTGGGGTAAAATACGATTTTATTGAAAAATCAGGATCGTGGTTTTCTTACGGTGATATGAGGATAGGGCAGGGCCGTGAAAATGCTAAACAATACTTGAAGGATAACCCAGCAATTGCTGAAGAATTATCAGAAAAAATAAAAACACAGTTACTTAGTTCTCCGGCAAGTTTTGCTTTGAGCGATGATGTGGTAAGTGATAATGATGAATAATTATTAGTTAGTAGGAAGATTATGACAAATTTAAGTGGAAAAACTGCCTTCGTTACAGGAGCTAGCGGTAGTATTGGCAGAGTAATAACAAAAAAATTACACGGATTTGGAGCTCATGTATTTATTAGCGGTAGTAATGAGGAGAAATTAATAGAACTAGGGAAAGAACTAGAAAATAATTATACAATAAAGCCTTGTAATTTGTCAGATATTAAAGCAGCAGAACAATTAATCGCTGAAATAGAAAAAATTGACATACTGGTTTGTAATGCCGGGATAAATCGTGATAATTTAGCGATAAGAATGACAGAAGAAGATTTCGGAACGGTAATTGATATTAACTTAAAAACTAATTTTATTTTAAATCGAGAAGCGATAAAAAAAATGATGAGAAATAGATATGGTAGAATCATAAATATTTCTTCAGTTGTAGGTGTTTCGGGTAATCCTGGTCAGGCCAATTATTGCGCATCTAAAGCAGGATTAATAGGTATGACAAAATCTCTAGCTTATGAAGTTGCAAGCAGGGGGATTACTGTTAATGCTGTTGCTCCCGGCTTCATTGTTTCAAATATGACTGATGCTCTAACGGATGCCCAGAAAGAGGCAATTATGCAAAAAATACCAGCAAAAACCCTTGGAACTCCTGATGATGTAGCCAATGTTGTCGCTTTCTTAGCTGCTCCTGAATCTTCCTATATTACTGGCCAAACTATTCATGTTAACGGTGGCATGCTTATGGTTTAAATATAAGAGGACTGGAAGAACCTAGAATAATTTAATATTTTGGAAAGTTTTAAAAACAACTAATAATTGACCATCATAAATTTATTTTTATTCTAGCAAAAAGATTTTTTTTATGCTAAAAGATTGAAACTATGATTTTGCCTTAGCGCAGAATAACAAATTATGAAAACGATAATGAGGTTTGTTTATGAGTGAGAATATCGAACAGAAGGTAATAAAAACTGTTGCCGAGACCCTTAGGATAGATGAAAGTACTATTTCTCCAGATTCGAAGTTTGTTGATGATCTAGGAGCAGATAGTCTAGACTTAGTTGAATTAATGATGGCAATAGAAGCTGCTTTTGAATGCGATATACCAGACGATAAGGCAAGTAAGATTACTACTGTAGCAGATGCAGTAAAATATGTTGAAAAACATATCGATACCTAAAAATTAAAGTTTTTATATAAGCTTTTTATTAAATTTTAAAAACGTTATTAACTAATCACAGTTTTTGTTTAAGCACTTACAATATATTTGTAGTTTATACATTTGATTCGAAAAAAAAATGAACAAATAGAAGTTATGTCCACTAAAAGAGTAGTGATCACCGGTGTTGGAATGATAACCTCCTTAGCTATGGGTGCGCCTGACAGTTGGTCTAGCATTCTAGCCGGGAAAAGCGGGGTGAAAAAGATTACATCTTTTGATACTGAAAAACTCCCTTGTAAAATTGCTTCAGAAATTTCTGGCTTTAATGCTGAAAACTATATTAATCCAGGTGATGTAAGGAAGATGGATAGATTTATTCATCTTGGAATAGCCGCTGCAATAGAAGCTGTTGAGGATTCTAATATTTTACCCCAAACAGATTATGACAAGGATAGGACTGGAGTAATCATCGGTTCTGGTATAGGAGGTCTTGCTACTATTGAGAAAACTTCTGTTGAATTTCATAATTCAGCAAGAGGAAAAGTTAGCCCATATTTTATTCCCGCTTCGTTAGTAAACTTGCTTTCTGGTCATGTATCAATTAAATATGGTTTTGCTGGTCCAAATAGTGCGGTTGCTACTGCTTGCTCTACCGGAGCTCATGCAATTGGCGATGCTTCCAGAATGATCAAATATGGTGACGCGGATGTGATGATAGCTGGTGGTGCAGAAGCTCCTATTACCCCTACAGGAGTAGCTGGGTTTGTTGCAGCCAGGGTTCTTGCTACAAGCTTTAATGATAATCCTACTGAGGCCTCAAGACCTTGGGATCAGGGGCACGATGGTTTTGTTATGGGTGAAGGGGCTGGCGTTGTAGTTCTCGAGGAATATGAGCATGCCAAAGCCAGAGGTGCAAAAATCTATGCTGAAATAGTTGGTTATGGATTAACTAGTGACGCTTACCATATTACTGCTCCAAATGGTAGAGGGGCTTATCGGGCCATGGAAAATGCCTTGAAAGATGCAAAAGCCACGCCAGACCAGATAGACTATATTAACGCCCATGGAACATCTACCAAAATTGGAGATGGTATTGAACTGAATGCAGTACAAACTTTGTTTGGAAATAACAAAAACTTAAGTATGTCTTCAACAAAATCTTCTATAGGCCATTTACTCGGAGCAGCAGGTAGCGTTGAGGCAATATTTACTGTTCTTGCCATTAGAGATCAAATAGCTCCTCCTACTATTAACTTAAATAACCCTATCGAAGGTGTTAAAATAGATTTAGTCCCTTTAAAAACAAAAGAAAGAGAAATTACTTACGCTTTAACTAATTCTTTTGGTTTTGGCGGTACAAATGCTAGCCTGCTATTAAAAAAGATATAATTTACTTTTTAAATTGTACAAATGTGATTTGTATATCTTCTTAGCCTAGAAATAAAAATCATGAACGTAGAGCATGAAAATATTAGCAATCTTACACACAGGAAAGCAAGAATTGCTGATTTGTATTAAATTATAGAGCTTCTCTTAGAAGATGAGCTTGGTGGGACAAGAGAATCAAAATCAGCTGAACTTGATAAAAATTACATAAAAGCATTTCATAAAATCGATAGCGACCCAAATCAATATTTAATGGTGGTAGAAAACGGCGATGAAATTATTGGCACTTGCCACCTTACTGTTATGCCCTCACTCACTTTTATCGGCAGTACCCGTATGCAAATAAAAGTTGTGCGAGGCTCAGGTAAATATAGAGGCCAGAAAATAGGAAACTGGATGTTTGATCAAGAAATTAGCTATGCCAAAGATATGGGCGTTTCTATTATTGGGCTTGCCACAAATAAAAAGAGGGCTCCAGCAAAACATTTTTATGAAAAACTTGACTTTGAGGTAAGCCATGAAGGTATGAAATTATATTTAAGAAAGACTTATGAAAATTCATTTTGAAAAAGTAACGGATCCTCAGATATAAAACTCTGCCTATTCTAAAGTGAGATTTTATAATCCTTTTGTAAGTTCATCATAGGATTTAAGCTTTATAAGTACTTTTTTTAAATTACTTAATTCAAGCATGCATGGTCCATCACTTGGCGCATTATCAGGGTCTTGGTGAGTTTCTATAAATATTCCTGCAACTCCAGCGGTTACAGCACATTTTGCTAATAGCTCAATATATTGCTTTTGCCCACCGCTGCTAGAACCGATACCACCGGGTTGTTGTACTGAATGGGTAGCGTCAAAAAAGACAGGAGCTCCTGTTTCTGCCATGATCGGCAAAGCCCTCATGTCTGATATTAAGCTATTGTAGCCAAAGCACGTTCCTCTTTCAGTTAAAATAATGCCGGCAGCATTAAAAGCTTTTAATTTTTCATAAACATTTTTCATGTCCCATGGCGCGAGGAATTGCCCTTTCTTAACCTTGATTGTTTTACCGGTTTTGGCAGCCGCCATTAACAAATCTGTCTGCCTACATAAAAAAGCAGGAATTTGTAAAATATCTGCAACCTCTGCCGCTATAGAACATTGTTCTTCATTATGTACATCTGTTAAAATAGGGCAGCCAATTTCAGATTTTACTTTTTGTAATATCTTAAGACCTTTTTCTATTCCTGCCCCCCTTGGACTATTTACAGAGGTTCTATTTGCTTTATCGTAAGAAGATTTGTAAATAAAAGGAATATTCAGCTTATAGGTTATTTTTTTTATGCTGCTTGCCATGAATAAAGCATGGTCAAGAGTTTCTATCTGGCAGGGGCCGGCAGCTAAAGCAAAAGGTAGGTTATTTGCAATCTTAACGTTTCCTATTTCTATTAGGTTTGCCATAAATTTATGATTCAAGATTAAGTTTTGTAAAATAGCCCGTGTAAAAACATTTATTTAGCTATAGGTATAGTTTCTTCTTCTATTTTTTGGTTATTTTCCTTGTGTTCAATTTTTTCTAATTTTGTGGCAAAATCGTTATATTTTTGCGTGGATAAATTGGCAAGTATAACAGCATTCACAAAAAATACTATTGCTAATATTATTGTGGTCCTAGTTAGGAAATTGGCGGCTGAACGTCCACTCATTATTCCCATATTATTGCCACCGCCGCCAATGCCGCTTAAACCATCGGTACTAGTTTTTTGTAGTAGAATCACGGCAACAAGTAGCAAAGCAACGATTAAATGAATAAATAGAAGAGTATTTAACATATTCTTTAAAAAATATTTATTATTTACGATTTTAAAATTTTAAACAATTCCTCTTTATTTAAAGAAGTTCCTCCTACTAATACACCGGCAACATCCTTTATATTGATTATATCTTTGCAGTTTTCAGAGTTTACCGATCCACCATACACTAGCTGCATGGTTTTTGCAAGAATACTCTGGTATCTACTTTCTATTAATTTAGCTATTTCACTTATTTCCTGGGTTGTTGGGATAATTTTTGTTCCTATGGCCCAAACAGGTTCATAGGCGATTATAATATGTTTATCTGTTTTAGGTATAGATTCTTCTAGCTGAGTTAATAAAAATTCTTTATAATTACCGTTATTACGAAGTTCCTTAGATTCTCCTATGCAAACAATAGGAATTATTTGGTTGTCAAGGCATGATTCTACTTTTTTTCTTACTATTTCGTTAGTTTCTCCGAATAAAGTTCTTCTCTCACTATGGCCTATTAAAGAGTAATTAACACCGCAGCTTTTAAAGAATTTAGCTGAGCTTTCTCCCGTGTAAGAACCAAAAGCGTTTTTGATACTGATGTCTTGGGCGCAAAATCTTAATTGCTGGTAGTTTTGGGCAAGGTAAGCGATATAAGGGGTAGGAGGTGCGATAATTAATTTATGGAAATGATGATGCTCACATAATAATGTTGTAAGATTTGACGCTTCTTCAAAAGTCAAATTCATTTTCCAGTTTGCTATAATCAGAGAGGTCATAGGAAAAATTCCTTGCAGTTATTTGATTTGCCATCTATTTTATAAATTAAATAAATAAGAAGTAAATTATAATTTTTATGTTAATTAAATTTCGAAAAAGCGCTGATAATATTTTTGTTAGGATACTACTGGGTTTAATTGCTCTGAGTTTCGTTGGAATCGGTGCTTCTAGTTTCTTAAGCGGTAATAAAAGCGGAGATGTAGTTACTTTCAGTAAGACGGAATCCATTCCTGTTGAAACCTTCTTAGCTATAAAGGCGAAAGAAATAGAAATCTTACAGCGGGAGAACAACATAAACCTTACTGAAGAACAGATCAAAGCTTTAAACCTTGATAACCAGATAATAACAAGTCTAATAAACGAATCAATGATCAGCTACCTTGCTAAAATATATGATCTGGACATTAGTGATGAAACTGTTATAGGTTTTGTTAAAACTATACCTTATTTTAAGAATAAAAATGGTAATTTTGATTTAAAATTATTCAAGGCAGCTTTTCATAATTCCCAGAGAATGGAAGATGAATATTTAGAAAGTCTAAAGAAAAGTTTAATAAAAAATTCTTTGCTTGATATATTTATGCAAACTTTCCAGCCTCCTAAGGTAATGATCAATAATATGGTCAATTATATGTCTGAAACTAAATATTTTGATGTTGTTAGTATAGATCTAGCTAATAAAAAAAATGTTAGCTTAGTTGTAAAACCAGACAATAAAGAACTCGAAGATTTTTATAAAAATAATGAAAATGATTTTGTATTACCGGAACTTAGAAGCTTTGATTACATAACAATTAATAAAGATTTTTTTGATAAAAAAATTGATTTAGGAGAAAGAGAAATACAAGCTTATTATGAGTCCAACGAAAATGAATTTAATAATAAGCCTTACTCTGCGGTGAAAGAAGAGATACGAGAAATATTGCAAAATACTAAGTTGGAAGACCTAATAGCACAGTTTTCTAAATCTCTTGAAGAGGAAGTAGCAGCAGGTTTGACTTTAAAAGATATTGCTGTAAAACACGGTATAAAAATTTCTAATATGAGGCCTATTAGTAAGGATGCTTTAGGTGAAGATAGTAATATAAATATTTCAGAAATTGCTGATTCAGTTTTTGAAATGATAGAAGGAGAAGTTTCTTATCCGCTGGAGTTATCAAATCAAAATAAAATTGTTTTGGTAGAACTAGTTAAGATAACCCCTTCTAGGAAGCAACAATTTGAAGAAGTAAAGGATCAAATTTTTTCTATACTACAAGCAAAAGCTATTGCAGATGAAAATATTAAGATTCTTGAGCAAATACAAAAAGGCTATCAAGAGAAAAAAGTAGATTTAGGATTATTAAAAAACAAAGGTGTACTAGTTGAAAGTAATAAATACATGACTCGAGCTGATTTTGACAAGAAAGAAAAGATAAATCCTGAATTAACGTATTTAATTTTCAAAACTGAAAAAGGACAGACAACCGAGGTAGTTAAAGATGATAAAAAAGCGTATTTTGCTTTTATTAAAGACAATAAAATAGATACAAATAAAGCAAAGAAAATTAGTAATGAATCTTTAATGCAAATCCAAAATACAATTAGAGAAGGTATTATGCAGGAACTAATAGGATATCTCGCCGAACAGAACGACGTAAAAGTGAAGATGTAATTTTTATAAAAAGACTTACGATAGTTAGAGAAATTCAGAATGGATAAAAAAGCTACTAATATTGAAAATATTGATTTTGGTGCTGCGATTTCCGAGCGTTATCTTTCATATGCGTTATCGACTATTATGTCTAGATCATTACCGGATGTTAGGGATGGATTAAAGCCGGTTCATCGCAGGTTACTTTATGCAATGCTAAAATTAAGACTTGATCCAGCTTCTGGTTATAAAAAATGTGCAAGGGTAGTTGGTGATGTAATCGGTAAGTACCACCCTCATGGAGATACGGCAATTTACGATACGCTTGTTCGTTTAGCACAAAATTTTTCTCTAAGATATCCACTTATAGACGGCCAAGGTAATTTCGGATCGATTGATGGAGATAATGCGGCCGCAATGCGATATACCGAATCACGCATGACTGAAATCTGCACTATGCTGATGGAAGACATAGATAAGGACACAGTTAACTTTCGTCCCACCTATGATGATTCTGATACTGAGCCGGAGCTAATGCCTGCGGCTTTCCCCAATTTACTTGCTAATGGTTCTGAAGGTATAGCTGTTGGGATGGCAACTAGTATTCCCCCACATAATTTACATGAACTGTGCGATGCGCTTATTTATTTAATTGATAATCCTAGTGTTAATGAAATTAAAGAAATAATGAAGTTTATTAAGGGACCGGATTTCCCAACTGGGGGTGTGATTATTGATTCTTTAGATACCATAATGCAAGCCTATAAAACTGGCAGAGGAAGTTTTAGAGTTAGAGCTCGTTGGGAAAAAGAAAATTTTAGCCATGGTTTATATCAAATTGTTATAAAGGAAATTCCTTATCAAACTCAAAAGTCAAAATTAATTGAGCATATTGCCAATTTGTTAAGAGACAAAAAGTTACCGCTTATCAGTAATATTAGAGATGAATCTACCGAGGAAATAAGAATTGTGATTGAGCCAAAAGGAAGAAATTGCTTACCTGAAATTGTTATGGAATCTCTTTTTAGGCAGACAGCTCTTGAGTCTCGTATTCAGTTAAATATGAATGTAATTGCTTCTGATAATGCTCCACGAGTGATGAATATCATGGAAGTGTTAAAAGAGTTTCTGTCCTATCGCCAGATAGTAGTAACAAGGCGTACCAGATTTGAAATAAAAAGCATAGAAGAACGTCTTGAAATACTTGCTGCTTTGAAAATTGCTTATCTAAATATTGATGAAGTTATAAGGATTGTAAGGGAAGAAGATAATCCGAAACAAGAAATGATGGTAAAGTTCAAAATTACTGATACGCAAGCTGAAGCTATTTTGAATATTAAACTTCGTTCTCTTAAAAAATTAGAAGAGGAACAAATTAACTCTGAGCATGATGAGCTTAAGAAGAAACACGAGGAATATCAGCAGGTTTTAGATAATCCAAAAAAATCATGGCAGTTAATTAAAAATGAGTTGAAAATCTTACAAAAAAGATTTGGTTTAAGTACAACTCTTGGAACACGTAAAACTACTTTTGAACAAATAGAAGGTGATGCCCAAGTGGTTGATATTTCTGCTTTTATCGAACGAGAACCTATTACTATTATCTGTTCCAAAATGGGCTGGATACGTAGCATGAAAGGTCATAACCTGGATTTAAGCCATATTAAATATAAAGAAGGTGATGAGGAACAATTTAATATAGAGACTTACACTACCGATAATATAATTATATGTGCTGCTAATGGCAAATTTTTTACTATTCTTGCTGATAATATTGCTAAAGGTAAGGGATCTGGTGAATCAATAAAATTAATGATCGAAATAGATAACAACGAAATAGTAAATATCATACCATATAAATCTGGCCAGAGAATATTGTTAGCTGCAAGTAACGGTAAAGGTTTTATAGTAAATTCAGATGATGTAATTGCTGCCACTAAGAGTGGAAAACAGATAATGCACATAACCGCAGATCATAAATGTATTATATGTAGGCTTTTAAATAATGGAGATATGGTAGTAGTAATCGGTACTAATCGGAAATTATTAGTATTTGCAATTGAGGAAATACCAGAGTTGAAAAGAGGACAAGGTGTGACCTTGCAAAAATATCGAGACGCGCACCTTAGTGATCTTAAAATATTTAATTCGAAGGAAGGGCTTTCTTGGGCACTCGGTAGTAAAACTCGCCTAGAAATGCAGATAATGTCCTGGCGAGCTAAACGCGGTAGTATAGGTAAAATGCCGCCAACCGGTTTTCCTAAAGATAATAAATTTAATTAAAATTATTAATTGATCAAGATATAGTTAACAATATATAATTGTATTTAGAAAGTAATTTATAAATACTAATTGATTTTATATTACCTAATTTAGCTTCGAATAAGCCGCTTTTGCTTATTTTTTTGTATTTTAAAACGGTTATATTTCTGATTATTATTAAAAAATCAAAATAATAAGTTGACTTTTGTTAATACTTGAGCTAAAAAGTGTATTGCGATAAGTTAACAAAAATAAACAATTGGAGGACGTGATGTTTAATATAGGTAGTAGGCTTGCTACATATTTATCAAAAAGTCCAAGTGGAACAACTTTCCAAAAACTTATCAACAAACAAAAGTTCTGGCAAAAAGTAGAGACCAATGCTACGGTCTTAACTAGTATCGTTGCAGGAGGAATATTTGCTTCTCAAGCTTCAAATACAGCTCTTATACCTAGTTTTGTTGGTAAAGTAATAGGTGGAGTTGCTACCATTAGTGGATATTTTTATGGTTACAAAATTAAAAAATCATACGATAAGGAAATCGAAACGCTAGAAAATTTAAAAGCATTAACAAACAAAGAAGGAATGTTTTTAGCAACAGCTGATATTGAAGATGTTAGCGATGTATCAACTTGGACCAATATAGCGATAATAGATAGGAATAATATTGATATTAGTACAGGTCATATTATTGATGGTAGTAATGCAAGAAAAATAACCAATCCATTCACTTTGCAAGCTATAGTAAAAGTTCAGTATGATAATAACGAGGATATGTCATATACGATAATAGGTAGGGAAATCAAAGAAACTGATGCACAATTAATGTCAAGGTTTGTTGAAATTGAAGAAGGATTGAAAGTTTACAGCAATGAGATTATAGAAGATGTACTGCTTGTATATCTTACTGATGGTGATATTTATCGACAAGTACTTAAAGAGTACGGATATCATCAGGATGGTCAGGCATTTCTAGTGAAAACTCTTGCCCTTAAGCTTTCAGGTCAAAGCGTTGAGGGTTATGTAAAAGAAAAGTTGACAAATTTTAAGACAACCAGATGGAGTTTTAAAAGTTTCGATGCTCAAAACTAAAGAAGAAGTAGCAAGGCTTGAAAATGAATATAATGAGTTACAAGCTATAGCAAAAGACTATAAAGATCGTCTTAAAGCAATTGAGCCGATGGATAGAAGTGAGCTAGATATTGATGGTTCTTTTGAGGCTAATTCCAAGGATGTAGCTATTGCCGGAGATCATGCTAACCATGAAGATTTGCTAGATGCTATTGTATAATTTTTGTCCCAATTATAATTGAATCATAGCTTATTTTTACCAAAAAGGAAATTCAGAAAAATAATTTTTAAATCTGGGTTTCCGAGTCTGTCATATAGTTTGTGTAAGTTGCAAAAGGATATAGTAGAAAATACTATAAAAAAGCAACTTAAATACAGAGGAAAAAATGGCTAAAAAATTAGCAGAAAAAGAAGTAGATATAAATACTAAATTAGTCGAAGAATTACTATCAAAAGCAGATCCATCTGAATTATTTGGTCGCTGGTAGATTATTTAATAAACTTAAAAAGCAAATAGTAGAGAGAATTCTTGAAAGTGAATTAGAACACGATCTAGGTTATTCTAAACATAGTAAGATAATCAAGAGCGATAATAATCGTCGCAACGGCAGTTATGAAAAAACGATTATAGATGACGACGGTCATCAGATTACCGTAGATGTTTCAAGGGACAGGGAAGGAGAATTTGAACCTCAATTGATTCCTGAAGGAGTTAGGAGATTTAGTGGTTTTGATGATAAAGTGATTTCACTATATGCAAGAGGGATGACTGTCAGTGAGATACAGGGCCATTTAGAGGAGATATACCAGACCAATATTTCCAAGGACCTTATATCAACTGTCACTGACGGAGTAATAGAAGAAGTTACTACATGGCAAAACAGGTCCCCAGACGATGTATATCCAATATTATATTTGGATTGCATACACGTTAAAGCAAGGGATAATCATACAGTAATTAACAAAGCGGTATATCTTGCAATAGGTGTTAACATGGAAGGGAAAAAGGAATTACTGGGGATCTGGGTCGGTAAAAATGAAGGTTCCAAGTTTTGGATGCAGGTTGTAACTGAGCTAAAGAACAGAGGGATAAAACAGATATATGTAGCATGCGTTGATGGATTAAAAGGCTTTCCTGAAACCATAAATAGCATTTATCCTAATACGATTGTACAACTCTGTATAGTACATATGGCGAGGAATTCTGTAAAATATGTTTCTTATAAGGATTTAAAAGCGGTCACAGCGGATCTTAAAAGGATTTACACTGCAAACAGCGAAGAAATAGGATATCTGGAGCTAAAATCGTTTGCTGCTAAATGGGATAATAAATATCCTGTGATCTCTGATATTTGGCAAAGGAATTGGAGCGGGATTATTCCTCTTTTTGCTTTTCCTGATGAGATTAGGCGGGTAATTTATACTACCAATGCGATAGAATCGATAAATCGTCAAATCAGAAAAATCATCAACAATAAAGGGGTTTTTCCAGATGATAAGTCTATTTTAAAAATCGTATTTTTGGCTCTAAAAAATGCTGCCAAAAAATGGACCATGCCGATTAAAAATTGGTCTTTGGCATTGAATCAATTTGAAATTTTATGCGGGGATTTTAGGCATGATTTACTGGAATTAAAAAATACAACTTACACAAAATAAATTGATTGACTCGGGTTTCCTTTTTTTATGTCGAAAACAGTATATCTACTGAAAATAATTATTACTTTCTATTTATAATAATATTATAAATGCCCGATTTATTCTGGCAATTTCGCTAAGTGGTCTTGTTTCCACAGATCGTGATAAAGACTAGGGTCAATATTTCCTCCAGAAATGAGGATAAGAATAGTTTTTTGGGAGCTATTTTCTTTTAGCCAATTATATGCTGCTGATATACTAATAGCGGCGGACGGCTCACAACTAACCTTTGTTGTTTGCATAAGCCAAGTTGTCCAATAATAAATTGATTCTTCACTACAAGTATAGAAACCGTCCAATTTTTTTAAATAATTAAATGTCCTCTGGCATACTGAAAGAGCTCTCAGGCCGTCAGCTATAGTTTTAGGAGAAACTTCAAAACGTTTAATTTTGCCGGATTGTAATGATTGGTAAGCGTCATTGGCGTTTTCAGGTTCGGCACCAATTAGTTTTGAAGAAGGGGATAATAAATTTTTGGCAAGATAAGTTCCCGCCAATAATCCACCCCCTCCACAGGAAGCAAATATTGCATCTGGCATTTTGATATCACGCTTTTTCATTTCTATTAAAGCTTCGTAACACATAGTACCAGCCCCGGCAATTGTCTGGTCATCATCAGAAGGATGCAAATAATAAAAACCGTTATCCCCATCTTTTTTTGATAAATCCTCTGCTTCTGAGCGGGTTTTGACTTCCATTACCTCGGCTCCATAATATTTAGCAATTCTTTTTTTGATAGGAGAAACATTTTGAGGTAAATATACCCTCGCATGAATTCCAAATAATTTAGCGGTATAAGCCATGGCAAGAGCATGATTACCTGTGCTATAAGCAACAATTTTGTCAGGAATTTTATTGTTTTCTTTAAGAGCCAGTAGGTTATTAAGCACGCCTCTTATTTTAAAAGAACCCGTTTTTTGCGTAGCGTCCATTTTAAAATAAATCTGACTGTCTACCATTTTATTTAAGGTCTCAGAATATAAAAGAGGAGTATTATGAACGTAATTGCTAATTCTACTATACGCTTTTGCAACCATATCTGGAGTTTGCACTAGAAATCCTAATTTTAGTTTTTATATTCCGCTTAAATAAGCTACGCTAATAATTTAGCAACGTCCGCTACTTGATTTTGTTAGGCGTTGCTATTATATAGCTTACAATCTATTAAATATATACATAATTTTTTTTATAAAGGGTAACAAAATAATGAGCAATGAGAAGAAAACTTTACCATTATTAACTCTCAGGGACTTAATAATTTTCCCTGGAACCATTGCTCCAGTTTTTATCGGTAGGGAAAAGTCGTTAAATGCTTTGCTGGCTGCAAAAAAAATAGAAGATGGTCATCATATTCTTTTTGCTACTCAAAAAAAACAAAATATCAAAGATCCAAGTGCAAATGATTTATTTAAAATTGGGGTATTAGCTAAAATAATTCAAACTGTGAAATTACCAAATAATAATGCAAAAATTCTTGTAGAAGTAATAAACCGAGTAAAATTAGTTAATATTGAAGATAAAGAAATTTTTGTTGCGGAGTATTTAATAATTCCTGATTCTGAAGTAAATAACCTTGAAGCTTTAACCCGTGCTACTTCGTACGCAATGGAAGTGTTTCAAGAATATGCAAAGAATAATAAGAAAGTAAATCTAGAAGTTTTAAATATCCTTAACCAGCAAAAAAATCCCAGCTATATAACTAACTTAATAGCATCCCATTTGGACATTAAGCTTGACCTTAAGCAAAGTTTGCTTGAACAGGTGAATATTTTAAAAAGAGCAGAAATGCTTATAGAAATTATTACTCGGGAATCAATGCAAATTGATACAGAGCAGCTAATACAACAAAGGGTAAAAAAACAAATTGAAAAAACCCAAAGGGAATTTTACTTAAATGAACAAATGAAGGCCATCCAACAAGAGATGGAGGGTGGTAGTGAAAGATCCGATTTTTTTGATCTAGATAAAAAAATAAAAAACCTTAAACTTTCTAAAGAAGCCAGAGAAAAAGCTAGTACAGAGCTAAAAAAACTTAAGATGATGAACCAGATGTCGGCAGAATCATCAGTAGTTAGGAATTATCTTGATACTTTACTTTCAATGCCTTGGGGGAAAAATACTAAAGCTAGTATTGATATAAACAAGACGGAAATGATACTAAATCGTGATCATTATGGGCTTAAGAAAGTAAAAGAAAGAATCATTGAATATTTATCCGTTTTGAAACGTTCCCGTAAAATTAAAGGGCCGATACTTTGTTTTATTGGCCCTCCTGGAGTAGGTAAGACATCTTTGGTAAAATCTATTGCGGAAGCGATGGGTAGAAAGTACTGCAAGTTTGCTCTTGGAGGAGTTAGAGATGAAGTAGAAATTAGAGGACATCGCAGGACTTACCTTGGTTCTATGCCCGGGAAAATTATTATGTTAATTAAGAAAACGAAAGTAGATAATCCCGTACTTTTGCTTGATGAAATTGATAAAATGAGTGCAGATTTTAGAGGAGACCCGGCTTCCGCTTTACTAGAGGTGCTTGATCCGGAACAAAATGCTCACTTTGCTGATCATTATTTAGAAGTAGAGTATGATTTATCCAATATAGTATTTATTGCTACGGCAAATTCCTACGATTTACCAAGAGCTCTCCTTGACCGTATGGAAATTATTAATATTGCCGGTTATATAGAAGAAGAGAAACTACAAATAGCAAAAAATCATTTGATACAAAAACAGTTAAAGCTTCACGGAATGAAGCCTACTGAGTTAATTATTCCCGATGAAAGTATTCTGGAGTTAATCAGATATTATACCAAAGAAGCTGGTGTTAGGGCACTAGAAAGAGAAATTGGTGCATTAGCTCGAAAAGTTCTGACCAGAATTTTAAAAGATAAAAATCTAAAATCTGTAACGATAAATCCGACAGACTTGGAAGAATATCTCGGTGTTAAAAAATATAGATTTGGTTTAGCAGCAGAAGAAGATCAAATAGGTAGTACTGCAGGTCTCGCTTATACGGAAGTCGGTGGCGATCTACTTACTATTGAAGCAGTTTCTTTTCCTGGTAAAGGGGGGGTAAAGGCTACAGGTAAACTTGGCGAAGTAATGAAAGAGTCAGCAGATGCAGCTTATAGCTGCTTCCTTTCTAGAGCAACACAACTTGGGCTTACTGAAAAAGATTATAAGGAGGTAGATATCCATATACATGTTCCAGAAGGAGCAACCCCAAAAGACGGGCCCTCTGCCGGTATTGCGCTATATACTACTATTGTTTCCCTGATGACTAAAAAACCTGTTAAGAAAACTGTTGCAATGACCGGAGAAATTACTTTAAGAGGAAAAGTATTACCTATTGGCGGGCTGAAAGAGAAATTACTAGCGGCTAGTAGGGGTGGGATTAAAACTGTCCTCATCCCGGTTGATAATGTAAAAGATTTAAAAGAGATACCGGATAATATTAAAAATACCCTAGAGGTTATTCCAGTAGCAAACATTGAAGAAGTGTTAAAAAATGCCCTTGTGTAGAAAAAGGGCTTAAAACTCCCAAGAAAATTTCTTGGTTTGTATTAGTATTATTTTGTATTTTTACTTTTCTTTAATTTATCATAGATTGTTATAGCCTCAGTAATAAAGCTACTAGGACTTGACAAGTTTGCAGGTAAAATTACTGTGTTTGACTCTTTAGCAAGGTGAGCAAAAGACTCCACGTATTGCTGGGCGACCTTTAAAGAAACAGCTTCTGACCCTCCCTCTTTTTTAATGGAACTTGCTACAACTTCTATAGATTTGGCAGTAGCTTCGGCCACAAATAATATAGCTTCTGCTTCTCCTTTTGCTCTATTAATTTGATCAGTATAAGCTGCTTCCGAGGTAAGAACCACTTGAGCTTTTTCACCTTCGGAAATGTTGATCTGAGCTTGCCTATGGCCTTCAGATTCTAGGATTTTTGCTCTTTTTTGGCGTTCAGCTGCTACTTGCAATTCCATGGCCTGCAAAATCGACTTAGGAGGTTGTATATCCTTAATTTCGTATCTCATACACTGGATACCCCAGTTAACAGCGGCTAAATTTATAGACGTGACGATTGCATGGTTTAAAGTTTCTCTTTCCTCAAAAGTTTTATCAAGTTTTAATTTACCTATTTCTGACCGCATTGTGGTTTGGGCAAGCTGGGATATGGCATAATACGGGTTACTTACTCCATATGATGCTGCAACGGGATCAACGATTTTTACATATAGAACACCATCAATTGAAAGAGTAACGTTATCCTGGGAGATTGCAGTCTGTGCGTGAACATCAATAGCCTGTTCTTTTAATGTATGTTTATAGGCAATGTTTTGAACTATAGGAATTATGATAGTTAAGCCTGGTTCAAGTACTCGGTCGAATTTACCTAAATTTTCAAGCACCCACGCTTCCTGTTGAGGAACAATCTTAATCATTTTAACTAGTAATATGATGGCAAGTACCCCAAAAATTAGTAGCAATATTTCCATAACTATTTCCCCCTAAGCAAAAATTTAATTACGATTCTTAATTCGTCTAGTGACTATATCATGGTTTTTATTAATTTACTCTTAAAATTATCAGTATAAGAAATACTTTTTTTAAAGTTAAAAAACTATTTATCTTATATTTTTATAAAAAGTAACTAATTCTTATAATTTATTATCAAGTGATGCAAATATCACTTGACCTGGTAAAAATATATGTTTATTTTCCAAATTATTCCATAAATACCCATGTTAACCCATTTTTTACCAATTTTGTGTTAATCTAAATAAATAATGAGCGGAGTTCTGGTAGTTCAGATTTTTGTATAGGTAAAATGAATATTTTTCTTTCAAAGCATCAAAACAAAATTGATAAAAAGGGTAGAGTATCTATCCCTTCTGCATTTAGATCTGTGTTATCTGAAGATCAATTTAACGGTATTATCGTTTATCCTTCTTTTAAAAATAATTGTATAGAAGCTTGTAGTATGGCTCGTCTTCAGGAAATATACGGAATAATCCAGAAGTTAGATCCATATTCTGAGGAAAGGGATGCTTTTGAAACGATTGTAATGGGAGAGTCTATCCAATTACAATTCGATAATGAAGGGAGAGTTATTATCCCGGTTCATTTAATGCAACAAGTAGGAATTACCCAGCAGGCCTTTTTTGTGGGTAAAGGATTAGTTTTTGAGATCTGGGATCCGGTTGCTTTTGATGCTCATTTAAAAATTGCCAGAGCTGTAGCTCAAAGCAATAGATTTATTCTGAAGAACCAAGAAAATTCAGGAGTAGGGGTATGAATAACCTTTCATTAGGAGAAAATACTTTGTCTAATCCTCATTATCCGGTATTGCTTTCCGAAATTATTGAAAATTTACAGCCGGAAAATGGTAAAAAATATCTTGATTGTACTTTCGGTGCTGGGGGATATACGAAAGCAATATTAGATAGTGCTAATTGCTCTGTTCAAGCTGTAGATCGAGACTCAAATGTTTATAAATACGCAGAAAAATTTTTTTCTAAATACCAGGAAAGGTTTGAATTTATTCAAGGGAATTTTGCTAATATAAAAGAACTTTTAAAAGGCAAGCGGTGTGATGGCGTAGTATTAGATTTAGGCGTTTCTTCAATGCAGCTTGATGAAAAGGAAAGAGGATTTTCTTTCATGCGGGATGGTAATTTAAATATGCGCATGAGCACTCGTGGTTATAGTGCTGCAGATTTTATAGCAAGTGCTTCAGAAGCAGAAATTGCTGAAGTAATTTATAAATATGGCGAAGAAGTTCAGTCTAGGCAGATTGCAAAAATGATAGTGCAGGAACGTCAAAAAGAACCCATTACCACTACAGTTAGATTAGCTGAAATTGTCCGTAAATCTATGCATTACCGAAAAAGTAAAATTGATCCAGCAACTAAAACATTCCAAGCGATAAGAATTTACATCAATAAAGAGCTTGAAAACCTAAAAAGTTTTTTAAGTAACCTAAAAGATATTTTAAATCCGGGAGCGAGAGTTCTTATCGTATCTTTCCATTCACTTGAAGATAGTATTGTAAAATCTTTTTTTAAAAATCACTCCTTAAAAAAAGTGGCTAGATCCAAGTACGCCCAAGAGCCGGAAAATTATGATGAGAGTAAATGGTTAAAAATAATTTCAAAAAAGCCGATATTGCCCGCTACTCGTGAAATTAGGGAAAATCATAGATCCAGATCGGCCCGTCTTAGGGTTGCTCAAAAAATTGGGGGTATAAGGTGAGTTTATATAAAGTTATAAGCTACATAACCATAATCTTATGTTTGCTAACTATATATGGCCTTTTTACTATAAAAGACAGCGTTGTAACTTTAAAGCTGGAACTTGAAGAAGTAAAAAAGCAAGTTCGAAACGAAGAAGACGCTATCCGGATTCTTAAGGCCGAATTAGCTTATCTTGGTTCACCTGAAAGGATTCAAAAACTTGCTCATAAATATTTAACTTTAGAAAAGCCTAAAGTAACTCAAATAACTAAAGACCCTTTATTAGAAGAAAAATCAGAGCGGTCCAAAATTTTTGCTAGTACTAAAACCTTGAGAAAATCTAATAAGTGGCGTTACAAAAAAGGACCTGCTAAGTACTTGACAATGGTAAAGGATTAAAATCAGGAATCGGTATGTAGCGGTTGGTAACGAGCATTTAATTTCAAAAGCAGGACTTTTACCAAATTTTGTAGAGGCTTGGATTTGACTGAATTGTTTCATACCAACTATTATTCAAAAATAGGCAAAATTTATATTTATTTTTTTATTACTAGAGATATAATACAACTTTTAATATATTTAAAATATTAGATTTTTAGTTAAAATGTGAGTCCCGATATTGATGTAATTATTTTTATAGCTTTTCTGGTTACCAACCTTTTGGTGGGGCTTGCTTATGGCCGGGAAGTAAAAACGATTACTGACTATTCCTTAGGCGGTAGAAATTAAAATGGATAGTTTAGATATTTCTATCGTTATTGTCTTTCTGGTTGTAACTTTGGCATTAGGTATTGTTAATAGTAAAAAAATAAAAACCATTCAAGATTATGCCTTAGGCGGTAGAAAATTTTCTACCGGAGCGCTAGTTGCTACTATAGTTGCTATTACTGCTAGTGCTAGTGGATTTTTTACTGATTTAAATAGCACTTATACTGATGGATTGTTTTACATTATTCCTGGTCTTTGCTTTTCAGTGAGTTTGCTAATTATAGCTTATATCTTTGTTCCAAGAATGGGAGAGTTCCTGGGTAATAATTCGGTAGCTGAAGTTATGGGAAAAATATATGGTAAGGAAGCAAGAATTATTACAGCTATCGCAGAGGAACAATCGCAGCTGTTGGTTCGATTGCAGTGCAATTTAAAGCTTTTGGTAATATAACTGCTTACTTTACAAATATTTCCACTACAGAAGCAATAATTATTTCAGGCGTTATAGTTACAGCTTATTCTGCTGTGGGAGGAATTACAGCAGTTACCAGAACAGATATTTTACAATTTTTTACCTTTGGTGTTGTAATACCGATTATTGCAGTAACTATGTGGAATCAGATGTATTATACCAATCATTCTGTAAGCCACGTTTTTATCTCTAATAATTTTAAGTTTAGTGAGTTAACCAATACTGACAATCCTAAATTCTGGGCTATGGTTAGTCTAATTTTTTACTTTACTATTCCATCTTTGCGTCCAGCGGCGTTTCAAAGAATTTTAATAGGCAGTAGTATAAGCCAAGTAAAAAAAGCATTTACTATATCCGCTTTTCTTTTCACATTTGTTATGTTAACGACGTGTTGGATTGCTTTTTTAGCATTGAGTATAAACGATAACCTAAGGCCTGATCAATTACTAGGATTTATAATAGATAAATATAGCTACAGCGGTTTTAAAGGCTTGATAACAATATGTATTATAGCCATGGCAATATCTACGGCAGATAGCATATTAAACGCAACAGCTGTATTATTTTCGAATGATATATTAGCCCCCTTAAATATAGGGGTTAATAGACAATTATTGATATCTAAATTGTTTTCTGTAGGGCTTGGTTTTTTTGCTATTATTTTTGCCTTTTATGGTAAGGATTTACTCTCGATTATTTTACTTGCTAATAGTTTTTACATGCCTATAGTAACTGTTCCTTTATTACTGGCAATACTTGGTTTCCGCAGTACAAAAAAATCAGCATTGAGCGCTATGAGTGCTGGGTTTATGACTGTAATCATCTTGAAAAATTTTGCGGCCGGGAGATCCCATTTTTTGTGGAATGCTCATCAATATGATAGTTCTTTTTGGTTTTCATTATATATTTAAGCAGTCAGGGGGGTGGGTCGGGATTAAGGATTATAGCTATTTGGAGAAGAGTAAGAAGGAAAAGAACCGGATGATTGCTGCTCTGGTAAGAAATATTCAAGATTTTAGCTTTATTGAGTTCTGCAAGGAGAGAGCCCCAAAAGATGAGCTTAATTACATGCGGCTTGGGATATACTTTATAATATATGGATTTAGCACCATGTATTCGACCAGGTTAGAGCTGGTAGGTGACCAAAGTAAAGTTATAGTAGTTGTTTATCAGATCATGATGGTTACGGGAGTTTTAATGGCGATGTATCCGATTTGGCCACCGAGGATAAAGCATGAGATTATAGTGCAGGTAGCGTGGCATATAGTCATCTTCTATATGTTGATAGTATTTGCTGTTTTCTTTGTTATGGTGAATAAATTTGGCCAGTTACAATTTGCCCTGTTTGTGCTGAATATATTAATAGCGACTATTCTAACCGGTTGGCGGCTTGGGATAGGGATGAGCATAGTAGGGTTTTACTTTGGTTTGGAGCTATATAAATATTACGCCGGAATAAATGAAATTGATTTTACAGTCGGTTCGCCTGAATTTGTATCGATATATGTAGTAATACTTGCTGGAGCAGTGTTATTAATGTTCTTCAAACCGAAAGAGGAACATCAGGAGCTAACTGAAGAAAAGAACGAGCATTTAAACGGCAGGATAAATATGTATAAGGACCAGGTCCGGGAGGCAGAAGCATTAAAGGGGCGGTTTATTCGCAATATAACCCATGAATACCACGCTCCGATGACTGGGATATCAAGCATGGCTCAAGTACTTTTGCAGGATTATGATAAGTTAAATGATGAGCAGCGAAAAATAGCAGCTAAAACGATACTAGATAGCTCGCTTCGCCTTGAGGTGTTTGATGCGAATATATCGAGTCTTTCAAAACTGAATAAACCAAGTTATGACTTAAAACTAGCACCTACTGATTTCAGCCAGCTGGTAGAAGATAGGGTTACACTTTGCCGCAAAGCTATACGAGAATGAAGAAGAGAGTACTATTCGTTGGCGAGAAGGAGCGGAGAAGAGAACAAGAAACTGGCAGCTAGATATTGAAGAAGGGATCGTATTAAATATTGATAAATATTATCTAAGTCAGGTAATAGATAACCTGATTATCAATAGTATTAATTACGCCAAAAGTGGAACTATTGCCATTAATCTTAAAAGGGATAATGAGAATGAAGGGATAATCTTGAGCATTAGCGATGAGGGGATAGGGATTCCGCCTGATGAGTTAGATGAAGTATTTGAGGAGTTTACGGTAAGTTCTAGAACCCAAAGTTTTGCTGGTGGAAGAGGAGTAGGCCTTGCGGTATGTAAAAAAATTATTGAAGTACACGGCGGGAAGATAAAAGCCGAAAGTAAAAGAATGGGTACTACAATCTGGTTTACCTTGCCTAAAGTAATTAAAAGCCGCTAAGGGATTTTAGCTATTAAGTATTAAAACTATTTAAAAGTGAATTTGGAAGTCCAGAAATTCTGATCAGCTTTTTGCAAAGCTGCCAATAGTTAAAACCTTGGCGGTTATAGTAGCTTTTAGTAAAGGTTTGGATATAATCACAGTTTCTTGCTTATTGGCTTTACTCCAAAAGTTAAAATTTATGAGTTCAAGAAATGAAAAAAATATTATTTACAGTATGTATGACCTTGGTAGGACTTAATGTGCCAGCTATTGCGAAAGAAGTATCAATGATCAATGGTAGTTTTTATTTAACCAAAGGAGAATATGACTTTTTAAAAGTTAATGGGCATCTTACATTTAACGGACTTGTTATCAAAGATTTGCTTATTCTTAATGGAAGCATTCATGGTGAAAACTTAGAATGCAAAACCGTAAAATCTAATGGATCTTTTGATGTTGATGGGCTTCAAGCTAGAAATGTTGAAAGTAATGGTTCATTTATAGGGAAAAATATTGAGATTATAGGGGAAGCGGTATTTAATGGTGGGATAAAAATAACCAATGGGAAGTTAAATGATATCAAAATTGCGACCATGCGTACTACTTTGATCAACACTGTAGTTAATGGTAATATTCTTTTTAAAAAAGTAAATAAGGTCAAGGTTTTTTTGGATTTTGTATCCAATCAATCGTCAGTACAAGTTTTAGAATTAAAAGGTAGAAGCCTTATTATTGGTAACCTTATTTTTGAAGAGGACGGCGAAATACATCTTTTTGACCTAGCGGAGGTTAAAGGAAAAATTGTTAATGCTAAGGTAATACAAAAATAGTTTTTCCTATAAACTTCTAAGTTTAATTCATACGACTGGCAGTACTATTCCCATTTGGAATTACAGTTTTGGGTTTAGCAATAATTAGCGCATAGGCATATTTATGGTGTGAAGATAAAGATAAATTTTATTCCATGTTTTAGCGAACACTTATTGTCAACTGTTATTATTACTCTGGTCTTTAAATATTGAACATTATATAGTAGCATAAGCTATTTCTTTCTTTTTAAAATAATTTTGAATTTTTATACCATTAAACTGAATTTGTGTTAAATAGGACCGTACATTAATTGTTAAATCTTTTACTGATTTTAGTACTCGAAAATTATTGGAGTTAGCTTTGACATCTTGGTTTACAAGTTCTTGTGGATTCATATCAGGACAATATGATGGTAAATAAAACAATTCTAGCTTGTCCTTATGTCTTTCTACATAAGCTTTTACCTTTTTACTGTGATGCACTCTATGATTATCTAATATCAAAAATATTTTCTGCTTAATTTGTCTGATAAGTCTACCTAAAAATTCAATACACTTTTTGCTGGTAAAATTATCTTCAAATACCATCCAGTTCATCAACCCTTGCGGACTAATAGCAGCTAGCATATTACATTTAAATCTTGAACCACTTCTCTTGATTGCTGGGGTCTTGCCTTTTAAGACCATATGTTTTACCTCGATTATCTGTTGATTGTATCCCCATTTCATCTCCCCAATAAATTCTAGCACTTTCTTTCATTGCACGAGACTTGATTTCTGGATATGTGACTGTTAACCATTCTTTTATCTTCTCTGGATTACGTTGATAGGCTGATTTAATTGGTTTTTGAGACGTAAAACCCAATCTATTCATAATTTTTCTTATAGAACGCCTGTTATACTGATAAAGGTAATTGGATTCTATATATTCTTGTACCACTTTACTATTCCATAACGTATAATCCATTCCCAATTCATCAGGTGTATGTGATAAAATTTTAGATTTTAATTCCTCTTCTTGATTTTTACTGATTTTAGATCCTGTTCCTACCTTTACTCCTAGCTTCTTATAGCGAAAGCTTTCTTCCTTATAAATTTTGTACTCTTTAAGATATTTCCATATAGAACTCCTAGAAAACCCAAAGGTAATAGATGCTTGTTTCTTGCTTATTCCATGTATAACTATTGCTTCCACTGCTTTCTTTCTTAATATCTTGAGATCGCTTGGTGATAATTTTTTATTAGACATTTTGTTATTACTCTTGATACAATATCATTATATCATTTCTCTAATGTTAGTTCAATATTTAAAGGCTGGAGTAATAATAACACTTTTTCAAGATAATAGCTTTTGTAAGGCCTGTTCTGAAAAACTATCCCAATGGTAAATTGCCGATAAATTTTGATAAAAATCTAATCCACCTTTGTCCCAAATCAGTTCCGGGCAAAAATGAGCTTGAAAAGCTCTGATCACGTTACTAGTCTGGGGGTCAATTTTACCTGATATATTTAGCTTGTAACCTAGTTCTCTCAAATCGTGTTGGAAGTTTGCAATTTCTTTTCCTTGTTGGCCAAATTTATATAAAATCTTATTTGCCAAATCCTGCGAGCATTCTAAACCATGCCAATAGCCAAAACCTTGTTTTGCTAGCATCTGCCAATCAAAGAATATGCCAGGATCAATTTTTCGGTCTGGAGCTATATCCGAGTGTCCAATTACGTTGGTAGGATTAATATTATGTTTATTAACTAAATAACTACATAACTTTATACATGAGTCTATTTGAGTAGCAGAAAATTCTGATATTCCCGAATTATCTATTTCTATTCCTAGGGAATGACGATTTAAGTGAGTAAAATTTTCCAGCTGCTTTTTCCTGCATGCCACGCTATTTTGTAATCATCAACTAGCTGCAGAATTTCTCCATCTTCTTTAATTAGATAATGAGTACTTACCTGAGATCCAGCATCTGTAAGCTTTGCTAAGGCATTTTCTAGTGGTATTTCAGTGTAATGTAGAATTGTATATTGTATTTTGTATGTCCTAAGTGAATAATTAGCAGAGGAAAATTTAGTATTTATATACACAATTATCTGGATTTAATTGCAGTAAATCGTTATCATAGCCCTCGTTATTAACTAAATTGAGATAAATTTTGGCCAAAACTGAAGAGAAAAAAAATATAAGATCTGAAATAACGTCATTATTATTAGTTATTTTATTTGCTCTATCAATTAGAACATTTGTTATAGAGTTATTTTTTGTGCCTACTCCTTCTATGCAGGCTACTATTTTAAGAAATGATTATATTTTTTCAACCAAATATAGTTATGGTTTTAGCCGATATTCTATTCCTTTTAGCCCGGATTTGTTTAAGGGAAGGGTTCTTCCTTCCATTCCAGAGAGAAGTGATATTATAATAATGCACCCGCCTCATGATATGACTACGCGTTATATAAAACGCTTAATTGGCCTTCCTGGAGAAAAAATAGAGATAAAAAAAGACGTAACTTATATAAATGATATTCCTGTAGAAAGATTAAAGGTAGGGGAGTATGTTGATGAAACAAATCAGGAATATGTAAAATATAAAGAGACTTTTCCTAATGGTTTAAGTTTTTATACTTATAAACTAAAAGAATTGGACGGAATAGCTGGAACTGGACATAGCGATTTTGGTCCTTATATAGTTCCAAAAGATCATTTTTTCTTTATGGGGGATAATCGCGACCAATCCGGTGATAGTAGGTATCAGCTAGGTTTTGTGCCGTTTGAAAATTTAATAGCTAAAGCACAATTTATCTTTTTATCAACAAAAGAAATTTTTTGGGATGAAAAGCTTGGGATTTTAGATCAAGTGGCCAGATTCTGGACGTGGTTATCTTCAATCAGGTTTGATCGGTTATTTAAAAGCCTGTACGATATAGATAAATAATTAGTACTTTATAAAAAAACAAAAGTTATCCTACCCATACCGGTAACTTAATGGTATAAATCGTAAGTAATGAACAAATTTTACAAGGATGATATTACAAGGCTTGAGCAGTTAATAAATTACCAATTTAAAAATCCTGAGCTTATCTTTGAAGCTTTAAGCCACCCCTCTCTCAAACAGCATGAGTCTGATTGGCGTAAAAATTATGAGCGCCTTGAGATACTAGGAGATGCTATTTTAGGATTCATTGTTACTGAGATGGTATTTAATATTTATAATAAAGCTGATGAAGGAGGGATTGCTAAAATAAAATCCTATTTAGTAAGTAAGGAAACAATTTGCTCTGTTGCTAAAAAAATTAGTTTGGCAAATTTTATAATTATGACGAAAGGCGAGGAAGAATCGGGAGGAAGGGTAAATCCAAATAATATTGAAAATGCCATGGAGGCACTTATTGCTGCAGTTTATCTTGATGGTGGTATGGAAAATATAAAAGCTATCGTTACAACATTATGGTCGGAATTCTTATATGATTTTGATTTACATCAGGTTGATCCTAAAACGTCTTTGCAGGAATGGTCTCAAAGCCATAAATATGGAATGCCGTATTATGAAACAATAAGTAAGTCTGGCCTTGCCCATATACCTGAGTTTACGGTTCGGGTATCAGCCGGAACTTATAAAGAAATTGGTAGTGGAAATTCTATAAAAAGTGCTGAAAAAGAAGCGGCAAAAAAACTGTTAAATAAAGTATTAAATAATAAAAAATAGCTTTTCCTATTACCTTAAAAATCAGTGCACCTGCAAAAGTTTATGTTTAAAATTTTCTGCAGCAGAAAATAAGCTTTATAAAATATGTTAAAACCAGAAGACCAAAAATTACTTTCAGTATGTATTATTGGTAAACCAAATGCCGGAAAATCTACCCTTTTAAACAAGATTATTGGTCAAAAAATTTCAATTGTTACTCCAAAAGTTCAGACAACTAGATCAATAATTACTGGGGTTATAACCATTGAGAATACGCAGCTGATATTATTTGATACTCCTGGTATTTTTAATGCGAAAAAGAGACTTGAAAGAGCTATGGTCAAATGTGCTTGGTCTAGTTTAAATAGTGCTGATATTGTTGTACTTATTCTAGATAGTGGAGTAAAAATTGACGAGATGATGGACACTATTATCTTAAGAATTAAAGAACTGGGTAAGAAAGTAGTTTTTTTACTAAATAAAATTGACTTACATTCTAGATATTACTTAGATAATTTAAATTATTTGATCAAACATTTCCCAGATTCAAATAAATTCAATATATCTGCTTTAACCGGTCAAGGCATAGATGGTTTTGTTGAACTTCTAAAAAATAATGCACGAAAAGCAGATTGGTTATATGAAAGGGATGATATAACTAATCTATCTATGCGCTTTTTGGCATCAGAAATTACCAGAGAGCAATTATTTCTAAATCTGCAGCAAGAATTACCCTATAATTTAACTGTAGAGAATGAAACTTGGCAAAACAACCCTGACGGTTCAGTGAAAATAAACCAAACTATAATAGTTTCCAAGGAAAGCTATAAAAATATAATCATTGGGAAGAAAGGTGAAAAAATTAAAAAAATCGGCACTAAAGCAAGGATTAATATTGAAGAATTATTAGGCATAAAAATCCATTTATTTCTTTTTATTAAAGTTAGAAAGTCTTGGGAAGATAATCCTGAACTTTATCGCTTGATGGGGTTAAAGTTCTGAGATAATATAAAAATCATCTTTAATGGTTTAGCTGATTTACTGAGTTTGTGGTATAGATTGCTGATTTATTAAAATGGCCAAATTAATTTATTTATAATGATATGTTAAATAAAGCACAAAAGCATAAACAAAACCTTACCCTTTTCATCATTTTAGGTCTCTCCTCAATAATGTGGTATTTGCCAGTTTCTGAAGCTTTACCTGAAAATGGTTGGCACTTACTGGTTATTTTTATCGCTACTATAGTTGGTATTATCTTAAATCCTTTACCTATGGGAGTTATTGCCTTACTTAGTATTTTAGCTTGTGCGCTTACAAATACATTATCATTGGTGGAGTGTTTGTCTGGATTTGGGGATAGTATAGTTTGGCTGATTGTTTTTGCCTTTTTTATTTCTCATGGTTTTATTAAAACGGGATTAGGTTCTAGAATTGCCTATTATGTGCTTTCCAAAATAGGTCATAGCACTCTCGGCATTTCTTATGCCCTGGTTATTGCTGATTTTATTTTATCGCCTCTTATTCCTAGTGCTTCGGCAAGAGGAGGCGGTATAATTTTTCCTATTGCAAAATCAATTTGTAAATCTTTTTCTGATGAAGAACACCCTGGTATTTCTTCTAGAAATGGTGGTTTTATTATGAGTGTTTGTGCGCAGTCTACGGTTATTACCAGTGCATTATTTGTTACAGCAATGGCAGCTAACCCGCTAGCAATAAAATTTGCAGCAAGTGCTGGTATTGTAATATCTTGGACAGATTGGGCGTTAGCAGCAATTGTTCCTGGTATTGTTTCTTTGGTAGTAATGCCGTTAGTTATATATCATCTTTATCCTCCTACAATTAGGTATTCGAATTCTGCTCCGCAAATCGCTAAAGAAAAATTAGATGCTATGGGCAAAATCTCGTTGCAAGAAATTATTATGATTGCGGTATTTGTAATTTTAATTGCATTATGGATTAATGGCTCAAAATTTGGTTTGTCGCCGACTACGGTAGCTCTAATGGGGTTATCTATTTTGCTTGTGGCTAAAGTAATTAATTTTGAGGATAATTTGGCCGACAAAGGAGCATGGCACACTTTTATCTGGTTTGGAACATTAGTTATGTTATCGGATTTTCTCTCTAAATTTGGTCTAATGACCTGGATTGGAGGTAAATTGCAATTTCTTTTTATGAGCAGTTCGCCGATAAATTCGTTAATTATATTATCATTGATTTACTTTTATATTCATTATTTTTTTGCAAGTACTACTGCTCATATTAGTGTGTTGTTACCGACATTTTTAGTTTTATTTATTAATGTAGGTGTACCTGGGGTAATTGCAGCATTAATTTTAAGCTTCTTATCTACTTTATCTGCCGGTTTAACCCATTTTGGATTAAGCAGCACGCCAATATTTTTTGGGGCGGGTTATATGAGAACCAAAGATTGGTGGTATATAGGACTAGTAACAAGTATAGTGTATCTGCTTATTTGGGGAGTAATAGGTGGAACGTGGTGGAAATTACTAAATTTATGGTAGGAATATAGATAAGCATTATATTTTAGAATGATATAGTGATTCAACAAACGCTATAACAATTAACTTTTTAGCTTCGCAGAAGGAATTCTTATTAAAATTTTTATTAATTGTGCTAAGCTTAAGTTTTGAAAATATTTAGCGATTGTGATTTTTTATGAAAAACATATATTTGTTTTTAGTATTGATTTATGTGTTTGCTTCTTTTTCTTCATATGCCGAAATATATAATCCTGGAAGTATCAAAGAAATAAAAGATATGGTGGGAGATATATTTGAAAGAAGAAACCCGTAAAAAGTTCTATTCATATTTCCTGTTGAAGGTTTTATTTTAAGACCCACACATCCTGCTATGCAACCACAGGACCAAAATTATAATTCGTTGTTAAAAAAAGCTTTTAGTAAAATTGATAATTCTAAGGGGTTTTATATAAATCCATTAATACTAACTCAGTATCCGAGCGAACTTGGAGATAAAGAATTACCTGATTTAGTAGATTATATTCAAAAGAATAAATCACTTCTGATTATTACTACTTCTAATGTTACCGGAGGAATTAACAATATAGATGCTATTGAGGTATGGACTTATAATTATCTAAAAAACAAAAAAATAGACCTAACCAAAGGAGTTTTTGCTAATACCCATTTTATTTTTAATAAAGAGCTCAAAAAAGTTGCCGGCACTTATCCTACTTTTTACCAAGGTTTGTTAAGTTATAATAGTAGTATTGAAGATAACTCGACAATTCAAGTTTTAAGTACGTTCCTGGCCACAAAATTAAAAAAGTTGCCTGGATAATACAGTAGTAGCGGTTTCTCCCAATCAGAGTTTCCTCGAAGCTTTAGAAAAGCAGCTGAAAATACTAAAAAACGATAATGAATTTTTTGGTATTCTCTATCTTCTCCCCCCTTTGGAAACCAAAGAAATTTCCCCGGAGAATTATTTGCAATTTTGGCAGGATTTTGTTAAGAAACTGAACCAGACTAAGAGAAAGCAAGTCGACGTAAAATCGGAGAACCCTTATGAAGAATAAGATTAAGGTATTATTTGTTCTGTCAGTTTGGATATTTTGTGGTACAGCTAAAGGGGAGATTATACCAACCTACTCAGTGGATTCAGTAACTATTAAAAACCTTAATAGTATAATTGATGAAAATACTATAGTGTTTATAGGGCTTGACGATGTATTTTACCATGTTTAGAATAACCTAGATCGTGTTCTAATTCACTTTCAAGAATTCTCTCTACTATTTGCTTTTTAAGTTTATTAAATAATCCACCCGCGACCAAATAATTCAGATGGATCTGCTTTTGATAGTAATTCTTCGACTAATTTAGTATTTATATCTACTTCTTTTTCTGCTAATTTTTTAGCCATTTTTTCCTCTGTATTTAAGTTGCTTTTTTATAGTATCTTCTACTATATCCTTTTGCGACTTACATAAACTATATGACAGACTCTCCCCATTTCATCTCCCCAATAAATTCTAGCACTTTCTTTCATTGCACGAGACTTGATTTCTGGATATGTGACTGTTAACCATTCTTTTATCTTCTCTGGATTACGTTGATAGGCTGATTTAATTGGTTTTTGAGACGTAAAACCCAATCTATTCATAATTTTTCTTATAGAACGCCTGTTATACTGATAAAGGTAATTGGATTCTATATATTCTTACACAAAGGTAAATAAGTATTTTGCTCTCCAAACGCAAGAAGCAAGAGAAAAATATTTACGTATTGAGCAATGGTTACAGTCAGGTATAGAAATTCCAGTTACGGTGTATAACGAGATTTTAGATGAAATAATTGCTAAAAATGCCCTAATTAGTAACACCATATATATTAATGATCAGCCTGTTTCTTTAGAAAAAATCGATATTCCAACCTGTATTATCTCCGCTAAGGACGATCAAATTGTTCCTATTTCTTCAATAGTTCCTTTGCAAAAGGGGATAAAAAAATCTACACTTATATCTGTTGATGGTGGTCATATAAACTATTTGGTAAATAATGATCAGAAATTTAAGAAACGTTATACTCAGTGGTTATGCAACCAAAATTTAATTAGCATCAAGAGAGGTATAAAAAAATGAAGGAAGTATTTATTACACACGCTAAAAGAACTGCTATAGGTTCATTTTTAGGGAGTTTATCACAAATTCCAGCTCCTGTGCTTGGTGCAAGCGTAATTAAAGCTATATTAGATGACAGTAAAGTCGATAATAAACTAATTAGTGAAGTAATATTAGGACAGGTAATTACTGGCGGATCAGGGCAGAATCCTGCCCGTCAGTCTGCTATTAAAGCAGGCATGGATACATCCGTTCCGGCTGTTACTATCAATAAAGTTTGTGGTTCTGGATTAAAGGCGGTATCAATAGCTGCTAATGCTATTGCGTGTAAACAAGCTGATTTAATTATTGCGGGAGGACAGGAAAACATGTCTCTTGGAATGCACGGTACTTACATTAGGGGTGGTAAAAAATTTGGCGATAAAAAATTAATTGATTTTATGATGTATGATGGTTTAACTGACGTTTTTTCTGGTATGGCAATGGGAATTACAGCAGAAAATATTGCTAAAAAATTTAATATTTCTAGAGAAATGCAAGATGAATTTGCAGTTAAATCACAAGCAAAAGCAGCCGCAGCTCAAAAAACCGGTAGATTTAAAAATGAAATCGTACCGATTGAAGTGCAAATAAAAAAAGAAACAAAAATCTTTGATTACGATGAAGGGGTAAGAGGAGATTCTTCGTTAGAAGTTCTAAGCAAGCTACGGCCGGCATTTGATCCCGCGGGCTCTGTTACAGCCGGTAATGCCTCAACAATAAACGATGGTGCAGCAGTCGTACTTGTTGCTTCAGAAGAAGCAGTCAAGAAATATAATTTAAACCCGATTGCTAGAATTGTTTCAACTAGTATGTGTGGGGTTGATCCTTCAATCATGGGTACTGGTCCGGTGCCGGCTGTGAAATTAGCGTTGGCAAGAGCAGGCTGGGGTGTTGATGACCTTGACCTCATAGAAGCCAATGAAGCATTTGCCGTACAGGCATGTTACGTTAATGAGCAGATGAAATGGAATACGAGCAAAGTTAATGTTAATGGCGGTGCTGTCGCTATTGGCCATCCGATTGGAGCAAGTGGTGCTAGAGTCTTAGTGACTTTATTGCACGAAATGCAAAAAATATCAGCTAAAAAAGCTCTTGCTACCTTGTGTATAGGCGGAGGGATGGGTATTGCTATGTGCTTTGAAAAACCATAGATTAAATTTACTGTGAAAACTACTCTACCCCCACGTTCTCTTATAGCTCAGGACCGATCAACTAGGGTTACAGAGGAAATTCTAGCTGTAGCAAAAGATAAAATAGCCATGATCATCCTTTTTGGTTCTTATGCAAAAGGGACGTGGGTACAGGATTGGTACACTGAAGGCCATATACTTTATAGCTATCAGAGTGATTTTGACATTATATGGTATAGTTAAGCCAAAATATGGAGGTGGCGTAACCCGCTTTCGGATAGAAGATAATATAAAAAGAAGACTGGAAAAAAAGGACTTCGTGGTTTAGGATTAAAAGAGCCATTAGTAACTATTGTTCTGGAATCTATTAACGTCGTAAACGAGCATCTAGAACAGGGGCAGTATTTTTTTACCGATATAAAAAAGGAAGGAGTGCTACTTTATGATAGTAGTGAATTTAAACTATCAGAAGCGAAAGAGTTACCGCCGGAAAAAAGAAAAGAAATAGCACAAAAAGATTATAATCACTGGTTTGGCAAGGGTGCATCGTTTTTTATTGATACCTTTCATGCTCTGAAAAGAAAAGATTTTAACAAGGGAGCTTTTGAGCTTCATCAAGCTACAGAGAGTTTTTACAGTACTATTCTGCTGGTTTTTACAGGTTATAAACCAAAACTTCATGATATATTACAGCTTAGCCAAATGGCCAGGAGTTATAACCATGAATTATTTAAAATATTTCCCTGTGAAACTGACGAGCAAAAAAAATGTTTTGAGTTGCTTGCAAAAGCCTATATTGATGCTAGGTATAACTACGAATATAGGATTACCAAGGAAGAGTTACTTTATTTAATTGAAAGAGTAGAAAATCTGCCTTCAGCACATTAACAGAGAAATAGCATAATAGTTTTTATAAAAAATTTTAGCTTCCATATTTGAATTTTACTTTTCAATAACTATATATCATATGAATCAAGCAACAATTTAAGGGAAAATTATGACCGAGGAGAAAAATAAATTTGATGCAGAAATAGGTAAAGTTTTGCATTTAATGATTCATTCCATCTATACGAATAAAGAAATATTCATGCGTGAGCTAATCTCTAATAGTTCCGATGCCTGTGATAAGTTAAGGTACCTTGCCCAGACTGACAGCACTTTAATTGCGGATGATCCAGAATTTAAGATCCATATCAAAATCAATAAGGATGCCAAAACGATTTCAATTAGAGATAACGGTATAGGCATGAATAAACAGGATTTAAAAGAAAACCTCGGTACTATAGCTAAATCCGGAACGCAAAATTTTCTCAGTCAGCTTTCTGGAGACAGTAAAAAAGATAATATGCTGATAGGGCAGTTCGGTGTCGGCTTCTATTCTGCCTTTATGGTAGCTGATCAAATTACCGTTACTTCACGAAAAGCTGGTGAGGATAAGGTGTATTCCTGGAGTTCAGACGGTAACGGTGAATATACCGTAGCTGATTTAGATAGTGATTTTTCCCGTGGGACAGAAGTATTATTGCACATAAAGCACGCTGAAGAATCCTATCTTGACCACTTCAGATTAAAACATATAGTTAAGAATTATTCAGACCATATAGCTGTTCCTATTTATTTTACGGATGATGACGGGGTAGCAAACAAAGTCAATTCTTCTTCAGCTTTATGGATGCGTCCAAAGAGCGATATTAAACCTGAACAATACAAGGAATTCTACAAAAACGTTTCCTTCTCTCCTGATGATCCTTGGATAATAATGCATAATAAAAATGAAGGAACGGTTGAGTTCACTAATCTGCTATTTATTCCCTCTACCAAAACTTTTGATTTATTTCATCCAGATCGTAAGTGCCGAGTAAAATTATATATAAAAAGGGTTTTTATTACTGATGAAAATATAGATATTGTCCCCCAATACCTACGTTTCCTAAGAGGTGTAGTAGATTCAGAAGATCTACCGCTGAATATTAGCAGGGAAACTTTGCAGCATAACTCTACTATAGAAAAAATTAAAAATTCTATTACAAAAAGAGTTCTTACTGAGCTTAAAAAGAAAAAGGATGAGAATTTCGACGAATATCTTGTTTTCTGGAATAATTTTGGCGGCGCATTAAAAGAAGGATTATGTGAAGTTACCTCTGATCATGAAAAATTATTAGAAGTTTGTGTATTCAGAAGCGCCTTGCATGATAGAATGATCACCTTCGACGAATACTTAGAGAATTGTAAAGGCGATGAGAAAACCATTTATTATTTAAGCGGAGAAGATGCAACTAAACTTAAAAATAGTCCTCAGATAGAAGGATTTCTAAGCAAAGGAATTGATGTTTTGCTCTTTACTGATACTGTTGATGATTTCTGGGTAAATGTTAACGGTAATTATAAAGATGTTCCAATTAAGTCTGTAACTAGAGCTGATCTAGATCTAGATAAAACCGATTCAGCTGAAAATAAGGATGATAAGAAAGAAAGCTCAAAGGAAAATAATGATTCTTCTAACGAGAAGTTAATCGGTTATTTTAAAGAAACATTAGGTAATTTAGTTAAAGACGTAAAAATTTCAAAAAAATTAACTTCAAGTCCTGCTTGTCTTGCAGTAGGTGAAGGAGCTATGGATATAAGAATGGAAAGGTTTTTAATAGAACAAAAGCAGTTATCTGCTGCCTCTAGTAAAATTCTTGAAATTAATCCTAATCACAAAATTGTCAAAAAAATCCTTAGCCAAATAGATAGCAAGGAACATGAAGAGGAAAATAAGCAACTTGTCAATTTACTGTTTGATCAAGCTTGTGTTATTGAAGGTCAGCCTGTTAACGATGCTGGTGCTTTTGCCAGAAGGCTGAACTACTTTTTGGAAAAGGCTAATATATAAGTCAAGTGAGTATTTGAATATTATAAAGATTAGAAGAGAGTGCGGTAATTGTCTAAATATATTAGAGTTCTTGGTATAGAATCCAGTTGTGATGATACTGGCGTGGCAATTATTGACTCTAATCTTCGTATACTTTCGAATATCGTTATCTCCCAAAAGAGCGAGCATGAAATATTTCAAGGAGTGGTCCCTGAGATTGCGGCTCGCTCTCATATGAAACACTTAAAAAAAACTGTAAATCTAGCTTTATCTCAAGCAAAAATGGATATCAAGGAAATTGATGTTATAGCTGCAACAAGCGGGCCAGGACTTATTGGTGGTGTTATTGTAGGTGCTATGTTTGGAAAAGTAATTTCCAGTGTTCTTAAAAAACCTTTTATTGCTATTAATCATCTTGAGGGGCATGCTTTAACGGCTAGATTAACCGATCAGGTTAAGTATCCTTATTTACTGCTTCTTGCTAGCGGCGGACATTGCCAGTATGTAGCGGTACTGGGTCTCGGTAAATATAAGATTCTTGGCCAGACTTTAGACGATGCAATAGGAGAAGCCTTTGATAAAGTGGCTAAAATGATGAATCTCGGTTTTCCTGGTGGTCCAGAAATAGAAAAAAAAGCCTTAAAGGGGAATGGAAATAGGTTTGAGTTACCGATGCCGATGATTAACCAGAAAACTTGCGATATGTCTTTTTCCGGTCTAAAAACAGCAGTAAGAATAACAATAGAAGAGTTAGAAAGATTGTCGGAACAAGATATTTGCGATGTGGCCGCAAGCTTTCAGAAAGCTGTTAGTAATATTATTTACAAAAAAACAAAATATGCTATTAATGAGTATGAAAAAATAGCAAAAGGTAAGACTTTAGTGGTTGCTGGAGGCGTTGCAGCTAATAAAGTCCTGAGATCTACGCTTTTATCTGTCGCACAGGAAAGTGGATATAATTTTGTTGCACCGCCAATAAACTTATGTACGGATAATGCCGCAATGATAGCTTTTGCTGGACTGGAGCGTTTTTGCGCTGGTATAATAAATGACGTAAGCTTTAAACCGAGGGCACGTTGGAGCTTGGAAGACTTATAATCATGTTGTTTTGATGCATATATTTGGTTAATAACACTAATAAGATTTATGTCCGGAATAGAGTTAAATAAAATTGTTGCGGCAATACTGCTTGCTAGTTTAATTGCAATGCTCGTTGGCTTTGTAGCTAATATCTTATACAAGCCAAAACTTCAAATATCACAAAGGGGATATCATTTAGAAGTAGAGGAAGCTAGTGCTACAACTACTGGAGAAGCAAAAGAGGCTCCTGTTGATATTAAAGCGTTGATGGCAAAAGCTAATGCGGAAGCAGGCGCAGGGATAATAAAAAAATGTGTTTCGTGTCACAGTTTTGATAATGGAGGGGCAAATAAAGTAGGGCCAAATTTATGGAAAGTTGCCGGAGGGCCTAAAGCACATAGAAACGATTTCGCCTATTCAAAAGCACTACAGGCCGCCGGTGGGATTTGGGATGATGAAAGTTTATATAAGTTCCTGCATAAACCGTCTAAATTCATTCCTGGTACTAAAATGTCATTTGCCGGTCTTAGCAAACCTGAAGAAATTGCAGATGTAATTGCCTCTTTGAAAGAAAAAGCCAGTTAATTAGTTGCTTTTGAATTACTTATTTCTGCCTTTCACCCATAGCGTATTTTATTAGCATTCCTTTCAAATGAGGAATTTTTTCTATTGCTTTAAAACCGAGCCGCCTTGTTGAGTGAAATATTTTTGAGTTAGACGAAAAAATACTATTGATAACGTCAGTAATTAAGAGCATATTTTTATTATCGTCTTGTCTAAGTTTTTGATAGTTAATCAGCGTATCCTTATTAATACCATTTCTAGCAATTAAACTAGATAAGCAATCTATATCTTTTATCCCTTGATTTAGACCTTGCCCTGCAAGAGGATGAATAATATGAGCAGTATCGGCTATTAAGGCTATGCTATTATTATAGTATTTTCTAGCCGTATAGGCTTTCAGCGGAAAAACTGCCATTTTACTCTGAATTTTGATTTTTCCAAGAAATGAACCAAAGTTTTCTTGTACTAGATAAGTAAATTCTTCCGGTTCTACGGTTAGAAGAGCTGATGCGTAGCTTTCAGAAACTGTCCATACGATAGAAGACTTATAAGGATCTTTTAGAGGTAGAATAGCAAATGGGCTGGTAGGCATAAAATGTTCAACAGCAGTACCTTCGTGGTTTTTTTCATGTCCTACAATAAAGGTCAAAGCTTTTTGTTTGTAATCTTCTTCTATGTCATTAGAAAAAAATAAATTTTTTGCTCTAGAATTTTTACCGTCGCAAGCGATCAGCAATTTGCATACTAATTTGCTATTATTGCTCAGGGCAAGCTCACAATAATCCGAATTATTATTAATTTTCTGATATTTTATATTGTCTAAAACAGTTATAAACTTATTTTGTTTAACTAAATCATAAAGGCATTTTTTTAATTTTGTATTCTCTATTAAATAACCCATTTTCCTATTTTTAGAAGTATCTTCTATTAGAAAATGAAGCATTTCAGGGGCTTTATTATCAACAACATATATATCATTTATAGGCCCACATAATTCTAATAGCTCTTGCCAAATACCAATTTTTTCCAAGATGTTTCTGGAAGCAGCATTGATGGCAGTAGTTCGGATATCGTCAAAAAATTCTTGGTTAGTAGTAGACTGTGCTTCAACAATAGTACTGGAGATATTATAGTTTGCTAAAGCTAGGGCAGTTATCATGCCACTAAGTCCGCAGCCAAGGATCATAATATTATTATTGTTGCTCATTCTCTGATTCTTTTTGATGTTTCTGTAAAAAATATTTTAAATAAGCTAAATTTCCCACTACGCTTAATAAAAAATATATTAAAGCGATATCGATATAAGTACTGTTAACTTTATAGCTACCCAAGAAGCATATAAATAAAGAGACTAGACTAGTTGAGGTATTTAAAAATAGCAATTTTGTAAATATTTCTTTTTGTAGTAACATATCACAGACTACTACTACTGAGAAAAGTAATAACAGCACTAAGCAGATATTTAGCATCCTTCTATCCTAAGTTAAAGTCTATATTATCACTCAAGTACCACTTCTTTGCTATAAGTTACAACAGATTCATCAGGTTTTGTATAAGTAATTTTTATAGTAAAATTACCGTGTATTTGTTCTCGATGAAGGTTTTTACCAACATAAAAAAAGTATCTAGGTTGGTATTTAGTAAACTCCTGTTCTTTCTCGAAAAGTATTTTTTCTTCTGAATCCAGAAATTGGACTTTCATTTTATGCCCCTTATCAACTGATAAAACATCAGCAAAAACCATTATAACTTCTGGATTACGAGGCTGAATAATGCGCTGATAGTACCCATCTCTAACTTTTGCCAGTTCCGGTATTTGAAAAGCTACCCCAAAGTTGTAAACAATCCCATCCTTGATGTTTTCGCTTAAATAATCAGGATTTGCCCACAAAGATTGGGGACGGAGGCCGCAATTAGCTTGATCACCATAAAAGGGATCTATTTCGCTTAAACTATCATCTTGATTTTTCTTACTAAGAGCAAAATAAAGTTTAGGGTGGTTAGTATTACCAGAAAGGCCAACAGAACCTAGACGTGCACCAGCTAATACCTGATCACCGACTTTTACCGAAATAGACCCTTTTTTCATATGACAAAGCTGAGCTTCTAAATCATGTGTAGCAATAACTAATCCGTTACCACATTCTTGGTCTTTTATTTTGTCAAGACCGCCAATATCTACATTAATATCTTCTATTCCATCTCTTACTGCTTTAACTACTCCGTCAAACGGGGAAAGAACATCAATTCCCTGTTTCATTTGTTCCATACTTTCTAAGATAAAATCAGTACCTTTGTGACCAGAGGAAGTTTTGAACCCGCATTTATAGTCTCGTTCTTTCCCTTGGTAAAAATGTCTCGGCAAGTTTGCGATCCAGCAATTTTCACCAAGTTTACAGTCGATAGGAAGTTCAATAGAGGTTATTCCAAAAGCATTGTGGAAACAGCAAATTGACAAGACAATTACTAAGCGAAAGTATAAAAAAAATATTTTGTTCACCTTTGATACCTGTTGCTAATGTACATTATGTTTAGCTCTACTTTTCCAATTATCTATGTAAGTTGCAGCAAGCTGGCTATCTTCTATTAGTAAAACGTTCTCAGCATTTCTATTATCTGCTGCGTTAGTGAAATTAAAGGAGCCTGTTATAACTTTTTTTCGATCAATTATCATTACTTTATTATGAGTGATTCCAGGCATTTTATCATAATATACATCGATTCCAAGTCTTTTAAAATGCTCAAAAATATCCTTATTATCGCTTAAATTCCCTCCATCTAACAGAATCCTAACTTTTACTCCCCGTTCGTGAGCATTTTTAAGCTGATGAATTATCATATCAGATGTAAGCCCATAAGCTTGAACAAAAATAGATTCTTTTGCTTTGGTTATTTGTTGGGCAATCAAGCTACCACAACCAGATGGTGGAGTAAAACAAACGTTAATTTTATCAGTATCTGCTTGAAATCTGTGCCATGTTCCTATACCTATCATTTCTTCGTAACCAACACCAATAGCAATTCCTAAAGTTAAAGTGGCTAAAATTGACCGAATAGGTTTTTTACTAAAGGTAAAAAATTTTAAAGAATAATTTATTTGAGATTTTTTAAAAATACTTTTTCTAGCCATAATAAATAAACTCTTAATAATTTTAAAATGGTAGTAACTCTTTTTTGGGGATGCAAGTGTATTTATAAAAAAAATCAGTGATTAAATAATTAATAATATGTTTAAGAGGTAAATTGATAGTCCAGAAGTAAAAATTTTACTAAACTAGGATTTGCTGGTTTTTAAACCTTCTGATAAATCAAATATTTTATTCCTGAACTGGGTTTTACATAGTGGGATAAAGCCGAGGTAGAGTTTATTTAATTGCTCAGTATTGGTAGGTAAGTGAGTAGAAAGGAGGATAAGATCATTATCTTTTGCACAATGGTTTCTTGGAATATTAAGTATCTGCGAGCATTCTTCCCTAAGTAAGATAAATTGAAGTAAATTATTTAAAAATTCTTCATTTTTATTTTTTAGATCCATTTTCTGTATTATTCTCTCAGGAGAAAATTTATAAAAATTACTGTCTAATAATTTGGCAGTTTTAGAATTATAATTATCCCATAATTTTCTGTTTGTTAAGGTCTCAGATAACATACGGTGAAGAGGAATTAGAAATTCGGTATCGCGAATAGCATATTCCAGTAAATCTTGAGATAAAGGTCTTTCTAGCCAATCAGCTTTTTGAAGCGTTTTATCTATATCAATATTTAACATTGTTTTGCATAATTTGCTATACCCCATTCCTTCTTCCATACCACAAACATTTGCTGCAATTTGAGTATCAAAAACATTTTTTGGGAGATCTCCAAAAAGTTTTAAAAATATTTCAAAGTCTTGATCGGGAGAGTGAAACACTTTCAAGATTAGTGGATTAAGAAGTATAGTTTTTAAAGCAGAAAGTTGGATATCGCTAAGTGCATCTATTATTATCTTTTGACTAGGAGTACTAATCTGAACAATGCTTAAAATCGCATAGTAAGTTTTTCTTCTATGGAACTCAGTATCCATATAAAGAATTTTTTCCTTTGATAAAACTTCGCATATTTTATTAAAGTCTAATTGATTGCTAATGAGTATCATGATTTTGATTGCCTAAAATGCCTATTATATATATAAGTAAATATTTAATGTACACATATAAATATTAAAATTATCAAATCTATGCATAAATATAGAACTCATAATTGTAACGAACTTAACAAATTATCAGTTGGCCAAACCGTAAAGTTATCTGGATGGGTTCACAGACGCAGAGACCATGGTAATTTGTTATTCATAGATATTAGAGATCATTATGGAATAACGCAATTAGTTTTTACTGACCGGGACTTATCATTAAAAGATAGAGCTAGTCATGTGCGCTATGAAAGCGTTATTACAGTAGAGGGTAAAGTAGTTATTCGAGATAAAGATAATATAAATACAGCAATAGATACTGGAGAAATTGAAGTATTAGTTACTAGTTATATCTTAGAATCAGAAGCAAATGTGTTACCGCTTAATGTAAATTCTGATCAAGAAGTTTCTGAAGATATAAGGCTTAAATATAGATTTCTAGATTTAAGACGTGAAAAGCTGCACAACAACATAATCCTTCGATCTAAAATAATTGCTGATATCCGCAAACATATGATTTCTCAAAATTTTACCGAATTTCAAACACCGATTCTTACAGCCAGTTCTCCGGAGGGTGCTCGTGATTTCTTGGTCCCAAGTAGAATGCATCCGGGTAAATTTTATGCCCTTCCGCAAGCACCTCAGCAGTTTAAACAAATGTTAATGATGTCAGGTTTTGACAGATATTTTCAAATAGCTCCGTGTTTTCGTGATGAGGATGCACGAGCTGACAGGTCACCAGGCGAATTTTATCAGCTTGATATTGAAATGTCATTTGTTACGCAAGAAGATGTATTTAATACAATTGAGCCATTAATGTTTGAAATTTTTAGTAAATTGAGTAATAAAAAAGTTTCTAAGCCTCCTTTTGTCAGAATCCCATATACTGAATCTATGCTTAAATATGGTAATGATAAACCGGATTTACGTAATCCAATTGAAATCATTGATGTAACAGATATTTTTGCGGCTTCTACATTTAAAGTTTTTAAGGATAATATTGACAAAGGATTTGTAGTTAGGGCTATTCCTGGACCAAAATTGCTAGCTAAATCACGTAAATATTTTGACGATTTGACTAAATTTGCTATTGATGAAGGGGCAAACGGCCTAGGTTACATAACTTTTAGTGATGAGGGAGAAGTAAAGGGTCCAATAGTAAAGTTCTTAAATGAAAGCCAGCTGCAAAATTTAAAAGCTGCTGCTAAATTAACAAATGGTGATGCAATATTCTTTATTTGCGCTAAAGAGCTAGAAGTTGCCAAGATAGCCGGTAAAATTAGAACGAAACTGGGAGTCGATCTTGGACTGATAGATTACGATCGTTTTGAATTCTGCTGGATTACTGATTTTCCATTTTACGAGTTTCATGAAGATACTAAGAAAATTGATTTTAACCATAATCCATTTTCCATGCCGCAAGGAGGAATCGACGTTTTAGACAAAGCTCAAACTCAAGAAGAATTGTTACAGATTAAGGCTTTCCAGTATGATATAGTTTGTAACGGGATAGAGCTTTCTAGTGGAGCAATTAGAAACCATAAGCCTGATCTGATGTATAAGGCTTTTGAAATAGCAGGCTATTCTCAGCAGGAAGTAGATAATAAATTTGGCGGAATGATAAGGGCATTGAAATATGGAGCTCCTCCCCATGGAGGTATTGCCCCAGGAATAGATAGAATGGTTATGCTAATAGCAGACACTGCAAATATTCGTGAGGTTATAGCTTTTCCGATGAATCAACAAGCAGAAGATTTACTTATGGGTGCTCCAAATTATGCCGAAGAAAAGCAGCTTCGGGAACTTAATATTATGTTATCCCCTTCCCTTAGGAACAAATTAGCAAAACCTTAAAAAGCTAAAGCCTTTTGAATTGTTAGATACTGTTACTTTTCGCTTTACAGGCAGTTTAAACCGGAATTTTGGGAGAAGACAGAGAACCTACCTCAGTATCGGATTTACTTCTTTCCCTACCGGCAGTTTGAACCGGAGTTTCGGGAGAGGATAGAGAAACCTACCTCAGCACTTTTACTTCTCGGTTTAATAGGGACCAGAGTCTGTCATATAGTTTGTGTAAGTTGCAAAAGGATATAGTAGAAGATACTATAAAAAAGCAACTTAAATACAGAGGAAAAAATGGCTAAAAAATTAGCAGAAAAAGAAGTAGATATAAATACTAAATTAGTCGAAGAATTACTATCAAAAGCAGATCCATCTGAATTATTTGGTCGCGGGTGGATTATTTAATAAACTTAAAAAGCAAATAGTAGAGAGAATTCTTGAAAGTGAATTAGAACACGATCTAGGTTATTCTAAACATAGTAAGATAATCAAGAGCGATAATAATCGTCGCAACGGCAGTTATGAAAAAACGATTATAGATGACGACGGTCATCAGATTACCGTAGATGTTTCAAGGGACAGGGAAGGAGAATTTGAACCTCAATTGATTCCTGAAGGAGTTAGGAGATTTAGTGGTTTTGATGATAAAGTGATTTCACTATATGCAAGAGGGATGACTGTCAGTGAGATACATAGCCATTTAGAGGAGATATACCAGACCAATATTTCCAAGGACCTTATATCAACTGTCACTGACGGAGTAATAATATGCTAGCTGCTACTAGTCCGCAAGGGTTTATGAACTGGAGGTATTTGAAGATAATTTTACCAGCAAAAAGTGTATTGAATTTTTAGGTAGACTGATCAGACAAATTAAGCAGAAAATATTTTTGATATTAGATAATCATAGAGTGCATCACAGTAAAAAGGTAAAAGCTTATGTAGAAAGACATAAGGACAAGCTAGAATTGTTTTATTTACCATCATATTGTCCTGATATGAATCCACAAGAACTTGTAAACCAAGATGTCAAAGCTAACTCCAATAATTTTCGAGTACTAAAATCAGTAAAAGATTTAACAATTAATGTACGGTCCTATTTAACACAAATTCAGTTTAATGGTATAAAAATTCAAAATTATTTAAAAAAGAAAGAAATAGCTTATGCTACTATATAATGTTCAATATTTAAAGGCCAGAGTAATATTTTTCTACTAGTTATTTATCATTTTTATGTTTTTTAATAGCAGGTTTCTACCTATGTTTGAGATATTAGGGTGTAACGGTACTTATTAGTTTTCGCTATCTTATTTCACTAAGGTGAGTTTTATTTAAAAGAAATTTTTAATTTTTTTCTAGGGGGAATAAAAAATGATTCTGATTCATTAGCACTTTTTTGCTCATTTTTTTCCATAATACCAACATAATAAACTCCGTTTTTACTAGGCTTACTATGCTCCACCCAGATTCCATATCCTCTTTTACAGCTTCAGATTCAGGGCTGTTATCAGTAAATGAAATAAATTTTTGTATCGGTTTTCTATGTACCATAATTATTTAAAATTAATAATTTAACTTGTGTTTAATTTTTGGTGGCAATAATAGGGAAACTATTGCCAAAAAGTAAATAAAATATATTTTTTATATTACTCATAACTAATTGCTAAATCTTACATCGATAAGATTAATTTTAACTTAAGATTTTAAATTTTGGCATTTTTCTTAACTGTTTATATGGCCCTAACTATTGACAACATACTAGTCCTCTATTATGTTCGAGGTTTATTTATTTTAATGAAATAATATGATCGAATTTAAACCAGACAAATTAAAATTAAGCGCTTTGCAGTATGTAAAATGCTATGAGCAAATGTTGCTTATCCGACGTTTTGAAGAAAAGTGCAGTCAGTTTTATGGAATGGGTTTAATAGGAGGTTTTTGCCATTTATATATTGGGCAAGAAGCTGTAATTATGGGTTTTGAATTTGCTAAACAAAAAGGTGATAGCATGATTACCAGCTATCGTGATCATGCGCATATTATTATGTCTGGTATCGACCCGAAATTTGTGATGGCCGAACTTACCGGTAGAGCATCTGGCTGTTCTAAGGGGAAAGGCGGTTCAATGCACATGTTTGATATCCCAGGAAAATTTTATGGAGGTCATGGTATTGTCGGAGCACAAGTACCTATAGGAACAGGACTTGCGTTTGCCGAAAAATATAATAATACTAAAAATATTTGTTATACATTTTTAGGTGATGGAGCTGTAAATCAAGGGCAGGTGTATGAGGCTTTTAATATGGCTTCATTGTGGAAATTGCCCGTGGTTTACGTCATTGAAAATAATGAATATTCAATGGGGACAGCAGTAAAGAGATCTACTTCCATGGTTGAATTATACAAAAAAGGTGAATCATTCGGTATAGCTGGTATTCAAGTAAATGGTATGGATGTTGATGCAGTTTATAATGCTGCGGTTTTTGCGTCTGATTATGCACGGTCAGGAGCCGGTCCAATAATTGTTGAAGTAAAAACATATAGATTTAGGGGACATTCAATGTCTGATCCTGCGAAATATAGAACAAAAGAAGAAGTTGAACAGTATAAGGGACTTGACCCATTGGCAGATGTTAGAAATATTATCATAGATAATAAATATGCAAACGAAGAAGATTTAAAAGCTATAGAGAAAAAAATTAAGTTAAGAATAGCAGAAGTTGAAGAGTTTGGTACCTCAGAACCTTTACCTGATGAAAGCGAGTTGTTTAAAGATATATATAAATAAAAATGGTGCATGTATGGCAGAAATAACAGTTAGGGAAGCTCTGCAGCTGGCGATGAAAGAGGAAATGCAGAGAGACGAAAGAGTTTTTATTCTCGGTGAGGAAGTAGCAGAGTATCAGGGAGCATATAAAATAACGCAAGGTTTGTTTCAGGAGTTTGGACCAAAGAGAGTGATAGATACCCCAATTAGTGAACACGGATTTACAGGGCTTGCTATTGGAGCAGCTTTTGGAGGGCTTAGACCGATAGTTGAATTTATGACTTTTAATTTTGCAATGCAAGCTTTTGATCAGATAGTCAATTCGGCCGCTAAAACAAATTATATGTCTGGAGGGCAACTTGGTTGTCCAATAGTTTTCAGGGGACCAAATGGAGCAGCTGCTCGTGTTGCTGCCCAACATAGCCAGAATTTTGCTGCAGTATATTCTCATATACCGGGACTTAAGGTAATAGCTCCTTATAACGCTGAAGATGCAAAAGGACTATTAATAAGTGCTATCAGGGATGATAATCCGGTGATTTTTTTAGAAAATGAAATAATGTATGGTAGAAGTTTCGAGATACCCGAAGTTATTGAGCCAATTCCTATTGGCAAAGCCAGAATAGTAAAAGAAGGGGTAGATGTAACAATTTTGGCTTTTTCCCTGCAAGTTGGAATGGCAATCGAGGCGGCAAAGATTTTAGCAGAAGAAAATATTGATGCTGAAATAATAGATTTAAGGACGATAAAACCTTTAGATATTGAAACTATATTAGAATCAGTCCATAAGACTAATCGATTAGTTTCAGTTGAAGAAGGGTGGTTTTTTGCTGGAATTGGAGCCACTATTAGCTCTATAGTAATAAGAGAAGCTTTTGATTATTTAGATGCTGCTCCAGAGATTGTATCAGGAAAAGACGTGCCATTGCCGTATGCAGAGAATCTAGAGAAGATGTCCCTGCCGACAGTAGAAGATATAGTAGCAGCTGCTAAAAGAGCATGTTATAAGTGATTTCCAGAATAATTTTGATAAAAGGTTCGTATGCCAATAAAAATTTTAATGCCGGCACTATCGCCAACCATGACCGAAGGAAACCTTGCTAAATGGGTCAAAAAAGAGGGAGAAAAAATTTCTGCAGGAGAAGTAATTGCAGAAATCGAAACTGATAAAGCTACTATGGAAGTAGAAGCTGTAGATGAAGGAATAATCGCAAAAATTCTTATTCCAGAAGGGACAGAAGGAGTGCAAGTTAATTCGTTAATTGCTGTTCTCGTTGAAGAAGATGAGCAAGATGCTGATCTAGAGGCTTTTATTGCCAAATTTAGCACCCCTCAAAAACCGGTTGAAAAAATTGTCGAGGAAAAAGTAGGAGAACCTGTTGAAGTAAAACTGGCAGCCATTTCTGCACCTAGCATCCCTATTCAAGGTATAAGTACAAATAAGCGAATATTTGCGTCTCCGCTAGCTAAAAGAATTGCTGCTCTGGAAGGAATACATTTGTCTAATATCCTTGGATCTGGTCCCCATGGACGCATAGTTAAAAATGATGTTTTATCTGCTGCTAAAAATAGCAAAGGGACTATAAAGAGGGATAATGAGGAATATCGTTTGATTCCCAATAATAATATGCGCAAAGTTATCGCTAAAAGATTGCTTGAATCAAAACTTACTGTGCCGCATTTCTATCTTTCAATAGAATGTGTAATGGATTTGGTGCTTAATGCACGTACCCAGATTAATGCTAGTTTTGATAGTGACAAAGATAAAAGATTATCGGTAAACGATTTTATTATTCTAGCTTGCGCAAAAGCCTTAAAGGAAGTACCAGCGGCAAATGCTAGCTGGACTGATAGTGCCATTATGCTTTATAATAATATCGATATTTCTGTAGCAGTAGCTATCGAAGGAGGGCTTATTACCCCTATTATTAAAAATGCCGATCAGAAAGATATCGTTAAAATTTCATCTGAAATGAAAGATCTAGCAAAAAGAGCGAGGGAAAATACTCTTGCTCCTGAAGAATTTCAGGGTGGAGGGTTTAGTATTTCTAATTTAGGTATGTATGGAATTAAAAGCTTTAGTGCTATTGTTAACCCCCCGCAGGGCTGTATTATGGCTGTAGGAATGAGTTCAAAGCGTCCGGTAGTTATTGGCGATAAAATAGAAGTACGAACTATTATGGATGTTACACTCTCCTGTGATCACAGAGTAGTTGATGGTGCAGTTGGGGCAGAATTTTTAGCAGCTTTTAAGAAATATATCGAAGCTCCGATTCTAATGTTTGTTTAATAAAAAATCTTTTAAAGAGGGCCAGAATATATGGAAAAATTTGATGTGATAGTTATTGGTGGTGGTCCTGGCGGTTATGTTGCAGCTATTAGAGCATCTCAACTGGGTTTAAAAACGGCAGTTATTGAAAAAGAGCATCTTGGAGGTATTTGCCTTAATTGGGGATGTATACCTACTAAAGCCTTATTAAAATCGGCTGAATTATTACAGAAAATAAAACATGCAGAAGAATTCGGTATTATTTCTGCAAAGGCAAGTTTTGATATAAAAAAAATTGTTAACCGTTCGCGTAATATCTCAGCTAAATTAGTTGCAGGTATTAAGGGGTTATTGAAGAAGAATAAAGTAAAAGTTTTTGAAGGGGTTGCAAAAATCAGTAGTCCTAAATTACTCGTAGTTGAAGGAAAAGAACAAAAACTGTCTTTAGAAGCAAAAAATATTATTATTGCAACAGGTGCTAGAGCAAGGATTCTCGATGGCTTTGAACCGGACGGCAAGAATATCTGGACTTATAGAGAAGCTTTAATACCGGAATCAGTTCCAAAATCTATGGTTATTGTCGGTTCAGGAGCTATAGGTATTGAATTCGCATCTTTTTATAATGCTTTGGGCGTTCAGGTGACTGTACTTGAAGCAGCACCACAAATTTTACCGATGGAAGATGAAGAAATATCTGCTATGGCAAAAAAATCTTTTGAAACTAAAGGAATAAAGTTTTACACTGCTATTAACCTAGAAGGTAAAACAATTAATAATAACAACGTTAAGGTTGAATTTTTGCATAATGGTGCTAAAGTATCCATAGACGCAGAAGTATTATTAATGGCTGTAGGGATAAAAGCTAATACCGAAAATTTAGGCTTAGAAAATACGAAGATAAAACTTGATCGTGGTCATATAGCTACTAATAGTGTATGCCAAACAGCTGAGGGAAATATTTATGCAATCGGAGATGTTGCAGGGGCTCCGTGGCTGGCTCATAAGGCAAGTCATGAGGGAGTAATTGCAGTAGAACATATTGCCGGTAAGAAGCCACATGAGCTAAATAGATTAAATATTCCTGGATGTACTTATTCTGCGCCACAAATAGCGAGTGTCGGAATGACTGAAAAATCTGCTTTAGCTGCCGGTTATAAATTAAAAATAGGTCGTTTTCCCTTTTATGCAAACGGTAAAGCTTTAATTTTAGGTGATAATGATGGCCTTATAAAAACGATTTTTGATGCTAAAACCGGTGAATTATTAGGAGCCCATATGATTGGTTCTGACGTTACAGAATTGATCCATGGTTATGTAATTGGTAAGTCTATGGAAGGAACAGAACTTGACTTTGTTGAAGCAATTTTACCACATCCTACTCTTTCTGAGATGTTACACGAATCAGTTTTACAAGCATACAATAAACCGATCCATATATAACTATAACTACAGCCTTTATATTAATTATTTAGAGAATGATATGACTAATGAGCTACGGTTGCTACAAATATTAAATGCAAGATTTTTGCACGATCTTTCTAGTTCTGTAGGTACAGTCTACAATTGTTTAAGCCTAATTGATACGGCAAATAAGGATATCGGTAATAAAGCAAAGCTTCTAGCTATTGAAGAATCTGGTAATTTGACAAAAAAAATTAAAGTTTTTCGCGGGGTTTATGCATCCCATGACGGTGATGAACAAATGAGTGTTGTCTATTTGACCAAATTATTTCAAGATTTTTTTTCAAATAATAATAAATTAGAACTAGATTTAAAGTTTGAAACTGGAGTTTTATATTTAGAAAGTTTGCTGGCAAAAGCATCTTTGTGTTTAGTTATGATTATTTCCGAGGCTAGTGTACTGAGAGGTAAGCTGGTTTTCATTTGTGGTAATGACAACGGTAATAATTTCACGAGAATCACATTTAATAGCAAAGATTTGAAGTGGAGTGATGAAACTTGGGATATACTAAATGGCAAAAAGAATAAGGAAATTAATATTAAAAATTGCCGTGAATTCTATATCCGTAATTTATGTGAGAAAAGCGGGTATAAAATTACTTCTAATAAAAAAGCAAATAGCTTAAAGTGTGAGTTTCTTAAGGTCTGATAGTTACAATACATCAAAATTTATAATAAAGGGGAGTTCGTATGGCTGGGTACAGAAAAGAATCCGACTCAATTGGTGAAATTGAGGTTAGTGAAGAAGTATACTGGGGAGCGCAAACACAAAGATCTCTAAATAATTTCAAAATTGCAGATCAAAAAATGCCTAAAGAAATAATTAAGGCCCTTGCAATCTTAAAAAGATGCGCCGCCTTAGTTAATTCTAGAATTGGTAAATTGGATACTAAAATAGCAGAAGAAATAGCAAAAGCAGCCGATAGAGTTATTACTGGCCAGTTCAGTGATAATTTTCCTTTGGTGGTTTGGCAAACCGGTTCTGGAACCCAAACTAACATGAATATGAACGAGGTTTTAGCCTCTATTGCGAATGAAAAATTTACAGGCAAGAAAGGCGGGAAGTCGCCGGTGCATCCAAACGATCACGTTAATATAGGGCAATCCTCAAATGATTCCTTTCCAACCGCAATGCATATTGCTACAGTTATTACTACTTATGAAAAACTAATTCCAGCTTTAAACAGGTTACATAAGAGTCTTGATGTAAAAGCAAAAGCATGGCGTAAAATAGTTAAAATAGGTAGAACTCATTTGCAAGATGCAACTCCTATTACATTAGGGCAAGAGTTTTCTGGTTATGCTGCCCAAATTGAATATTCCTTATCAAGAATACAGCATTCTTTGGGTGAGGTTCATTATCTAGCTCAGGGTGGAACGGCTGTTGGAACTGGAATTAATTGCCATGAAAGTTTTGCAGAAAAATTTGCTGAAGAAGTGGCACAATATACCTCTTATAAATTTAAAACGGCAAAAAATAAGTTTGAAGCTTTGGCCTGTAATCATGCGCTAGTAGAATTTTCCAGCTCACTTAATACTCTTGCTGTGAGTATGATGAAAATAGCAAATGATATCAGTTTACTTGCCTCTGGACCACGAAGTGGTATAGGGGAGCTTAATTTACCGGTAAATGAGCCAGGTTCTTCAATCATGCCAGGTAAAGTAAATCCTACCCAGTGTGAGGCGGTGACCATGGTAGCCGCTCAGGTAATGGGAAATCACGTAGCAGTTACGATTGGAGGATCCAATGGTCATTTAGAGCTAAATGTTTTTAAGCCTCTTATCATTCAAAATGTGCTCCATTCTATAAATTTACTGGCTGATGCAATTACCAGCTTTGTCGATCATTGTATAGATGGTATGGAACCGAATCGTGACAGAATAAAGACTCTTATGGATCAGTCATTGATGCTTGTAACTGCTCTAAATCCTCATATTGGTTATGATAAGGCTGCAATGATTGCTAAAAAAGCATATAAAGAAGGCTTATCTCTCAAAGAAGCTGCTATTCGACTCAACTTTATTTCAGAACAGGATTTTGATAAATTTGTTGTTCCAGAGCATATGGTTGGTAAGCTTTAAATTGCGAGATTTAGCGCTCTTTTAAAACCCTTTTGTGCTTATATCAACTATTATCTATGGTAGAATTTGTAGCTTAAACCTAATCTTGTAGTGTGTTTAATTTGCTCGATGAAGGTTGTTTATTTGTTAATTTTTTAGCCTTTTGAGTATCTCTTCTCTACTTAAAAGAGGGAGTAAGTTTTTTAATTCCGGTCCATTATTCATACCTGTTAAAGCAAGCCTGAGAGACATAAATAACTCCTTCCCTTTTTTTCCAGATTTTTCAGAAATTAATTTAGTCCAATTAGCCCATGTATCCTGATTAATGATTTTAGGTAAAGTTTCAGCAGCGATAATCAAAATATTATGATCTGTAATTTCTGCTTTTTTAGGATTTGTATAAATTTCCCACCACTCCTTGATATCAGATAGTTTTTGCAAATTTGGCCTTACAGCAAGCCAGAATTTTTCGTCTATCTGATCAATAGCGAGTTGATGAAGTTTTTCTTTAACATCCTGATATTCAAGGTGAATAACTAATTTATGATTAAGAATTTCTAGCTCTTCAGGTAAATATGTTGTAGGGCTTTTTGAATAAGTTGAAATATCAAATTTATCTAATAACTGTTGTAGGTTGTAGGTTGGTACCACATTGTGTGAGGAGCCAACTAATGCAAAAAAGCTATTTATAGCCATTGCTTCTAACCCTTTATTATCTCGAAGGTTTGCGATATCGAAACCTCCTTCCCGTTTTGAGATTTTATCATCTTTAGCTTTAACTAGGCTTAAATGCCCGAAAACCGGAGCTTTTGCTCCAAAAGCTTCGAACATCTGAATTTGAATAGCTGTATTACTCACATGATCTTCACCACGGATAATGTGTGATATTTCATAATCAATATCATCGATAGTAGAACATAACATATAAGTCATAGTACCATCACCGCGGATGATAATAGGATCGCTTAGGTTGCTTCCCTGATAACTTATAATTCCTTTTACCATATCATGCCATTTTATCTCAGAATCTTGAACCATAAATCTATAATGCGGTTTTTTCCCCATTTTTTCATATGTAGCTATTTGATCCTGAGTCAGCTTTAAAGAAGCTCTATCATATATAGGGGGCAACCCACGAGATAACTGAAGTTTCCTTTTGATAGCTAATTCTTCAGGGGTTTCATAACAGGGATATAGCCTTCCGCTATTTAAGAGTTTTTGTTTAGCGATTAGATAATTATTTAACCTGCTATTTTGGTTAAAGCTTTCGCCCCAGTGGAGTCCAAGCCATCTTAGATCTCTAATAATTGCATTTTTATATTCTTCAGTACTTCTTGTAATATCGGTATCATCAATTCTGAGGATAAATTTGCCACTATATTTACGGGCATATAACCAGTTAATAAGAGCAGTACGTGCATTTCCTATATGTAAAAACCCAGTAGGGGAAGGAGCAAATCTAGTAATAACTTTTTTCATATAAAAATGTTTTTTATTTATTCTTAATAATTTTAGCTGCTCTTAATTAACGCTTTTTAAATCGCTATAAAAAATGATAAAAATCCTAGTTGTGCAGGCATCGTAATCTAGTTGTATTATAACTGTCAATAAATAAATTTAAGGGGGTTTTATACATAATTTTCTAAAAACTCGTTTTATTATTCCATATTTTCAATTTCTAACCACTGATGCATTTTCTTATCAAGAAGCTTCTTGTTTTCTTCAAGTTTTTTAGAATAAAGATAAAAAGCTTCAGGGTTTTTGATGTATAAATCATCCTGCATTAATTTTGTTTCAAGCTCGGCAATATTATTTTCTATTTCTTCGATTTCTTTCGGTAGAATTTCCAGTAACCTTTGATACTTGTAGCTTAATTTTATGTTTTTCTTCGAATTTTCCAAATTAACGGTATCAATTTTCTTTTTTTCTTTATTATCAGTTTTTGAATTAAGGTTACTGCCTTGTTTATAAAATTTTAAGTAATCTTCATACCCTCCATAAAGATCTACAATTGTCTCTCCTGTAAAAACCAAGGTTCTAGTAACTAATCTTTCTAGAAAATCGCGATCATGGCTGACAATCATTAAAGTACCGTCATACTCGGCAAGTATTTCAAGTAACATCTCTAGGCTATCTGTATCTAGATCATTGGTTGGTTCGTCTAGAATCAAAAAATTACCTGGAGAAATTAATGCTTTGGCAAGGAGTAACCTATTTGCTTCTCCTCCGGATAAAGTAGATACCTTATCATTGATAATTCGTGGATCAAACATGAAATTTTTTAAATAGGCGGCCACATGCATGGTTTGATTTTTTAAAAATACTTGATCTCCTCCGTTAGGACAAAGGGTCAGTTTAATGGAGTGTTCCTTATTTAGTTCTGTTCTATATTGATCAAAATAAGTTATTGCGAGATTAGTTCCATGTTTAACTTTTCCTTCTATGGGGGTCAATTCTTTTGTAAGAATTTTTATTAATGTCGATTTTCCTGAACCGTTAGGCCCAATAACTCCAATTTTTTCTCCTTTCTTTACTTTAAAACTGAAATTATGAAAAATGTTTTTTATTTCATAATTAAAAGAAATAGTATCAGCTTCTATAATAAATTGGGTCTTTTTTGCTTCCTGGTTAAGTTCAATCTGTAATTTTGCCTTAGCGTCTCTTAGCTTTGCTTGGTGAGTTCTTAAACTCTCTCGTAGCCTATGTAAATTTGCTAACCTTTTTTGGTTTCTTTTTCTCCTTGCGGTAACTCCTGTACTGAGCCAATCTTTTTCCATTTCCAATTTACGGGTCATTTTCCGAAGGTTGGTTTCCTCTTCTGCTATAATTTCCTCCCGCCACTGGTCATAATGCTTAAAACCCTTATTTGATTTTCTAAGCTCCGCTCTATCTATCCACCACACTTTATTAGTTGTATTTTCCTGAAAAGCCCGATCATGACTGATGCAAACAATTGCTCCGGCATATGATTTTACATACTCTTCAAGCCATTCAATTGCGGCAATATCTAAATGGTTGGTGGGTTCATCTAACAAAAGAATATCTGGTTGGTCTACAAGGGTTTTTGCTAAAAATGCCCTCCGAATTTGTCCGCCAGAACAATTCTTTAATTTTAAATCTCCATTGATTTGTAATTTTTCAAGAATAATATCTGCAAGGTATCTGTTCTCTTCTGGGTTTTTTATACCTTCTAGAACGAATTCGTATATACTGTAATTAGTTTCAGTAATAACATCTTGTTTTAAATAACCAATATTAGCGATTGGATCTTTAAATAATTCACCGCTATCGAGTTCGTATTCTCCTGCAATTACCTTGATTAGACTGGATTTTCCTGAGCCATTTCTTCCCACTAAACAAATTTTATCTCCCGGATATACATATAACTCTAAGGAAGAAAGGACAGTTTTATCGGCAAAACTTAAATTACCGCCTTTAATATAAAAAATAGGTGTCATAGTGTAAACATTTAGTATAAATTAGTAGGGCTACTTGATATAATAAGGCAAATTATATTGGACACTAGCTCTTATAATAACGAATAAATAAATTCAAAGGTTTTTGCACAAAGGATTTAAAATATTTTTTTGTTAATAGCCGCTGTGCTATCTACTTGCATTCTTATTTTAATTTTATATTTTGTAAAAATAAATAAAAAATTTATCTGTAATAAATGACTATGCAGTTTGATGTTGTAATAATAGGGGCTGGACCTTCAGGTTTATTTAGCGCATTCCAAGCCGGTATGCTTGGAATGAAGTCAGCAATAATTGATTCTTTAGAAGCGGTAGGTGGCCAATGTTCTGCTCTTTATCCAGAAAAACCAATTTATGATATTCCGGCATATCCAGAAATTATTTCGCAAAACCTGGTAGATAAATTATATCAGCAAGCAGCTCCTTTCTCACCGCAATATTTTTTATCACAACAGGTAGTTGAATTAGAAAGTTATAGTGATTTCTTTAAACTTAAAACTTCTTTCCAAAACGAAATACAAGCAAAAGTGGTAATAATTGCCGCCGGCGCAGGTTCTTTCGGTCCAAACAGACCGCCATTAGAAAATATAGAAACATATGAAGGGAAATCGATTTTTTATTTAGTTACAAATAGAGAAAATTTTGCCGGTAAAAATATAGTTATTGCAGGCGGAGGCGATTCAGCCCTTGATTGGGCGATATCGCTATCAGAAATAGCTAATGTTTCGATTGTGCATAGAAGAAACAAGTTTAGAGCAGCTCCTGCAACGGTACAAAAAATTTATGAGCTTGAGTCTCTAGGTAAAATTAAAATGGTCACTAATTATCAACTTGACGGCCTAATAGGAAAAAATTGCCTCTTAGAAGAGGTAATTGTTGCTGACTTGGACGGTAATAAAAAATCATTAAAGGCTGATATCTTATTACCGTTTTTTGGTTTAGCTCAGAATTTAGGACCGATTTTAGATTTTGGCCTCAATATAAACAACTACCATATTAAAGTAAGTTACCCTTATTTTGAGACCAATATAAAAGGTATATATGCAGTTGGTGATGTAGCTACGTACGAAGGTAAACTAAAACTAATACTAACTAGTTTTGCAGAAAGTGCTTCTGCTTTGCATCATGCTTATTCTCGGGTTTTTGACGGTAAGGCTCTGCATTTTGAATATTCAACTACTAAAGGAATAAAAAGGTAAATGATAAAAGAGGCTATCTTAATAGATGGAAAATACCATGCCGATCTAATATTAGAGAAGCTAAAAAAAAATATTGAATATCAAAAAAAGGAAAACAATCTGGTACCAAAACTGGCTATCATTTTAGTCGGCTCAGATCTGGCTAGTACTATTTACGTTAGAAACAAGATTAATGCCGCAAGAAGAATAGGTATAGATACTGAATGTAAGAATTTCGAAGAGAATATTAGCGAAAAAACTTTACTAGCTGAAATTGTGCGGATGAATTTGGATAATTCGATTTCAGGTATAATAGTCCAGCTGCCGTTGCCTAAGCAGATTTCAAAGAAAAAAGTAATAAATGCTATTGATCCTGCTAAGGATGTAGATGGATTTCACCCTTTTAATGTGGGGATTTTAAATAGTGGCTATAGCGGCGGTTTTATACCGTGTACGGCAAGAGGTTGTCTTGAGCTCATTAAACTTACCCAGATTAATTTAGAAGGTAAGAACGTAACAATTGTGGGTCGTTCAAATATCGTTGGTAAGCCGTTAGCAGCATTATTAAGCATGGAAGATGCTACTGTTACTTTATGCCATTCCAAAACAACAAATCTAGCTAGTGTTACTTCTAATGCCGATATAGTTGTCACTGCAATTGGTAAACCACGATTTTTTTCGTCGGAATATTTTTTAGAGAAAGCTATAGTAATTGATGTCGGGATAAATAGAATTAGATTTGAAAGTGATTATAAATTAGTAGGCGATGTTGATTTTGAATCAGTAAAAAATAAAGTAAGCTACATTACACCTGTTCCTAGAGGAGTGGGGCCGATGACTATTGCCTATTTACTTACCAACACATTTGACGCTATGATGAGAAATAAGAATAAAAGCATTAAGTAAAGTAATAATGGACGAAAGATTTATCTCGAAACTAAAGAACATCATTATTGAAGCCGGTAAAATATCTATAAGTTTAAGAAACGAAGGGCTAATAGTTAAACGTAAAAAAGATAGTTCTCCTGTTACTAATGCTGATATAGAAATTAGCAATTTTATTTATTCGGAATTAACGAAATTAGATCAAGCAATACCTATTATATGTGAAGAGCAGCCATTGAAAGATGTGTCAGATGAAGAAATGATCTGGCTTGTAGATCCAATTGACGGAACTAGAAGTTATATAAATGATATGGATAGTTTTACTGTTAATATTGCTCTTATTCGCAATCAAATCCCTATTATTGGCCTGATTTATCAACCAACTTCCAGAAAGCTATATTTTACAAATCATAAGCAAGAGTTGTGTTTGGAGAAAAATGGAAATATTGTAGAAATCTTAAAAAGGGAGGATAAAAACTTTATTGCCGTAGTTAGCTCGAGAAATTTTAACTATAAAACTGAAAAATATATCCAGGATAAAGGTTTTTCGGAAGTAATTAGCATGCCAAGTTCTATCAAACTTTGTATGATCGCTGAGGGTTCTGCAGATGTGTATCCTAAATTTGGTTCAACAATGGAATGGGATATTGCAGCCGGTCATGCTCTTATAAGGGCAGCGGGTGGTACAGTAATAGATAATAATACAGGTAAAACCTTATTATATAACACAAAAAATAACTTTAAAAACCCCGACTTTATAGCACTCAACCAGAAATATAGATATCTTGATAATTAGGAAAGGTCTAAGTTTAGCCCTTATTCTGTGCTAGGCATAAATAAGGACTACTATTAAATATTATAATCAAGTATATTTTTATCGTCTTCGTACCGACTTATAATAGAATGTTCAATGTGCTAACTTAAAAAGTATATTTAAAACCAATAGAAATTACTGGGAAGAATTTTAAGTATTTTTTAACGCGTTTAAGAGCGGCATTAGCATCCACGATTCAAATCGTCAATTGTGCTTTGCTGCTGCGCCAGCTAAACCGGTTGCAGAAACTTTTATTTTTCTTTGCCTTGGTACATTATTCCTGCTTCTGCGTTAAAACTCCAAGCTTTATTGTTAATAAAGGAGCTATCATATCCAATAGCAACTACTGGTGCAATTTTATTGGTCATGGTTAATTTTGCTTTAACCGTACCTAACTCAGCTGGTTGATAGGTGGTATTATATATTGTTACTGGCTTATTAGGTGTTGCAGTAGCAGTAACTTTATTATCATTATAATGGTATGGACCTACCCTGGTATACAGAATCTATAACAAATGTTATTGTTCTAGGATAGGAAATAAATCCTAAACAACAATAGAGAGGTCCACATGACAAATATTATACAATAGGTATTGATATAGCAAAAGGAATTTTTCAGTTTCATGGTGTAGATAAAAATGGCAAGGTTGTATTAGAGAAAAAACTAATGAGGGATCAGGTATTAACTTTTATAGCTGATTTACCTAAATGTTTAGTAGGTATGGAAGCTTGTGGAGGTGCTAATTATTGGGCTAGAGAAATTAGCAAACTAGGGCACGAGGTAAAATTAATGGCGCCACAATTTGTAAAGCCATATGTAAAAACTAATAAAAACGACCAAGCTGATGCAGAAGCAATATGTGAAGCCGTATCAAGGCCAAACATGAGATTTGTTCCGATTAAAAGTATAGAACAACAGGATATCTTATCAATTCATAGAGTGAGGGCTAGATTAGTAAAAAATCGTACTGCTCTTGCTAACGAGATCCGAGGGCTATTACATGAATTTGGAATGATTATTCCATAAGGTATAAATAAAATTACATCAAAGTTAACAGAGGTTCTAGACAGCGGGAAATTAAGTCCAATAAGTCAACAAACTTTCAGTGATTTAAAAGAGGAATTTATCGAGAATGATAAGAAAATAAAATGCTTAGAAAGTAGACTAAAAATAATGCCTAGTGAATTAGATAAGTATCAACAAATAATTGCTATACCTGGTATAGGTTTAATTACATCTACTGCTTTGATAGCATCTATTGGTAATGGAAGTTATTTTGAGAATGGTAGACAACTATCTGCAAGGCTTGGGTTAGTGCCAAGACAAACTTCTAGCGGCAGCAAAGAGAAACTACTTGGAATCAGTAAAAGAGGCGATATATATTTGCGAACTTTATTAATTCAAGGAGCAAGAGCAGTACTTAATACAAAACTAAGATTTACTACGAATCAGAGGAGTCAATCATTTATTTTGTGTAAGTTGTATTTTTTAATTCCAGTAAATCATGCCTAAAATCCCCGCATAAAATTTCAAATTGATTCAATGCTAAAGACCAATTTTTAATCGGCATGGTCCATTTTTTGGCAGCATTTTTTAGAGCCAAAAATACGATTTTTAAAATAGACTTATCATCTGGAAAAACCCCTTTATTGTTGATGATTTTTCTGATTTGACGATTTATCGATTCTATCGCATTGGTAGTATAAATTACCCGCCTAATCTCATCAGGAAAAGCAAAAAGAGGAATAATCCCGCTCCAATTCCTTTGCCAAATATCAGAGATCACAGGATATTTATTATCCCATTTAGCAGTAAACGATTTTAGCTCCAGATATCCTATTTCTTCGCTGTTTGCAGTGTAAATCCTTTTAAGATCCGCTGTGACCGCTTTTAAATCCTTATAAGAAACATATTTTACAGAATTCCTCGCCATATGTACTATACAGAGTTGTACAATCGTATTAGGATAAATGCTATTTATGGCTTCAGGAAAGCCTTTTAATCCATCAACGCATGCTACATATATCTGTTTTATCCCTCTGTTCTTTAGCTCAGTTACAACCTGCATCCAAAACTTGGAACCTTCATTTTTACCGACCCAGATCCCCAGTAATTCCTTTTTCCCTTCCATGTTAACACCTATTGCAAGATATACCGCTTTGTTAATTACTGTATGATTATCCCTTGCTTTAACGTGTATGCAATCCAAATATAATATTGGATATATATCGTCTAGGGACCTGTTTTGCCATGTAGTAACTTCTTCTATTACTCCGTCAGTGACAGTTGATATAAGGTCCTTGGAAATATTGATCTGGTATATCTCCTCTAAATGGCCCTGTATCTCACTGACAGTCATCCCTCTTGTATATAGTGAAATCACTTTATCATCAAAACCACTAAATCTCCTAACTCCTTCAGGAATCAATTGAGGTTCAAATTCTCCTTCCCTGTCCCTTGAAACATCTACGGTAATCTGATGACCGTCGTCATCTATATATTACTCTGGCCTTTAAATATTGAACATTATATAGTAGCATAAGCTATTTCTTTCTTTTTAAAATAATTTTGAATTTTTATACCATTAAACTGAATTTGTGTTAAATAGGACCGTACATTAATTGTTAAATCTTTTACTGATTTTAGTACTCGAAAATTATTGGAGTTAGCTTTGACATCTTGGTTTACAAGTTCTTGTGGATTCATATCAGGACAATATGATGGTAAATAAAACAATTCTAGCTTGTCCTTATGTCTTTCTACATAAGCTTTTACCTTTTTACTGTGATGCACTCTATGATTATCTAATATCAAAAATATTTTCTGCTTAATTTGTCTGATCAGTCTACCTAAAAATTCAATACACTTTTTGCTGGTAAAATTATCTTCAAATACCATCCAGTTCATAAACCCTTGCGGACTAATAGCAGCTAGTACATTACATTTAAATCTTGAGCCACTTCTCTTGGTTGCTGGGGTCTTGCCTTTAAGACCATATGTTTTACCTCGATTATCTGTTGATTGTATCCCCATTTCATCTCCCCAATAAATTCTAGCACTTTCTTTCATTGCACGAGACTTGATTTCTGGATATGTGACTGTTAACCATTCTTTTATCTTCTCTGGATTACGTTGATAGGCTGATTTAATTGGTTTTTGAGACGTAAAACCCAATCTATTCATAATTTTTCTTATAGAACGCCTGTTATACTGATAAAGGTAATTGGATTCTATATATTCTTGTACCACTTTACTATTCCATAACGTATAATCCATTCCCAATTCATCAGGTGTATGTGATAAAATTTTAGATTTTAATTCCTCTTCTTGATTTTTACTGATTTTAGATCCTGTTCCTACCTTTACTCCTCGCTTCTTATAGCGAAAGCTTTCTTCCTTATAAATTTTGTACTCTTTAAGATATTTCCATATAGAACTCCTAGAAAACCCAAAGGTAATAGATGCTTGTTTCTTGCTTATTCCATGTATAACTATTGCTTCCACTGCTTTCTTTCTTAATATCTTGAGATCGCTTGGTGATAATTTTTTATTAGACATTTTGTTATTACTCTTGATACAATATCATTATATCATTTCTCTAATGTTAGTTCAATATTTAAAGGCCGGAGTAATAATCGTTTTTTCATAACTGCCGTTGCGACGATTATTATCGCTCTTGATTATTGATAATGCCAAAATCAAAAATGTTTTATTATGGTGATAACCCTTATCGTCTTTTTATTTATGAATTATTTAGCTTATCTAAAACAAATCCTCGATATTTAAATTTAATTGTTAAATGGTATCAAATGCGTAAACTGATGCTGGTTGAGGGTGGTTGGAAAGATTTTATTGAAAACTTAAAGAAAAGGAAGGTGCCGGTTTATGGTTTGTGTAGTATGCCAATTCAAATACGGAATATTGAACCAAAAAGGCTTTTAGAACTTAAAGAACTCGGTATAAGTTTTTCTGAAAAAATAAATGATAAAGATATTATAGAAATTGAGAAAAAGGATGACCAATCTTCAATTTTTTATCGTGGTATAATTTTTACAGGGGCTTCTGCTAAAGCCAACGCTTTATTGAATTTTATAAAAGTGACTAATATTTCGCCAAAAAAATTGGCGTTTTTGATAACTCTAAGTCTGAGCTTCAAACTATAGAAAGTAATTTTTATAGGTTTAGGATTAATTTTTATAGTATTCTTTATTTAGGTGCAATGAAGTTTGTAGATATTCCTGATCCAAATGTAGTTCGTTTACAACATAAAACACTGTTTGATCAGGAAAAGTGGTTGGAAGACGAAGAAGCTGAGGCTTTGCTAAAAAGCACTGCTGAAATAAAGGATTTATCTAAAAGCGAGAGTAGAGAAAGTAATTGAAGGTTAATTATTTTAATGGTAATTGGATCATATCATGATCAGAATATACTGTTATAATGCTGAAGGATATTTTGTCCAAATATTTTGCTAAGTTAATATATCCAACTTATTCAGGAGATTGGTATAAACGTAAAGGTTATAATGGGTTTTCTCATCAAGAATTATTTGCTGATTTTATAGAGAAGCAAAAAATAACCGGTGCTATTTATCACAAGGAATTTCAATCGTTAAAATTTACTAGAAGATTTATAATTTCTGGTAACCATAAAATAGATTCAGTAGAAATAAAACCATATACAAAAATAAGTAAAAATCAGCCGGGTAATTGTTTATATATTTTGTGCTTTTTTGGAAAAGGAGAATATTATGAAAGTAGGTTCCGTGATATGGCACTTTTTGCAAGAAATACTGGAGCTGCTATTGTAGCTTTTAATCCTAAGGGTTTCCATACTAGTACCGGAAAAACTAAGTGCTTATCTGATATTGCTCAGGATGGTATAGCTATTGTAGATCATTTATTAGCAAGAAACATCCATCCCGCGCAGATAATTCTTTATGGCAATTCTCTGGGAGCAGTTGTTCAAGAACTGGTTTGTCGACATTTTAAACATTCGAGATCAATTAACTTTCGGCAGATTAACAGTAATTCTTTTAGTACTCTCACTGCCGTAATTCTGGCTAATAGCAAGGTAGCTTTTTTAGAAAAAATAGTTTCTTACCTTATGAAATATGCCGGATGGGAAATTGATTATCCAGAAGATTTTTATAAAACCGGAATATATAGGTGCTATTTAACTCGGAAAGGGGATAAAATAATCAAACCTAATATTTCTTTCGGTAATAAGGTTAACATGTCTAAAGACCTTGTTAATGCCCCTATAGGGTATCAAGAAACCCTAAAATGATTGAGTGAAAGAAGCGAGTTAATACCAATTATTTCAACTAATAAAGATCCGCATGAATTAAGTTTGAATAACCTATGTCTTGAAACTAAAGATAAAGAAGGAACTAACTTAACTGTTTGGGATTTTATTAATAAATACTTGGAAGCCTCAAATAGATTTATATTTGTAAAATGACTATTACTTTTTTAAAGCAAGGTCTTTACATTTTAAGTATTTTTATCTTATACTATGTATGCTCTCTATGGGCTATGGTAATAAACGTTATTTGGAATAGAAGTTGCGGACCCGGGGGCGGTACCCGGCGCCTCCACCAGGTTTTATGGGGGCGAAATAGGATCGACGTGCTTAATAAAGAAGTAATTTTTCCCGGTATGATACCGCCGAATCCTTGTGATTTAGGGTCAAAAAAAGTAAATGCAAACGATAACGACAATCGTCTTGCGGCTAATGCTGCTTAATCGTAGTAAGTAAGCCACGGGGCTGGGGGCTTGCCTGGCAACAGAAAAGCCCTAACTTAAATTTAATATGTATGTTATGGCATTTGATTATCGACATTTGATAGATAAATCAGTACTTGATATTTTAAAAAAAATCCTTAAGGACATACAAAACAACGGAATTTCCGATGATCGGAGTCTTTATATCTCTTTTCGTACTAATGACCAAGGGGTTATTTTATCCAAATCAGTCAAGCAAAAATATCCTAAAGAAATTACTATTATTTTGCAGCATCAATTTAAAAACCTGACTGTTCTAGATGAAAAATTTACAGTCAATATTACATTTAGTGGTATAACTGAAAAAGTTGAAGTACCGTTTGATTCTATAACAAGTTTTTTAGATCCGGCCGCCAATTTTGGATTTCAGTTTGCTATGTCTAATGGAACTAAATCCACTAAAAGTGATTCTTATATAAATAAAGCAGAAATTTTACCTTCGAAATTTCCACTTGCTGATAATAAGAAAAGTAAAATAAATAATAAAGAAGCTACAGTTGTAGTTTTCGATAAATTTAGAAAAAAAAGCGAAGAAAGGAGCACCTATTAAATGCCGTCAAAACCGGTACTTAATATATATACAGACGGGGCGTGTTCCGGTAACCCTGGGCCAGGAGGTTGGGGTGCATACCTGGAATATGGAGAGGATGGTTCAGAAAAAATAACTAAGGAGATTTTTGGTTATAATTATGAAACTACTAATAATCAGATGGAAATAGTAGCTGCAATAGAAGCATTGAAAATCCTAAAAAAACCTTGTACTGTCAATCTCTATACTGATAGTAAATACCTTCAACTGGGTATTACGAAATGGATTCATACTTGGCGTGTGAATAATTGGCTTAAAAGTGACAATAAACCTGTTAAGAATGCTCAGTTATGGCAAAAATTACAGGATGAGATTGCCAGGCATGTTATTATGTGGCATTGGGTAAAAGGTCATTCAGATAATTATGGTAATATAATAGCTGATAAGTTAGCAGTTAAAGGTAAAGAAATAGCAAAGACGGGAAGATAAATGTCGTTCATAGATAAGTTTTTAGCGAAAATATGTGCTAGAAAAATAGGGGAAGATGATTTTGGTAATGAATATTATATAAGTTTTTTTAAGAATTACTTAGGAAAAAATAAAAGATTAGTTATATATAAAGGTCTTGATTTATCTTCTAAAGTACCGCCTATGTGGCATGCTTGGCTTCATTATATGACCGATGAAACTCCGCTCGCTAATGAAAGGAAGTTTGAGTGGCAAAGAAATTTTGAGCCTAATTTAACAGGTACGAAATATGCTTATGAACCGTCAAAAGCAAGTGATAAATCACCTGTTTATGTTAAGTGGAAACCATATAAATAATTCGGGATTTTTATGAAAGAGAGAGTAATTGAAACTGTTGTAGGTTTTATTGTTATTTGTGTAGCAATATTTTCTTTTATGTTTTTTTATAAAATTAGCGATTCTGGAAAAGATGGTGAAGGGTATTTTTTAAATGCTTATTTTCAGAATATTGAAGGCCTTGCTGAAGGTAATAACGTTAAGCTTTCCGGAATTAAAATAGGCTATATTGATAATTTAACCCTTGAAAATGGTACTTATTTTGCTATCGCACGGCTCAAGATCAGAAAAGGTATAGAGATTCCTTCTGATTCAAGAGCTATAGTATCTACTAGTGGATTGCTTGGTGGTAAGCATATAAGGATTAATCCTGGATCTGCCGATGATAATTTACCCGAGAACGGTAAATTTAAATTTACACAATCTTCGATTAATATAGAAGATCTAATTAGTAAGCTAATGTATTCTTTAACTCGCAAATAGATATGTAAGTTTGAGTCAATCATTTATTTTGTGTAAGTTGTTGTATTTTTTAATTCCAGTAAATCATGCCTAAAATCCCTGCATAAAATTTTAAATTGATTCAATGCCAAAGACCAATTTTTAATCGGCATTGTCCATTTTTTGGCAGCATTTTTTAGAGCCAAAAATACGATTTTTAAAATAGACTTATCATCTGGAAAAACCCCTTTATTGTTGATGATTTTTCTGATTTGACGATTTATCGATTCTATCGCATTGGTAGTATAAATTACCCGCCTAATCTCATCAGGAAAAGCAAAAAGAGGAATAATCCCGTTCCAATTCCTTTGCCAAATATCAGAGATCACAGGATATTTATTATCCCATTTAGCAGCAAACGATTTTAGCTCCAGATATCCTATTTCTTTGCTGTTTGCAGTGTAAATCCTTTTAAGATCCGCTGTGACCGCTTTTAAATCCTTATAAGAAACATATTTTTACAGAATTCCTCGCCATATGTACTATACAGAGTTGTACAATCGTATTAGGATAAATGCTATTTATGGCTTCAGGAAAGCCTTTTAATCCATCAACGCATGCTATTACTCCGGCCTTTAATATATTGAACTAACATTAGAGAAATGATATAATGATATTGTATCAAGAGTAATAACAAAATGTCTAATAAAAAATTATCACCAAGCGATCTCAAGATATTAAGAAAGAAAGCAGTGGAAGCAATAGTTATACATGGAATAAGCAAGAAACAAGCATCTATTACCTTTGGGTTTTCTAGGAGTTCTATATGGAAATATCTTAAAGAGTACAAAATTTATAAGGAAGAAAGCTTTCGCTATAAGAAGCGAGGAGTAAAGGTAGGAACAGGATCTAAAATCAGTAAAAATCAAGAAGAGGAATTAAAATCTAAAATTTTATCACATACACCTGATGAATTGGGAATGGATTATACGTTATGGAATAGTAAAGTGGTACAAGAATATATAGAATCCAATTACCTTTATCAGTATAACAGGCGTTCTATAAGAAAAATTATGAATAGATTGGGTTTTACGTCTCAAAAACCAATTAAATCAGCCTATCAACGTAATCCAGAGAAGATAAAAGAATGGTTAACAGTCACATATCCAGAAATCAAGTCTCGTGCAATGAAAGAAAGTGCTAGAATTTATTGGGGAGATGAAATGGGGATACAATCAACAGATAATCGAGGTAAAACATATGGTCTTAAAGGCAAGACCCCAGCAATCAAGAGAAGTGGCTCAAGATTTAAATGTAATATGCTAGCTGCTATTAGTCCGCAAGGGTTTATGAACTGGATGGTATTTGAAGATAATTTTACCAGCAAAAAGTGTATTGAATTTTTAGGTAGACTGATCAGACAAATTAAGCAGAAAATATTTTTGATATTAGATAATCATAGAGTGCATCACAGTAAAAAGGTAAAAGCTTATGTAGAAAGACATAAGGACAAGCTAGAATTGTTTTATTTACCATCATATTGTCACGATATGAATCCACAAGAACTTGTAAACCAAGATGTCAAAGCTAACTCCAATAATTTTCGAGTACTAAAATCAGTAAAAGATTTAACAATTAATGTACGGTCCTATTTAACACAAATTCAGTTTAATGGTATAAAAATTCAAAATTATTTTAAAAAGAAAGAAATAGCTTATGCTACTATATAATGTTCAATATTTAAAGGCTAGAGTAATAATTTATTTACTCCTAGTTTTCAACCTTTTTGTTCTTAGCCTCCTCTAGCCATTCATAGATTATATCTATTTTGTTGCCCTCTAACAAGTCAAGCACTGACGTCCCCTGCTCCTTTAGCTCTTCTTTCTCAGGGGTGTTCTTAAACGCCTTAATTTCCTCCATAGCTTCCTCATGTGTTAGCTCAGCAAAACCAGAAAGAGCAGCGGTTACAGCTTCCAGTCTAGTTTTTCCCTCTTCTGTCTTAAGTTGTACAACAGGTTGAAAAGCTTTTTTAGGTATAAGGTCTTTAACGTACAACTGATAAGCCCATGATTCGCCGCTTTCCATAAAAGCACGGATTTCATCATATACTTTTAAGGCGTCATTAGCAGCAAGTCTTCCCATCTCCATGAACTTTTTACGATATTCGTTCATAGCTCCTTTAGGTCTCCCGTTAGGATTTGCTGTTGTGCGCCAGGTATTTTAGTTCACCCCTGCGCCAGATGAGAAGTCCACTTTATACTAACTTTTTTGTATCATATTGTCATCCTCCATTTTAAATTTTGGCGTAAAATTTTTTCGGTAAGAATCACCCTCTAATACTACTCTATACGAATTATTAACTATTCTATCCAAAGCAGCGTTAGCCATAACAGGATCAAAAAATATTTCTGCCCATGTTTTAATTTTCCTATTTGTGGTAATGATCAGACTAGCATTTATATGCACGGCCGCTATTAAATCATATAAGTCAGATGATTGTTCTGCTGACAAAGTTTTTAAGCCGAAGTCATCTAAAATCAATAAATCAACTTTTGTGTATCGCTTAAAAATGACATCATAAGTAAAATCGGCTCTAGAGCGATAAAATTCATTGAGTAGTTCGTTGCTCCTTATAAACTTTACCTTTTTATTGCGCTGGCAAGCTAACATTCCAAGAGCTTGAGATAAGTGCGTTTTACCAGTACCTATCGGCCCCATAATGATTACATGGTTCTTTTCTTTGATAAATTTTGCAGTCATTAAGTCATTAATTGCATGTCTAATTTTGAGTGAATATCGTTTTAAATCAAACCCTTCAAATGTTTTTGTTTCTTCAAATTTTGCTTGGACAACTCTTCTTTGCAGAGAGCTTTGATCTCTATTATCCACCTCATCTTGGAATAGCATTAAAAGCAGTTCTTCATATGGCATTGCAGCGTCTCTGGCCTGCCTTAGCCTGCTATCCAAACTATCAGATATTCCAGATAACTTAAGTTGTTGTACCAAATTATCGAGTTGCAAGTTAGGCATAATTAGCCTCCATATCAGAGCTATATTTAAGCATTAGCCTTAATATTCTTCACTTTGCCGCCTTCAATATTAGGAATAGAGTACTGATCCAGTTTATTTTTTAAAATATTGGATATAGCCTCATAAGTATAATTATCATAAGACACAGCTCGCAAACATGCAGCTTCTAGTCTGTCATTACCGTATGTCTGCGATAATCTTAAAATACCTTGAACTTTACGTAGTGATATTCTACCGCCTGATGCAAGAATTCTGCTTATTACCTGGTATGTAGAATTACCTATGCCTTTAGCACAACTTAAACATTTCTCAGGATTATTCTCTAAATAATATAAAGCAGATTTTGGGTAATCTTTTTCGTCGGTAATCCATTGACCTTTATTATAATTCCTCGGATGGGTTTTTATGATCTGGTGTTTATAATAAGCTGTAACGGTCTTTAGCCCAATACGAATACTAGCCTCTTCCCCGATATATTTTGTTGGCACCGAATAAAAATTACCTTTGACCATAAAATGGTGATCTTTTTGTACTGTGCAGGTAGTCCAAATCGGCATATCAAAAATACCTGACGGTATAGGAAGTAAACATTCCTTTTCTTCCAATAAAAATGTATCAATTGGCTTTGATCCTGTTGTAGTACATATTCTATGTGATATTTCATTTTTACACCACTTGATCGCTTCAATATTAGCCTCTATAATATTGCTATATGATTTACCGGCTATAAGTTGTTCTCTAACTATCCTAATAGAGCGCTCCACTTTGCCTTTATGCTCCGGCTTAAAAACTTTAGTTGGATCTATTGTAAAACCATAAAACCTTGATAATTCTGAATAAGTCTCATTTAAAGTATGGTCATAAATATCAGGTTTAATGACCCCGGCTTTTAAATTATCCAATATTACTCTACTGGGTACACCACCAAAAAAGTTGAAAGCATTTACATGGAGCTGAGCCCAATTAACTTGGTCCTGTGAAAAAGCAAACTCTACGTAACGATAACGACTATGGGACAGAGTCATTACAAAAGCATAAAGTTTTCTATTTTTACCATTAACATCCTGAATCTTGCCAATATAACCAAAATCTACCTGAGCTTCTTGACCCGGTTCAGTCTTTATATGAATAGTACTCTTGGGTAGCTTAGGAAAAGCTTTTTGAATATATCGGTTAATACTCCGATTACTTACTTTCACACCTTCTGATAATAGTAAACGCCAAATTTGGGTGTGGGTTATACTTCTTTGTTTTAGCCAGTTCCCTATTGCCTCATTATATTCTGCAAGCATTATTATCGCAGATGCTTTCTGTATAGGTTCGTTCTTATATAATTTTTCTTCAACCTTGATTGCTATCCTGTTTAATTCAGAATCACTAGCTAAAATACTGAGATTTTCTTGTCTTGCTAACTCAATATATTTTCTTATTGTATCCCTCGATAGATCAAATGATCTAGCTATCTGTCTTTGGCTGTTACCTTTGATGTGCTGGTACAGCACTTCTCTAATTGTTGACATACTATATTTCCTCATTCAATTTAATTTAAACTCTAATTTAGTTAACAAATAAATTAACTAAATTAGCATTGTTCTTTTCTTTTAAAAGTGGACTTCTCACCTGGCGCAGAGGTGGACTAGTATGCTTGGCGCACAACACTGTCAAACGAGCAGTTATAATGGTCTTTAAGTTTTGGGAAAACCAAACTCTGGACATAACCATTATCTCCCCGATCTTAAATAAGCAAACGAGGATTACTTGTTAACGGTGCAGTTAAGGCTACACCGCGATTTAAGATAGTTCGCTATTTTCTGCGACTGCTTTATCTTAAAGACCAATTCCTTTAGGTCTTACTTGATTTTCTAGTTTTTCTCATTTAACAAATTTACTACTAACTTAATTATTACTCTGGCCTTTAAATATTGAACATTATATAGTAGCATAAGCTATTTCTTTCTTTTTAAAATAATTTTGAATTTTTATACCATTAAACTGAATTTGTGTTAAATAGGACCGTACATTAATTGTTAAATCTTTTACTGATTTTAGTACTCGAAAATTATTGGAGTTAGCTTTGACATCTTGGTTTACAAGTTCTTGTGGATTCATATCGTGACAATATGATGGTAAATAAAACAATTCTAGCTTGTCCTTATGTCTTTCTACATAAGCTTTTACCTTTTTACTGTGATGCACTCTATGATTATCTAATATCAAAAATATTTTCTGCTTAATTTGTCTGATCAGTCTACCTAAAAATTCAATACACTTTTTGCTGGTAAAATTATCTTCAAATACCATCCAGTTCATAAACCCTTGCGGACTAATAGCAGCTAGCATATTACATTTAAATCTTGAGCCACTTCTCTTGATTGCTGGGGTCTTGCCTTTAAGACCATATGTTTTACCTCGATTATCTGTTGATTGTATCCCCATTTCATCTCCCCAATAAATTCTAGCACTTTCTTTCATTGCACGAGACTTGATTTCTGGATATGTGACTGTTAACCATTCTTTTATCTTCTCTGGATTACGTTGATAGGCTGATTTAATTGGTTTTTGAGACGTAAAACCCAATCTATTCATAATTTTTCTTATAGAACGCCTGTTATACTGATAAAGGTAATTGGATTCTATATATTCTTGTACCACTTTACTATTCCATAACGTATAATCCATTCCCAATTCATCAGGTGTATGTGATAAAATTTTAGATTTTAATTCCTCTTCTTGATTTTTACTGATTTTAGATCCTGTTCCTACCTTTACTCCTCGCTTCTTATAGCGAAAGCTTTCTTCCTTATAAATTTTGTACTCTTTAAGATATTTCCATATAGAACTCCTAGAAAACCCAAAGGTAATAGATGCTTGTTTCTTGCTTATTCCATGTATAACTATTGCTTCCACTGCTTTCTTTCTTAATATCTTGAGATCGCTTGGCGATAATTTTTTATTAGACATTTTGTTATTACTCTTGATACAATATCATTATATCATTTCTCTAATGTTAGTTCAATATTTAAAGGCCGGAGTAATATTATTTCTTTTTGTTTTGGGTTACTTTCGGCTATCAATAAAGCCAGAGCCGTTAAACTTTCTGGAGTTACGGATGTTAATTCAAATTCATTAATATTCAAAAATAATAGACACCCAATCCTTTTATTACCATCATTAAACGGATGATCTTTAATGATAAAATAAATAAGATGAGCGGCTTTCTCTTCAATTGACGGATACAAATCATTTCCACCAAAAGTCTGATACAGACTACCTATTATACCATCTAAAGCTTTTCCTCTTTCTTGTCCGAACAAGTTACTTGCTTCCGATTTTTGCAGTAATTCTGTTTTTAGGTTAATAATCGCCAATTTTACTTCTTTATATTTAAGCTCTCTACTGATACCGGATTTTCCAGATTTTGGTAATTCCAGTTTGTTTTCGTCATATTTAAGAAGGATATCCCAGGTTTTAGTATAAGCTCTAATTAAGTTTAAAAGCTCTGAACCAGTTTCATTAACTAAATTTTGATTTAATAAGGTATTTGAGAGTAATAAAACAGTCTGCTTTAATTCCTCAAGCTCTTTCCTCATAATTTTTTTATAGTTAACACTATAACCTTTGATTAAATAATCTTTAAAATACTGCTTGCCCATTTTCTAAACTCTACGGCTTTCCTTGAGTTAACTCGGTATCCTACCGAGATGATCATATCCAGATTATAATATTCTAATTGTCTAGTAACGCTTTTACCTCCTTCGGCTTGAACTCTTGCAAATTTTGCAATAGTTGATACCTCGGATAATTCTTGCTCTTTTAATATATTTTTTATATGCCGTGAAATTACAGATTTATCTCTGACAAATAACTCTGATAGTTGAGTTAAATTTAACCAAACTATTTCATCACGTAATATTACATCAACTGAAATTTGTCCGTTTTTATCTTCTTAGATAATTATCTGATCACTATTAAACATTTTCTACTCCAAAAGGATTCGGGCATTTAGTATAAAACATTTTTAAATGCTTAATGTTATTGGCGACTAATACCATATTACTTGTAAGCACTTGAGCTAATAAAAAACTATCAATAGAATTGTACTATCAATAGTTAAAAGCTCAGCCCGTTTCTTACAAATTTTCAGGTCAATTAATACTATTTATTCTTCATAATAACTAATCAGTTGATCTATCAATTTGGTTAACACTGTTCCACCTCTTTTGCCCTGCTTAGCTTTTATTAAGGCCTCTGACCTAAGCTTACCTATTGTTTAAACTTGAATTATTTGAATATCAAGATTTAAACCTTTTAGGTAAATCCCATCTCTATTTTTTTCTTAAGAACGCTGGAATATCCTGAATATCAGAACTGTTCCTAGATATGCTTGGTAGTGAGTGCTCTTTTTTATCGTCAGGGCTTGTATGTACTCTTCCTGATTTTGATTCCTCATTTGATTCAGCGCTTTTTAAAGAGTTCCACATGCGTTTTAGCAGGGATGGTTTATGAGTGACAACAGTTTGCTCTTTATAAGAAGGCGAAACAGTAACTGTTTGTTGTACTTTCGGGGCTTCCTGCGCAGATTCAAGGTCTATTTGAGCTGATAGTTTTGCTATTTTTTCCTGTAAATCAGCTTCTTGGCTATCAAATTCAATGGGGTTTTCGGGTTCGTGCTTGCTTTCATATTCCGCTATCTCTTCTATTTCGGCAGAGAATTCCTGGTGATATAAACTATTTTCTATTTCTTCAATGTGCTTGTTTTCTGGAGTTAATTCCTGTTTTTCGCTGCGTATGGCATTAATTGATTCTGAATCTATACCCGTAGCAACTACTGATACTCTGATAATACCTTGTAAATCAGGGTTAAATGTAGAACCGAAAATGATATTTGCTTCGCTATCTCCAACTTCTTCTCTTATTCTGTTGGCAGCACTGTCAACTTCATACAAGGTCATATCCTTACCGCCGGTAATATTGATCAGGACACCTTTAGCTCCGGACATTGAGGTATGATCAAGTAGTGGGTTAGCAATAGCTGCTTCGGCAGCTTTTATGGCTCTTTCTTCTCCTGAAGCTTCACCGGTTCCCATCATCGCTTTGCCCATTTCGCTCATCACGGTTTTGATATCAGCAAAATCAAGGTTAATAAGACCTGGCATAATTATCAGATCTGTAACGCTTCTAACCCCTGAATGCAGTACTTCATCAGCCATTTTGAAAGCATCGGCAAAAGTAGTGTTCTCATTAGCAATACGGAATAAATTCTGATTAGGAATAACAATTAAAGTATCGACATGTTGCTGCAGTTCTTTTAAACCGTTTTCTGCAGCTTTCATTCTTCTTCCGCCCTCAAATAGGAAAGGTTTAGTTACCACGCCGACAGTTAGAATGCCAAGTTCTCTTGCTATTCTTGCTATTTCCGGTGATGCACCGGTTCCTGTGCCGCCTCCCATACCTGCGGTAATAAATACCATATTACTACCTTCTAAATATGATCTTATTTCATTTTCGGATTCAATAGCAGATTGTTTTCCTATCTCAGGTAATGCTCCTGCTCCAAGACCTTTGGTAGCAGAAGCTCCTAGCTGAATTTTATTAACACATTCGGAATGGCTTAATGCTTGGGCATCTGTGTTGGCAACTACAAAGTTAGCTCCTTGCAGGTTCGCTCTAATCATGTTATTAACGGCATTTCCGCCTGCGCCACCCACTCCAAAGACTGTAATAATCGGTTTTAAAATAACATTTTCAGGTGCTTTGAATTCTAAAGCCATATATTGAACCTAACTTCTTAATTTATTAACATAAAAACAATAACTTACCTATTTACCATCCCTCTTCCAAAACAAATATATATATAAAAGCCAGTTTCGTCCTTTATAAAAGGTTATTAAAGTAAAGTTTAAAATTGGGATTTGACATTAACTAATTCAGTCTAACGTATAATATATGAGATTTCAGGGTGCATCAATGCTAAATAACATTTTTATAAATAATTTTTATAGATAATTTTAACTTATTAATTATATTAAACTAGCAATATTGGAAAGCTATATTTTATAAAAACTAGACAAATAAAGGCTTTCTCGATACTATCTAATCCAACTATCTATATATTAAATCTCTATGAAAAGTTTTTTTATCTTTAACCAAAAATTCGAAACAGTACCTTTTCTGATTGTGTCCTTATGCGTATTAGCATTAATTGGACTGGGAAATTGGCAGCTAAAACGGCTTAAAGAAAAAGAAAATTTTATTTCCAAAATTGAGCTTAATATAAAAAGTCCTCCTATTGAAATGGTTAATCTTCAAACTGTACCAGAACTTTATGCTAAAATAGAAGTGCAAGGCCATTTTTTAGATGGTGAAAATATATTTTTATATGGTAGAAGATCAGCCTATCCGGAAAAAGATGGATATTATCTTTTATCACCGTTTAAGGATAAGTTAGGTAATATTTATTTAGTATCAAGGGCGTGGGTACCGCAAAGTGCTAAAGGGAATATTAGTTCTTTTAAATCAAAGAGTGAAGAAACAATTACGGCCTTTGTTATGCCTGGAGAGGAAAAGAGAATTTTTATACCAGATAATGATAAAAAAAACAATATATGGTTTACCCTGGATTTGCAGGAGACTAGTCAAAAATTAGGAGTTACTAAAAAAGATTTTTATTTAATGCAGGTAAATAGTACGGACCTACCAGATGGGTCTTTTTCTTTGACCTCCACTTATCTAAATGTAATTAGGAATGATCACCTAGAATATGCAATCACCTGGTATAGCTTAGCAGGATTCCTATGCATAATTTACTTTCTGTATAATAAAAAGCAAAACTAATTAACTTCACCGATATTGACTATAATCATCGGTGATTTATTAATCTCATGTTTTAATATCCGCCTAATCGCTGACTTAGCACATTCCTGTATTTCGTCGATTAATAATCTCCCCTTAGATTGGTTTCTTTGTTTATGCAATGTTTCTACCACTTCATGGGTAATAGAATTTAGAAAATCTTCGTCTTCTTTTGGGTCAAGGAGACCAGGCATTACTATTAAAGGTTTGGTTACAAGTTCTGCTTTTCCATTTACTATTATTGATGCCACTACAATACCCGAATCACGCATTTTGCGTCGCATTCTAAAAATTGGGGAAGAATCGGGAAGTAAATAATCTCCGTCAACTGCCAAATATCCATTTTCTACAATATCTATTATTTTAGGGTCTTTTTCGTCAAGTAAAACAACGCTACCGTTTTCCACTTCAACTGTTTTCTTTATTCCGCTAGCTTTGGCTAATTTTACATGTTCATGGATGTGAACAGGCTCGCCATGTACCGGGATGCAAATTTTAGGCTTAATTAACTCATACATTTTCTTTAATTCTTCAATTGCCGGATGTCCTGATACGTGAACAAAGTGATCTCTTTCTGTAATTACCTCAACTCCCATTTTGACAAAAGTGTTGAACATTCTGAAAATCTTTTTGTCGTTGCCGGGAATAATTTTTGAGGAAAATATAACCGTATCTTTTGGAGCTAATTTTATCGAGGGATGAACTCTATTAGCCATTTTAGCAGTTGCTGCCATTGGTTCACCCTGGCAACCGGTTGCTATAATTAGCAGTTCTTCTCTTTTATAATTTCCTATGGACCTTTCATCTATTAAAGGTGCAATATCATTTAAGTATCCGCTCTCTTGAGCAGCAGCGAGCATTCTATGCAAACTTCTTCCAGTAAGAGCAATTTTTCTTCCAGCTTTTTGACCTGCGTGAATTAAAGTATCTAATCTTGCAAGGTTAGAAGCAAAAGTTGTAACTACTACCATTTTCGGACAACCGGCAATAATATCTATCAGGCTTTTTCTAACATCTCCTTCTGAACCTGAGTTACCTGCATTGAAAACGTTAGTCGAATCACAGACCAAAGCTAGAACACCTTCATCTCCACATTTTTTTAATATATCAAAATCTGATAGCTTACCTACTACAGGATCTGGATCAAATTTCCAATCCCCAGTGTGCATAATATTGCCAGCACCAGTCCTGATCATTAATGCTTGCATTTCGGGAGCTGAATGGGTTAAAGGTACCATTTCGACTGAAAAAGGTCCTAAGTCAAATCTATCTCCGGCTTTTACCTCATGTATTTTAATATCATGGGCAAAAGCATATTCTGATATTTTTGTTTTTAAAAAGTTTTTGGTAAACTTAGTTGTATATATTGGACATTCCAGGGTATTCCATAAATATTGTATCGCTCCAAGATGATCTTCGTGTGCATGGGTAAGAACCAAGCCAAGTAGGTCTTTTTTATGCTTTTCAATAAATTTTAAATCTGCTACTACCATATCTACACCTGGTAGATACTCATCCGCAAAACCGCTACCACAATCTACCATTATCCATTTTCCTTGGAAATGATATAAGTTAACATTAATGCCTATTTCATTTGCTCCGCCGAGTGGAACAAATAATAGTTTATCTTTATAAGTTTTTGGGTTGAATGACATTTATTTTTCTATATTATTGTGTTTTTCTGTGTTAATTATATAAACTATTAATAATGTTTAGTCTACGGATAAATAATTACCTTGTTAATATAAGCCTAATAATTACTGCTTTTCTTACGCTTTTACTCATAGTCTTTCCTGAGGTAGATATTTCTTTTTCTCGGCTCTTTTTTTCTCAAGAGAATGGGTTTATATATCAGAAAAACTTTCTAGTTTACCAGCTTTACGCGCTATTACCCTTGCTGACTAAATTGTTTATTTTAGCTTGTCTGCTGTATCTGGTATACATTGCAATTAAATATAGGTCTTATAAAAAAATTCTGAGATCCGGTGTATTTTTTCTGGTTATTGCTGCTGCAATTTCTCCAGGTTTGATGGTAAATGAAGTTTTTAAAGAAAATTTTGGTAGGGCAAGGCCACGTCATATACAGGAGTTTAAAGGGGAAAAAGAATTTACTGGGGCATTTAAAATGAGCGACCAGTGTGAACGTAATTGCTCTTTTTCTTCAGGTCATGCTGCTATGGGATATTTTTTAACTGCAATTGCTTATACTACAAATTTACTGTACTTTAATAGAATTTATCTTACCGGAATTGTTTTTGGTAGTTTAGTGGGACTCTCAAGAATTGTAATGGGAGGGCATTTTTTAAGCGATGTATTGGCTTCGGCTTTTGTAGTACTGTTTCTCGATCATGTAATATTTATTTTATGGCAAATGCTAATCAAAAGTTTGAAAAAATAGCAATTATTCATCAATATACATCAGAGTCAGTGCAAATAGCTGAACAATTGCAAAAATATTTTTCACCTGTGAATCCAGAAAACTCTGATTTAATAATAGTAATCGGTGGAGATGGAAGCCTTTTACATGCTTTGCATAATTATATGGATTTAAATATACCATTCTATGGTATTAATTCAGGTAGTGTCGGGTTTTTAATGAATAATTTTCATATCGAGAATTTTTTTGCCAATATTCAGCAAGCAAAATCTACTAACTTATATCCTTTAAAAATGGGGGCAATTAATACCAAAGGCCAAGAATTTCAAGCTTTAGCGCTTAATGAAGTCTCAATTTTTAGGCAGACTAATCAGGCAGCAAAATTTCGGATCAAAGTTGATGATATTGAAAGAATTGAAGAATTAATAGCAGATGGAGCTTTGGTTTCTACGCCAGCGGGCAGTAGTGCCTATAACCTTTCTGCTGGAGGTACTATAGTTCCTTTAGGAGCGAATGTTTTATGTTTGACGCCAATTTCTCCTTTTAGACCTCGGCGCTGGCACGGAGCGATATTACCAGCAGAGGTTGTCATAGAATTCGAGATTTTTGAGAGCGATAAGAGGCCGGTAAGTGCGGTGGCAGATTTTAATGAATTTACTCATGTTGAAAGGATAATAATTAGATCATCCAAAGATAAAGCCATCAAGCTTTTATTCGATCAGAATCATACTTTTGAAGATAGAGTAATAAAAGAACAATTCAGTTATTGATCTATCATGCGGAAACAAAATATAAAACTAGCTTTATCCATAGTGTTATTGCTGATTAGTATGTTAATTCTCTCTTTTGCTTCTGTTCCTATATATAGTTTATTTTGTAAAGCAACAGGATTTGGCGGTACTGTTACACGCCAGGAATCATTTCTAAAGCAGCAAAAAGGTACCAGGAAAATTATAGTAGAATTTGATGCTAATGTTGATAAGGAGCTTCCTTGGAGATTTGTTTCCAAACATCGACGGGCAGAAGTAACTACGGGAGAAACCGCTTTGATTTTTTATGAATCGGAAAATTTGAGTAAAAATGATATCATAGGCACTTCTGTATATAATGTAACGCCTGACAAGGCCGGAAAATATTTTGTTAAAGTACATTGTTTCTGTTTTGAGGAACAGTTATTAAAAGCCGGACAGAAAATACTTATGCCAGTTTCGTTTTTTATTAGCGCCGATTTGGATCAAGACCCAGATATGGAAGATGTGGACAGGATCACCTTATCTTATAGTTTTTTTAAGGTTAGGGATTTATAAAAGAAGAATTTTCTAGACATAATAAGATAGCGGGATAATATAATACGCATGGTTATCGAATTGTGTAATTCGTTGAATCTGTTGATAATTTAGAAGGTTCGAGTAGAAAATGTCGGCAAAACAACAACAACCTTTTCATTTGGTAGAGCTAAGTCCTTGGCCTATTTTGACTTCTTTTTCTCTTTTATCTGTTACGCTTGGAGCTGTATTTTTAATGCACGGTCATTCTATGGCTGAGTATTTCAGTATTTTTGGTGGAGGAGCAGTTATTTTTTGTTCTTACCGCTGGTGGAGAGATATTATAAGAGAAGGTAGGATAGGGCATCACCATACAGAAAAAGTAAGGATGGGGTTAAGAATAGGCATGGCCCTTTTTATACTTTCAGAAGCTATGTTTTTTTTCGGATTCTTCTTTTCCTTTTTTTTAGCGCGTTTTTTTCCAGCTGGAATATTAGAGGGATTATGGGTAATCGGGGAAGGGGTATGGCCTCCAAAAGGGATACAAACTTTTGATCCTTGGGATATCCCATTTATGAATACCCTTATTTTATTGCTTTCTGGTACTACCGTTACTTGGGCTCACTATGCTATTGGCCAGAACCATCAGCACGGCTCAGTAACGGCTTTGGGTATTACCGTATTGCTTGGAATTGCTTTTACGGCTTTCCAAGCTTATGAATATCACCATGCTGCATTTAAGTTAACGGACGGTATATATGCAGCCAATTTTTACTTAGCTACTGGTTTTCATGGTTTGCACGTAATAATCGGTACTATATTTTTAGCAGTATGTTATTTTAGGGCAAAAAACGGGCATTTTATCAGGGGAAATGGGCATTTGGGGTTTGAATTTGCGGCTTGGTACTGGCATTTTGTTGACGTAGTATGGCTGTTTCTATTTGTATTTGTCTATGTACTCGGTAGATGATACATTATCCACTATTTTCCGACCTTATGAGAATACTGATTGTTTTCTTAGGAAGAAGTTTTCTATAAACTCTTAGCCGTTTATATTGTCCTTAACGCATGAAAAATAATTGATGCAGCATTAGAGGCATTGAGGCTCTCTACTTTGCTTGAAATAGGTATTTTAATTAAAAAATCACATGATTCGTTTGTTAAGCGCCTCATTCCTTTTGCTTCTGAGCCAATTATAATCGCTATTTTGCCTACTTCTTTTAAGGAGTTCAAATTGTTATCTTTGCCTTCTAAATCAAGACCTACTATCCAGAACCCTTTTCTTTTTAAGGTTTCAATAACGGTTTTGATATTTGCAACTTTTGCTACCTGTACTAATTCAAGACAGCCGGAAGCTGCTTTTGCAATAGTGGCGCTTTCTGCAGGAGAATTGTGGGCAGGAAGAATTAATTTTGTGATGCCAAATGCAGCGGCGCTTCTAATTATTGCTCCAATGTTTTGAGGATCTGTTATTTGATCAAGGATAACTATTCTGTCAATATTTTCGCAAAAACTCATTTGGCTTAAGTTACTAAAAAATATTGGATGAATATAAGCGATTATTCCTTGATGAGGCTGGCCATATCCAATTTTTTTATTGATAAAATCTGCTGAGACTATTTCAACGTTAGAACGATTAATTTTGTTTTTAAGTTCCAGAAAAGTTTTCTCTAAGCAGTAGACTTTTTCAATATGCCTGTTTTTGTTGTTGATTGCAGCAAGTACAGCATGTTTTCCATACATGTAGTATAAACCAGCGTTATTATAGGTTGATTTCCTGCTGCTTCCCATGTTTAAAAGATTCTTTTATTTAAAAATGTTCTTGACACAAAATACTATTTATTATAGAAACTATCAACCAAAAGATTTAGATTTAGGTTGCCTAAATAAGTGGCCTCAAAATCAGAAATTATTAAGTAAAGAGTAAATTAATTGCTTGCGTTTAGCTTAGAGATGATCTATTTTGCTGTAAGCGTTATAATGGAGGGGTGGCCGAGCGGTCAAAGGCAGCAGACTGTAAATCTGCCCGCGTGTGCGTTCGAAGGTTCGAATCCTTCTCCCTCCACCATATAATCTACTTTTTGTAGGTTGATTGGAGAAAGTGCGCGCGCGGGTGTAGCTCAATGGTAGAGCTCCAGCCTTCCAAGCTGGCTACGTGGGTTCGATTCCCATCACCCGCTCCATTTATTCGGATGATGTGGTTAAAAAGTGTAATTAAATTATTTGATGTTGATTTGTAATAAACTTTCAGGAGATTAAGGTTATGGCTAAACAAAAATTTGAAAGGAATAAACCGCACTGTAATATTGGTACCATCGGGCACGTTGACCATGGAAAAACCTCTCTAACAGCTGCAATTACCAAAGTTCTTGCTAAAAAAGGTCAAGCGCAAGAAAAAAAATATGATGATATTGATGGGGCTCCGGAAGAAAGAGAAAGAGGTATTACAATTTCTACTGCCCACGTTGAATATGAAACAGATAAAAGGCATTATGCGCACGTAGATTGTCCTGGTCACGCTGACTACGTTAAGAACATGATTACTGGTGCAGCGCAAATGGACGGCGCAATTCTCGTTGTTTCTGCTGCTGATGGTCCTATGCCTCAAACCAGAGAGCATATTCTACTTGCTTATCAAGTTGGTGTTCCTTCTCTTGTTGTCTTTTTAAATAAAGTTGACATGGTAGACGATCCAGAACTGCTTGAGCTCGTGGAGATGGAAATAAGAGAACTTCTTACAGCTTATAAGTACCCAGGGGATGAAATACCGATAATAAAAGGTTCTGCCCTTCAAGTTCTAGAAGGTGGGGATTCTAAGTGTATAGATGAGTTAATGGAGGCAGTTGATTCATACATCCCTCAACCTGCTCGTGATATTGATAAGCCTTTCCTAATGCCAATTGAAGATGTATTCTCAATTTCTGGTCGTGGTACTGTTGTAACTGGTAGAGTTGAGAAAGGTGTTGTTAAAGTCGGTGATGAGATAGAGATAGTTGGAATTAAAGCTACTGAAAAAACCACTTGTACTGGTGTTGAGATGTTTAGAAAGCTTCTTGATTCTGGTCAAGCTGGAGATAACGTGGGAGTTCTTCTTCGCGGTACAAAAAGAGAGGATGTAGTAAGAGGACAGGTGCTTGCTAAACCTGGTTCAATTACTCCGCATACTGAATTTGAAGCGGAAATATATGTTCTAGCAAAAGAAGAAGGTGGTCGTCATACTCCATTCTTTAAAAATTATCGTCCTCAGTTCTATTTTAGAACTACTGACGTTACTGGTGAAATCGAGTTACCTGCTGGTAAGGAAATGGTTATGCCTAGTGATAATACAAAAATTATCGTTAAGTTGATAGCTCCAGTTGCTATGGACGAAGGTTTGCGTTTTGCTATCCGTGAAGGCGGGAGAACGGTTGGTGCAGGTGTTGTATCAAAAATAATTAAATAAGTTTGTTTTAAGCCCAGTTTAAAGTTCATTTAAGCTGGGTTTTAGTTATTAGTTTAGCTCGTTGAGTTTTTGCTGGCTGTTTTAAATATAGGTTAATAATGAATAATCAAAAGATAAAAATTAGACTAAAATCGTTTGATCACCGATCCCTAGAGCATGCAACTAGAGAAATCGTTAGTGCTGTAAAAAGAACGGGTGCAGATGTTAGTGGTCCGATTCCTCTCCCAAGATCAATTACAAGATTTACTGTTAATAGGTCTCCGCATATTGATAAAAAATCACGGGAACAATTTGAAATTAGGACTCAGAAAAGGCTTGTGATTATTAATTATCCTACACCTCAAACTGTTGAAGCTTTAAGAAAAGTGGACCTGCCAGCTGGTATTGATGTTGAAATAAAATTGGTAGGGGTTTAAAGATGAGAACAGGGTTGATCGTAAAAAAACTGGGCATGAGCTCAAAATTTACTTCAGATGGTAAAAGGTTAACATTAACCTTCCTACATATTGATAATTGCCAAGTGGTAGGACAGAAAACTGTTGATAGAGACGGTTATAACGCAGTTGTAGTGGGAGCGGTATTGAAGAAGCCTTATAAGGTTTCTAAATCAATGAAACAAGTATTTGCTAATGCTAAGGTAGAACCAAAAGCCAAGTTAAAAGAGTTTAGGGTTTCTGAAAAGCACATGCTTGATGTTGGTCTCGAGCTTAAACCTAATCATTTTGAAGTAGGTCAGTTTGTAGACGTCTCTGGTACGTCAATCGGAAAAGGTTTTGCCGGGGTTATGAAAAGGCATAATTTTCGTGGGTTAGAAGCTTCTCACGGCGTTTCGATTTCCCACCGTTCTCATGGTTCTACAGGCCAATGTCAAGATCCTGGTAAGGTTTTTAAGGGTAAAAAAATGGCCGGTCACTTAGGTGATGTTAGAGTTACTATGCAGAACCTAAAGGTAGTAGATCTGGATATTGAGAAAGGTTTACTGATTGTAAGTGGTAATGTACCTGGCGCTAAGGGCAGTTATATATATGTGAAAGATGCGGTTAAAAAGTCAGCGTCGAATTGATATAGAAGGTTAATTAGGTAAGATTTGTATGAAAGCCAAGCTATTAAGTCTAGACAATAAAGAGTTGGGAGACATCACGGTAAATGATGCCATATTTGGTCTGGAAGCAAGAATAGATATAATAAAAAGAGTAATTGATTGGCAGAGAGCTAAAGCCATGAGCGGTACTCATAAAACCAAAACTGTTGGGGAAGTATCAGGTTCTGGAAAAAAGCCTTTTAAACAAAAAGGTACCGGTAATGCAAGGCAAGGTAATGCAAGAGGTGTCCAGCGTCGCGGTGGTGGTATTGCTTTTGGTCCTGTTCCAAGATCACATGAAATAAAACTTCAGAAAAAAGTTAGGAAGCTGGGGATGAGGCATGCTTTGTCTGTTAAGTTTTCTGAAGGGGCTGTTCATATTATAGACTCCACAAAAATGAAAGAGCCCAAAACATCTGACTTAGTTAAATCTTTATCTAATTTTGGTTTCGGTAAATTTTTTATTATAGATGAAAAAGAAGTCGATCAAAATATAAAATTATCAGCAAAATCAGCGGCGAATACTTGTGTAGTGCCTGTTATCGGTGCAAATGTATATGATATAGTAAATAGCGATTATATTTTAATATCTAAGGATGCGTTGCCGCTTTTAGAAGAGAGGTTAAAATGATATCTGCTAGTAAATACGATATAATAAGAAAACCGTTAATTACTGAAAAGTCAACCGTTTTAGGCGAGCTAAGAAAGTACGTTTTCGAGGTTGAGAAGACTGCTGAAAAAGGTTTAATAAAAAAAGCAATTGAAGAAATTTTTACAGTTAAGGTTAAATCTGTAAATGTTTTAAATCAGAAAGGTAAAAAGAAAAGGTTCAAAGGTATGATGGGCCGTAGATCTGATGTAAAAAAGGCTATGGTTACTTTGGAAAAGGATTATACTATTGATTTTACAGGGGGAAGTAAGTAATGGCTCTAAAGCAATATAATCCGACTACTCCTTCCCAGAGAGAGTTGGTTCAGGTCGATAAAAGTGATTTATGGAAAGGAAAACCATATAAGTCCTTAACTAAAGGCAAGATAAATACCGGTGGAAGAAATAACACAGGAAGGGTTACTTCTTGGCACAGAGGTGGGGGACATAAAAGGCTCTATAGATTTATTGATTTTAAAAGATCAATAGAAGGTGAAGCTGTAGTTGAGCGTTTAGAGTATGATCCAAATAGAACTGCTTTCATTGCTTTGCTTGCTCATACTGATGGTTCTAAATCTTATATTTTAGCGCCTAATAACTTAAAAGTCGGGGATAAAATAACATCTGGCCCTGATGCCGATATTAAGATTGGTAACTGTTTACCACTTAAGAACATTCCGGTAGGAACTATTATTCATAATGTTGAGATGAAGCCTGGTAAAGGAGGGCAACTTGCTAGATCTGCTGGTACGTCTGTTAGTTTAGCTGGTAAAGATTCTGGCTATGCTCAAGTGAAATTGGCTTCTGGAGAATTGAGGTTAGTGCCTCTTGACTGTAGAGCTACAATTGGTATAGTGTCTAACCCAGATCAAAAAAATATTAATATTGGTAAGGCTGGTAGAAATAGATGGCTCGGTAAGAGACCGCATGTAAGAGGGGTAGCGATGAACCCGATTGATCACCCACATGGTGGTGGTGAAGGTAAGACATCAGGTGGACGTCATCCTGTGACCCCTTGGGGTAAACCAACTAAGGGTAAGAAGACTCGCAAGAATAAGCTTACCTCTAAATTCATTTTGAAAAGAAAAACTAAGTAAGGTAATATAATATGGCGCGCTCCACATGGAAAGGTCCTTTTGTAGATGGCTATTTATTAAAAAAAATACAAAAAGCAATAGATTCAGGTAAGAAAGATGTTATAAAAACATGGTCTAGAAGATCAACAATCTTACCGTTATTTGTTGGTTTTACTTTTGCTGTACATAATGGCAACAAGTTTGTTCCTGTTTCTGTAACTGAGGAGATGGTAGGTCATAAATTTGGGGAGTTTGCTCCTACTCGTACCTACTATGGTCATGGTGCCGATAAAAAAGTTAAAAGAAAATAGTGTAAGGTAAAAATGGGTGTATGGGTGTATTAGTAAAGGCGTCAGCAAAAAATCTGAGAACGAGTGCTCAAAAATTGAATTTAGTAGCTGCGATGATTAGAAAAATGAAAGTGTCCGATGCTTTAGTGCAACTGGCTTTTTGTCCTAAAAGAATAGCTATTGATGTTAGAAAATGTTTACAATCAGCTGTCGCTAATGCTGAGAATAATATGGGGCTAGATATTGATAGTTTAGTTGTTAATTCGGCTACTGTTGGAAAATCGTTTGTAATGAAAAGGGTTAGAACAAGAGCTAGGGGTAGAAGTGCTAGAATTAATAAACCTTTTAGTAATTTGTATATAACAGTTTCTGAGAAAGAGGAGAATTAAATATGGGACAGAAAGTAAATCCTCATGGTTTTAGGGTAGGACCTACACTTAATAAAGAGTGGGATTCAGTTTTGTATGCAGAAAAAGATTATGCGGGCAAGCTGCTTGAAGATATAAAAATCAGGGCGTTAATTGTAAAACGCTATAAAATAGCTCAAGTAAGTAAAGTAATTATTCACAGATCAAGCAGTAATGCAGTTATAAATATATATGCTAAAAAACCTGGTATCATAATTGGTAAAAGCGGCTCTGATATTGAAAAACTAAAAAAAGATTTACATGGAATAGCAAATTGTGAAGTTTTTATAAATATTCATGAAGTAAAAAAACCTGCTCTTGATTCTGCTATTACTGCCCAGACTATTACTCAACAATTAGAGAACCGTGTGTCTTTTAGAAAAGCTATGAAGACCGCAATGCAAAATACCATGAAGCAGGGAGCTAAAGGAATTAAGGTGGCATGTTCTGGACGTTTAGGCGGTGCTGAAATAGCTAGAACTGAATGGTATAGAGAAGGTAGAGTTCCTTTGCACACGCTTCGTGCTGATATAGATTATTCTACGTCTGAAGCGCATACTGCTTATGGAGTAATTGGGGTCAAAGTGTGGATTTATAGGGGCGATTACGCTCAGAATAAGAGATAAATTTGTTTAATTTAATTTAACGGAAGAGATAGAATGCTAGCTCCAAAGAAGCAAAAATTTAGAAAGGCTCATAAAGGGAGGGTGGCTCCGAAAGCAAAAGCTGGAACGATGCTAACTTTTGGCATGTTCGGTTTAAAATCTGTTGAGCAGTTGAGGGTCACGGCACGTCAGATTGAAGCTGCAAGAAGGGCTGCTGTTAGAGAAATGAAAAGGCAGGGTAGGTTCTTTATTAGAATTTTTCCTGATCTTCCTGTTTCTAAAAAACCAAATGAAGTACGTATGGGTAAAGGTAAGGGTTCACCGGAGTATTTTGCAGTTAGGGTCTCTCCTGGTAGAATAATGTTCGAAATTAATGGAGTGGATGAAGCTGTTGCAAGAAAAGCTTTAGAGCTTGCTGCCTCCAAGTTGCCAGTAAAAACAAAAGTGGTGAAGAGATATGAATAGCTCAGATTATAAAGCAAAAACTTTGCTTGATTTTGATGATAAAAAACTAAAAGATTCTCTTTCTTTTTTAAAGAAAGAGCTTTTTAATCTTAGGTTTCAAAAAACCCTTGGGGAATTAGCTAATACCAGTAGATTTGCAAAAGTTAGGAAGGATATAGCAAGGATTGAAACAGAATTAACGAGAAGAAAAAAGGTTGGAGCGAAATAATGCCAAGAAGGATTTTACAAGGTACAGTTGAAAGTGCAAAATGTGATAAAACAATATCTGTAAGAGTAGAAAGGAGGTTTAGAGACCCTCTTTATCAAAAAACTGTAAAAAGATCTACTAAATATGCAGCTCATGATCCTGAAGGTAAGTATAAAGAAGGTGATAAGGTAAAAATTATAGAGTGTAGACCAATATCTAAGACTAAAAGATGGATGGTAATAAGTGAATAAGTCTTTGACTTATTGCATTAATTTTTGTATCTTGTGCTGTGTTTAATGTTATTTATGTTTTGGAAGTTTAAGTTATGATTCAGATGCAAAGCGTCCTTAAGGTCGCAGATAATTCTGGTGCTAAAAAAGTGATGTGTATAAAGGTACTTGGCGGTTCCGATCACATGACTACAGAGTGTTGTAATGTTATAGTTGTTTCTATCAAAACTGCTATTCCGGGTGGAAAGGTGAAAAAAGGAGATGCACACAGAGCTCTTATTGTCAGGACTAAAAAAGGTATTAGAAGATCTGATGGTAGTACTATTCAGTTTGATTCAAATTCTGTTGTGCTGGTAAATAAGCAGAATGAACCAATTGGAACAAGGGTTTTTGGTCCAGTGCCAAGAGAACTTAGAGGTAGAGGATTTGGGAAAATTGTTTCTCTTGCAGAAGAGGTAATATAAATGATTAAACTTAAAATAAAAAAGGGTGATAGGGTTAAGATTATCACAGGGAAAAGTAAAGGTAAAATAGGCGATGTTCTTAAGGTTTTTCCAAAAGAAAATCGTGCTTTAGTTTCTGGAGTTAATTTAGCAAAGGTCCATTTAAAACCTAGCCGTAATAGTGAAGGTGGTATTTCTCAGAAAGAATTACCGATCCATATTTCGAATTTAAGCCATATAGATCCAAAAACAGATGAAGTTACTAAAGTTGGAATAAAGACTTTGGAGAATGGTAAAAAAGTGAGATTTGCAAAAAAATCTGGTGAGATAATTTCTAAGGAAGGTAAGTGATGTTACTTAGGTTTAAAGAATTGTATGCAAAAGAGATAGTTAAATCTTTACAACAAAAATTTAACTATAAAAATGTACATCAGATGCCAAAGCTATCAAAGATAGTAGTTAATATGGGGGTTGGTGATGCTGTCTCTGACTCCAAAGTAATTAATAGTGCTATAGCTGACCTTACAGCGATTACAGGACAGAAGCCTTATGTAACCCATGCCAAGAAATCAATTGCTAGTTTTAAGCTTCGTGAAGGAATGAAGATAGGTTGCAAGGTTACCTTGAGAAGCGATAGAATGTTTGAGTTTCTAGAAAGGCTTGTTATTGTGGCTTTACCAAGGGTAAAAGAGTTTAAAGGCTTTTCAGTGAAAAGTTTTGATGGTAGAGGTAATATGACTTTTGGAATTAAAGAACAGATAGTGTTTCCTGAAATCAATTACGATAAAATCGACAAAATAAGAGGTATGGATATTACCATTGTTACTACAGCGCAAACAGACGAAGAAGCTAAGCTTTTATTGTCTGGATTTAATTTACCATTCTACAATTAATTTAGAGATATAAATTGCTATGGCAAAAATTGGTTCAATAGAGAGAAATAACAAAAGAAAAAGGCTTGTAAATTCTTTAGCCTCAAAGAGAGAAAAATTGAAATTAGAGATTTATTCTAAGGATCTTCCTATCGATGAAAGGTTTAACTTAGTATTAAGATTAGCTAAACTTCCAAGAAATTCAGCTAAAAATAGGGTTAGAAATAGATGTGCATTAACCGGAAGGTCAAGAGGTTATTATCGCAAGGTGGGGTTGTCTAGGAATATGATTAGGGAACTCGCAGGAAAAGGTATGTTGCCTGGCGTTGTTAAGGCAAGTTGGTAAAAATATAAATTTAGGAATGTTGTTATGTCAATGACCGATAATATAGCAGATATGTTAACAAGAATTAGAAACGGACAGAAGAGCAAACTACTTAATGTAGTTCTTCCGGCTTCAAATCTTAAGTGTACAGTTCTTGAAGTATTAAAAACTGAGGGGTACATTGCTGGTTATGTTGTTGATTCCGAAGCTAAAGAAATTAATGTTGAGCTTAAATATTCTCGGGCTGGTCGGCCTGCGATATGTGAAATTCATAAAGTGTCCAAACCAGGGAAAAGAATATATTCACCGATTTCTAATCTTAAAGGTTATTTTAATAATATGGGCATACATATTCTATCTACGTCTAAAGGTGTGATGTCTGATAGAGACGCTAAAAAGCATAATGTCGGCGGTGAAGTAATTTGTAAAGTATTTTAGAGTATTAAAGATGTCAAGAGTAGGTAAAGTACCAGTATCACTAACTCAAGGTGCTAAAGTCGAAATTTCTGGTTTGAATATAAAAGTTCATGGAACTAAGGGAACTTTAGAAAAAAAGTTTGCAGGCGATATTATGATAGAGCAAACTGGGGAAACTATTGTGGTAAAACCTTTAAATGATACTAGCGCAGCAAAAGCTATGTGGGGTACTGCAAGAAGCATTATTAATTCAATGGTAAAAGGTGTTACTGTAGGATTTTCTGAGGAATTAGAAGTTAATGGTGTTGGTTATAGGGCGGCAATTAAAGGTAAATACTTAAATTTGACCCTAGGAAAAAGCCATAACACTAAAATTGAAATTCCAGAAGGAATTAAGGTAGAGACGCCAAAACAAAATATTATAACTCTGGAATCGATAAATAAGGAAAAACTTGGTGAGTTTATTGCAGTGATAAAAAGACAAAGATCACCAGAGCCTTATAAAGGTAAAGGAATTAAGCGTAAAGGCGAATACGTACAGAGAAAAGAAGGTAAAAAAGGTTAATTTTAGGTTGTATATGAGCGCAAAAAGTCATAGTTTTCAAAAAAGAAAAGAGCGTGTAAGGATTAAGTTAAAAAGGGTCAATAACAGAAATAGGCTTTCTGTTTTTAAATCAGGCCAACATATATATGCGCAAATAATCGATGATGCGACGGCAAGAACTCTGGTTTCTGCTTCAACAGTAGATAAGGAAATAAGAAAAGCTGGTAAATCAAATTGTAATATTGAAAACGCAATTAAAGTTGGCAAATTGATAGGGGAAAGAGCAGCTGAAAAAGCTATTAAATTGGTAGCTTTTGATAAAGGTGGTCATAAATATCACGGTATTATTAAGGCGCTTGCAGAAGAAGCAAGAAAAAATTTAAACTTTTAATAAAGAGAATATTGATGTCTAAAGATTCTACAAAAAATATGGAAGGTTTAAGCGAAGAACTAGTTCATATCAATAGGATAACAAAAGTTGTAAAAGGTGGAAGAAATTTTTCTTTTGCAGCAATTGTAGTAGTGGGAGATGGAAATGGTAGAGTTGGATTTGGCAACGGTAAAGCAAAAGAAGTTACGGAAGCAAGAGCAAAAGCAGCAAAAGATGCAAAAAATAATTTAGTTTCAGTACCTTTATATAAAGGTAGGACAATTCACCATGATATAGTAGGAAAGAGTGGAGCAGCTAAAGTTCTGCTTAGGAGGGCAGCTCCTGGTACTGGCGTGATTGCAGGTGGTCCAATGAGATCTATTTTTGGTTGTCTTGGTATTGCTGATATTGTAGCTAAGTCCCTTGGTTCTTCTAATCCTAATGCTATGATTACGGCTACTTTCGATGCTTTGCGTAATCTTAATGCACCAAAAGTTATTGCTGCCCGGAGAGATAAGAATATTCATGAGCTTTCTGTAAACTTGCTAAAAGAAGAAAAATAAGAAATAAATAGGTATTGTGCTATGGCTGAAAAAAAATCAAAAGCAAAATCTTCGCAGATAAAAGTAGTGCAAATTGCAAGCCCTATCGGGCGTAGGCCAGATCAGAAACAAACTCTTATAGGGCTTGGTTTGAATAAAATGCACAAGGAGAGAGTCTTGGAGGATACTAATTCCATAAGGGGAATGATTAATAAGGTAAGACATCTTGTAAAGTTTGAAAGTGTGTAATTTAGGGTATAAAGGATTAAAATGAGAGTAAATTCATTATTTAATGTTCCTGGATCAAGAAAACCAAGAAAAAGAATTTGTAGGGGGAATGGTAGTGGGACTGGTAGAACCGGAGGACGGGGAGAGAAAGGTCAAAAATCTCGTTCTGGTGTTTCTATTAAAACTGAAGGTGGACAAATGCCACTTATCAAAAGATTACCAAAAAGAGGCTTTAATAGCTCTAAATCGGTAAAATATACCCCAATTAGTATAGCTGATATCGAATTTTTAATTGTTGAAAAAAGAATAGATACTTCAGCTATGCTCAATAAAGCATCACTTGTTAATATTGGTTATATTAAAAGTGAGAAAACCCCTGTTAAACTACTTGCTGGGCTTGATAAAATGAACTTTAAAATTTCTATACAGTTAGATGCATATTCCAAAGCTGCTAGAGAATTAATTGAAAAAGCTGGTGGTCAGGTACTATAAAAGGATTGTAAAATAATGCAGAAATCAAAGGGTGAACTTAGTAGCAGGATATTGTTTACACTGTCTATATTGCTTGTGTGCAGGGTGGGCTCTTTTATTCCTATTCCTGGTATTGATTCTGTTGCTCTGGCAAGTTTAGCTGAGCAAAGTCAGGCTGGTATCCTTGGTATGTTTAATATGCTTTCAGGAGGTTCCCTGGGCAGAATGTCTATTTTTGCTCTAGCAATAATGCCTTACATTACTGCTTCTATAATTATCCAGTTGATGACAATTGCTTATAAACCCCTAGAAAATCTTAAAAAAGAGGGGGAAACTGGTAGAAGAAAGATAAATCAACTCTCACGGTATTTAACGGTTTTATTTGCAGCTTTTCAAGCTTATGGTGTAGCGATTGGCCTTGAATCGACTGCAACTCCTTATGGTCCGATTGTTATCATTCCTTCTTTTATCTTTAAAATTTCGACTATTACGACCTTAGTTGTTGGAACTATGTTTCTTATGTGGCTGGGCGAGCAGATTTCATCGCGCGGCATAGGAAATGGGACCTCTTTAATAATTTTTGTAGGGATTATTTCTGGACTTCCTAGTGCCGTCATAGGAATGTTTGAGCTATCCAGAAAAGGTGTTATGTCACCTCTGGCAGTCATTTCTATATGTGCTGGAGTTGTATTAATGATAGCGATTATTGTGTATTTTGAAAGAGCCCAGCGTAAAGTATTAGTACAATATCCAAAGAGACAAGTCGGAAATAAGATTTATGGTGGGGAAGCGACTCATCTACCTTTAAAATTAAATACCGCAGGGGTAATACCGCCAATTTTTGCAAGTTCCATATTATTATTTCCTGCTACTGTAGCTGGATTTTCTGAAGAAAAATCTGAATTTATAGCTAGTTTATCCCATTATCTAGGTCATGGAAAACCTTTGTTTATACTGTCTTACGTATTTCTAATAATGTTTTTCAGTTTTTTTTATACGGCTGTTGTGTTCAACTCTGAGGAAACAGCCAATAATTTAAGGAAACACGGAGCTTATGTAGCAGGGAAAAGGCCTGGTAAAAACACCTCGGAATATTTTGATTATTTGCTTACCAGATTGACTGTAATTGGCGGTTTATATTTATCTGTAGTTTGTGTTGTACCTGAATTATTAATGAACAAATATTCTGTAGCTTTTGCTTTAGGAGGAACCAGTTTTTTGATAGTAGTAAATGTAGTTATTGATACTTTTACCCAAATTCAAACTCACTTATTTAGTTCCAGATATGAAAATTTAGTAAGGAAAATGAAGTTGAAGGAGAAATGACAAAAAAGATTATACTATTGATTGGTCCTCCCGGTTCTGGAAAAGGTACACAAGGTAAAATCTTGGCGGAAAAATTAATACTTCCTCATATTTCTACTGGTGAAATTTTTAGGAAGATTGCAACAAGTAATACTGAAGAAGCACGGCTTTTACACGAATATATGGATTCCGGTAGATTAGTGCCTTCTGAATTGGTCAACAGAATGATAAAAAGAGCCGTACTTTCTGATGATTATAAGAAGGGGTGTATTTTGGATGGTTATCCAAGAAATTTAGAGCAAGCTGAATATTTTAGTAAAAATGTGGATGCGGAAATAAGCTGTATATTTTTCAATCTGACTGATGAAGTAGCTATAAAAAGAATTGCAGGTAGATATAGCTGCGAATCTTGTGGAAATATATATAATAAGTATTACGATAATCCTAAAGTAGAAGGAGTATGTGATAATTGTGGTTCTACTGAGCTAATATTTAGATCTGATGATGAACAAAAAACAGTTTTAACCAGGATGGAAGAGTATAAAAAAGAAACTTTACCTTTAGTGGATTATTATAAGAAAAAAGAAAAGTTTTTTTATATAAATGCTACTGCTAATAAAGAAGAAGTAACAGAAGAAATAGATTTGATTGCAAAAAGAATTTGACTTTACCGGATATTTTTATATTATTCTGGTTCTAATTATTTATAAAAATTTGGAGAAATTTTGTGGCAAGAATTGCAGGTGTAAATATTCCAGCAAATAAAAGGTTAGTAATTAGCCTAACATATGTTTATGGTATTGGGCTACCTTCTGCTCAAAAAATTTGTAAGGATGCTGGTATTTCAGAAAGTAAAAGAGTTAAGGATTTAGTAGATCAAGAACTAATTACTCTTCGTTCTCTTATAGAAAAGAATTACCAAGTAGAAGGAGATCTAAGAAGGGAAGTCAGTCTTAATATTAAGAAGAAAAAAGATATGCGTTCTTATGAGGGTTTAAGACATATTAGAAGATTACCAGTTCGTGGTCAGAATACTCATTCTAATGCTAGAACTAGCAAAGGAAAGCGTATAGCGATTGCTGGAAAAAAACAATAATTTAGGATATAGGTAAATGAGTCCGATTAGCAAAATTAAGAAAAAAAAGAAAAACATTTCACTTGGGGTAGTGCATATTAAAGCTACTTTTAACAATACTATTGTAACTTTTACGGATATTCAGGGAAATGTAATAGCTATATCTACTGCTGGAGCGCACGGTTTTAAAGGAGCTAAAAAAGCCACTCCTCACGCGGCGCAATTGACTGTTGATAAAGCTTCCGAAAATGCTAAAGATAATGGTATGAAAACTGTCTCTATAAGAGTCAAGGGCGCTGGATCTCAACGTGAAGCGGCTATGAGGGCGGTATTTAGTCAGAATTTTGTTGTAACTTCAATCACTGATGTTTCTGGAGTTGCCCATAACGGCGTTAGACCGCCGAAGAGGAGAAGGGTATAGTTTTAAGCAACATTAGAGAAAAGGATAAGGATATGCTATCACTAAATAAAAACTGGAATTCGCTAATTAAACCATCGAAAATCATTTGTACCGATTCGGATATAGAAGATAAAATTAATGTTGCTAATATAGGTGTTGAACCGTTAGAACGTGGATTTGGTCAAACTTTAGGTAATGCTCTAAGAAGGGTTTTGCTTTCTTCCCTGCAAGGTGCTGCTATTACTGCAATGAAAATTCCAGGGGTAGTACATGAATTTTCTTCAAAATCAGGTGTCAAAGAGGATGTTATTGACTTAATCTTGAATGTAAAGAATATAGCAATTAGGATGCATAGTTCAGAGAAAAGAATTATTAGGCTTAATGCTAAAGGACCGTGTGTCATAACTGCCGGGATGATAGAAACCCCAAGTGATGTTGAGATATTGAACCCTGATCAAAAAATTTGTACCTTATCCAAGGATGCCGAACTTGATATAGAGTTTTATTGTGAAACTGGTAGAGGATATGTTCCTGCTAGCAGCGCTAAAGAAAAAGATCTACCGATAGGAGTTGTAACTATTGATGCTTTATTTAGCCCGGTAAAAAAAGTATCATATAAAGTAGAGGATACTCGTGTAGGACAGGTAACCGATTATGATAAGTTAATAATGACTGTTGAAACCAATGGTTCTATTACACCGGAGATGGCAATAGCATTAGCTGCTAGAATCCTTCAGGATCAATTAGATTTATTTGTAACTTTTGAAGAGGAAGAAGAAGAGAAAGCAGAGGTTTCAAGAGAATTAGAATTCAATCCTGTTCTTTTGAAAAAGGTTAGCCATCTTGAACTTTCCGTTAGATCACAGAACTGTTTGCAGAATGATAATATAGTATATATTGGAGATCTTGTAATAAAGACAGAAGCAGAGATGTTGAAAACTCAAAATTTTGGAAGAAAATCTCTTAATGAAATAAAAGAAATTTTATCCAAGTTTAATCTGAAGTTTGGTATGGACATTCCCGGTTGGCCGCCAGAAAATGTTGAAGAACTAGCCAAAAAGTATGAAGACCCATATTAAATGTGGTGTTAGTAGAGCAATAAAACACTCTTGTAATTAAGACATTAATTAGGTGAACCTTTGGTGATAATAAAAGCTGAAGTCAATATAATCTGAAGACATTTAGGTATAGAAAATGCGTCATAAGTTAAAAGGAAGAAAATTAAATAGAACAAGTAGTCACCGAATGGCAATGTTTGCAAATATGGCAACATCTTTAATTATGAATGAGCAAATCAAGACTACTGTTACAAAAGCTAAAGAATTAAGGCCTTTTGTCGAAGTTTTGGTTACTAAGGCAAAAAAAAGCACTATTGCTGTTAGAAGAGAGATCATATCAAAAATTAAAGATAAAGAAGCAGCGGAAAAACTCATTTCTGTACTGGCTAATAGATACAAAGAAAGAGCAGGTGGTTACACTAGAATAGTCAAGGCCGGCTTTAGATATGGTGACGCAGCACCAGTTGCTTATATTGAATTTGTTGATAGAGATATAAATGCAAAGGGTTCTAAGACTCCTAAAATAGAACAACAAATAGCACAAGAAACTCAAGAATAAGAGCATAAAATTATGGCAAATCATTCATCTACGGAAAAAGCTATAAGAAAAATAGCAAAAAAATCGGCTATTAATAGAAATAGAAGGACGAGAATTAGGACTTATGTTAAGAGATCCCTTTTAGCCATCGAATCTGGTTCAAAAGAAGAAGCTAGTAAAGTTCTTATCGCTACCCAATCAGAAATAATGTACGGAGTATCAAAAGGGCTAATCAAAAAAAATACCGCTTCAAGAAAAATTAGCCGTCTTGCAAAGAAACTTAAAGCAATATCTGTTACGAGTAAGTCAGAATAGAGTATAACCAGAGTTAATCATCTTTGAACCTTAAAGTTAAATAGCATTTTCTTTTTCGATCAATAAGTTCGCTATAGCTTTAATATTATTCATACGTAAGGCATCATAGCGTTCAAGCTCATCTTCATCAGTCCTAGTAGTCTGGAACTCCTCAAAACCATCCAAATCTATGACCAAGTAATGTAAAGGCGTTGCACCCTGTTTGTCTCGGATGCTAACGTTTGCTCCAGTCTTAACTAATAACTCGACCGCTTGCAAATTTGACCGGCCCGTGGCCGTATCTAAAGCAGACATTTCATCCCTCTTCGTCTCTCAAATTTAGGTCCCACCCATTGTCAATTAATAACTGCATAAGGGGAAGGTATTGATCTCTTGCACCAAAAAATTTTAGATTAGTTGCCGCATTAAGAAGAGTCTCGATTCTGCGATTAGTAGCACTGGCATCGGTGCCTTTTTTAATCAATAGATCAGCTATAGCTTCAATTTTGCTGATGTTCGGCCTATCGTATCTGTTTGGTCTAAATTTACCATCTCCGTGGTCAAAATAATTCTTCTAATCCCATATCAATGCATTTAATGGCGTTTCTTCGTATATATTTTTGATATTAACATTTGCCCCAGCCTTAAGTAATAGTTTAATTGCACTGAAATTGAACATGGTGCACGCTATGTGTAAAGGGGTATCACCGGTCTTTGGATTTTGCCGATTTACATCAGCTCCCTTTTCAATTAATAACTGAATAATCGGTAGGTATTTTCTTCTAGTTCAGTGTTGTGCGCCAGGTATTTTAGTCCACCCCTTGCGCCAGATGAGAAGTCCACTTTATACTAACTTTTTTGTATCATATTGTCATCCTCCATTTTAAATTTTGGCATAAAATTTTTTCGGTAAGAATCACCCTCTAATACTACTCTATACGAATTATTAACTATTCTATCCAAAGCAGCGTTAGCTATAACAGGATCAAAAAATATTTCTGCCCATGTTTCAATTTTCCTATTTGTGGTAATGATCAGACTAGCATTTATATGCACGGCCGCTAATTAAATCATATAAGTCAGATGATTGTTCTGCTGACAAAGTTTTTAAGCCGAAGTCATCTAAAATCAATAAATCAACTTTTGTGTATCGCTTAAAAATGACATCATAAGTAAAATCGGTTCTAGAGCGATAAAATTCATTGAGTAGTTCGTTGCTCCTTATAAACTTTACCTTTTTATTGCGCTGGCAAGCTAACATTCCAAGAGCTTGAGATAAGTGCGTTTTACCAGTACCTACCGGCCCCATAATGATTACATGGTTCTTTTCTTTGATAAATTTTGCAGTCATTAAGTCATTAATTGCATGTCTAATTTTGAGTGAATATCGTTTTAAATCAAACCCTTCAAATGTTTTTGTTTCTTCAAATTTTGCTTGGACAACTCTTCTTTGCAGAGAGCTTTGATCTCTATTATCCACCTCATCTTGGAATAGCATTAAAAGCAGTTCTTCATATGGCATTGCAGCGTCTCTGGCTTGCCTTAGCCTGCTATCCAAACTATCAGATATTCCAGATAACTTAAGTTGTTGTACCAAATTATCGAGTTGCAAGTTAGGCATAATTAGCCTCCATATCAGAGCTATATTTAAGCATTAGCCTTAATATTCTTCACTTTGCCGCCTTCAATATTAGGAATAGAGTACTGATCCAGTTTATTTTTTAAAATATTGGATATAGCCTCATAAGTATAATTATCATAAGACACAGCTCGCAAACATGCAGCTTCTAGTCTGTCATTACCGTATGTCTGCGATAATCTTAAAATACCTTGAACTTTACGTAGTGATATTCTACCGCCTGATGCAAGAATTCTGCTTATTACCTGGTATGTAGAATTACCTATGCCTTTAGCACAACTTAAACATTTCTCAGGATTATTCTCTAAATAATATAAAGCAGATTTTGGGTAATCTTTTTCGTCGGTAATCCATTGACCTTTATTACAATTCCTCGGATGGGTTTTTATGATCTGGTGTTTATAATAAGCTGTAACGGTCTTTAGCCCAATACGAATACTAACCTCTTCCCCGATATATTTTGTTGGCACCGAATAAAAATTACCTTTGACCATAAAATGGTGATCTTTTTGTACTGTGCAGGTAGTCCAAATCGGCATATCAAAAATACCTGACGGTATAGGAAGTAAACATTCCTTTTCTTCCAATAAAAATGTATCAATTGGCTTTGATCCTGTTGTAGTACATATTCTATGTGATATTTCATTTTTACACCACTTGATCGCTTCAATATTAGCCTCTATAATATTGCTATATGATTTACCGGCTATAAGTTGTTCTCTAACTATCCTAATAGAGCGCTCCACTTTGCCTTTATGCTCCGGCTTAAAAACTTTAGTTGGATCTATTGTAAAACCATAAAACCTTGATAATTCTGAATAAGTCTCATTTAAAGTATGGTCATAAATATCAGGTTTAATGACCCCGGCTTTTAAATTATCCAATATTACTCTACTGGGTACACCACCAAAAAAGTTGAAAGCATTTACATGGAGCTGAGCCCAATTAACTTGGTCCTGTGAAAAAGTAAACTCTACGTAACGATAACGACTATTGGACAGAGTCATTACAAAAGCATAAAGTTTTCTATTTTTACCATTAACATCCTGAATCTTGCCAATATAACCAAAATCTACCTGAGCTTCTTGACCCGGTTCAGTCTTTATATGAATAGTACTCTTGGGTAGCTTAGGAAAAGCTTTTTGAATATATCGGTTAATACTCCGATTACTTACTTTCACACCTTCTGATAATAGTAAACGCCGAATTTGGGTGTGGGTTATACTTCTTTGTTTTAGCCAGTTCCCTATTGCCTCATTATATTCTGCAAGCATTATCATCGCAGATGCTTTCTGTATAGGTTCGTTCTTATATAATTTTTCTTCAACCTTGATTGCTATCCTGTTTAATTCAGAATCACTAGCTAAAATACTGAGATTTTCTTGTCTTGCTAACTCAATATATTTTCTTATTGTATCCCTCGATAGATCAAATGATCTGGCTATCTGTCTTTGGCTGTTACCTTTGATGTGCTGGTACAGCACTTCTCTAATTGTTGACATACTATATTTCCTTATTCAATTTAATTTAAACTCTAATTTAGTTAACAAATAAATTAACTAAATTAGCATTGTTCTTTTCTTTTGAAAGTGGACTTCTCACCTGGCGCACAACAACTACCAATGCGATAGAATCGATAAATCGTCAAATCAGAAAAATCATCAACAATAAAGGGGTTTTTCCAGATGATAAGTCTATTTTAAAAATCGTATTTTTGGCTCTAAAAAATGCTGCCAAAAAATGGACCATGCCGATTAAAAATTGGTCTTTGGCATTGAATCAATTTGAAATTTTATGCGGGGATTTTAGGCATGATTTACTGGAATTAAAAAATACAACAACTTACACAAAATAAATGATTGACTCATTTCGCCCGTTGCCTCACGCTTGTTTTTTGCCTTTTCAAGTGCAGCAAGCTGCACATCGTTGAGAACAATACCGTCATTGGCAACCTTTGCCTTCCAAAGCCCTGAGACGTTTTTTAAAGTTCTCTAAATCGTTACGTAACCAGATAGACCTTACGCCACCTCCAGAGAGGATAATACCCCGTTTCCGTAGCTCATTTGCAGCTCTTTCACGCCCGTAAGCCGGAAAGTCCACAGCCATATTAATTACAGCATCTTCCACATTAGCAGGTACACGATTCTTCAGGCAAGGTTTTTTACGATTCATCTCAAACATGGCTTCTTCTCCACCTTGGTCGTAGAGTTCTTTGTAACGATAAAATGTATCTCTACTATAGCCCATGACTTTGCACGCTTGGGATACATTCCCTAAATGTTCTGCAAGTTGTAATAAACCAACTCTTGGCTTTATGATTTTTTCTTGATATATTGTCATCTGACAGTCTCCTTTTTTGAGGTTGTTAAAATTATTGCCGGGTACGATGCTATCTAATATTTTCGTACCCAACAATCCTTAACTGTCAGATCAAGTCTTTACTTTTACATATTATTTTATCATGGAATGTACTTCACCCATTTATTTCTATATAAATTTTATCTATTGTTCTGATATCTTAAAATCATTCGGCCTGACTTTTCCTGATGTTATACAACATAATTTCGTTTTATCTGGTGTGAATTTTTTGAACGCAGTGTTATTAACGATATTTGTATCTAAGATTCATCCTATAAGGCTTTTACAATATAAATTTATTTTATCCATTCCTTTTATTTTATCTTTTCCGTTTTTATATACAATCATTACCTCTGAAACTCAATTATTTGTCTTACAAACTCTGCTTATTTTATTAGGGTGTACAGCTTTCCCTGCAAATCCTGTTATATTTCAGCATTTTCCAATTTTACGAAGATTCACCGCTTCCACTTTTACCTTTGCTGTAGCAAAGGCAGTTACATACTGTATAACAGCTTTTGGGATAATTTACCTATTTAAAAATTTTAGCCATAAGGAGCTTTTAATTTTGTTAATTCCAGTTAATATAGGGTATGCTTTTGCGTTAAATTTTTTTAGGAAACTAGAAATTCAAAATAATTCCTTTCCTTTTTTTAATAAGAGAACTCTTGAGACCGAAACTTATTAAGAGGTATTAAAGAAATATCACGTAAAGTATCTGCAAGTTTTTTATTTTCCATATAGAAACAAGTTAGCAGCATATGCTTTATTGTTTCTTTGTAAATTTTTCCTGTTTTTCTGGACTCTGAGATTTTATAATCTGTATGTTATGCAATCTATCAAATAACTTTATTAATAAAACTTCCTTATCCTTTAAATGGTAAGCGTTATTCAAAATCTCTTCTACACTTAATTTTGTTCCATCTGGCCTATCACGGGTAAGCCTGTCAACCATTTCAGCTATTCTCTCTCCAAAAGTACCCTGTATCATCTCTGCAGTAACTTCCGTATCTTCGATAATATCATGTAATATACTAGCGGCTATTACATCCATTTTTAGCTTATTACTCTGGCCTTTAAATATTGAACATTATATAGTAGCATAAGCTATTTCTTTCTTTTTAAAATAATTTTGAATTTTTATACCATTAAACTGAATTTGTGTTAAATAGGACCGTACATTAATTGTTAAATCTTTTACTGATTTTAGTACTCGAAAATTATTGGAGTTAGCTTTGACATCTTGGTTTACAAGTTCTTGTGGATTCATATCAGGACAATATGATGGTAAATAAAACAATTCTAACTTGTCCTTATGTCTTTCTACATAAGCTTTTACCTTTTTACTGTGATACACTCTATGATTATCTAATATCAAAAATATTTTCTGCTTAATTTGTCTGATCAGTCTACCTAAAAATTCAATACACTTTTTGCTGGTAAAATTATCTTCAAATACCATCCAGTTCATAAACCCTTGCGGACTAATAGCAGCTAGCATATTACATTTAAATCTTGAACCACTTCTCTTGATTGCTGGGGTCTTGCCTTTAAGACCATATGTTTTACCTCGATTATCTGTTGATTGTATCCCCATTTCATCTCCCCAATAAATTCTAGCACTTTCTTTCATTGCACGAGACTTGATTTCTGGATATGTGACTGTTAACCATTCTTTTATCTTCTCTGGATTACGTTGATAGGCTGATTTAATTGGTTTTTGAGACGTAAAACCCAATCTATTCATAATTTTTCTTATAGAACGCCTGTTATACTGATAAAGGTAATTGGATTCTATATATTCTTGTACCACTTTACTATTCCATAATGTATAATCCATTCCCAATTCATCAGGTGTATGTGATAAAATTTTAGATTTTAATTCCTCTTCTTGATTTTTACTGATTTTAGATCCTCTTCCTACCTTTACTCCTCGCTTCTTATAGCGAAAGCTTTCTTCCTTATAAATTTTGTACTCTTTAAGATATTTCCATATAGAACTCCTAGAAAACCCAAAGGTAATAGATGCTTGTTTCTTGCTTATTCCATGTATAACTATTGCTTCCACTGCTTTCTTTCTTAATATCTTGAGATCGCTTGGTGATAATTTTTTATTAGACATTTTATTATTACTCTTGATACAATATCATTATATCATTTCTCTAATGTTAGTTCAATATTTAAAGGCCGGAGTAATATATTCAGATACCATATAAGCTACCTCTAAGGGATGAGAATAGTACGGCTCACCTGATTTTCTTTTTTGGTCACCATGATATTTCCTAACCCAGTAGATAGATTTATTAATTAACTCGAAGTCCAGTACATTTTTATTATCTAGAGACTTTAATTTTTCTATCAGTCTTATTGAATATTTACAGGGCGCTGAATAATCCATAATTTAAGAATTAATTAACTACATAATCGTATTATAACTCCACATTAGTTGAAATATTAAGTAAATTATGAATATTTATTAAATTATTTTCTACTGACATACTCACAGTGTTGACGTTATATAACTTAAGCACATATCCCATTTTCTTGACATACTTCACCACCATTGATAGACTCACCTAGTGAAAAGCTAACCGAGTCAGCTTAAGATGGATAATAAACCAGAAGATTTTTTGTATAACCAAGCAATTAACTTGATTTGCGATCAATTACTAGCACTTGGTATAACAGCAGACATTTCCTGTAGAGTTAAAGACCCTTATTCCATTTTGAGCGGGCTGTTAAGTCGCTCAGATACTAGTAGGTGAAAGTCCTACCTCGGCAATTAGTGCTTTGGCCGAGTAGCTATGGCGTACGTATGGATAGTGATTGAAATGCGGAAGCAACGCTGACTAACGTGTCCCCAGACCCAAACCGTGGGAACGAGCAAATATACAGACCGTAACGAGAGTGAACCTTAGTAAGTCTCGTAAATGTTAGTCACACAAATATGTTGGGAGAGTGTGATGTAGGGTGATTCCGCTGAGCCTTTAGAATGGGGGCGAAAGCCAGTGTTTACTAACGGATTAACCATTAACTGAAGTTAGTATAGGAATTCGGGATATAGAGGATGGTATGTATAGAAAGTATTTGAGGGAAACAGTCGAGACCTCACCCTGTCGCAGATAACTCACTGCGTAACGGAAAGTATAAGGCCGCCCGCTGAAATCTGGAAGAAAGCAGGAATGAGGAGTCGGAGGAGTTCATAGTACCAGCAATGTATAAGACAACAAAACTTATACTAGGGAAGGGGCTCTACTTTAACTATGTTTATAATGAAAGAGGTATTAAGTGATTGCGAAAGCTATAAACACTCAAGAAAATATACGGGTACTTCAGCGTAAACTTTACCAAGCTGCCAAAGTTAATCCAAGACGCAAATTTGGTGTGCTTTATGACAAGATGTATAGGCAAGATATTCTTATGCAATCTTGGAAGAAAGTAAAAGCGAATAAGGGAACACCAGGTGTAGATGAACAATCCATATCTTATATAGAAGAAGATATTGGAGTGGACGTCTTTCTAAACGAAATTAAGGATAGCTTAATAAGTAAAACTTATAAGCCTGCCCCAGTAAAAAGGGTATATATCCTTAAATCTAATGGGAAACAAAGACCCATAGGTATACCTACAATTGCAGACCGTGTAGTGCAAACATGTATGAAACTAGTTATTGAACCAATATTCGAAGCGGATTTTAAAGACTTCTCATATGGGTTTAGACCTAAGCGAAGTGCACATATGGTTTATAGAGAGATATATAAATATCTCAACTATGGATGCAGATATGTCATTGATGCAGATGTAAGTAACTATTTCGACACTATAACTCATGACATACTTTTGAAGGCAATCAACAATAGAATTACTGATAACTCTATTGTTAGATTGATAAAACTCTGGTTTGAAGGCGGGTGTAATGGAAGATATGCAAATTAGAAAGCAAATAACGGGTACGCCGCAAGGTGGATTTATTTCTCCGCTACTTGCAAACCTTTATTTACACTATCTGGATACAGCTTGGGAAGAAAAGGGGTTTAATAAGAAAGGGCATGACGCACATATTGTTCGCTATGCAGATGATTTTGTGGTGCTGTGCTCAAGAAGCCCCGATAAATACTTAAAGGAAGTAAATAATGTTATGGAAAATCTAAAACTTGAACTAAATGTAGATAAAACGAAAGTGATTGATACAAGACATGAGAGCTTTGATTTTCTTGGATTCCGCTTTGTAAGACAAGCCTCAAAAAGAACAGGAAAACTCAAAACATATTACTATCCGACAAACCAAGCTATGAAAACTGTCAAAGAGAAAGTTCGAGAAACAGTAAGGACAAGGCAACATTGGTTATTGCCTGAACTTATAGAAAAGAAACTAAACCCAATAATTAGGGGGTTGGCGAACTACTTCAAAGGTGGAAACTCTAGAGAACACTTTAGGAGGATAGATAGGTACATTACAATGACACTATGTATAATGTTGAGGAAGAAACATAAGAAACGAGCAAAAGGATGGAGAGACTATCCTCCTTCATGGTTTTATAATAATCATGGTCTATACAAGTTGGCAGACCAAGTAATTGTAGGAAATGAGGCGTCAAGATATGCAAGATAATTATGTGACTATAATGCAGTGGGTGAAAGTTATAGGAAAGCCGTGTAAGGGAAAACTTTACGCACGGTTTGACGAGGGGGGTCGCTGAGGAGATTACTTCAAATCAGAGACCTACTCTTACAATGCGTTACCTACCATACAGGTGATAATAATTTTTCTCATAATACCTAATGCATTTCCACAGAAATTATATCTTCTGGAATATAAGATAGAAATCCGCTATTAATTGCTTTTTCTATGATTTGAGATTTATTATTACATCATAGTTTTAACTTGATTATCATAAAATAGGATTCTACAGTGCGTACCGATAAATTTAAAATTTGGGCAATTTCTTTCATAGACTTGCCTCGCAGCAATAAGAATACGCATGCTTGTTGTTGTTTGCTTAACGGGAGGGGGGGGAATGCTCTTGATTTAAAATGTAAATTGCTGGTTTATTTTTGGTATTTATAAATTTCTGATCCTTTTGATTTAAGGTCAAATACCAGTTAAACATATTGGTATTTGATACATCCATTACCTGTCCATATATTCCCGCAACTGTACCGTTTTTCTGCTCTATAGGGGTCTTATTGCTAATTAAGGTTTTCCACCCGGATGAATAATTGCAAATGTATACGCTTAGTACGGTTTTTGCAGTATCTACCACTTTTTGATCAAGAGTTCTAAATTGTTCTGCTGCCTTTACCGCCTCACAAGGTATATCAAAATCTGTTAAATCAATACATTGATCAGGGCTCTTCCAGCCAAGTAATAAGGCGTAATCTTTGCTAATAACAGAATATTTTGAATGAATATCTTTAGCGATAACAAATCTAGGTATATTTGTTATGGACGAAAATTCAGATTTCAGGTCATTTTGCTCCGAGATGATTATTTTATTTTTTATAGGGCTTTGAGATTGTATGAACTTAGCCATAGGTAGAAAGAGTTAATATTTTTATAATAAATCTGGACTCAAGTTATACCATAATTATCTAAACATATCCATAATATCTACAGCTAATTTTTGAAACAAGAAGCGTGATTTTCTAATAAAAATTCTTAATTAAGTTATCTTCAGTATAAAACACTTTTTTATGAATTTTATACTTAAAATTACAATTTCATAATAATATTTCTTAATTTTTTATCATTCTACTTGTTTAAGCTGATTATATGCTATGAAGTTCAATTATATCACCACCGTAATAAATACGATATTACTCCGGCCTTTAAATATTGAACTAACATTAGAGAAATGATATAATGACATTGTATCAAGAGTAATAACAAAATGTCTAATAAAAAATTATCACCAAGCGATCTCAAGATATTAAGAAAGAAAGCAGTGGAAGCAATAGTTATACATGGAATAAGCAAGAAACAAGCATCTATTACCTTTGGGTTTTCTAGGAGTTCTATATGGAAATATCTTAAAGAGTACAAAATTTCTAAGGAAGAAAGCTTTCGCTATAAGAAGCGAGGAGTAAAGGTAGGAACAGGATCTAAAATCAGTAAAAATCAAGAAGAGGAATTAAAATCTAAAATTTTATCACATACACCTGATGAATTGGGAATGGATTATACGTTATGGAATAGTAAAGTGGTACAAGAATATATAGAATCCAATTACCTTTATCAGTATAACAGGCGTTCTATAAGAAAAATTATGAATAGATTGGGTTTTACGTCTCAAAAACCAATTAAATCAGCCTATCAACGTAATCCAGAGAAGATAAAAGAATGGTTAACAGTCACATATCCAGAAATCAAGTCTCGTGCAATGAAAGAAAGTGCTAGAATTTATTGGGGAGATGAAATGGGGATACAATCAACAGATAATCGAGGTAAAACATATGGTCTTAAAGGCAAGACCCCAGCAATCAAGAGAAGTGGCTCAAGATTTAAATGTAATATGCTAGCTGCTATTAGTCCGCAAGGGTTTATGAACTGGATGGTATTTGAAGATAATTTTACCAGCAAAAAGTGTATTGAATTTTTAGGTAGACTGATCAGACAAATTAAGCAGAAAATATTTTTGATATTAGATAATCATAGAGTGCATCACAGTAAAAAGGTAAAAGCTTATGTAGAAAGACATAAGGACAAGGTAGAATTGTTTTATTTACCATCATATTGTCCTGATATGAATCCACAAGAACTTGTAAACCAAGATGTCAAAGCTAACTCTAATAATTTTCGAGTACTAAAATCAGTAAAAGATTTAACAATTAATGTACGGTCCTATTTAACACAAATTCAGTTTAATGGTATAAAAATTCAAAATTATTTTAAAAAGAAAGAAATAGCTTATGCTACTATATAATGTTCAATATTTAAAGGCCAGAGTAATAGTATTTATTACGGTGCTACAAGACTAGTTAGTAAAAGCACGCTATATAATTAAATATAAGAATTTAAATATCCGTAACTATACCACAGGTAGAAACATTAGTTACTGTAATAGATTCCAAATACTTGAATGTATATTTAACAAGGGAGCAATAATGGTACGTAAAAATGATTATACAGCAGAAATAGATAAATTTATCGGTAATAAAATAGTTTCATTAAGATTAGCAAGAGGTCTTTCACGTAAGCAACTTTCAGAAGCTGTCGGTATAACCGGTCAACAGCTTTCTAAGTATGAAAAAGGAAAAAATAGAGTTTCAATAGGAAGATTGATTTTACTTTCTAAGGCACTCGGTGAGAAAGTATCTTATTTTTATGAAGGATTAGAACTTGAAGTTACATATCAGATGCCGATAGATCATGCGCAAATGCGTAAGGAAATTATCCGTAATTTTATGCGGTTTAATAACTTAGAGCATCAGAATGCTATTAACCAGCTTCTTAGAGTATTATTAAAAGATACAATCGTTGAAAAGAAATGCAAGGGGGATATTCTAATGGAGCAGAAAGTAGATGAAATCAAGGACTCTTTAGTTTTTATTCTAAGTAAACTAGAGAGTATAGGAAAGCAGGTAAGGAAACAGGAAGAAGAGATTGAAAACTATGTAAAGAAGAATCATATCATAGATTTTAACGAATTAGTAACTGCTCATTTGAACTCCACTAAAACCTCTATTGAGCTGCTTCGCCAAGAGATAGAGGAATTACATCAACTAATTACCTTGTTTGTTAAGAACATAGAGGACGGAATGGAAAAAGGAAAACCTGAAGAGCTAATTAATCTTATTAATAAGTAATTTAATGTAAAATGAAGTCTAATTTATTACCTATCATTATATCAATATTTACATGGGGAGGAACGTCTTCCAATTCTGTGTTAATAACAACATTTTGTGAAGGAGAAAGTTTAATATTACTATGGTCATCAATTCTGAAATTAATTAACCTGTGGTTTTTATCAAATACTCTAATTCTAATTAAAGGGATTTTTACGCTTTTATCAGATAGGTTGCTTATTTTATAATTAATTGCTGTTTTACCAAGGGTGCGTTGATAAGAGACATCACTGATAATTAAATCTTTAGTATTTAAAATAGAGGGCAGGGCGAAATTATCTTGAAATAGAATTGTAAACATGAATATAATCATACTTACTAATAATATTGGCGAACCGTATAATGAATGTGCTGGAATTTTTACTGGCAATAGCACCGGTAAATTTACTCCATTGCCAAGAGACAAAGTTTTTGCAGACGATTCTATCTTTGGTTCAACTCTTAATTGTTCAAAGGGGTGTTGCTGCCAAATATGTAAGCATTTTGAACATTTAACTTTTCTACCCTCTTTACCTATTTGTTCAGCAGTTACGACAAATCTGGTAGTACATTCCGGACAGGTAATATACATAATCTTTGTTATTTTTTTAAATTTACTTTTTTATTTATAAAAACAATTTACCTGAACAAAAAATAAAGTTATTTGTTGTTTGGTTCAACTTATTATTTAAGGTCAATAATGCAAGATTATATTAAAGCAATAGAAGAATTTTGGCAAATAAGAGATTCATTAGATGCCGGAAGTGATAAATACATTAATGCAAAAAAAATTATTAACGAAATAATTTTCTGGCTTGGCGAAGGAAAAATAGTTGTCTGTGAAAAAATTACTGATCAGTGGTGTGTTAACGAATGGGTAAAAAAAGCCATTTTGCTAAATTTCAAGGTTTCCGAAATGAAACTTTATGACGGTAATTGTATGAAATGGTACGATAAAGTGGATCCGAGGTTTCTGAATTTTTCTCAAGACACCTTTGAGAAAAAAGGTATTAGAATCGTGCCCGGGGCATTTATCCGCCAAGGAGCTTATGTAGGTAAACATGCTGTAGTGATGCCTTCTTTTATAAATATGGGGGCCCATGTCGGTGATAATACAATGGTAGATAGCTGGGCTACTATAGGATCTTGTGCGTATATTGGTAATAATTGTCATATATCTAGTGGAGCTGGAATTGGAGGGGTATTAGAACCGTTACAGGCAAAACCGGTAATTATTGAAGATAATTGCTTTGTTGGGGCTAGTTCACAGATTGTAGAAGGAGTCATTGTGGAAGAAGGAGCGGTGATTAGCACTGGGGTTTTTATTGGTGCGTCAACAAAAATTGTTAATCGTAATAACGGCGATATTATTTATGGTAGGATTCCAGCCTATTCAGTAGTTGTACCTGGAGTACTTCCGTCTTCCAAAAAGGGCTTGCCAGGGATCTATTGCGTAATTATTGTAAAACAGGTTGATAAAAAGACCCGGGAAAAAACGAGTATTAATGAATTGCTGAGGGATTAATTGTATGGCTATAGAACAGGTTCTAGAAACTCTTACTAAATTAGTTAGTTTTAGGTCGATGACCCCTTATAGTAGTGGGTCACTAGAATATATTGCAGAATTATTAACTAAGTATGGTTTTTCTTGTGATATTCAAGTTTTTGGAGAAAAAGAAGAAGAAAAAACTACCAATTTATATGCACGATATGGAAATGGTAGCCCTAATATATGTTTTGCCGGTCATATAGATGTTGTACCGCCACTAAATGAAAACTTATGGTGGTATAGCCCTTTTGAGTTAAAAGTTATAGGGGAAAAAGTATATGGCCGCGGCACTGTTGATATGAAAGGTGCAATTGCTTGCGGTATAGTATCAGCTTTAAATTATTTAAAAATTCACCCAGAACCAATTGGATCTATCAGTTTTTTGTTAACTAGTGATGAAGAAGGTTGTGCAAAACATGGTACAAAACCAATGCTTGAGTATCTTGCTAAGAAAGGAGAAAAAATTGATTTTTCGATTTTGGGAGAGCCAACAGCTAGAGCTAATTTCGGAGACACTGTTGCTATAGGCCGTCGCGGGAGTGCCAATTTTGTATTAAAGATTGTAGGTAAACAAGGGCATGTAGCATATCCACATACCGCAATTAATCCAATTACTAGTGCGGTAAAAATTGCTGCAGATTTAATGAATATAAATTTTGATAATGGTTCTGAATTTTTTGAGAAAACGAATTTGGAAATTACTTCATTTGATGTAGGGAATAATGTAGTGAATATTATTCCAGAACAAGCTACCCTCAAGTTCAATGTTCGCTTTAATGATTTGCATAGTGCTAAATCCATATTTGGAACCGTATTGGAGGTGATATCAAAACATGAAGTAATATTTGACTTGCAATATGAGTCCTCAGCTGAATCTTTTGTACAAAAATACTCAGAGAAAATGAAAAAATTTACTGCTATAGTGCAAAACCAATGTCAGATTTCACCGAAAATAGATACAAATGGAGGTACTTCTGACGCCCGTTTCATTCATAAATATTCAGAAATTGTAGAATTTGGTCTAAGCTTTGATCAAGCTCATAAAATTAACGAACACACCCAAATTAGTGATTTACAAAATTTATATAATGTGTATTATAATTCCTTAGTTGAATTCTTACAGAAATAGCTAGATTTTTACAGCTAACCCGAATTCATAATGCGGATGTGGCGGAACTGGTAGACGCGCTAGATTTAGGTTCTAGTACCGCAAGGTGTGGGGGTTCAAGTCCCTCCATCCGTACCAAGTTTACAAATTTTTATATCAATTTTTTACTAAATCTTTAGGCTCATATGAATATTACCGAAATAAAAAATGATAAAACTGATTTTCACGTTAAAGTAACTATTCCATCAAAAGAGATCAGTTCTGAAATTGAAAAAGAATTAGCTAGGTTGGCTAAAGATGCAAAAATTGACGGTTTCCGTGTAGGCAAAGTACCTACTTCTTTTCTTGAGAAAAAATATGGTGCTACTCTTCGAGCAGAAGCTGTAAAAAACAAGATAGTCAAGGCAATAGGTGATATCACAAAAGATAAGAATTTACGTGTACTTATGGATCCAGAAGTTGAGGATATCATAGATGAGGAAAATAAAGATCTGGAATTTACCGTGAAGTATCAGTTGTTTCCAGAAATTACTATGCCTGATTTTAAAAATATCTCTATTGAAAAACCAATTTTAGAGTTGAAAGATAAAGATATAGATGAACAAATTGAGAAACTAGTTAGTACTTCAAAAGAATACAAAAAAGTCAGTACCTCCAAAGCTAAAAAGGGAGATCAGGTAACTATAGATGCAGTTGGATATGTAGATGATAAAGCCTTTGCTGGCGGGAAATTAAACTCGCATAAACTTGTTCTTGGTAGTGGTGTTTTTATACCGGGATTTGAAGACCAATTAATTGGGGCTAAAACCGGAGATGATATATCAGTAAAAGTCGATTTCCCTAAGGATTATCATGAAAAAACCCTTGCTGGTAAACCTTCTGAATTTAAAGTTAAAATTTTAGAAATCCATAGTGGAAGCGAAACTAAACTGGATGATGAGTTTGCTAAAAAATTTAATATTGAAAATCTGGAAAAATTAAGAGAGCAAATTGCAAAAAATATGCAGGAAGTCTATGAAGAGCCAATAAAAACCATGATGAAAATGGCACTCTTCGATAAACTGGAAAATATGCTAAAATTTGATGTACCAACAACTTTACTTGAGAAGGAAATTAAGATTTTAGAAAAACAGTCTATCGAAGTAGGAGATAAAGAATTAGAGGAAAAATCCTCAAAAAATAAGGAAGCTTATTTTACAAAGTTGGCCTTGCGGAGGGTTAAACTTGGTTTAATACTGGCAGAATATGTCAAGATTCATAAATTGGAAATTGATAAAACGGACATTCAAAAAGTAATTATGGATCAAGCAAAAAACTTTCCGGGTAGAGAAAATGAAATTATTGACTTTGATTTAAAGCACCCTAAGGCTTTGGAATCCTTAAAAGGGTCGGTTTTGGAAGATAAAGCGGTAAAAACTATTTTTGAAAAAGAAGTAAAATTACTTGAAAAATCTTATAGTAAGGACAAGCTGGAAAAACTCCTTGCAAAAAATGCTAATGATCATTTACCTGAATCTAATCATGATGATCATCTACAAAAGTACTCACATGAACATATTAACAACCCTGAAAATTTCCACGATCATAGTCGTGAGCATAATGATAAAAGGGATCAGAAAAAAACTAAGGTAAAAAAAATAGCACTTTAATAAAGTTTAGTGCACTGTAGATCTGAGAGTTAGCAAGTCTATTTTTCTTTCCTGAAAACAAATTTCCGATCTCTATCCTGTATTTAAGAATATTTTCCTGTCGTTGTGAAAAAACTATGAGTTGTAAAGATTTTAAAAATCAAGTAATTATGTTAATAGTACGAGTTATTATTTCCTCTATATCAATATAAATAATATGTCATTATTTGAATTATTAGTTGTATTTGTAGTTGCTTTTCTTGTGCTTAAGCCTGAAGATGTCCCTCATATAGCGAAAAAAATCAAAGACTTTTATAATTTTTTTACCATAACCAAAGCTGAAATAACTTCATATTTGGACTTAGATCAAAAATCCAGTATTAAGAAGGTTGATGAGGATATAGACCAAATAAACTTTTATTTAGGAAAAATAGCAAATCTCGGAGAAAAATATGAAGGAGAATATTCATTAACTAAAATCAGGGATTATTACCGAAAGTGCCAGCGTCAAGTTAATGGAAACAAAGAGAACAAAGGTTAAATTCTTGAATTTTATGGGAGGCGATATTCTAATGCATTTCTCTAAATGCATATTTATCCGCTTGAAAGCTTAATTGATCTCAAAATAATCACGAAATAAACAGCTTCAGAATTAAACACTCCCTTTTGGTAATTTGTTTTTAAGAAATATCGAGTCTGTCATATATAGTTTGTGTAAGTTGCAAAAGGATATAGTAGAAGATACTATAAAAAAGCAACTTAAATACAGAGGAAAAAATGGCTAAAAAATTAGCAGAAAAAGAAGTAGATATAAATACTAAATTAGTCGAAGAATTACTATCAAAAGCAGATCCATCTGAATTATTTGGTCGCGGGTGGATTATTTAATAAACTTAAAAAGCAAATAGTAGAGAGAATTCTTGAAAGTGAATTAGAACACGATCTAGGTTATTCTAAACATAGTAAGATAGTCAAGAGCGATAATAATCGTCGCAACGGCAGTTATGAAAAAACGATTATAGATGACGACGGTCATCAGATTACCGTAGATGTTTCAAGGGGACAGGGAAGGAGAATTTGAACCTCAATTGATTCCTGAAGGAGTTAGGAGATTTAGTGGTTTTGATGATAAAGTGATTTCACTATATGCAAGAGGGATGACTGTCAGTGAGATACATAGCCATTTAGAGGAGATATACCAGACCAATATTTCCAAGGACCTTATATCAACTGTCACTGACGGAGTAATAGAAAAAGTTACTACATGGCAAAACAGGTCCCTAGACGATGTATATCCAATATTATATTTGGATTGCATACACGTTAAAGCAAGGGATAATCATACAGTAATTAACAAAACGGTATATCTTGCAATAGGTGTTAACATGGAAGGGAAAAAGGAATTACTGGGGATCTGGGTCGGTAAAAATGAAGGTTCCAAGTTTTGGATGCAGGTTGTAACTGAGCTAAAGAACAGAGGGATAAAACAGATATATGTAGCATGCGTTGATGGATTAAAAGGCTTTCCTGAAGGAGTCAATCATTTATTTTGTGTAAGTTGTACTAGTTACGACTTGATCTGACAGTGGTAAAAAATCAGGCAGCTTGATAAGTTAATAGCAAGTTGTCTGATATTCTCTCTATATTACCAATGTTTTTTTCTTTGGCAATATAAATTGAATCTATAGAAGTCAATCATTTATTTTGTGTAAGTTGTATTTTTTAATTCCAGTAAATCATGGCTAAAATCCCCGCATAAAATTTCATGTTGTGCGCCAGGTATTTTAGTTCACCCCTTGCGCCAGATGAGAAGTCCACTTTATACTAACTTTTTTGTATCATATTGTCATCCTCCATTTTAAATTTTGGCATAAAATTTTTTCGGTAAGAATCACCCTCTAATACTACTCTATACGAATTATTAACTATTCTATCCAAAGCAGCGTTAGCCATAACAGGATCAAAAATTTCTGCCCATGTTTCAATTTTCCTATTTGTGGTAATGATCAGACTAGCATTTATATGCACGGCCGCTATTAAATCATATAAGTCAGATGATTGTTCTGCTGACAAAGTTTTTAAGCCGAAGTCATCTAAAATCAATAAATCAACTTTTGTGTATCGCTTAAAAATGACATCATAAGTAAAATCGGCTCTAGAGCGATAAAATTCATTGAGTAGTTCCGTTGCTCCTTATAAACTTTACCTTTTTATTGCGCTGCCAAGCTAACATTCCAAGAGCTTGAGATAAGTGCGTTTTACCAGTACCTACCGGCCCCATAATGATTACATGGTTCTTTTCTTTGATAAATTTTGCAGTCATTAAGTCATTAATTGCATGTCTAATTTTGAGTGAATATCGTTTTAAATCAAACCCTTCAAATATTTTTGTTTCTTCAAATTTTGCTTGGACAACTCTTCTTTGCAGAGAGCTTTGATCTCTATTATCCACCTCATCTTGGAATAGCATTATTACTCTGGCCTTTAAATATTGAACATTATATAGTAGCATAAGCTATTTCTTTCTTTTTAAAATAATTTTGAATTTTTATACCATTAAACTGAATTTGTGTTAAATAGGACCGTACATTAATTGTTAAATCTTTTACTGATTTTAGTACTCGAAAATTATTGGAGTTAGCTTTGACATCTTGGTTTACAAGTTCTTGTGGATTCATATCAGGACAATATGATGGTAAATAAAACAATTCTAGCTTATCCTTATGTCTTTCTACATAAGCTTTTACCTTTTTACTGTGATGCACTCTATGATTATCTAATATCAAAAATATTTTCTGCTTAATTTGTCTGATAAGTCTACCTAAAAATTCAATACACTTTTTGCTGGTAAAATTATCTTCAAATACCATCCAGTTCATAAACCCTTGCGGACTAATAGCAGCTAGCATATTACATTTAAATCTTGAACCACTTCTCTTGATTGCTGGGGTCTTGCCTTTAAGACCATATGTTTTACCTCGATTATCTGTTGATTGTATCCCCATTTCATCTCCCCAATAAATTCTAGCACTTTCTTTCATTGCACGAGACTTGATTTCTGGATATGTGACTGTTAACCATTCTTTTATCTTCTCTGGATTACGTTGATAGGCTGATTTAATTGGTTTTTGAGACGTAAAACCCAATCTATTCATAATTTTTCTTATAGAACGCCTGTTATACTGATAAAGGTAATTGGATTCTATATATTCTTGTACCACTTTACTATTCCATAACGTATAATCCATTCCCAATTCATCAGGTGTATGTGATAAAATTTTAGATTTTAATTCCTCTTCTTGATTTTTACTGATTTTAGATCCTGTTCCTACCTTTACTCCTCGCTTCTTATAGCGAAAGCTTTCTTCCTTATAAATTTTGTACTCTTTAAGATATTTCCATATAGAACTCCTAGAAAACCCAAAGGTAATAGATGCTTGTTTCTTGCTTATTCCATGTATAACTATTGCTTCCACTGCTTTCTTTCTTAATATCTTGAGATCGCTTGGTGATAATTTTTTATTAGACATTTTGTTATTACTCTTGATACAATATCATTATATCATTTCTCTAATGTTACTTCAATATTTAAAGGCCGGAGTAATAGAAAAATAAACCCTACATATTCCTTGAGTTTAAAAGCTAAATGTAATATCCTACCGAGCATATAAGTATAGAAAGCATTGTTGATTATGTTTCAAACTTTAACTCAAAATCTTACTAAAATTTTTGACAAGATCAAAGGCACGGGAGCTTTGACTGAAGCACATATCGATTCAGCTATGCGTGATATCAGGATTGCCTTATTAGGAGCAGACGTTGCCTTGCCGGTAGTGCGAGCGTTTATTTCAGAGGTATCAGAGAAAGCCAAAGGAGTAGAAGTCGTTAAATCGGTCTCTCCTGCTCAGATGGTTATTAAGATCATTAACGATGAAATGATTCGGTTACTCCAGCCGGATAAAAATGAATCGAAAATAAATTTACAAAGTGTGCCACCGGTAAATTTACTTATTGTAGGTTTGCAAGGTAGCGGTAAAACAACAGCCAGTGCAAAGCTTGCTTTAAAGCTTAAGAATCAAGGAAAAAAAGTCTTGCTTGTATCTCTAGATACTTACAGGCCGGCAGCACAAGATCAGCTTGAAATACTGGCAAAATCAATAGCCGTAGATTCTTTACCGATCATAAAAGACCAGTTGCCTGTTGCTATTACTGAGCGGGCCATGAGTGCCGCAAAATTATCGGGATATGATGTCGTAATATACGATACGGCTGGTAGGCTTCATATAGACGAAGACATGATCAATGAAGCAATAAAAATTAAAAGTTTAGTAAAACCAACTGAAACCTTTTTGGTTATGGATGCAATGATTGGTCAAGATGCAGTTAATATTGCTTCTAACTTTAATCATCAGCTGGAGATTACTGGTATTATTCTTTCGAGAATCGATGGAGATTCAAAAGGAGGAGCGGCTTTAGGTGTACGCTATATTACTGGGAAACCAATTAAATTTTTGAGTACTGGAGAAAAACCCGATGCCTTTGAAGAATTTGATGCCAAAAGGATAGCATCGCGCATATTAGATATGGGTGATGTTGTGTCCTTTGTTGAAAGGGCAGCAAGCATTATCGATCGCAGCGAAGCAGAAAAAACTGCTAAGAAATTAAAAAAAGGGCAGTTTGATTTAGACGATTATATAACTCAGATTAGAATGATTAAGAAAATGGGAGGACTCGGAAGTATGATGAATTTTCTTCCTGGAGTATCTAAATTGTCTAACAAAATAGGAGATTTGACTTCTGGAGACAAAACATTGGCTAGCCAGATTGCGATAGTTAATTCGATGACCAAAAAGGAACGAAAAAATCCTGATATTCTTAACGCTTCAAGAAAAAAGAGGATAGCAACCGGGTCTGGAACTACAGTGCAGCAAGTCAATATTCTCCTTAAACAATTTAAACAGATTAGTACTACAATGAAAAAAGTATCAAGAATGGATCCTAAAACTTTACTTCGTAGTGGAATTGGAAAACTTTTTTCTTGACCGTCTTTGGAAACAAACCTAGAATATCGCTGTTAAAATGTAAAGTTTATATTGGATATTAGGTAATAAAATGAGTAAAGGAAAAGCAAAAATAGCTTCCAAAAATAACCCAGAAGGAAGAGGACAAGCAAAAGAGTATTTTCATAATGGTAAAAAAATTAAGCCGGTAAAATTAGTATTAGGAAGAAGGGCTTATTTTGCTGCTGAATATGAAGAATCAGGGGACTTGGTAGTCGGTACTGGTGGTCATGCCTTACCTTGGGCAAGTGCCAAACATAATTGCTAATATTTGAGTCAATCATTTATTTTGTGTAAGTTGTATTTTTTAATTCCAGTAAATCATGCCTAAAATTCCCGCATAAAATTTCAAATTGATTCAATGCCAAAGACCAATTTTTAATCGGCATGGTCCATTTTATGGCAGCATTTTTTAGAGCCAAAAATACGATTTTAAAAATAGACTTATCATCTGGAAAAACCCCTTTATTGTTGATGATTTTTCTGATTTGACGATTTATCGATTCTATCGCATTGGTAGTATAAATTATCCGCCTAATCTCATCAGGAAAAGCAAAAAGAGGAATAATCCCGCTCCAAAATTCCTTTGCCAAATATCAGAGATCACAGGATATTTATTATCCCATTTAGCAGCAAACGATTTTAGCTCCAGATATATCCTATTTCTTCGCTGTTTGCAGTGTAAATCCTTTTAAGATCCGCTGTGACCGCTTTTAAATCCTTATAAGAAACATATTTTACAGAATTCCTCGCCATATATACTATACAGAGTTGTACAATCGTATTAGGATAAATGCTATTTATGGCTTCAGGAAAGCCTTTTAATCCATCAACGCATGCTACATATATCTGTTTTATCCCTCTGTTCTTTAGCTCAGTTACAACCTGCATCCAAAACTTGGAACCTTCATTTTTACCGACCCAGATCCCCAGTAATTCCTTTTTCCCTTCCATGTTAACACCTATTGCAAGATATACCGCTTTGTTAATTACTGTATGATTATCCCTTGCTTTAACGTGTATGCAATCCAAATATAATATTGGATATATATCGTCTAGGGACCTGTTTTGCCATGTAGTAACTTCTTCTATTACTCCGTCAGTGACAGTTGATATTAAGGTCCTTGGAAATATTGATCTGGTATATCTCCTCTAAATAGCCCTGTATCTCACTGACAGTCATCCCTCTTGTATATAGTGAAATCACTTTATCATCAAAACCACTAAATCTCCTAACTCCTTCAGGAATCAATTGAGGTTCAAATTCTCCTTCCCTGTCCCTTGAAACATCTACGGTAATCTGATGACCGTCGTCATCTATATAATCGTTTTTTTATAACTGCCGTTGCGACGATTATTATCGCTCTTGATTATCTTACTATGTTTAGAATAACCTAGATCGTGTTCTAATTCACTTTCAAGAATTCTCTCTACTATTTGCTTTTTAAGTTTATTAAATAATCCACCCGCGACCAAATAATTCAGATGGATCTGCTTTTGATAGTAATTCTTCGACTAATTTAGTATTTATATCTACTTCTTTTTCTGCTAATTTTTTAGCCATTTTTTCCTCTGTATTTAAGTTGCTTTTTTATAGTATCTTCTACTATATCCTTTTGCAACTTACACAAACTATATGACAGACTCACAATTTTATAAATATTTATCTCTTTGTGTTTGGAAACTGCTTTTCCTTTTAGTAGGTGGCGGGTTTTGTTCATTATTGTTTGTACCGGGGTGGGATTTAGCGCAATTCAAATTTTCCCTAATAGAGGTAACAGACATGGTTAAATTTTCCTTTTTTTGAGCATCTATTGCTGCAGTAAGAGCTGAGTGTTTATCTATCTTAATCTTTTCTGGGCGATCAAATTCAGAAAATGGATTATGGGCTCTTAGTCCATCTTTAATAAGACTTCTAAGTTTTTTTATCCCTCTTGTGAAAATATTGGTAGGAATAGATACTGCTTTTTCTGTTTGGTTAACTTGTTCTCTATATTCTAGAAATTTAGCTTTTTTTTATTCAGGTGACATGGTCCAGTAATCTTTATCAGCAATCAATTTTTTAAGAGCTATTGTCTGTATTCGCTGTGATCTCGTTGCTTGTCTTAGGTCCCTGATATTATTATAACCCGGAGTGTCACTTTTATCTCGTTCTTGGTCTATTTGAGTTTTTAACTGTTTTTGTACAGTTCTAATATTACTCCGGCCTTTAAATATTGAACTAACATTAGAGAAATGACATAATGATATTGTATCAAGAGTAATAACAAAATGTCTAATAAAAAATTATCACCAAGCGATCTCAAGATATTAAGAAAGAAAGCAGTGGAAGCAATAGTTATACATGGAATAAGCAAGAAACAAGCATCTATTACCTTTGGGTTTTCTAGGAGTTCTATATGGAAATATCTTAAAGAGTACAAAATTTATAAGGAAGAAAGCTTTCGCTATAAGAAGCGAAGAGTAAAGGTAGGAACATGATCTAAAATCAGTAAAAATCAAGAAGAGGCATTAAAATCTAAAATTTTATCACATACACCTGATGAATTGGGAATGGATTATACGTTATGGAATAGTAAAGTGGTACAAGAATATATAGAATCCAATTACCTTTATCAGTATAACAGGCGTTCTATAAGAAAAATTATGAATAGATTGGGTTTTACGTCTCAAAAACCAATTAAATCAGCCTATCAACGTAATCCAGAGAAGATAAAAGAATGGTTAACAGTCACATATCCAGAAATCAAGTCTCGTGCAATGAAAGAAAGTGCTAGAATTTATTGGGGAGATGAAATGGGGATACAATCAACAGATAGTCGAGGTAAAACATATGGTCTTAAAGGCAAGACCCCAGCAATCAAGAGAAGTGGCTCAAGATTTAAATGTAATATGCTAGCTGCTATTAGTCCGCAAGGGTTTATGAACTGGATGGTATTTGAAGATAATTTTACCAGCAAAAAGTGTATTGAATTTTTAGGTAGACTGATCAGACAAATTAAGCAGAAAATATTTTTGATATTAGATAATCATAGAGTGCATCACAGTAAAAAGGTAAAAGCTTATGTAGAAAGACATAAGGACAAGCTAGAATTGTTTTATTTACCATCATATTGTCCTGATATGAATCCACAAGAACTTGTAAACCAAGATGTCAAAGCTAACTCCAATAATTTTCGAGTACTAAAATCAGTAAAAGATTTAACAATTAATGTACGGTCCTATTTAACACAAATTCAGTTTAATGGTATAAAAATTCAAAATTATTTTAAAAAGAAAGAAATAGCTTATGCTACTATATAATGTTCAATATTTAAAGGCTAGAGTAATATATTTCGCTTTAATACCATGCTCTTGTCCCCTCTTTCTTTCGAATTTAGGTAAGGCACTCGCCTTAAGGTCATTTACTCTGAACCTTAACTAAGCTAAGCTAATAATTTCTTGACGCGCTACATGGCGCACAGCTTTGCCTGTTTTAGTATTTTCAAATTTTTCCCATTTTTTTCCAGCTTTATCTGATAGTTTAAAGATTGTTGTAACAAATTTTGAATCCATGATTCTTTGAAACCAGGATTTAGAAATATTAATACTTTCTTCTTTTGACTCTGGAGGGAGGCTGGGAATAACAAAAGATGTAGATCGTGGCCTTTGTTTAACGAGTTTTTTTGGGTACTATCTTTTGACATCTTGATAAAATTGTTTAATTAATTAATCCAATTGTAAAAAATAAAAATAAATAATACAAGCTTTACCAGCTAAATACATCTCAGGCTAAGTATAAAAAATTTTATCTTTTGGGATGTTAAATTTATTTGCATCAAAAATTGATTACCCTATTATGCTTCGTAAGTATAACTTTTAAATTAATGAGAAGTAATTAAGATGAGAAAAGTTGTGATTTCAGGGATGATAGGGAATGCGCTTGAATGGTATGATTATGCATTATATGCACAATTTGCCTATATAATTGGCCTGAAATTTTTTCCGAAAACCGAATTTGTTGAAATCCTTACTTTTGCGTTATTTGCAGCCGGATTTTTAGTACGCCCCCTTGGAGGAGTGTTATTTGGCCAGATAGGTGATAGATTTGGTAGGAGAACTGCATTGGTTATTGGTATTTTAATGATGGCCGTTCCTACTGCCGGTATCGGATTACTTCCGTCTTATGAAGTAATAGATATTGCTGCCCCGATTATATTAGCAATTATTAGGTTGATACAGGGTTTTTCTTTAGGAGGTGAATTTAGCGGCTGTATAGCCTATATACTCGAGCATTCCCCCGATAATAAGAGAGGGCTAGCTGGTAGTGCGTCATTTGTTAGTATGTGTGTTGGTATGTTAATGGGGGTAGGGGTAGCAAACGGTTTTAGATATTTCTTAAATGAAGAAGACTTACTTGCTTGGGGATGGAGGATACCTTTTATATTTGGTCTAGTAATTGGATTAGTAGGGTTATATATAAGGTCTCATCTTGCTGAGAGTCCTATATATAAAGCAGCTAAAGAAGCCGGATCTTTATCAAGAATACCTCTGCGTGAGACTTTCACAAAACATTGGCGCCATTTACTATTAGCTGTTGGTATATACATAAATGTTACAGCACCATTTTATACAACTACAGTTTTTATGGAACATATTGTACAAAAACTGGGATATACTAAAGAACAAGGCTCCATAGTTTGTGCTATTATCCTTATTACTATGACCCTGGTATTCCCAATTTCTGCGTATATTTCTGATAAAATCGGTAGAAAACCAGTAATAATTACTGCTAGTATACTATTAATTTTTGGCATATATCCTATATTTCTAGCTCTTTCCTCAATGAATTATAACTATGCAATATTATCACAAGTAATATTTGCAACCATAGTCGGAATTTATATGGGACCAGTGCCAACTATATTGGTTGAGTTGTTTCCTACTCGTGTAAGGTTTACCGCCGTAGCTCTCTCTTATAATTTAAGTGCGGCCATTTTTGGTGGTACAATTCCTATGATTGGTGCTACTTTCTATAAGGCTACTGGTTCTAACTTTGCTCTTGCTTATTATCTGACAGGGTTAGCAATTTTCTGTTTATGTATCCTGTTTTTCTATAAAGAAACTTATAAAAATAATTTATCCGAGGATGTTATTTATGAGTAAATTTGCTGCAGAATTTGAGGTGCTAGGAGGCCATAATGCTGTATTAATGCATTCCTGTTGTGCTCCTTGTTCTGGACCATTAATAGAAAAAATGGTCAACTCAGGTATTGATCTTACTATCTTTTTTTATAACCCTAATATTCATCCGAAAAAGGAATATTAACTTCGAAAAAATGAGAATATACGTTTTGCAGAGAAGTTAGGCATCGATTTTATTGATGCAGATTATACGATGTGCAAAACTGGTTCGCACGTGCTAAGGGTATGGAATATGAACCAGAACGTGGAATTAGATGCAGTATGTGTTTTGATATGCGTTTTATCAGAACCGCTCTTTATGCTTATGAAAATAATTTTAAAGTAATAACATCTTCCCTTGGGATCTCAAGGTGGAAAGATATGGATCAGATAAATAAATCTGGCATTAAAGCAGCATCATATTATCCCAGAATTACTTATTGGACCTATAATTGGCGTAAAGATGGAGGAAGTGCAAGGATGTACGAAATTGCTAAAGAGGAAGAGTTCTATAAACAAGAATATTGCGGATGCATATACTCTCTGCGTGATACAAATAACTGGCGTAAAAAAATAACAGAGCCCAAATTTCAATTGGGGAAGAATTTTATGGTGCTGCAGAGGAGAGGTTACTAAAAATTAACTAGTAGATAGTTTAAGTTGTTATACCTGAAAAATTCCTTGTGACCTTTATATGAGAGCTAGTTAGTATCTCGATTATATTAAAATAAGAGATATCGGTGATGTTTGTTGACTTTTAAATAAAGAAAGTTTAGAACTACTGGGTATTTATAGCTTATAAATACTGTTTTTAACAGTTTTATTTATGCAAATGCCGAATCTTAAAAAAAAACAGTTTTTCTCTAGCCTTAAAGAGATTCTTTGGCCAATAGAACGCTCCGAATTGAAATTATTTATCCCAATGTCTTGTTTGATGTTGTGTATATTATTTAATTTTGGTGCATTGCGGTCGATCAAGGACAGCTTAGTCGTACCAAATATTGGGGTAGAAGTTATTAGTTTTTTGAAATTATGGTTAGTGCTTCCCTCTACCATAATCTTCACTTTAATCTATGTTAAACTTAGTAATATATTCGATTATGAATATTTATTTTATTTAATAGTTTCCTTTTTTTTAGGATTCTTTTTGATTTTTACTTATATCTTGTATCCAGATCAAGATTTTTATCACCCGAATTCAGAATATGCACAAAGTTTAGCTATACTTTATCCTAACTTTAAATGGTTTATTTTGATAGCAAGCAAGTGGAGTTATGCGCTCATGTATGTCTTTTGTGAGTTATGGAGTGCGGTTGTGATAAATCTACTTTTCTGGCAGTATGCTAACAATATTTTTGACACTAATGTAGCAAAGAGATTTTATCCTCTGCTGGGTATGGTAGGTAATATAGGATTGATAATGGCAGGGAGTGTACTGGTTACTTTTTCTAACATACCTTTTGGTGTGGAGGGAGAAATTTTAGATAAATATTCCTTGGACCAATCTAGTGTAGTGCTAAAACCTATTATGACTACTATAATTCTTTCTGGTTGTATAGCCATGATGCTTTATAAATACATTAATAAATATTTGGTAAAAACTGATAAACTTGGCAAGCTATTATCCTATTCTCAAGAAGATACAAGAACTAGATTATCGGTTTTAGATAGTGTGAAACTGATTTTAAGATCAAAATATATCGGGTATATTGTTATTTTGCTTTTATGTTACGGGCTTGCAATTAATATTCTTGAAGGTCCTTGGAAGGCAAGGGTAAGAGAACTTCATCCTAATACTGTTGACTATATAAATTTTATGGGCAGATTCAATATTTATATGGGAATATCTTGTGTGATAGCTGCTTTAATTGGAAGTAACATTTTAAGAAAATTTAGCTGGTTTACTGCTGCTTTAATCACACCTAGTATTCTTGCCTGTACAGGTATTATATTTTTCGTTTTTGTAATTTATGCTAATGATATAGGGATGATAGGTAGTTATAGCCCGATATATCTGGCGGTAATAATTGGCGCTATTCAGAATATTTTGAGTAAATCAACAAAATATACTTTATTCGATTCTACAAAGGAGATGACGTATATACCGCTTTCTCTCGAACTTGGAACTAAGGGAAAGGCTGCCGTTGAGGTAATTGGTTTAAAGTTCGGTAAATCACTTGGGGCCTTTTCGCAGTCATTTATGTTTATTTTAATGCCAACTGCTAGTTTTGATTCAGTAACTTTCTATTTAATGATAATTTTTGTAGTAATAATAATCCTCTGGATATGGGATGTTAGACAGTTAAATAAAGAATATATTAAAATAAAAGGCGAGCACGAATGAAAATAGCCAAATATATATTAATTTTTTTATTTGCTCTATTTACCTGCTACTGTGCGTGTTGGTACTACATAATTAGTAATATAAAAAATGATATAAATACTAGATATGCTAACCACAAACTCCATGTTAAAGGTTTGGTAAATACTGACGAATACTTTATTACTTTTGATGAAGCAAGTATTACTGGTTTTCCTTTTGATATGGCACTAAATTTGCATGGGTGGAAAGAGGAAAGTAAAGGCACTCTGATTTCTTATCAGTCCCCTATAAAAATGGGTTATAGTTTTACTAATCAGCATGCATATATTTCATATGATGGAGAGATCGGTGCTGCATATAAACCGTTGGCAAGTGGCTTTGGTGCTATATTAAAGATCAAAAATTATTTAATTAAAATAGATGTTCCACTTAGTAGAAAATTACTTTCTGCAGTTTCTAAAATGGCTGATTCTGTAGAGTTAATCAATTATATTAAGGATATTGAGGTTGCTACCGAAGGGGTTCAGATAATAGATAAACAGGAAAATGAGTTGTTTTCTGATAAAGAATATGAAAAATTAAACTTTACTTTTGTTCCGGCAAAATATTACTTTACGCTGCAAGATTTGCTAGATGAAATACCAAGAGAATACACGGTTAATTATACTGTTAAAACTAAACCGGTTGAGTTTTCATTTAGGCCTATACCCGTTAGTTTACTTTACGGTTTTTTTAATTTACCTTCAGATTTTACTGCTTCCGGTAAAGTTAAAGTTAAAACTGAAGCTAAGAAAGCTGAAGAATTATTTTCGCATTTTAATGCGGAAATGGAATTTGCATTTTCTGCTCCCAAAATTGATTTAAATTCTTTTAAGTTGCTTGTTAAAACTGGTTTATCTTCTGATAAACCTAAAAGTACAGTATTGTCCGTAGAGAGTAGAATAGGTTTAAAGGATAGTTTTTTTGAAGAATTATTTAAAAAATACGAAGCCATTAAGCCTAGAGTTATTTCTACACATGCCGGTCGTCTAGTAGATCAAGAAGTATCTTACATAATCAGCAATAAGGATATATTTAAGTTTAAAGATTTAGAAAATAGTGATTATTTTCTGAACGTAGATCTAGAAACTACAAATAATAGCAAGGGTTCGTTAGTGAAGCTAAAAGATTTTAGTATTTTTATTCAGGGGAATCTGGTTTCAAGTTAACTTATCAATCACAATTTAATTACATGTATCTAAATAATTGGAAAGCAGATGGGGTGCTGTTAATTAAGAATTATCCTGCAGTAGTTGATTTTAATTTTAATTATATTCTTCGATTTGGAGAATTTAGGTTTTTAAATGATCAAACAAGAAGCCTTTATATTGACGTCAACAAAACATTTTTAAAACAGGTATCGGATTATCCTACTTCTACTTCTAATGATCTTAGTTTTGATTATAGTATTAGTACAGATAATTTGTCAGAAGCAAAAATTGGTAGTGTAAAGATCAGCCAGATTCCAGAATTATATAAAGTTATGCTATATAGGAAACTATTTAGCGTAATTGATTTGCACGGTGATATACTCGTCCAAATAAAAAAAATACTACCGAATTTGGATGAAAACGAACCGGTATTTAAAAAAATATTGGCTCAAATTACTGAAAAAGAGATTAAAAAGACTTCACCGCAACAAGGAGAGAAAAATGTTAAGAAAGATATTTTACAGAAAAAGGAATCAAATAAAAAAATGACAGGAAAACTACGAAAAATTTAGCTAAGTAAATATTTCGTAATTGTTAAAACTAGTGTATTACACGTATAAATTTTTAAATATTGTGAGATAAAAAATTGGACTTAATCAAAGAAATTCATCAATTTTTACAAGCAGAACTCAACGAGATGAATAACTTAATCTTGGGATGTCTTTCGGCTGAGGAAGAATTAATTAAACTTATTGGTAATCATATATCAAATTCAGGGGGTAAAAGGATAAGACCCGTACTTACGTTATTGTCTACCAAAATTTTTGATTGCAGGAGTGATAATGCGGTTAAGCTCGGTGCAGCTGTTGAATTTATTCATATGGCTACCTTATTGCATGACGATGTAGTAGATGGCAGTAAAATGCGTCGTTTTTTACCCACTGCTAATGTTATATGGGGTAATAAAGCAAGTATATTGGTAGGTGATTTTCTATTTAGTCAATCATTTAAATTAATAGTTGCTACTAGGCTGCTCCCGGCTATGGACGTTTTATCAGAAGCCTGCGCAGTCGTCGTAGAAGGAGAGGTATCTCAGCTTACAAAACTTGAGGAGCGGAGGTTTATAACTGAGGAAGAGTATTTAAAAGTAATTAATGCAAAAACTGCAGTTCTTTTTGGAGCGGCATGTGAGGTTGGTGCTATCATAGCAAACCAATCACCTAACTATTGCAAAGCCATGAGAAATTTTGGGATAAAACTGGGGGAAATATTCCAAATAACAGACGATTTGCTAGATTATTTTACCCAAGGTGAAGCTAGGGGCAAGAATATAGGAGATGATTTTGCAGAAGGAAAGGTTACTTTGCCCCTGATTTTCCTAGCTAGAAGACTTACAGAAGATAAAAAAGAAAAACTACTGCGGTTAATAACTGCGCAAGAACGTACATCAGAAGATTTTCACTGGGTTATTGATTTGTTAACCAGATTTGATATAAAAAATCAAATTCTTGAATATTTAGAAGATTTTAAAATATCTGCTGATAAGTTCCTTGAAGAAATTAATATTAGAAATGCAAGCAAGGAGTATTTAAAATCGTTGGTGAATTTTGCTGTAGACCGTAGTTATTAGTTAAGGTTAGTTACAAGATATATGGATAGTATAGTTATTAATGGAGGTAATCATCTCAAAGGAAATGTTACCATCAGTGGTTCTAAAAATGCTTCCTTACCGATTATGACAGCTGCTTTGTTAACGGATCAAGAGCTGGAACTGACTAATTTACCTATTTTATCTGATATTAATACCATGGAAGAATTACTTGTAAACCATGGGGCTAAAATTGCCAGAAAAATACAAAGTAATGATAGCTTAACCTTAAAAATTTCTTGTTCTAATATCAATAATTATAAAGCGCCTTATGAAATAGTAAGGAAAATGCGGGCTTCTATTTGGGTTTTAGGTCCGCTTGTAGCTAAATATGGTGAGGCTTTGGTTTCACTTCCTGGTGGTTGTGCAATCGGGGCAAGGCAAGTTGATTTACATATTGCAGTCTTGGAGGCTATGGGAGCAGAAATAGAAATTCTGCAAGGGTATATCCACGCTCATACTAGAAAACGTTTAAAAGCTTGCAGTTTTATATTTCCTAAAGTATCGGTTGGGGCTACCATTAATGCTATACTGGCTGCTTGCTTGGCAAGTGGTACTACGCATTTATCAAACTGTGCAAAAGAACCAGAAATCAGAGATTTATGCAATTGTTTAGTAAAAATGGGAGCGGTAATCAATGGTATTGGAACAGATGATTTAAAAATTACCGGCCAAGAGGAATTATATGGGACGAAACATGAAGTTTTACCAGATAGAATTGAAGCTGGAACCTATATGATTGCTGCTGCTATTACTAAAGGCGATATAACTATTTCTGGGATTAGCTACGATATTGTTGAAAATGTAGCTCTTAAGCTTGAACAATCGGGTATAGAAATTACTAATTTAGATAATATCATCAGAGTAAAATATAAAGGTTTCCTTAAATCTGTTGATATGGCTACAGGCGTTTATCCCGGGTTTGCAACTGATCTGCAAGCTCAATTTATGAGTTTAATGGCAGTAGCAGATTCCTCTTCAGTGATTACAGAAAACATATTTGAAAACAGGTTTATGCACGTACCAGAATTATGTAGAATGGGAGCAAATATTAATGTAGATGGTAATCATGCAATTGTAAGAGGGGTTAAAACCTTAAGCGGCGCAGAAGTAATGGCAAGTGACCTGCGTGCATCAGTTTCGTTAATTCTTGCTGGCCTTGCTGCTAAAGGTACTACTAAGGTTAGAAGAGTATATCACTTAGATCGAGGATATCAATCTCTCGAGAAAAAATTATCTGCTTGTGGAGCAGAGATTATTAGAGTGAAAGGTGATTCAGTTTAAGCTATAAAGAGAATAGGTATTTTTGTTTAATTTTATGTTAAGCCAGTTCTAATTTAGCGGTATTTACTGCTATTTATAGATTTTTACTTTTATACTCACATAGATGACAAATAGGACATTTAAAACATTCTGGTTTTCTAGCTTTGCAAATATATCTTCCGTGTAATATCAGCCAGTGATGAGCATGAGTTAACCACATGGTTGGAATTTGTTTTAATAAATCCTTTTCTATTTTTTTAGGATTTGTTTCTTGAGTTAAGCCAATTCTATATGAAACTCGAGCCGCATGTGTATCAACTGCTATTGTTTGCTTGCCGAATGCACAATTTAATATAACATTTGCGGTTTTTTGCCCTATCCCTGGCATTTTTACCAGTTCTTCAAAACTATTTGGAACATTTGAGTTGTATTGGTCTACTAAAATCTTAGAAAAAGCAATAATATTTTTTGCTTTACTATTATATAGACCAATAGTTTTTATATATTTTTTTAGATTATCTTCCCCAAGTTTTAAAAAATCTTCCGGAGTTCTATAAGTTTTAAATAACCTAGAGGTTGCTTTATTAACGGAAACATCAGTTGCTTGTGCGGATAAAATAACTGCTACCGCTAGGGTGAAGTTATTAACATATTCAAGTTCTGTTTTCGGTTCTTTACTTAAAGAGCTAAAAATGGTAAAAATCTGGTTTATTGTATTTAAATTCATAAAATAATAATTTAAAATTAATCATAATTAGCTTTACAGGAATTTATTATGGCAGAAAACAAGATTTTTGATTTTATAAGAAATGAGATAAAAGAACATGAAGTGGTTTTATTTATGAAAGGTACGGCTGACTTTCCACAATGTGGTTTTTCAGCGATGGTAGTTAGTATTTTAAAATCAGTTAGTGTTAAATTTAAGGACCATAACGTTTTAGCTAATGAAGAATTGCGCCAAGGAATAAAAGAATTTTCCGATTGGCCAACTATACCTCAGTTATATATTAAAGGAGAGTTTATTGGGGGGTGTGATATAGTGCGTGAGATGTATGAAAATGGTTCTTTAATCGATCTGGTAAGAGATCTTGAAAGTCGCAGTGTTACTCGTCATAATGAAAAACGTTTAGAAAGTCCTCAGACAAGTGTTCCTATAACTGAGTAATAAAGTATATCTACCGAGAAATCTGATGAGTGATGCTATTTACGTAAAAGAACTTATAAAGGAATATAACGCCGGTAGAGTTTCTAAGGAAAAAAGATTAGCTTTAAATGGTTTGAATATCAATATTGAGGTGGGGTCTATATTTGGTTTGCTTGGACCAAATGGAGCAGGAAAATCTACATTAATCAATATCTTAGCAGGTACAGTTATCAAAACTTCTGGAGAAGTTAGGGTTATGGGAATAGATATTGATAAACAACCTAAGAAAGCGAGGTCTTTAATCGGTATTGTTCCCCAAGAAATTATCACGGATACTTTTTTCCCATTATGGCAAGCTCTTGAATTTACAGCGGGTTATTTTGGGATTAAGCCGGAAAATCGAATTACTGACCAGCTACTTAAAACATTGAGTTTGTACGATAAAAGGAATAGTTTACCACAACGCTTATCAGGGGGAATGAAAAGGCGTTTTTTAATAGCTAAAGCTATAGTTCATTCCCCTAAGATATTGGTTCTAGATGAACCGACCGCCGGGGTAGATATTGAACTTAGAAATCAACTGTGGGAGTATGTGAAAAAGTTAAATCAGGAACACGGAGTAACTATTATTATTACTACCCATTATTTAGCAGAAGTACAGGAATTATGTGATAATATTGCCTTTATTAACGATGGTAAAATTATAAAACAGGATTCGAAAAAGAAATTACTGGCAGAACTTGGTTCAAGATATCTTGATGTTGAGTTTGAAACTGCTGTTGATTCTGTGAAAGTTTCTGGTTTAGAAAATATCAAACTTCAGCTTTTAAATGGAAATAAAATTAGGTTTGATCTCCATACCGAAAATAACGACTTTACTGGAATTTTAGAGATAATTCATTCTATGGATTTGAAAATCAAGAATTTAAACTTAAGTGAACCTGATCTTGAAGATATCTTTTACAAAATAGTTAAAAAATAGTTTTTTTATATTTTATGGCTGAATTACTTAAAGATCATTCTATTGTGAGTCTATCCGGAAAGGATACTTTAGAGTTTTTGCAAAATATTGTTACCAATGACTTAAATAATTATTTATATTCATATAATTATCTACTTTCTCCGCAAGGGAGATATTTATATGATTTTTTTGTTTTTAAATTATCACCTGATCAACTATTTATTGATATAAACTCCATTTCTGCCCAATCGTTTTTACAAAAGCTTACTCTATATAAATTAAGAAGAGAAGTAGAGATTAAAAATCTTACTTCTGAATATTCTGTTTTATATTCAAAGGAGAAATTGGAAAATAATGAGGGTGTTACTGCCTCTAATCGTGATCCTCGATTTTCTAAACTGGGCTTTAGATCTATAGTAAAATCCTTGTCTATTAATAAATTGGAGCTGATTGATAGTAACTTATATATGCAAGATAAATATGAATTTGCCATTCCAGACGGCCTAAATGATTTAATTGCTAATACTTCTTTGGTTTCGCAATTCGGAGCAGAAGAGCTCTCTGCTGTTAGTTTTTCCAAGGGATGTTATATAGGGCAAGAAGTAATTTCTCGGGCAAAATATCAGGGGGGTACACGAAAGAAACTTTTTAAATTAGTTTCTGATAGAAAAATTTCCTTTAATGAAATTGGTACGGAAATTACCGATTTGAAAGGCCAAAAAATTGGTATTTTTTGCTCAAGTTATAACAAATTTGGCCTAGGGTTATTAAACGAAGAAAAATACCTAGAACTTGACAAAAAAATTGCTTTTATAAATGGTATTCAGGAAGTGTCGATTTTTAAGCCTGAATGGAGATAGCTATTCTCTAGTCAATAATTAAGGCAGCGGGTTTTTTATAATTCTTTGCTTTATATAAATTGTTTTCTTCATAAGTTCTCGCAAGATCTAAAATTTTATATTTCTTGTGTTTTCTAAAAAGATTATTTACAAACAGTTGCTTATTACTAAAGCCTATACCAAAAATAATTAATAAATTTTTGGTATATTGATACAATAATTCTTTAAATTATATATTTAAAATTACTAGGCAAAATAATTAATAAATTTTAAGAATAAATTTTGGATTAAACTCTTTTTCTTATTGACTGATAAATAAATTAATGCTAACTAGTTTATTTATCTGAGGTAAAACTTCTTGTACTGATATTTGTAATATAATATTTTAAAATACTTTCGTATGGTAGATAATTTTAACAATCGAAAAGTTAATAAACCTTTAGATTTAGAATCTGCAAATCTTATAGGGGGAAAAATATATGTTAAGCAGTCTGATAGTACACAAAATGCTCAGCAACTCATTGGTCTACCAAAATTATCTGCAGAAGTTACTGAGGAATTAATTGATTATTTTATTACGTATAGAGTTATCAAAAAGCTGCAAGTATTATAATAAAAGAGGCACGAATAGCGGTAGGCAGATTACAACCGCATAATAACAATATAATAGATGTAGATCAACAATTGCTTTCTCTTGAAGAGCTGTTAAGCGATTTAATTAAATCTTTTTGCACCCAAGAGGACAAAGCTAAACTAGCTTCTCAATTAACGGAGTTAAAAATTACTGTCCAAGAGGTGGAACTGGAACATATTAGGAAGTTTTTACATAATCTTCTCGAAATTATAGAAAATTATAATCCAGATGGAAGCAGCAAATTTTTTGAAAAAGGCGTAAGGAGATTAAAAATTTGCGGACTACTGTTGAGTCGTGTTTTGCTGGACTAAAAATTATTAATTATTGCAATATTGTAACTTACTTCTCATTAATTTTCAACTTAAAGTAGAATAATCATATAAATTATACCGCTATAGTTATATCATCAATTTTGAAACCCTTAAAGGAAAACAGTAATGAGCTTAAATAGTTATAATATACAAAATTATGATGATTCGAAAATTAATTTATTACTCTAGCCTTTAAATATTGAACATTATATAGTAGCATAAGCTATTTCTTTCTTTTTTAAATAATTTTGAATTTTTATACCATTAAACTGAATTTGTGTTAAATAGGACCGTACATTAATTGTTAAATCTTTTACTGATTTTAGTACTCGAAAATTATTAGAGTTAGCTTTGACATCTTGGTTTACAAGTTCTTGTGGATTCATATCAGGACAATATGATGGTAAATAAAACAATTCTAGCTTGTCCTTATGTCTTTCTACATAAGCTTTTACCTTTTTACTGTGATGCACTCTATGATTATCTAATATCAAAAATATTTTCTGCTTAATTTGTCTGATCAGTCTACCTAAAAATTCAATACACTTTTTGCTGGTAAAATTATCTTCAAATACCATCCAGTTCATAAACCCTTGCGGACTAATAGCAGCTAGCATATTACATTTAAATCTTGAGCCACTTCTCTTGATTGCTGGGGTCTTGCCTTTAAGACCATATGTTTTACCTCGATTATCTGTTGATTGTATCCCCATTTCATCTCCCCAATAAATTCTAGCACTTTCTTTCATTGCACGAGACTTGATTTCTGGATATGTGACTGTTAACCATTCTTTTATCTTCTCTGGATTACGTTGATAGGCTGATTTAATTGGTTTTTGAGACGTAAAACCCAATCTATTCATAATTTTTCTTATAGAACGCCTGTTATACTGATAAAGGTAATTGGATTCTATATATTCTTGTACCACTTTACTATTCCATAACGTATAATCCATTCCCAATTCATCAGGTGTATGTGATAAAATTTTAGATTTTAATTCCTCTTCTTGATTTTTACTGATTTTAGATCCTGTTCCTACCTTTACTCCTAGCTTCTTATAGCGAAAGCTTTCTTCCTTATAAATTTTGTACTCTTTAAGATATTTCCATATAGAACTCCTAGAAAACCCAAAGGTAATAGATGCTTGTTTCTTGCTTATTCCATGTATAACTATTGCTTCCACTGCTTTCTTTCTTAATATCTTGAGATCGCTTGGTGATAATTTTTTATTAGACATTTTGTTATTACTCTTGATACAATATCATTATATCATTTCTCTAATGTTAGTTCAATATTTAAAGGCTGGAGTAATATTATGATTTCTTTTTGATAATCCTTTAAATGGATGCTTTCTATTGTTGAACCTTTAATTGAATTTATAAATACCTTTTTTAATTAAAAGGTATTTATTTGTGAAAACAATATATTTTAATAGTAGTGGTTATACAAGTAATCGTTAGACATGCAATTCTTATGGTAATGGTAGTAGTGGTGTATGCATAAAAAATAACACAAATACTGGTTTTGCTTATAGTTCTTCTGGTAGTGGTGCTAATTAGGGTAAGATTTGGGACAAGTGCGAGGTAAATACTTCTTAAATTGGTAATAGAAATAGTGTTAATTATCCAAGTTGGACTGCTAGTAGTTCTAAGGGTAACTCTGCGATAAGAAATTTAGATGAATCGTTTATAAAACTTCCAGAATCCCACACCTTATGTTAGACCAGGGTTTGTAACTTATACGCAACCTTTACCACCATTTGTATTACCTGATATTCCCTATGTTCCACCTGAAAATACTGATCCTGTAATTGTAAACAAAAAAATATTGATAAATCTGTAGATTTTAGAAAATTAGGGGATTATGAGAAGGTTTTAAAAAGCTGCGATGAAGCTCTTAAAGCCGATCCTAAATATCTTGATGGATGGAATAAAAAAGCAGAAGCAGAGGAGGTTTTTTTATTGATTGGATTAAAATCGGAGGGATTGAATTACAAAATGTCAGGGCTGTTTTAAAACAGAAAGGTGATAACCTTTTAGGTCAAAACACGTACTGGGAAAATTAAAAATAAGTGTTCAAAAGGAAAACAATATTAATATTATGACATTAAAAAATGATAGAGAATGAGTCTGTCATATAGTTTGTGTAAGTTGCAAAAGGATATAGTAGAAAATACTATATGTTGTGCGCCAGGTATTTTAGTCTACCCCTGGAGTCAATCAATTTATTTTGTGTAAGTTGTTGTATTTTTTAATTCCAGTAAATCATGCCTAAAATCCCCGCATAAAATTTCAAATTGATTCAATGCCAAAGACCAATTTTTAATCGGCATGGTCCATTTTTTGGCAGCATTTTTTAGAGCCAAAAATACGATTTTTAAAATAGACTTATCATCTGGAAAAACCCCTTTATTGTTGATGATTTTTCTGATTTGACGATTTATCGATTCTATCGCATTGGTAGTATAAATTACCCGCCTAATCTCATCAGGAAAAGCAAAAAGAGGAATAATCCCGCTCCAATTCCTTTGCCAAATATCAGAGATCACAGGATATTTATTATCCCATTTAGCAGCAAACGATTTTAGCTCCAGATATCATATTTCTTCGCTGTTTGCAGTGTAAATCCTTTTAAGATCCGCTGTGACCGCTTTTAAATCCTTATAAGAAACATATTTTACAGAATTCCTCGCCATATGTACTATACAGAGTTGTACAATCGTATTAGGATAAATGCTATTTATGGCTTCAGGAAAGCCTTTTAATCCATCAACGCATGCTACATATATCTGTTTTATCCCTCTGTTCTTTAGCTCAGTTACAACCTGCATCCAAAACTTGGAACCTTCATTTTTACCGACCCAGATCCCCAGTAATTCCTTTTTCCCTTCCATGTTAACACCTATTGCAAGATATACCGCTTTGTTAATTACTGTATGATTATCCCTTGCTTTTACGTGTATGCAATCCAAATATAATGTTGGATATACATCGTCTAGGGACCTGTTTTGCCATGTAGTAACTTCTTCTATTACTCCGTCAGTGACAGTTGATATAAGGTCCTTGGAAATATTGGTCTGGTATATCTCCTCTAAATGGCTATGTATCTCACTGACAGTCATCCCTCTTGCATATAGTGAAATCACTTTATCATCAAAACCACTAAATCTCCTAACTCCTTCAGGAATCAATTGAGGTTCAAATTCTCCTTCCCTGTCCCCTTGAAACATCTACGGTAATCTGATGACTGTCGTCATCTATAATCGTTTTTTCATAACTGCCGTTGCGACGATTATTATCGCTCTTGATTATCTTACTATGTTTAGAATAACCTAGATCGTGCTCTAATTCACTTTCAAGAATTCTCTCTACTATTTGCTTTTTAAGTTTATTAAATAATCCACCCGCGACCAAATAATTCAGATGGATCTGCTTTTGATAGTAATTCTTCGACTAATTTAGTATTTATATCTACTGCTTTTTCTGCTAATTTTTTAGCCATTTTTTCCTCTGTATTTAAGTTGCTTTTTTATAGTATCTTCTACTATATCCTTTTGCAACTTACACAAACTATATGACAGACTCGTGCCAGTAGTAGTGTGCTTAGCACACCTACAATTCCCAGGAAATTAGTTTCCAGTAGAATTACTAAAGAAGTAAGTTTTAGTGGAGAAAATATAGAGGTTGAGGAATTTTAACGAAGATCCCTAAACTGAAACCAGCCTAATTTGAGACTTTCCCTTCTATAGCTCATTAAAACATGGGTGGGTGATAATGCTCTTTACTATTTTCTCGGCAGTTAACCCAAAATGGTTGTATAAAACTTCTGCGGAAGCAGAAAGGCCGAACTGATCCATACCAAAAAACATTCCATCTATACCAATAATTTTATGCCACCCTAAGCTCGATCCAGCTTCGATAGCAACTTTTAGCTTTGCACCGGCAACAAGTTCATTTAGATACCCTCGACCTCTCTGATGCAAATTTTCAAAACAAGGAACAGATACAACTCTTACTGATTTACCATAAGATTTTTCTAATATTTCCGTGACTTCGAGGGCAATCGAAACTTCTGAACCCGAAGCAAAAATAACTATATTAGTATTTTTATTGTCTTTAGCTTCCGAAATAACATATGCGCCAAAAGCGCATATGTTATCTTGTCGCTTAGAACTTAAACTCAGCTGTTTTAGGTTTTGCCTTGAAAGTGCTAATATTGAAGGACCATCGAAATTTAAAGCTTCGATATAACACTCAAAAGTTTCTACAAAATCAGCAGGCCGAAAGACTTTTATATTTGGCATAGCTCTAAAAGAGGCTAGCTGTTCTATAGGTTGATGCGTCGGGCCATCTTCTCCGACACCTATCGAATCATGAGTCATTATATATATGACTTTAGCCCTCATAATGGCAGCTAGTCTAATTGAAGGCCGCATATAATCAGAAAAAACGAAAAATGTACCACCTATTGGTAAAAACCCTGAAAGGGCCAAGCCATTCATAATCGCTGCCATAGCATGTTCACGAACGCCGTAATGGATAAAGTTGCCAGAAAAATCTTGAGCATTTATAGCTTTATTATTTCCTCCAAAAACATTATTAGAAAGCGCTAGGTCAGCTGAGCCGCAAATAATTTTATCATTATGCTTGACCAATTCCTGTAAAATTTTACCAGATGATACCCTAGTTGCCTCCATCTGGTTGTTAATTCCAAAACTTTCCAAATTAAGTGATGGACAATTAAGCTTGCCTACCCCTGCCAAATATTCTTTGTCTTTAGCATTTAAGTTAGCAAATTCGTGTTCCCACTTATCCAAAGATTCTTTATTTCTTTTACTTGCCTCCCGCCAAACGTTAAGTAAGCGATCCTCAATTTCAAAAGGTTTATTATCAAAAGAAATATTATTTTTTAAATATTTAATTTCGCTGCTGCCAAGAGGAGAACCGTGAGATTTTTCGCTTCCCGCTTTTAAATTCGCCCCTTTAGCTATAATAGTTTTACAAGCAATAAAATATGGTTTTTTAGACGTCTGCGCTCTCATAAGAGACTGAGTTATTTGATCAAAATCATGACCATTTATTGACTCTACTTCAAAACCGAAAGCCTTAAATTTAGCTAATTGATCTTCAGATACCGTAAGACTTGTACTGCCGTCAATAGAGATACCATTATTGTCAAAAATCACTATCAAATTATTTAAATTTAAATGCCCCGCTAAAGATGCAGCCTCATAGGATACGCCCTCCATTAGGCAACCATCTCCGACTATAGAATATACCTTATAGTTGCAAATATTTTGTCCAAGGCGTGCTTGATATTTCTTCTGCGCTATTGCCATACCAACAGAAGTTGCAAACCCCTGACCAAGGGGTCCGGTGGTAGTTTCAATAGCTTCGTATAAGTGACTTTCAGGATGGCCGGCAGCTTTTGAACCAAAAGTTCGCAGAGTTTTTATCTCATTTAATGAGAAACCTTTAAACCCAGCAAGGTAGTAAAAAGCATAAAGAAGCATTGATCCATGACCAGCAGATAACACTAGCCTATCACGATTAAACCACTTTGGCTGGTTTGGATTAAATTTTAAAAATTTAAAAGCAAGTACAGTCATAACGTCTGCCATACCAAGAGGCATACCCGGATGACCTGATTTTGCAGCCTCTATAGCATCAGTCGCTAAAATTCTTATACAGTTACTAAGGTCTTGTAAAAGTAACTTTTGATTTTTCTCTAACTTCATTATATTAATTACTTGACCTGTAATAAGCTAAATTAGGCGCAATTCTAAAGTAAAATATTTAATATGACAACCATATTTTCAAAAGTTTCTAACTGGTTTAACACGATGTTTAATCAATTATGGTGGTCTATATCTTCCTTTAGCTTTTATCAAAGAGTTATTTCGTCTTACGATGGTTACGGGGTAAAATACATACTAACTCTTTCTTTTGTTTCTTCGTTATTGTGTAGTATATATATATTAAGTTACATAGATAACATAAGGCAGTATTTTTCCTACGGTACCATATCCCAAGCTGTTGTGAATTTAGATCATATATTCTCTCAATTCCCTGAACTAAAATACGACGGAACTAAAATCTCTATTGAACAGTCTGAGCCTATATACATAAATAACATATATAACCGTCCTATAGTTGCCATAGATCCAGATAACAAAATATCAATATCGGATAAAGCTAAAATACCTATTTTACTAACAGGTAGAAAACTCTTCTTTTCCTCTAGTGACCTACAAAAAAATAACGTAAAAAATTTTGAGTTCGATTATAAGCAGATATTTGGTAATGAAGGACAAGTTATTACTCAAGAAACAATCAGAGTCTTACTAGAAAAGCTTCTTAGCAGTGCCCCCAAAGTTGTTATCTATGGGGTCTTCCCACTTATAGGGTTACTTATCTTCCTTAATACGTGCTTCGAAAAAACCTTCATTATTATAATAATATATTTACTTGCAAATTTTATGTCTATAAAGCTTTCTATAAAAACTTGTATTAGGATTGCAATGTTTGCTAGTGGAGTTTTTGTTCTGTTACAACCTATTACTCTTCTTATAGCCCCTATTTACGGAAATTTTATATGGATAATTCAAATTTGGGCAAATTTACTGATGATTCTCGGCATCTTAAAGTTCACTAATCATAGCTTTTTTAAAAGTAACTAACCATTTATCAGTAACATAATATCCAGCGCTACTTATAAAAAATCATTAATTTTATAGTACTTACAAAGTTTGTTAATACATAATTAACTAATTATATAATACCCCTAGTAATAATGAGCATGAATTATAAAGTTATTACTAATATATGGCAGAAAAATCAGATGGTGATCCTAAATACACGAACCTTGGAGAAAGAGAACAATTCGATAGTTTTGATAGACTTCAAAAAGTAGATCAGAAAGATCTTAATGTTGATAAATTAAAAGCCCCTGATAAAGATTCCGACAGCGAAGAATTGCTAGCAACAAAGGAACGTACTCATTATGATAATATTAAAGAAGAATACGGTGCTGTTAAGTTTACAAATACCAACTTTCAACTGGATGATAATTATAAAATAGAACAACCGGATATCGCTCCAATTGAAGATTCTGTGAAATCAGCTTCGGCTGGAATTATAAAAACTGCAACTGGCTCATCGAACCAAATATTAGATTTTGAATTCAGAACAGCTGAGAATTTACAAACAGATAATCAAGCATCAAATATTGAGTACATTGAAGCAAAAATAGCTAATACTTCAGAAAATCAGCTAGAACAAGGCCCTTTACCTGTTCCTATAACAGCTTCTAATACTGTTCCGGCTTCTAAACCAAGTACCGTAATATCACAAAAAGAGGGAGTTACAAATTCTACAAACAATTTTCAAGCTATTGAAGAAGAAAAACCGCTGATAACCACCCAACCTTCAACTAATCCTGAAACACCTACTCCTCCCACTGATAATGGAAATGCTAATGACCAATTCCTTGTTCAGTTACCAAATGGAAATTATAAACTAATTCCAGGCGCAGGATTTTCTTTAACTCTCGATTCAATATCTTCAGACACTATATATGATAACACATTTGGTCACTATTTTGCTGATATTATTACTCTGGCCTTTAAATATTGAACGTTATATAGTAGCATAAGCTATTTCTTTCTTTTTCAAATAATTTTGAATTTTTATACCATTAAACTGAATTTGTGTTAAATAGGACCGTACATTAATTGTTAAATCTTTTACTGATTTTAGTACTCGAAAATTATTAGAGTTAGCTTTGACATCTTGGTTTACAAGTTCTTGTGGATTCATATCAGGACAATATGATGGTAAATAAAACAATTCTAGCTTGTCCTTATGTCTTTCTACATAAGCTTTTACCTTTTTACTGTGATGCACTCTATGATTATCTAATATCAAAAATATTTTCTGCTTAATTTGTCTGATCAGTCTACCTAAAAATTCAATACACTTTTTGCTGGTAAAATTATCTTCAAATACCATCCAGTTTATAAACCCTTGCGGACTAATAGCAGCTAGCATATTACATTTAAATCTTGAACCACTTCTCTTGATTGCTGGGGTCTTGCCTTTAAGACCATATGTTTTACCTCGATTATCTGTTGATTGTATCCCCATTTCATCTCCCCAATAAATTCTAGCACTTTCTTTCATTGCACGAGACTTGATTTCTGGATATGTGACTGTTAACCATTCTTTTATCTTCTCTGGATTACGTTGATAGGCTGATTTAATTGGTTTTTGAGACGTAAAATCCAATCTATTCATAATTTTTCTTATAGAACGCCTGTTCATAATTTTTCTTATAGAACGCCTGTTATACTGATAAAGGTAATTGGATTCTATATATTCTTGTATCACTTTACTATTCCATAACGTATAATCCATTCCCAATTCATCAGGTGTATGTGATAAAATTTTAGATTTTAATTCCTCTTCTTGATTTTTACTGATTTTAGATCCTGTTCCTACCTTTACTCCTCGCTTCTTATAGCGAAAGCTTTCTTCCTTATAAATTTTGTACTCTTTAAGATATTTCCATATAGAACTCCTAGAAAACCCAAAGGTAATAGATGCTTGTTTCTTGCTTATTCCATGTATAACTATTGCTTCCACTGCTTTCTTTCTTAATATCTTGAGATCGCTTGGTGATAATTTTTTATTAGACATTTTGTTATTACTCTTGATACAATATCATTATATCATTTCTCTAATGTTAGTTCAATATTTAAAGGCCGGAGTAATAATGGTAATCCAATATCCGGAAGTATTGATTTTACCAATGTTAAACAAAGCCTTGGAGTTGGAGATGCAATAACTATCACCTATGGGCCAAGAGATATTCCCCCAGGAGCTGTAACAATCGGATTTTTCATTATTCCAAATGGGGATCCATTGACCCCCCTTTTACCTGAAGGAGCTAAGGTTACCTTTTCTTTAAGCGCTCAAGGCCAGTGGGTAGTTTTATTTACAACGGTATACCTATTAATGGTGAAGGTGCTCCTGTTTATTTTTCTGACCCAAACCTAAATTCCGATAATCAGTTTCAGCATAGTCAAAACGGTAATGGTCAGATCAGCTTTACAGATTTGTTTGGCGGAGTAGGTTCTGACGGTTATAACGATGTAGTTGTAAATACTCGGGCCACTTTATATACAGGGCCAAATACCGGCGGCGGTGATGGCAGTACAGGAACCGGCGGGGGTGATAATAACCATACCCCCTACGCTATTATCGAATGGCAACTATAGCCTAATTCCAGGGCAAGGGTTTTCATTAACTATTGATTCACTTGATTCTAATGCTGGTTATAACAATAGCTTTGGCCATTATTTTGCTGATATTAATGGTAACCCAATATCAGGCAGCATTGATTTTACAAATGTTAAAAACAGCCTCGGGATTGGTGATACAATAACTAATTAATTATGGTCCCGGAGATATTCCTCAGGGAGCAGTAACAATTGGTTTTTTTATTATTCCAAACGGAAATGCATTAAATCCCCTTTTACCAGAAGGAGCAAATGTTACTTTCTCATTAAATGATCAAGGACAATGGACGGCTAATTATAACGGCAATCCTATTAGTGGTGAAGGAGCACCTGCATATTTCTCTGATCCTAATTTGAACCCGGATGGTGGTGCTACTCATTCCAATAATAATGCAGGACAAATTAGCTTTGAAGATTTATTTGGTGGTAGTAGCGACGGCGATTATAACGATGTAGTCGTAAATGTCCAATTTACCTCTTATACAGGTCCCGACATAGGTCATGGGGGTAACAACACCGGTGACAAAAATGGTGATGGTGGTACAGGCACTGGTAGTGGTAATGGTGGAAAAGACGGCCACGACAACGGCCATGGTAACGATGACGACCGAAATGACGATAGCAACCCGGGCAATGGTGGCAGAAACAATAGCGATGGTGGAAAGAATGGACGTGGAAATAACCGTAGTAACGATGAAAACGTCCGTGGTAATGATAACAGTAAAAACCTACACGATATTAATAGCGAAAAAGAAAATAACAGCAGAGATTCTAATAGCCACGATAGCCGACCTGAAAGCGGCTCTGGTAAAAATGATAATAGCAACCCAACAGTAAATGATCACTCTCATCCGACAGATACAAATATATCAGCGATGGATAGCCATAGCTGGACAGATATAGTATCCAAAGATTTCTGATGCAAGTAGTACCCCTTCTAATGCTAACTGGTTAGAACAGGTTGATATTAAACATGAAACGGATATAGCAATCCATAATGATAAAGGTAAAGCTCAAGAACAAAATAATAATGAGGATGCCCACCATGAAGTTAATGATGATAGTCTTAATAATGATGATAAACATTCCTCTAACTCTCATCATTTTTAACCCAAACAGTTTTAAAAAACTACAGAAAAGCTATCAGGATAAAATTAGGCAAAGAAGGAAGGATATTCGTAAAAATCTTCATTTAAAAATAGGAGAGGACCTTATAATGAAGGCTCTATGGCGAAACTTTATTTACAGAAGGAATTATGAATCAAGTTGTTATAATCAACGGTCCATCTTGTGACGGCAAAACAACAATAGCAAAAGAACTCTGCAAGGTATCTGATAATAAATTTGTGCATTTACAAATTTATAAAACAGACGAATTTTATGGCACGATTTTTCCTAAAGGATTTTTATTCGCAGCAAATGAGATCGGCACAGAGAATAACGATGATGGTTTTAATTGTTTATTTAATAATAATCGTTTGGCACGTAGAAAGGTTGTTGCCTCTATATTGCTTTGAACAGCCAAAGAACTACTGAGTCAAAATTTTAACATTGTTATTGATACAGCTCTAGATGGACCAGATGCAAAAGAACTGGCTCATATATGTACTTAGAATATCTGAAAGAATATCAAATCACATTTATCGGCATATATTGCCCTATCGGAGAGAGGTTAAAGAGGCTAAAAACTAGGAAAGATAATCTCTTTTTAACTAAAAATTTTATCAGAAATCAAACAGATAAATATGATGTTTTTGAATTATGCAGAGAATTTTATGATATTTGGTTTGATAGCTCTTTATTAAAGGCGCAAGAAATTGCATCAAATGATATTGCAGTACATCCTGCATCAGCAAAAAATTGATGAACCAATTACGATACGCTCATCACAACTTTCTGATATTGAAGCAATGGTTTCATTATCCAAAGCTAAGCGGCTAGCCTACGAAAAAGCACATCCCCAGTTTTAGTGTTATGCAGGTGAATCCGGTGATAATTTTCAAAGGCAATGGTTTAAAGAACTGTTAGAGACTGAAAACTATTTGATGTTTACCGCAAAAAGTGTTACCCAAGAAATCCTCGGATTTGTAATTGGTAAGCTTATCTCTGCTCCAGGAGTGTATAATCCTGGTGATCTGACGTTGATAATTGATGACTTCTGTGTTAGATCAGAAAACCTTTGGCTGTCAGTAGGACTTGAGTTAACCCACGCAATAAAATTTGCTGCTAAAAATAAAGGTGCAGTTCAAGTTGTTGTGGTATAGAAGTCTGTCATATAGTTTGTGTAAGTTGCAAAAGGATATAGTAGAAGATACTATAAAAAAGCAACTTAAATACAGAGGAAAAAATGGCTAAAAAATTAGCAGAAAAAGAAGTAGATATAAATACTAAATTAGTCGAAGAATTACTATCAAAAGCAGATCCATCTGAATTATTTGGTCACGGGTGGATTATTTAATAAACTTTAAAAGCAAATAGTAGAGAGAATTCTTGAAAGTGAATTAGAGCACGATCTAGGTTATTCTAAACATAGTCAGATAATCAAGAGCGATAATAATCGTCGCAACGGCAGTTATGAAAAAACGATTATAGATGACGACGGTCATCAGATTACCGTAGATGTTTCGAGGGACAGGGAAGGAGAATTTGAACCTCAATTGATTCCTGAAGGAGTTAGGAGATTTAGTGGTTTTGATGATAAAGTGATTTCACTATATGCAAGAGGGATGACTGTCAGTGAGATACAGGGCCATTTAGAGGAGATATACCAGACCAATATTTCCAAGGACCTTATATCAACTGTCACTGACGGAGTAATAGAAGAAGTTACTACATGGCAAAACAGGTCCCTAGACGATGTATATCCAATATTATATTTGGATTGCATACACGTTAAAGCAAGGGATAATCATACAGTAATTAACAAAGCGGTATATCTTGCAATAGGTGTTAACATGGAAGGGAAAAAGGAATTACTGGGGATCTGGGTCGGTAAAAATGAAGGTTCCAAGTTTTGGATGCAGGTTGTAACTGAGCTAAAGAACAGAGGGATAAAACAGATATATGTATCATGCGTTGATGGATTAAAAGGCTTTCCTGAAGCCATAAATAGCATTTATCCTAATACGATTGTACAACTCTGTATAGTACATATGGCGAGGAATTCTGTAAAATATGTTTCTTATAAGGATTTAAAAGCGGTCACAGCTGATCTTAAAAGGATTTACACTGCAAACAGCGAAGAAATATGATATCTGGAGCTAAAATCGTTTGCTGCTAAATGGGATAATAAATATCCTGTGATCTCTGATATTTGGCAAAGGAATTGGAGAGGGATTATTCCTCTTTTTGCTTTTCCTAATGAGATTAGGCGGGTAATTTATACTACCAATGCGATAGAATCGATAAATCGTCAAATCAGAAAAATCATCAACAATAAAGGGGTTTTTCCAGATGATAAGTCTATTTTAAAATCGTATTTTTGGCTCTAAAAAATGCTGCCAAAAAATGGACCATGCCGATTAAAAATTGGTCTTTGGCATTGAATCAATTTGAAATTTTATGCGGGGATTTTAGGCATGATTTACTGGAATTAAAAAATACAACAACTTACACAAAATAAATTGATTGACTCCTAATTTAAGATTAACTTAGGCTTGTTTTGCTTTAAATCTTTTATTAACTTTATTAATAACTAAGGTTCTGCCCTTTCTTTTTACTATGCGGCAATTTTTATCCCTTGTTTTGGCAGACTTTAGAGACTTTAAAACTTTCATAATATTTATTTCGCTGATTTTTATATATTCATCAATTTCAAGAGTGGTATTATAAAGATTTTTAGACCTAAGGTCAACCATGAATAATCATTTTTATCAACTAAATGCATTTATACTTGACCTTAATATGTAAGAATTTTATCATCCAAGGAAAATTATTTGGAGAAAAAAATGAAACCATGTAGCGATCTTGCAAAAATCATTCACCGTGAAGGTTATATATTCATTGTTATTTTTGCTGTAATAACTTTTATATTAGGTTCTTTTAGTACAACATTTGGTTGGATTGGGACAATCAGTACATTATGGTGTGCTTATTTTTTTAGAAATCCAGAAAGAGTAACACCGATAAACGATAATTTTATTATCAGTCCTGCCGATGGAATAGTTCAGACTATTAAAGAAGTAACTCCACCATCAGAACTTGGCCTCGGTGATGATGAAATGATCCGGATAAGCATATTTTTGAATGTTTTTAATGTCCATATCAATAGAGTCCCAGCAACCGGTAGGATTTTGCTGTTGCATTATCACCCGGGAAAATTTTTTAACGCTTCTTTAGATAAAGCAAGTATTCATAATGAACGCCAATCTGTTTTAATGGAAACTGTTAATGGCGTGAAAATAGCTTTTGTCCAGATTGCGGGCTTAATCGCTCGAAGAATAGTATGCGATTTAGAGGAAGCTCAAACTGTAAAAGCCGGTCAACGATATGGACTAATACGATTTGGCAGTAGAGCCGATATTTACCTCCCTTTAAAAACAGCCATTCTAGTATCAGAGGGACAAACCTGTATCGGCGGCGAAACTGTGCTAGCTGATATGGATTTAAGCAAATCTTCTCAGCCAAAATTTGAAGTAAGATAATGGTTATTTAAAGACAAGGGAAAAGTATTTTGTCAAAATTAAAAAAATCACCAAGGATACTAAAGCCTGTACCTGTTGTAAAATTGATCCCTAATATACTGACTTTGATTGGTCTTGTTATAGGAGTTAGCTCTATACGTTTTGCTTTAGACAGTAAATGGGAGATATCTGTTTACTGCATATTAATAGCCACAATTATAGACGGGCTTGACGGTAGAATAGCTAGAATGCTTAATGCTACCAGCCATTTCGGTGCGGAACTGGATTCTTTATGCGATTTCGCTAATTTTGGTCTTTGTCCGGCTTTTATTATATATTTATGGTCTTTCCAACAATATGAATACAAGGTAACATCGTGGGCCACAATAACCTTTTTTATTGTGTGTATGGGCATACGGTTAGCACGTTTTAACGCCGCAATAATTAAACCTGTTGAATCTAGAAAAGCAACAATGTTCTCAGTAGGGGTACCAGCACCTAGCGGTGCAATGCTTGCTTTACTCCCAATTATACTTGATTTTGAAATTACTACTTATTTCGAAGATTTCAGCATGAGAAACCATACTTTGCTAATAAATTTATACATTTTTTTTGTAGCAATCCTTCTAGCTAGCAGATTACCTACAATATCAATTAAGCAATTAAACATAAAACCTGAATATTTGTCACTGTTTATGGTAATGTTTGCTATAATAATTATCATTACTGTGATCTATCCTTGGTATATATTACCAATAGCAGCTATACTGTATCTAGCATCAATAATTATTTGCATTCATATATCACGAAGGTTATGAACCTGATTTCTAAATATTTATCACATCGATATTTCGTTCATGCTATAATTGCTATTGCTGTTATTACTTGCTTCTTGGTTTATAGAATATATATATGGACAAAAACCCAATACACCGATAATGCCTATATTGAGGCTGAAATCTCGAGCGTTAGCTCGGAAGTAAGCGGTGTAATTAGTGAAATATTAGTAGAGGAAAATAATAAAGTTAAATCCGGTCAAATTATAGCTAGAATTAAGGATGACGATTATCGCGCTAATTACGAAAAAACATTAGCAAATCTAGAAGGAGCAAAAAGAGATGTAGAAATAATAGATCAAAACATAAAACTTGCCCAAATTGATCAGACAAAAGCAAAAGAATCTCTGGAATTTGCTGAAACTAATTTAAAACTTACCCAAATAGATTATAATAGGATTCAGGCACTTAGCAAAGATAATTACGCCAGTAAGCAAAAGCTTGATAGTGCTGAAATAGCCTTAGAAAAAGCAAAAAATGAATTTTCCCAGGTAAAGCTTAATATGCGAACAAGCGAAGAAAAATTAGCTCTTTTAGAGTTACAGCGTTTGTCTTCCATAGCAAAACACACTACTACTGCTCAGGAAGTTATTCTTGCAAAAAGAAACTTAGATAATACATGGATCCGTTCCCCTATAGATGGAACAGTGGGTAATAGCTCCTTAAAACTTGGAAATTATATAAGTGCCAGCGTTGTTTTATTTGCAGTTATTCCAGAAAAATTATACGTAAAAGCAAATTTTAAAGAAACTCAAGTTACTAATTTCAAAACAGGAATGGAAGCGGTAATGACCTTTGATTCGGAACCTGATTATGAAGTTATTGGTTATATTAGAAACCTTTCTCCTGCAACCGGAGCAAAATTTAGTTTACTTCCTCCGTCTAATGCAACAGGTAATTTTACTAAGATTGTCCAGCGTATACCAGTATCAATTGATTTTGATATTCCTGAAAGGCTAATAGGTAAATTAAGCCCTGGTATGTCTACAATAGTAAAAATAAGGACAGATAAAGAACCTGTACGTTAGGATTTCGTAAGAACTAAATATGAATTGGCTTGCGCAAAATCCAAATAAAGTTACTGCTTTGGTTTTGTCTGTTAAACATACCAGTTAAGGCATCCCTAATATCCATTTAGGAAAAATGCAAAATAAATTTTTCGTTTTTTGTAAATAACTTCCCTCCTATATTAGTTAATAAATGAACGGAAATATTGAAAAACTAGAATAAAAATTATAGACTGCGGAAATTAATTTATAATATTAAACAAAATAATGAGCTTTCAGGAAAATTTAAATAAAATTCTCACTAAACATCAGGAACTATCGAACAAACTTGCGAGCGGTATAAAAGGAGAAGAATTTATCAAATGTTCAAAAGAATATTCAGATCTTGAAGAAGTAGTCCATCAGATTAATGATTATAATAAAGCCTTCAAAGATTTAGAAGAGGCAAAAGAAATGCTTAAGGATAAATCTTTAGATTCTGAAACCAAAGAAATGGTGGAACAGGAAATATATGAATTAAATGAAAAAATCCCTAATTTGGAAAAAGGGGTCAAAATTGCTTTATTGCCCAAAGACGCAGCCGATAGTAAAAGCGCAATAATAGAAGTAAGAGCTGGTACAGGCGGTGAAGAAGCCGCCCTTTTTGCTGCTAGTTTATTTGAAATGTATCAGCGTTATGCTCACCTTAAAGGCTGGCAATTTGAGATATTGTCAATTTCTGACATTGGTGTGGGAGGCTATAAAGAAGCTTCCGCGTCAATCAAAGGCCCTAACGTATTTTCTAAACTCAAGTTTGAATCAGGGGTACATAGAGTTCAAAGAGTTCCTCAAACTGAATCAAGCGGTAGAATTCATACATCAGCAGCAACAGTAGCGGTTTTGCCAGAAGCAGAAGAAGTAGATATCAAGATAGAAGAAAAAGACCTCAGAATAGATACTTATAAAGCATCAGGTGCAGGAGGCCAGCATGTTAACACTACAGACTCAGCAGTTAGAATTACTCATATTCCAACAGGAGTAGTAGTTTGCCAGCAAGATGAAAAGTCCCAACATAAAAATAAAGCAAAAGCTCTTAAAATCTTACGTTCACGAATCTATGAAGAAGAACGCCAAAAAAGAGAAATAGAACGTTCTAATTCCCGTAAAAACCAAGTCAGATCAGGCGATAGATCGGAGAGAATCAGAACTTATAATTTTCCGCAAGGGCGTATTACAGATCACCGGATAAATCTTACTTTATATAAAATTGATGAAGTGCTAAAAGAAGGAAATCTTGATGAGTTTATAGAAGCTTTAATTGCTGATGATGAAGCAAAACGCCTTGCTGAAGAAATTCAGTAACTTCTAGAAACTAATAAGCCTCTCATATTTCACTATAATTAACAGCTAATATTCCGTGTATGTACTATAGAGGGGTTAGGAAGTGCGGTAAGATAAATTTTTAATAAGCACAAAAACCATAAACAAGCTAAAGTTTACTAAAGTACCTACAAACACACTTTTTAAATTATTTGGTCCGGCTATAAAATATTCCCATAAAAAGAAGCTAACTCCGCCGGAAAAACTAGTAAATACCATAGCAAATTTGGGTATGACAATATTATAAAGGCCGAAAACGAGGGGAATTAATATTATAGGGGCCCAAAACCCGGCAATAAAGATTACTAAATCTACTACGCTAGTAAAACAGAGCGCAATAAATATTGCCAGGCTACCTATAGTAATATTAGTAATTCTGGCTACTAACAGCATTTTATTCTGATCAGACAGGTTAAATATAGGTTTAAAAAAATCCTTAACCAAAGTGATTGAAGTGATATTTAAATCAGAATCTGCAGTAGACATAACAGCCGCAAGTAAACCCGCTATTACTACTCCTTGTACACCAACCGGAATTATATGATCTATAAGGTATGGCAATGCAAGGCTAGGTTTTATTTCTGGATAAATAATAAAAGCAATTAACCCGTTTATGGTTATGAATACCAGAAAAATGGCATATATTACTGACTTTAAGTAAATTGCTTTAGCTGTTTGCCTTGGGTCCTTATCAATCAACGCTCTTTGGATAAAAGTTGGAAACAGATTCATAACAGCAAACCCTAAAAAAGCAGAAATGGTTGTTTTTAAAAGCTCATCGTTACCTGTAATAATTACTTTCTCAGGGGGTATTTTTTGCAGAAATTCGGCTATACCAAGTTGATATAAACCAAAAATTGAGATAATAGGTATAGCAAGTAGCATAGCAAAAAACTGCATTTGATTGGTAAATAAAACTGACCTAAAACCCCCAACAGTTGTGTATATAATAACTATACCATAGCTTATGATTACCCCTTTGACATAATCTATCTGTAATATGTACTCAAATATTCTAGCACTAACGCTAATCTGAGCTGCCACAAAACCGATAGATACAAGCAATGCTGCCAGCCCCCCTACTGCCCTACCAGCTTTGCCATAATAAGTAAACATTATATCGCCTATAGTTTCCGTTCCATAATGTTTTATCAGCCTTGGAATAATACATATCGCAATTAATATATCTATTGGTATAGCCAAAAATAATCCATAACTATGCGCAATGTTTCCAGTAAAAGCTTTTTCTGAAATTCCGAAAGTGGTCCCCCCTCCAATGGAAGAAGCAAAAATTGTTGCAACTAAAATAAGCTTTCCGTGGTTATAATCTTTACCTTTTACTAGTGTAAAGGATTTAAACCCCGCCCTGCGTGAACGGGTATATATCCCAATTATTAATAAGGAAATTAAATACAAAGCTACAATAAGTAAATCTATCACTATCTTTATTTATTAACTGAAAATTTCTTTAGGAATAATACTAGAATTATTGAAGGAATAGTAGCTATTGAAGCAAAAAAGTAAAATGTTTTCCAGCCGATAGTTGAAACAATATAACCTGAAATTGCTGGCAATACCGACCTTGAGAACCCCATCATTGAAGTTAAAAATGAATATTGTGTAGCCTTAAACCTACCATGACATAAGGAAGCAATATAAGCTATATAAGCTGTCATTGTCATTCCCCCTGTGATACTTTCAAATCCAGTTATAAAAAAAAGCAAATATATATTTTTACCGTAAATCTCCTGCACAATAAATAGCATATGACCCGCGCCGTGTAAGATGCCAAAGAACATTAGGCTTTTAAAAATACTAAAATATTTCATCATATAACCGGCAATCAACCCACCAATAATAGTTGCCGTAATCCCAAAAAATTTTCCGGCAGTGGCAACCTCAAATTCATCATAACCAATATGAAGCAAAAAAGGATTTATCATCGTATTTATAAAATTGTCCGGTAAACGATATAATATCAAGAATAATAAGATCAGAATAATATAGTTTCTCGTACCTAAAGACCCAAGGATAACAGATATTAAATGTTTGGTTTGAAAATATAAGCTACCACGCTTTAAATCTTGACGCTCTTTTGTATGCAGGGATAATTTAGCTGATGTTTGTGATTCCGTAACAAGTAATAAAATTGTCACTGGAAATAAAATGATAACAAAGCTAAATAATTTATAGACTATGTTCCAATCAACATGAGCAGCAATATATATAGCTCCAGAACTAGATAATAACATCCCTATTCGGTAGCCAAAAACATAAAGACCAGAAATCTGCCCTTGTTTTGTACTATCAACTAGCTCGGCTCTAAAGGCTCCAAGAACAGTGTCCTGAGCAGAAGAAAAAAAAGAAATAATAATCGCTATTAAACCAAATAATAATAAATTATCGGTAGGCCTAATGTAGCTCAATATAAAAACAGTAAAGCTTAAGAATAATTGCAAGACTACAATCCAAGAAGTGCGATGACCGATAATTTTCGTTAGGATAGGAATATTTTTTATATCAAAAATTGGAGCCCAAATAAAATTTACGGCATAAGGCAAAGAAATTAAAGCAAAAATTCCAATGGTTCTAATATCAACCGACTCTTTGGCTAACCAGAAATTTAGGGTATTGCCGGTAATCATTATAGTAAAACCGCTCATCAAGCCAATTAGCCAAATAATTAATAATTTTTTTTTAGCTATCATAGAAACTTGAGTAATTTAAGTGTAATTAAGAGGGTTAATTCAGCTCTTTGAATTAAGGCTCCCTTCCGGATTTCATCGCTTGTATATAGCACTAGCTAAATAATACAGCTAGACCTTAAGTTTAACTTATATTTGATTTAAGTTAATTACAAAAATGATTATACATTTATTAATTAAATCACCTGGTATGTTAAAACTCCGTGTTTTATTATATATAGTTATATAAAGATGTAAAGATAGATGGGCATTACTAAGGTAACTGCAACATATCATTATACTTTTAATAGTCAGGAGGCTAGGCGTAATCATTAACTTTAGTGCAAAATAATGCTTACCCTCTAGAGTCAATCAATTTATTTTGTGTAAGTTGTATTTTTTAATTCCAGTAAATCATGCCTAAAATCCCCGCATAAAATTTCAAATTGATTCAATGCCAAAGACCAATTTTAAATCGGCATGGTCCATTTTTTGGCAGCATTTTTTAGAGCCAAAAATACGATTTTTAAAATAGACTTATCATCTGGAAAAACCCCTTTATTGTTGATGATTTTTCTGATTTGACGATTTATCGATTCTATCGCATTGGTAGTATAAATTACCCGCCTAATCTCATCAGGAAAAGCAAAAAGAGGAATAATCCCGCTCCAATTCCTTTGCCAAATATCAGAGATCACAGGATATTTATTATCCCATTTAGCAGCAAACGATTTTAGCTCCAGATATCCTATTTCTTCGCTGTTTGCAGTGTAAATCCTTTTAAGATCCGCTGTGACCGCTTTTAAATCCTTATAAGAAACATATTTTACAGAATTCCTCGCCATATGTACTATACAGAGTTGTACAATCGTATTATTACTCTGGCCTTTAAATATTGAACATTATATAGTAGCATAAGCTATTTCTTTCTTTTTCAAATAATTTTGAATTTTTATACCATTAAACTGAATTTGTGTTAAATAGGACCGTACATTAATTGTTAAATCTTTTACTGATTTTAGTACTCGAAAATTATTGGAGTTAGCTTTGACATCTTGGTTTACAAGTTCTTGTGGATTCATATCAGGACAATATGATGGTAAATAAAACAATTCTAGCTTGTCCTTATGTCTTTCTACATAAGCTTTTACCTTTTTACTGTGATGCACTCTATGATTATCTAATATCAAAAATATTTTCTGCTTAATTTGTCTGATCAGTCTACCTAAAAATTCAATACACTTTTTGCTGGTAAAATTATCTTCAAATACCATCCAGTTTATAAACCCTTGCGGACTAATAGCAGCTAGCATTACATTTAAATCTTGAACCACTTCTCTTGATTGCTGGGGTCTTGCCTTTAAGACCATATGTTTTACCTCGATTATCTGTTGATTGTATCCCCATTTCATCTCCCCAATAAATTCTAGCACTTTCTTTCATTGCACAAGACTTGATTTCTGGATATGTGACTGTTAACCATTCTTTTATCTTCTCTGGATTACGTTGATAGGCTGATTTAATTGGTTTTTGAGACGTAAAACCCAATCTATTCATAATTTTTCTTATAGAACGCCTGTTATACTGATAAAGGTAATTGGATTCTATATATTTTTGTACCACTTTACTATTCCATAACGTATAATCCATTCCCAATTCATCAGGTGTATGTGATAAAATTTTAGATTTTAATTCCTCTTCTTGATTTTTACTGATTTTAGATCCTGTTCCTACCTTTACTCCTCGCTTCTTATAGCGAAAGCTTTCTTCCTTATAAATTTTGTACTCTTTAAGATATTTCCATATAGAACTCCTAGAAAACCCAAAGGTAATAGATGCTTGTTTCTTGCTTATTCCATGTATAACTATTGCTTCCACTGCTTTCTTTCTTAATATCTTGAGATCGCTTGGTGATAATTTTTTATTAGACATTTTGTTATTACTCTTGATACAATATCATTATATCATTTCTCTAATGTTAGTTCAATATTTAAAGGCTGGAGTAATATTAATAAGTTTACTATTAATTAAACTTTTATAGGAAGTATTTTTATTTTAAGGATAGGTAATTATTTTACCTTAGTTATATAAATAGCAAAACTACCGGCTATTAAGAATATTGATAACCAGATAAACCAAATCATGGGTTTATAGTATACGATAGCGTGAATAGTATTACCGTTTACCCTGCTTAAACTAGCAAGCATATCGTGCGTTAGATATGAATAAATATCAGATTCTTGCGAAAGAGAGTTTTCAATTTTATATAATCTATTTTCAGGTTTTAAGATGACCATATTACCGTTATTATCTTGAACTGAGAATTCGGTTATCTGTCTATAATAGACTTCTGTGTTACTAAATCTTATATTATCTAATTTTACTAAAAAGAATTCATCTGAAACAGATTGTCTAATTTTACCGATAAATTCAATTTCTTTTGAAAAAAGAACATTAATGCTTATGGAAAAAGCTAGTAATCCAAGGCTAAAATGACCGAGTATCAGTGATAATTTTCTTGGTGATAAGGATTTTTGAAAGCAGCTGGTCTCAATTAAAAATAAATTTGTCATTTGAATCATTAACAAGGTAGAAGCAAATATTATAGCTATGCTAATGATCCCAGGTTTAGGTATATATTGGTAAATTATTACGGTAATGAGTATAGAGATTAATAAATGAATTAGTTTTTGAGAAAAACTTATAAGGTTATTAAGGTAAAGAACTAAACCAGCAATTAACATTAAAGGTATAAAAATAGGAATAAATATTTGATGGAAATATTCTGGGTCAATTGCTACGTTGTTTTCATAAAAAATGGATTGATATATAGGATATATAACTGCAATAAATAAAGATAAAAGGGCGATTATCCACAAAACATTACCCCCCATTATTATTTTATCACGTGGTGTTAGTATAGAAAAGGAATCGGCTTTACTATATGGTTGATTTTGTTTTTTTCTTAGTAGAAAAGTAGCAAAAGCTAGAAAACTTAAAATACTACATATCACAAAGAGGTAGAAGCCACGTTCTTGGGAAAATGCAAAGCTGTGGACGGAAGTCATTATTCCACTTCTTACAAAAAAAAGACCGTACAAAGTAAGCAAGAATGCTACAAAGGAAGTTATTACGCTCCAGTAAAAAAATTTTCCCGATTTATTAGTAACTATTAGGAAGTGATGGAGACTAATCCCTGCGATCCAAGGCATTAAAGATATATTTTCTACAGGATCAAAAAACCAATAACCTCCCCAGCCTAGTTCCCTATATGCCCACCATGCTCCAAGACCTATACCGGATGTAAGCATAATAAGTGCAAACCCTGAAAGACGTAAACTATCTTTTATCAAGGTCGTTCTCTCGTTTGGTATTAAGAGCAGTAATATTGCGTTTACGTAAAGAGCAACATAAGATACGTATCCCATATATAATAATGGAGGGTGAATTGAAAGGGCCTTATCCTGTAATATAGGATTTAACCCAAGCCCTTGCTGTGGAACAAATTTAAAATTATCGAAAGGGTTTGAGGTATAGTATATAAAAAATAAGAATAATACTTGGATAAAAGCTAAAATTGTTATTTGGTAATTTTGAGTATTACCTCGGTAATTTACTACTTTTATGTATACGGAACTAATAAAACTAAGCATACTTACATAAAGTAAAATCGACCCTTCATGACTTGCCCAGCTGCCAGCTATTTTATATATTAAAGGTTTAATGGTGCTGGAATTTAGGAAGACATTTTTAACCGAAAAATCAGAAATTATAAAAGCCACTATTAATAAAAGGAAAGCGCTAATTATAGCGAAGCTGCTTATCCAGAAAATATAAGCTTTAACAGGGCTCTTAGGAAGCGTAGAAATGGCCAAGATTGAGGTTACTATAGAAAACACCACCAAACAATTGCCAGTAAAACTAATCACTCTTTTCGTCCTGCTCTGGGTAAACAAAAACGCTTAAAGTTTTTATGCGATTTTGTGTTTTCTTTTTAACAACTATTTTTAGATTATCAATGGTAATGAATTCTCCTTGATTTGGAATTTTTTTCATTTCATTTATTACAAAACCGGCAATCGTTGTTGTTTCTGCTTCTGGTAAATCCCACCCTAATTCTCTATTAACATCTCGAATTGATAATGACCCATCGATAATATACTCGTTTTCAGAATTTTTTGTGATTTTATTATGAGTATAATCATGTTCATCATATATCTGGCCGAAAACTTCTTCTATTACGTCTTCCATAGTGATAATTCCCTGTAAGTCTCCATATTCGTCAACTACGCAGGCTAAATGGCTCTGTCCTTCTTTAAAAAGCTGGAGCTGTTGAGTTAATAGAGCATTGTCTGGTACGAATATGGGGGCTTTAAGTAAGGATCGCACGTTAATTTCCTTTATATTAATTTTTGCCCCATGTATTTTCCGAACAAGGTCTTTTATGTGCAATATACCTATAATATTATCCGGTGCTTTTTCCCAGATAGGAATTCTGGTGTGGTTTGAGGCAAGAGCTGTTTTAAGTAATTTTTCATTAGGGGTATCGATATTAATAGCAAAAACTTTGCTCCTATGAATCATAATATCACCAGTAACCATATTCCTGATATCAAGAATGCCGCCAAGCATGTCTCTATCATCTTTAACGACATTTCCCTCGTGCATGTGATGTTCAATAACCCCGCGTACTTCATCTTCAACTGATACTTCTTGTTTCAAATTGATCCGAAATACAAAGCAAAATATTTTTACTACATATGCAAGCAAGATATTTAATGGTTTGAATAATTGTAGTAGTAGAACAATTGCCGGAGCAGTAAAAAGTGCTATTTTCTCCGGTTTAGCTACAGCTATGGCTTTTGGCACTACTTCTGAAAAGATAATAATTACAAAGGACATTACTATCGATGCTACAACTGTACCTATATCGTCCCCAAGTATATCGATGAATAAACTAGTGGCTATTGTTGTGCACAAAGTATTAGCTAGGCTATTACCAATTAGTAGCGTGCTAATTACCCTGTCTTTTATTTTTATGATTTTCAGTACTGTAGTAGCTCTTTTGTTACCATCTGATTTTAATTTATGTAATTTTCCCGGAGCCGAAGCCGTTATAGATGTCTCACCTGCTGCCATCAGGGCACCAAAAGCGAGCAACCCTATTATTAGGGATATAATAAGAAAAACCATTTATGTTTATTTATTAAAAAAGTCATTTACTAGAAACCGATTTAATTGATAATATCTCACTTTGACAAGAAATTTCTATAAAAGGAGCCATCAAATTATCTGGTTATTTAAGGGGAACCAGTTGTTAATAAATTGATTATCGTATCGTAAACATTATAAGGTATAAAACATGTCTGATCAAGCTGAACTAAACGAAGTATTACAAATCAAAAATACTACAAAAAGAGCAACTGTGCCTGCTCTTGAGGAGATGCTATATAAACCGATAAAAGTACTTGATCATGGATTTGTAAGAGTAGTTGACTATATGGGGGATGATAGTGCGGTAGTTCAGGCAGCAAGGGTTTCTTACGGGAGAGGAACAAAGAAGAGTTTACAAGATAAAGGGTTAATAAATTATCTAATGAGACATCGTCACACTACTCCGTTTGAAATGTGCGATATAAAGTTCCACATTAAATTACCTATTTTTATTGCAAGGCAGTGGATTCGTCACCGGACTGCCAGTGTTAATGAATATTCTGCTAGATATTCAATACTTAGCAATGAATTTTATTTACCAGACATACATAACCTTACTCCTCAATCTTCTACAAATAAACAAGGCAGGAGCAGTGAGATTTTACCAGAAGATATCGCTTTAAGAGTTCTTGCTACTATTAAAGAAGATTCCTTAAGATGTTACAAGAATTATATCGCTATGATGAATCAAGATGATCAGGGTAATATAATTGATGAAAACAATGTAGGTATCACTAGGGAGCTAGCACGGATAAACTTAACCTTAAACCATTATACAGAGTGGTATTGGAAAATCAATTTACATAATTTGCTTCATTTTCTGGCTTTACGAGCCGATCCTCATGCCCAATATGAAATTAGAGTTTATGCAGAAGTAATGCTTGATATAGTAAAGGCTTGGGTTCCTTTTGTTTATGAAGCCTTTATTGAACATAGAAAAAGTGGAGCAAGTGTCTCGAAAACCGGTCTCGAGATCATTCGGAAGATGCTTAAAGGAGAACAGGTAGATCAAGAATCAAGTGGTATGAGCAAAAGAGAGTGGGATGAATTAATGGCAGTATTGGGTTAGTAATACTTTATGTAAGGATTTTTGATAAAACCTGAAAAAGTATAGCCTTGTTTAACGTATATCTGCAAGCAGAAATTATCTGGCTAATCCTTCTTGCTTTTGCTTTGTTAACTGAGTAGAATGACGGCAATTTGTAATTTATTGAAATGAAATGTTATTATTAGAGACCAAAAGAAATAATGGCACTCTTGAAGTTATCCATTTTATCGGGATCGGGGGCATAGGAATGAGCGGTATTGCCGAGGTTATGTATAATCTTGGTTATAAAGTTCAAGGGTCGGATTTATCTGCGAGTAATAATACTAAAAGGCTTGCAGATATGGGGATTCAAGTTTTTATCGGTCATGATGCAAGCAATATAACAAATGTGTCTTATGTGATAGTGTCATCAGCTATCAATAATGATAATCCTGAAATTAAAGAAGCTATAGAGAAAAAGATCCCAGTGATTAAAAGGGCAGAAATGCTAGCGGAACTTATGAGACTTAAATGTTCTATTGCGGTTTCTGGCTCCCACGGAAAAACCACTACCACTTCACTTATTGCCTGTATGTTTGAATCAGCCGGTCTTGCTCCTACTGTTATAAACGGTGGGATTATTAACCGGAGAATGACTAATGCCTATATCGGCAAAAGCGACTATTTGATCGCCGAAGCTGATGAATCAGATGCGACCTTTATCAAAATTCCATCTACTATTGCAGTAATAACCAATATTGATCCTGAGCATATGGACTTCTATAAAGATTTTACAAATTTGGTTTCTGCTTTTAAGAGTTTTATTACTAACCTGCCATTTTATGGCTTTGCTGTTTTGTGTATAGACCATCCTGTTGTAAGGGAAATATCTAGCCATGTTAAAGAACGCCGGATAATTACTTACGGTATTGAATCACCAGATGCTAATATTAGAGCTTACAATATTAAATCAGATATTTCTTCATCTAGTTTGATGTGGATATAAATTTACCAAATGTATTAGGCACAACAACAATAGAGCAGATTTCTATACCTACTCCTGGTAAACATAATGTGCTTAATTCTCTTGCAGCTATTGCTATTGGTGTAGAACTTGATTTTGGTATTAAAGCTATTAAAAATGGATTTAAACATTTTGCAGGCATTAAGAGGCGTTTTACCAAAGTTTGTGAATATAATGGAGCAGAAATCATAGATGATTATGCTCATCATCCGGTAGAGATAAAGGCAACGCTTGCTACTGCAAAATCCATAGCAGAAAAAAGAAAAAGCAGGGTTATTGCTATTTTCCAGCCTCATAGATATTCGAGAATTAAAGATCTATTTCACGATTTTACCACATGCTTCTCAGATAGTGATAAATTATATATATTGGATATTTATGGGGCAGGGGAAATGCCGATTAATGGTGTAACCTCACAGGCTTTGATTACGGAAATGGTAAAATTAGGTGCAAGGCCAGAATTTATAGAAAATCACGAGGATATTTCAGAAATCATTAAGTCTGATGCTAATAGCGGCGATTTGATAGTTATGATGGGTGCAGGCAGTATTTCCTCTTGGGCCTGGCAATTACCTGATAAATTTGCTAATAAAAGTTAGTTTTATGAATTTTCAGGGTATTCGAGGGGTACTTAAGCAGAATTATAATCTGAAACACCTAACTTGGCTTAAAGTTGGAGGTAATGCAGATATGTTTTTTAAGCCAGAAGATATAGATGATCTAAAAACTTTTTTAAAAGAGAATAATAAGAGGTTTCCGATTACCGTTATTGGTGCTGGTTCA